>NZ_JBBLYJ010000005.1:0-1147 GCF_037830355.1 Roseobacter sp. HKCCD5988 | reverse complement strand
AGACAAAGTTCCTCACTATTTGATGAATAAAGGTGGAGTGTATTACTTCACCAGATATGTCCCCGCAGACATGCAAAGGCATTATTCAAAGCCTAGGATTGTATTGTGTCTGAAAACTCGCAGTCGGGTGTCTGCACTTAAGGCCAGCGCCATGATTGCTGGCAAACTGGATGACTTCTGGCTTCAGATGAGGGTGTCCAATATGGATGTGCCAGCAGCTTCGCTACTGGTTAAGCCTCATGGTGATGCAGTCAAATCTTCAAATGCGCCCAAACTCTCTGAAGCATTGTTGAATTATTGTGCTTTGAAAGGGGCAGGTAAGTCGAAGCTGTTCAGGGCATCAGCCGAACGTAATATTGGCTATGTCGTTCAATGTCTGAGTGACAAACCTGTCGATGCATATTCAACTTTTGAGGCAAGCAAGTTTCGTGATTGGTTGATTGATAGAGGGTTATCTTCTGCGTCTATCAAGCGTATTTTTGCGACTGTTCGAGCGGTGATTAGCCTCACATTGCGTGAGCATGGAATAGATAGCCGCAATCCATTCAGCGGCACTTATTTGCCTATTGATGAACGTCCCAAGCGTAAAACTATTCCAATCAAAGATGTGCGCAGGATTCAAAGAGAGTGCCTCAAGATAGGTGACGAGCGTAGACTATTGATAGCTTTGCTCTCTGATACCGGCATGAGGTTATCGGAGGCTTTGGGGCTAGTCTGGGATGACATCAATCTTGATCATGATGTGCCTCATATAAATTTGCAGCCCCATCCGTGGAGGTCGTTAAAAACATCGGGTAGTAAACGACTTTTACCCCTAGTTGGTGCGTCTCTTGAGGTGATCAAACTGATGCATAATCAATGCAATACGGG
Organism: Roseobacter sp. HKCCD5988; assembly: GCF_037830355.1. Taxonomy (NCBI): domain Bacteria; kingdom Pseudomonadati; phylum Pseudomonadota; class Alphaproteobacteria; order Rhodobacterales; family Roseobacteraceae; genus Roseobacter; species Roseobacter sp. HKCCD5988. The sequence goes on along the minus strand of NZ_JBBLYJ010000005.1, from coordinate 277 downwards.
CTTTTTGTTTAAAACCTACTCAAATTCGAATGGCTGCAGTGGCAACTCATGTTCGGCTGCTTTGAATAAATGGATGAAGCAGTTTGGAGAAGGATATGTGCTGCACTCCTTCCGTCATAGTTTTAGAGACAGATTGCGAAATGCTGGGGTTCAATCGGAAATTATTGACCGGTTAGGCGGGTGGTCATCGTCATCAATAGGGCAGGGGTACGGTGAAGGCTACAGTCTTGGGATGCTGAAGGAGCAGATGCTTTTGGGAATGAAGTGGGATTAAAGA
>NZ_JBBLYJ010000004.1:0-11478 GCF_037830355.1 Roseobacter sp. HKCCD5988 | reverse complement strand
TGGGGGGGGCCTAGATAAAAAAACCAACTAAAAAATATGCGGCCACTATGAAAAGAATGAAACCAAAAAAGCTTGGAGTAATCTTTAAAGCGCCAAAGCGAAGTGACGCAGGATCTGATCGCCCACAACTTGGACATGCTTTAGTTTTCTCTTCGATTTTAACTCCACAACCAACGCAAATCATTCTTCGTCCTCCTTCTATAAAATCGATGTCCTTCCAACCATGCTCGAAAGAAACTTGAAGTCTTGCTCAGTTGGTAGGTTCAGCTCTTTGTACCCCAGATGACGTTTAATTTGGAAAATTAAGTCTTCTCCGTCTTCATAGTAATCGTCCAAGCCGAAGTGGTGTGATGCCCATTCGAAAAACTCATGCATGTCAAATTGTGAGTATATCTCTTTAGCTTCGACATCAGCTTTTGGAGTGACCGATGAAAGACCAAGAAAGGCTTTGATCGTTTCGTCATTTCCGTCTGCAAGCTGTTTGCATGTAACCAATGAATTACGGATCACATCCAAAGACAGGTCGAAAGCTTCCATGCGTTTCATTCTTTTGACCAAGAACTCTTTCTTCTCACGGATGTGATTTTTTTCATCGGTAATTAGTCGTTCAAATTCATCTTCCCCGCCCCTGAAATCACCCGTCCTATTCTTGATGTCTTCATCTAGGCGGTTAGCAGACGTTATGATGCTGATGGAAAGACTATGGAGAAGGCCTTGGTAGGGACGTTTAGTTAGTGTGTCCGTCTTAGTGTAAGGTATTGCGCATTGCAGCGAAGTCTCGGTGATCCGATCTAAATCCAATAGAAGACCAAGGGGACACTTTAGATGTGCCATAGCCTCAGAGAACATCTGCTCTTCACTGACCACCCATGTTGGCAATCCAACATAGATTTGAACGCTATCAAGCCACGTTGAATGTCCTGCTGCTTGGCGCTCGTTGAACTGAGCTTGTGCTAATTTTAAAGACCAATGACTGATCCGCTCGGGCATGAAGTCATATAAAATATCAATTAATTCGTCTGTGATTGCATGTGTATTCAGGGGCTTTCTGAAAGGAATGTCGAGATAGTGCACGTTTGACATTAAAGCCCTCGCAATCGGGAAATGAGCGTTCAGCATATCACATCTCAACACTCTTTTCAATAATTTGTTCACTTTACGTTCTCGTGCGCACGCACGTACACGCATGTCGGTACACGCCTACACTCACGCTCATACACACACTTCCTAACGTCAGTGAGAAGTGTGTGATGAGCATGTGAGTGTAGGAGTTAACCTCACAAACATCTCCACTCTCTGCACCGAAACTCATTGATGGAGATCAATATGTCACAAGAAGTCCCAACCCTCGAAATCGACATTCTTCGGGATGAAGAGTTTATCGAAACCCAGTTCAAAAAGGCGATGGAAGATTTGGACGAGCCCCTCAGCTTTCGGTCCATCGGAGATGTACTGAACCAACTTGCATTCAAGTTTTGATTTGAGCGGCAATCACCAAAAAAAGGAGAACAATATGGCTAAGAAACGTTTTTACCTGAACTGCCCATTTGACGAAAAAGACATGTGTAAGAGCCTTGGAGGCCGCTGGGACAACGATCTTCGCAAGTGGTATGTTCCCGCCGATCTAGACACTGACGATTTCCGTAGGTGGTGGCCTAGTGAAACTACGGCCACTCAGAGTGATCTCTGGATTATCCCCAATGATTAATTGATCAACTCAAGGGTGGCACCTCGTGTGCCACCCATTTTGTTTTAGATATTGGGGAAGGAAGCACATGTCAGATATGAAATTGAGCAACATCAACAGTTTTGGAAGCTTAACTGCTGACCAGAAATTGGAAGCAATCAGGCTTGTTACCTGTGATCCCAATTACAGGTATCGACATCCGGACGTTATCTTCTGGACACCAACATTCGCAGCATTCAACAAGAATGCTAACGATCTTGTAGACGAGATATGTGAGGCTCATGGCTTAACTTTGTCAGGCCAACGAGGTCGCAAGTACAGGATCGTAGTTGCTAGCCTTCTTCAGGCAGTCAAAGAGCTTGATGTAAAAGGTCATAAGACCATCGCTGTCAGTAAAAACAACAACACCTTCAAAGGATACTCTAGTGGCGTTGGCAGAAGTACTATTGATCAAGTTGTACAAGCTCTCAATGGTAGCTTTCTAGAACGAATTGACGGTTCTGGGGGCTGGACTACACCTCAGCATATTGAGTTTGAGATCTTTGGCACTGGCATCGGTACATTTGCAGATGTGACCCGTTACAGGTTTGTTGGTTCTGAATACCTGCAGCGTATCAAAGACGCTCACATGGTAGATGCTTACTCACGGATTGTAGAGGTAAACAAACCAGAAACTTACCTGCAGAAGAAAGAACGTAAAGAAACTAAAAGTAAGCCACCTCGCTTCAGCAATACAGAAGCACAGACTAAGTTTGGTAGAGAGTTAACAGTACTTCGTAATGAGGTTAAAAAGCTTAATGCCTTCTACCTGAAGCACCCATTAGAGGTTACTCATGATGGCCACACGACCTTTGCAGCAGCAGCACACAGGGTCTTCCATGAAGGTAGACTAGATGCTGGTGGCAGGTTTTACGGCTACTGGACTAATCAGAAGGAAGCGACACGACTTCAATTCAAGATTGATGGTGAACCAGTTGTGAGCATTGATGTGAATGCTTCACAGGCTGTCACCTTCTCCATGTTGATGGGAGAGAGGATCAATACATCAGACAGGTGGACAGACCTTTATAAGGATACAGCACCACATCTAAACAGGGACTTACTTAAGATAGTTGCACTAGAGGTTATAGGCTTAGGCGATCCATACAAAGAGAAACCATCGTCTAAGAACGCTAGATGTTTTGAGACAGAAGGTAGCTGGGATAGCTATCGTGAAGCACTATTGGTGGCTGTACCTGCACTAAGACACTTAGATAAGAAGTACATGAATGGTACTGGCTTTATTAGCTATCATGAAGCTGAGATATTGAAGCGTACCATTCTTAGACTGACGGCTATGGATTTACCTGCCTACTCCGTACATGACTGCATCATAGTCAAACAATTACACGAAGAAGCAGCAGTGGCTTGTTACCAAGACACCTTTAAGTCTTACGTGATTGAGCACTGTAAGAACTTTAAGCGAGACAATGTCATTAGTTGCACACCTGCCTTGAAGCTAACGACGCTAGAGGGAAGCAGATACATTCTTGGTTCACAGCAGGTAGTCTAACTTGGAACGGTTAGGAGAGAAGAAAGGCATATAGCAGACAAAACAGACTAACTAACTGATAACGTTATGAATGTTAAACTACCAAGCCACGCCCCAAGCTTCACTTTACTACTAACGATAAGGATAAGAACCTGCTACGCTGCAAGGGTTCCACACTAGTTGGCTACATTGCAGTGCGAACACAGACTTCTGTCCAAATGTGACCCCTAGCCTGACCAAATAGTACCAACTCACTTCTGTTGTTCTTAATAAGCCGCACTTCATTGGAATCACGTTGTGCAAGTGCTTCATAGCACTCCTGCAAAGTGTTGTATGAGCAGTGGTGGGAAAGAAGCAAAACAGCGTTCGATTTGGCCTACCGACGGCTAGGTATGTTACCTAGTGGCACCTCTTGAAAACAGCTGCAAAGTAATTATTTAATACTGAGTGCGGCCTAGATTTCTGCCGCCATTTTCCGAAAATTATTAGGAGTGTCTGGATGGACATTGTCGAGAACGCAGAGCGTTTTGCTCGTGGGCGTCATGCTGGCCAGTTCCGTAAAGGTAAAGCCAAAGAACCCTATGTGACGCATTTGGAAGAAGTCTGTGATCTTGTTAAGCAGTGGGGAGGCAGTGATATAGAACAAGCCGCCGCTTGGTTACATGACACCGTTGAAGACTGTCCCCCTACGTCTTTGTTGGAACTAGAACAAGAATTTGGAACTGATATCACTCAAATTGTGGGTGAATTGACAGATGACAAATCCCTCCCAAAAGCTGAGCGGAAAGCCCTGCAAGTGCATAATGCTCCAAAGAAAACAACCTCTGCTGCGCTTGTGAAATTGGCAGACAAAACTTCCAATATAGGTGCGCTCAGCAAGTCACCACCAGACGGTTGGGATTTGCAAAGGCGGCTTGATTACATTGAATGGGCGCAACGGGTTGTTGATGCACTTCCGTACAAACATGTTGCTGGTATGAAGGAGTTTGAAAAACGCTGTGATTTGGCAATTCTTCGGGCATACGAAGACCTTGGAAGCATACGCCAAGCACAAAATGCGGCATTAGAGATGTTGTCTCGCAAGGCAAAACGAGCGGGCCTCGATCATGCTCAGGCTGAAAACTTTATTAAGAATTTTGTAAAGAGTAATCTTTAGATAAAGTTACTCAACAGGTGCTTCATCTCAGTCGTCACTATCATCAGCGGCCTGCTTGTTTGTTCGCAAAGGAGGGCTGATGGTTCTACGGCTAGCGACTGAAGCAGCGGTATCTCGCTGGCTATTTGGCTGGCCTTTTTGCCCCTCTGCAATCAGAGTAAGCAGCCTGTTGTTATCTAGCTGCACGGCTAATGCCCCAACAATAATGACCAAGAAGAACACATAGAAAATCATGCCGATGACAGCCATGATTGGTGGATAATCAAGCTTTGGGCTAACAAGAAAACCAATGATCGGAAGAGCAACTGCTATTATTACAAGTGCAGAAAATAAGAAGCGGTAAAGCTGCGTAATGGCTCTGATCATGACTAGCTCCCTGATATCCTTGACGCATCGTTATTCGAATGGTCTCATTGTTATATGAAGCAACGCATTCATCAAAGTATTACTGTTTCTCTGGCTGCTGTGTTGCTTACAGCAGGGCCATTGTTAGCTGCAACTTCAGAGCAACAGCAGGTCATTATTAACGCTTGTGAACATTGGATTGATAATCCTTCGGCAGAGGAAGGTACGGTAAATTACTTTGTAAGCCGAATAACTGGCTGGACAGAAATTGAAGTGGACATCGATGACGCAGTAGCTTGTTTGAGAGGTATTACAGGTGATGCGGCTTGGAATTACGATCGACGATCTCAATCATTCAGTGTTGGAAACGATATCGTCAGGTACCAAGAGCAAGTCTCAACTCGTATATCAGAGCTACGAGAGCAAATAGACGCTTATCAACGAGTTCTGACAAGTTTCACAGAATACGAAGCGGCTAGAGCCGATGCGTTTATCGAACAGACGCAAAACGAATGCATAGATTGGTACAACAGTGACCGCAGAGGAGCTTTGACTAATCCTGTTTGCTACGAAGTATTTAGCGATATTGGGGTTCCTTTGAACATGCCAGAGGGCCTCAGCACAGAAGTAGTGGCGGAAGCTCAGACGAATTTGTCGTTAGTGGTGGACGAGCTGGACTTCATCTTGGAGCATCAAGTTCTGCCACAAGATTATGAAGAACCACTCATAGTTACCGCAATGGAACTCCAAATCCTAATGAACGAATGGGGAAGCAATATACTGCAAAAAATAGAAGCCACACCAAACCGTCCTCAGGGAAATGGGGCTGCAACAGTAAGGCTTCAAGTAGAGGCTGATGGAACACTGCATGGTTCGAGAATATTGATTAGTAGCGGTAGCCCTGACTTAGACAACGAAATACTCAGTTTCATAGATAGAAGCGCCCCTTATCCTGAAGCACCTGAAGGAATTGAACCAAGCAGATACAACTTTGACCTTCCGCTGAGGTTGCGATGAAAAGAACATTCACGATTTTGGCTGTCCTTGTTGCGATGGTTTCTCCATCAACTGCACAAGAACAAACAATTGATCAGAAGCTTGATTATATAATCCAAGAACTAGAGGCGCTTAAAGAAGCGGTTGCGGCTTTAAGCTCTGAGGCAGAGCCTGTCACGCCCACGCTTGAAGATGTGCTAGGCGCTATAGTCAGCACCACACTGGATGACATGAACCTAGACGCTGATGGATCTGATGTAGAAGAGCTGGTATCGACCGCAGAGCCTGAACAGACGTTACCGCTTGCGATTTTGAGTTGGTCAGCGGAAGAGCCTGATGGAATGTATATGGCACTCACGCCAGTTCGGATCACTCTAGAAATCCAGAATGTCTCAACCAACGATATTGCTATCTTAGATGGCTCCGTAAACTTCAGTGACCGACTAGGGTCTGACATTGGAAGATTGCGCCTTCCAAGGGACATCAATCTTACCGCTGGAACAAGCGTTACTCACACTGGCGTATATGACGGTGATGGCATGTTTGGTGAGAGCGGCCTGAAACGCTTAATCGAAATCAATCCTGACTTTGTTGATATTGAGTTGGATTTGGATGAGGTACTTTTTAGTGATGGCACCAGTGTCTCTTATGACTAGTGGAGGAAATGTCTCCGTGAGAACGTTTTTATTGATGATGCTTTTTGCTATTGGTGTTAGCGCAACTTCTGTTCAGGCTAATGAATGCTCACTAATTGAGGACGGAATTGAGCGTTTGGCTTGTTTTGACCGTCAGTTTCCCAGACCCCAATCAGAACCAGTCGATGCAACTCCTGTTAACGGCAACTGGGTAGTCAGCATTGAAACGTCAGCAATGACGGACGAGACCAACGTTTATTTGAGGTTGGAGTCAGAGCAGCCGGTCTATTGCAGCTGGAGCAGTGGAAATCCTGTAACTCTGCTGCTCCGCTGTAGAGAAAATACAACATCGGCGATCTTCTCCACTGGATGCCATATGACGTCTAGCAGATATAATAATTACGGAGACGTAACTTACCGTCTGGATGATGAAGCTCCTAGAGTGAAGGGGTTCACGGAGAGCACCAATAACCGATCCCTTGGCTTGTGGCGGGGAGGCCAAGCAATACCGTTTATAAGAGAAATGCTGGATAACGAACGGTTGCTGGCTCGGATGATGCCATATGGTGAAAGTGCATTTGAGGTAAGCTTCAACATTTCAGGGCTAGATGAGGCTATTCAGCCACTTCGAGACGCCTGTGGATGGTGAGTAACGCATTATGAAACTCCTTCTTGTCATCATAGCTACATTAGCTGCCTGTCTCTTCACTATTTCGAAGCTGCATGACGATGGCACGATGATCCTTGCAAGCATGGCTGAGGAATATAGCGTCTGCACCAATGTGAATGAGTGTTCAGATGACGACCTAACTGAAATGACTGACCTGCTGCTCGAACAGGACGAGTATAACTCAAGGATGTAGCGCAGAATTGATCTTGGGTGGGCGCATTGGCGAAATAGACTAACACCAAATAGCAGCGCTAGAGATGTCAGTCCGACTAGGTATGGGAACTAATAGCATGGATACACAGGAGTGGCTCGAAGACTTCATGCAGCGAATGCAACATATCGAAGACGATATTGTCGCAAGTATGCTTATTAAGACTGTAGGCGAGTATTTTCGTATGACAGCCATGTCACCCGACATGGACGATTGGTTCATGGAGTATGCCCCCGAACACACCAAGGAGTTGTCTACGCTAGCTACTGCCTTAGAGCTACGGATCAGATCACATCAAGCAAATGGCGAAATGATGATGACTCCTCAGCTAATGATTTTAATGTTCACGTGTAAGGGCATAACTGACCCGTCACTTACAGGTGATGTTGTAAGGCTCTGGGACGCATTAAAAAGAAGAGGCCGCAGGCATATCCAAAGCGTAGCATGGTTGATGGACGACAGCATTACAGAGGAAATGATTACAAGTGCTAAGGGCTTCGAGCCAACCGCACTTTATCAAAGGCAGCAGCTGAAATCTAACGAAGGCAGTGTGACTGATATTCCGTCAACTCCTATTAAAGCACCGACAGAAAATCACACACAAAGAATGGGACAGACTTTGCATTCCACCGAAAAGTCGTTGAGTGCTTCAAAGTTCTTATTAATTCCAATAGCTTTTTGTTTGCTTGGTGTCCTACCGCTCCCGTACGACTATTACCTACTTTTGAGGGTGGCCGTTTGTGCTTCAGCGGCTTTGGTCGCTTATTACGATTTCAAACATAGCAATGAGAGCTGGATTATTTTTGCAATAGTAGGCGCTCTTTTTAACCCATTTGTCCCCGTTCATCTCAACAAACCAATATGGATAGGAATTGACCTTGCCACTGCAGGTTTGTTCTATTGGCGCTATCAAAGAGGTTAAGCCGTAATGCAAAGCTTCTTACACATCATTCGTTGAGGACGTGGGCATGTTTGGACTCTTTGGCGGAAATAAAGCCGAGCTTCAGGTATCTAGATTGGCCAGCGAGTTAGAAGAGATTTTCGGTTCGCTTTTTCATGGACAGGATGTTCCAAGCGCTTTCGTGATGGAGCCATACGTTTCCGGTTACATAGTCGGATATTCGATTGCCGTAATGGATTTAAGGTTTGATGCCCTGAATTGGAGTAAGGATCGTAGAGGTAAATTTCAGCTCGACTTGTATCAGAAAATTAGCTTCACAAATTCATGTGGCTTTGATCGTTTTTTGAAAGATCTTGATTTTGCCAGACAACTCGCAAGCGACCCTGATTTCTGTACTGGTAGAGACCATGCCAGTATTTGTGCAGTAGTGGTCCATGACAAACTGAAAGCAGGTGTGTCCGACCCTCTTATAGACAGCGCAAAAGCAACTGCCGACAAACTTCAAATTGACCTAAAAGCAGCTTTGTTTATGGAAACAATCGGTTCATTTAAAATCAATTGGCGTTAATAGATTTCGTTTGCGTGGCATATGACCACACTCGAAAACTAGCTCAACAGTAAGAAGCTCTTTGAATCGCAGTAATGGCAGATTGAAGCTCAAGGTCAGCGTATCTGCCGCCTGAATATCTTCTGCAATCTAGTGCGAAGCCATTTTCTATAGCTGTTGCTCCGATGTCTTCTCCATTCAAATGGCAAACGCCTATTAGCCGATCATGACTACGTTCACCCGTTAGGTCGCATACCACTTCCCTGTTCAACACCAACGAAGTCATAAATTGCTTGGCTGCCTGACCAACATCTGTAGAAAGTTCAGGCCCATCGATCCCATTCAAACGAATGGCGACGCCACCCAACTCAATGGTGTCAACATCCCTGACATGAGTAACCTCTCCAGAAATCTGTGGACCATTAGCGGTGCACGCAGAGGAATATAAAGAAACAAGGAGAGCCGTGTTTAATGCGATGATAAGTTGCAAATTCATCAACGGAACAACCAACGTTTAAAATTCGCCCCAGCGTTCAGCCATATACTTTTGGATAGTCAAGCTTATCAGGGCACCCCCCAAGTCTCCTTTGGAACCAAGAGTGCCAGAAAACATTTCTGCCATTTCTCGTGCCCTAACAACTTTAGGATCGGGGTCATCAGGCTTCAGTCCGTTGTACACTGCCATAGATACGCTCAAGCCATCGGTATTGCCTTCGGCATGCAAGTTTTGATCGCTCACAGACAAATCGCCTAAGAAAATCTTAGCTACGGTCAAAGATGGATCAACCACTTCCAACGCACAGTACATAAACTCACCCTTTTTCTTGGATGACCATCTGCTGCCTTTGGCTCCTGCAATTAAACTTCCAGTCACAGCTCCAATTACAAAGCCTGAAATATAACTATCGAAGTAAAAGTCGCTTGGTGGATCAAAAAACCCTTTGGATCCCAAACGTGAAGTAAGTGAAGCGGTTTGCAATGTTTGCCATACACCTTGACCCGTTTGAGTTCCTAGACGTTTGTGCTGACTGAAAAACATAAAACTTCCCCATGACCTAACGGTTCATTCGGCATCGTCCATTTGGTGTTGAGGCTAACGCAGAAAGTGTTCTCTGACCCACAACACCATCAACAGTTAAGCCATAAGAACGTTGAAACTGCCTGATGGCCTCCGAAGTCATTGGGCCCATTCTACCATCAACAAAACCCACGGGAAGGTTTGTGCAATGCCTCTGTAAATCCAATTGGATAGACAAGACGGAAGCATTGTACGCACCGGCTGCACCGGCCCCAGAAACACAGTCTCGAGAGCGGCTGCCCAAATCACATCTCAACCGATAACCTCCGGAGCTAGAGGGCATCATTTCACTAGGTGAGCGATGGCAATGATAAGGGCGGCTTCCACCATGACAGCCTTGAGCGTTCAGCCCACCAGAGTGCGCAAAACCTTGGCTTGGGATGTTAGAACTCACCACAACAAAGCATAATACAATCCAAAAGCGAAACATTGTGAGCCTTGACTATTCACGATCCTGATAGTGTCATCATTGTATGAAAATAATAATGCGTCAAATCATTGTCTTAGTACTGACTGCGCTTTGGGGTAGCTCAGCATATGCGCAAGATAACGTTATTAGAGGCCATGAAGCAGAAACGATCATAATTGGCGGCAATATCATCGCTTCTTCAAGCGAAGCCCCTAGCCTCTCATCTGCAAGATTTCACATCTTAGTTGAGTACGGAGGTGCATTGTACAGCTGCATTCACACTAGACGAGACGCAGAGGTTTCGGCTGCCTGTACCAATGATTATCAAACACGTTATGACATTTTTGGAGATCTAGAGATCCCATCGTCAAATCTTCCAGATACCGTAATGTCCAATCCTGAACTTATGGCGGATTGGGGTCAGGCTATTTTTGAGTGGATTAACTCGACTCCTGACCGCCCAACGGGTGACGGGTATCTTGTGGCTCGTTTAACGCTCCGAAGTGACGGCACACTTCAGGAAACTTCAATTATTCATAGCTCTGGAGTGCCCGAACTTGATACTGCCCTATTGCAATTCCTCGAAACGGCAAATCCATTTCCAGCAGCGCCAGACCCATTTCCAGACACACTTTATAACTTTGACTTGCCCGTGAGGTTGAGATGACGAACCGGAGCCACGCCATGAAGCGCATCATCTTAGCCACAACCATCGCAGCCAGCACTTTGGCAGGAGCCGCTTTGGCTGAGCAGTGTGTGCAGTGGCGTTGACGTGACAGCAGGTTGATCTCCACCAACCAACCTGAACGGACTTGCAGCAATACACTCACGTTTAGTCACGCCAACATAGTATTAGCTAGGCTGGTTCTGCCCAAAGTAAATCTTGCAGGTGCAACTAATGTGTTTAGCAAGGGTGCTGGCGTAACAGAGGGTCATTCCCTGCTAGGAAGCGGGAGGGGGACTACACCACCACGCAGCTTCGGTGTCACACCAGCCTGACAACCATAAGGCGAATATCGCCATGTGTAAACTTTGGTGATTAACTAGATAGAACGTTGAACAGATACTACTGTTCTTGCTTCAGGCAGTATGTTCAGCACAGCCATTGAAGCTGCGGTTGAGTCACGAGCAAAGATTAGCTGCCCATTAATCTTTTGGCCTTGGGCATCAAGATAATCAACAAGGTATGGCTTTAGTTTGTCTTTGTTCATTGCCGTGTCTCCCGTGTGACTATGTAAGGGATACGGCTGATTGGCTTTGATGGATCACTTTATGGCAGCTAGACACGCCAAGCCTTGTAGCTCTCTAAATG
>NZ_JBBLYJ010000003.1:0-194525 GCF_037830355.1 Roseobacter sp. HKCCD5988 | reverse complement strand
GGCGTTTACGTGCTCGCTCCCTCAGGTCAGATATAGATGCAATGCGTTGAAGTTTAGTCATTTAAAAAATAAAAATCCTGACGGAATGTGTGTGTAGGAGTCCAATCATACATAGAAGAATACCAATTTACACGCACAGTATGTTGGCAAGATTGCCTATTGAGACAACATTAACGTGTGACCTGCGTCATCAAGAGCTGGAAGGATTTGGTTTCTCAGTACGCGATCAGTGATCGGTCCACGGAAATGCAGAACCACTACACCTTCGGAATTGATAAAGAAGGTTTCGGGCATCGCAACCACGCCCCAATCGCGCCCATTTCGCGCTTCTTCATCGCGACCGATGCGGTCATAGGGATTGCCCAATTCAGATAAAAAAGCACGCGCTTGGCCCAATTGATCGCGATAGTTCACGCCAAATAGCGGGTTTCCTGCTTCGGCCAATGCGGTAAGGGTCGGATGCTCGGCGCGGCAGGGTGGGCACCAACTGGCAAAGAAATTCAGAATGATAAGCCCGTTGCCCTCAAGATCGGCACGGGTCAGAAGCGGCGTGTCGTCAAGCGCCGTCAGATCAAGATGCGGGGCCACGCGGCCTTCACGCGTGGAGGGGAGGGCGGCCGTGTCAACGCCGATGCTGCGCGCGTCCTCCGTGCGGCTCAGTTGCACCGCCGCAAGCCCGAAAAACCCAAGCGTTACGGCCAAAGGCACAATCATCATCGGACGAAATTTCATCACAGGTTTTCCGTAGATTTTTGACGCTTGGCCGTGCGGCGCGCTTCGAATTCCTCAAGCCTGATCCGCGTTTTGCGCCCCTGCCAAACAGAGCCTGCCACCAAGATCAGCAAAAGCGCCAATGTCCCTGCATAGGCAGATAGGACCTCAACCGCGTATGATCCCAGATCGGGAAAGATGAAAGGTGTCATGCCATTCGCTCCTGCGCGATCAGGGCGCTGAGGCGGCGGGCGCGAATTTCAGTGCGCGTGCGCAACAGCACAAGGCAGATAAACAAAAGGCCAAAGCCGATAATGCAAATCCAAAGCGGATAGGCAAAGACATCGGCGACATTTTCCTCGGCATCCATCGACAGCGATGCGCCTTGATGCAGGCCTTGGTTCCAGAACAAAATCGCATAGCGCGAAATCACCGCAAAGACCGTGCCAACAAGGCACAGAACGGCGGTCAGGTCTGCGGCCGTATCGGGGTTTTCGACCGCCGCCCACAGCGCCATATAGCCCAGATAGAACAGAAACAGGATCAAAAATGCGGTCAATCTTGGGTCCCATTCCCACCATGTGCCCCACATTGGTTGCCCCCAGACCGCGCCTGTGAACAGGCCGATCAGCGTAAACACCATCCCAACGGGGGCTGCGGCCTTGGCCGCGAGGGCGCTGACATGGTGGCGGCGAATGACCCAAACCAACGAGGCGGCCAACATCATAAACCATGTGCCCGAACCCATAATCGCGGCAGGCACATGGATATAGATGATTTTGACAGTCGCGCCTTGGCGAAAATCATTCGGGGTGAAGAAAAACCCCCAGATCAGCCCACCCACCACCATCGCAACGGCAAGGGCCGTCACCCATGGCAGAACCGCGCCCGACAGCGACATAAATTTTCGCGGATTTGCGTATTCCCAGATGCTCATAAGCGCAGAGATTAGTCGCAGCGCCGCAAGGCCACAAGGGGCTGAAATAGCGGCAGCCTAGCGCAGATTGACGCGGAGGACAGAGGCCGAAGCAAAGGGCAAAATCGCCAAACTGCCCAGACTGATGGCCGCCAATAGGGCCAAAGGGGTGCCAACCGCCTCGCCAGAGGCCCCATTTGAGACGACCATCGACCCAAAGAGCAAACTGGGCACATAGAGCGGCAGAACCAATAGCGACAGCAACAATCCGCCCCGCCGCATCCCCACCGTCAAAGCCGCGCCAAATGTGCCAATGGCCGAAAGGGCGGGCGTTCCCACCAAAAGCGAGATGATAAGCCACAGAAACCCGTCTTCGGGCAAATTCAACAACAGACCCAAAAGCGGCGCCACCAAGGCCAAGGGCAGCCCCGTGGTGATCCAATGCGCCGCAGATTTGGTGATTGCGACCATCTCAAGGGGCAGGGGGGAGGTTGCCAGAAGTTCAAGACTGCCATCTTCCCAATCAAGGGCAAAGATCCGATCCAGTGATAAGAGGCAGGCCAAAAGCGCGCCAAGCCACAAAACGCCCCCCGACACCTCGCGCAGCAAGCCCGTTTCTGGCCCGATCCCGAACGGCACCAGAACGGAAACGATCAAGAAAAAAGCAAGCGCAAGGCCAAAGCCGCCCCCCGCTTTCACGGCCAACCGCAAGTCGCGTATCAAAAGACCGATCATGCCGCCCCCCAATCCGAAAACGGGTCAGTCTCGGCTAGCTTTTTGCACATGAACGGTTTGATGTCGAAAATTCGCGCCTCGGCCAGCCCGAGATCAATATGAGTGGCAATCAATGCGGCCCCGCCACGGGCCAAATGCGCCTGCACGGCGGCAGCAAAGCGCGCGACATTTTCTTGGTCAAGCGACACTGTCGGCTCATCAAGGCACCAAATGGGGCGCCCCGTCACCAAGAGCCGCGCAAGGCTGAGGCGGCGTTTTTGACCCGCACTCATTTCGCCTGCAGGGCGGTTACGCAGATCATGCAGATCAAACGCATCAAGCGCAGGCGTGATATCACGTTGTCCAAAAACACCTGCCCAAAAATTCAGGTTTTGCGCCACGGTTAGACTGGTTTTGATCCCGTCTGCGTGACCGCTATAGGCGATGCTATCGCTGGCGCAACTGATCTGCCCCGACAGGGCGGGGGCCAGCCCCGCGATGATCCGCAACAGCGTGGTTTTACCTGCCCCATTCGGCCCGCGCAACACCACGGCTTCGCCCGCAGAGAGGGTGAGGTCAACATTTTGCAACACTTGCATAGCGCCGCGCGCGCAGGCCAGAGAGGTGATTTCCAACATCATAGCTTCACAGCTAAACGGAATTTAAGAATTTGGAAAGCGTGCAAACAGGAATGCTTGCGCCTGCCTGTTAAAAAATGTATGCAACGGCATACAAACGCGGCCAACCCCCATTGCCACTTCAAAAAGCAAGGGCTAAGGCCGTGACCGTTCAACCCGTTTTTTCGATGAGGGAGGCAAATATGCCCATCACCGTAGGCCACGATAGCGCCGCGACCCGCAAGACCCTGACGGCAGGGGGGAAAACCTATGCCTATTATTCCATCGCCGCCGCTGAGGCCGCGGGGCTTGGCGATTTCTCAAAATTGCCTGCCGCGTTGAAAGTGGTGCTGGAGAATATGCTGCGATTCGAAGATGGTAAGACGGTCAGTGTCGATGACATCAAGGCCTTTGCTGAATGGGCCAAGTTGGGTGGTCAAAACCCGCGCGAGATCGCCTATCGCCCCGCCCGCGTTTTGATGCAGGATTTCACAGGCGTGCCTGCGGTGGTGGATCTGGCCGCGATGCGGGACGGGATCAAGGCGCTTGGCGGCAACCCTGACAAGATCAACCCGCTGAACCCCGTGGATTTGGTCATTGACCACTCCGTGATGATTGACGAATTTGGCAATCCGCGCGCCTTCCAGATGAATGTGGATCGCGAATATGAGCGCAACATGGAGCGTTACACCTTCCTCAAATGGGGCCAGAACGCATTCAACAATTTCCGCGTTGTGCCTCCTGGCACGGGGATTTGTCACCAAGTGAACCTTGAATATCTGGCCAAAACGGTTTGGTCGGATGTGGATCAGAACGGCGATTTGGTCGCCTATCCTGATACGCTTGTTGGCACAGACAGCCACACCACCATGGTCAATGGCGCGGCTGTATTGGGATGGGGCGTTGGCGGTATCGAGGCAGAGGCCGCAATGCTTGGTCAACCGATCTCGATGCTGATCCCCGAAGTGATTGGCTTTAAATTGACGGGCGCAATGGTGGAAGGCACGACAGGCACTGACCTTGTGCTGAAAGTTGTAGAAATGCTGCGCAAGAAAGGCGTGGTTGGCAAATTCGTTGAATTCTACGGCGAAGGTTTGGATCGCCTGCCTTTGGCGGATCGCGCGACCATCGCCAACATGGCGCCTGAATATGGCGCGACGTGTGGCTTCTTCCCAATTGATGATGAAACCCTGCGTTATCTGCGCAACACGGGCCGCGAGGAAGAGGTTATCGCCTTGGTCGAAACCTATGCCAAGGAAAACGGGTTCTGGCGCGATGCGAATTACGCGCCCGTTTATACCGACACGTTGGAATTGGATATGGGCACGATCGTGCCTGCCATTTCTGGCCCAAAACGCCCACAAGATTATGTGGCGCTGTCGAGCGCAAAATCCGCCTTCCGCAAGGAAATGGAAGAGACGTTCAAGCGTCCTTTGGGCAAGCAGGTCGCCGTCAAAGGCGAAGATTACAGCATGGAATCAGGCAAGGTTGTAATTGCGTCGATCACCTCCTGCACCAACACATCGAACCCTTATGTGATGATTGGCGCAGGTCTTGTGGCGCGCAAAGCCGCTGAATTGGGCCTGACCCGTAAACCATGGGTCAAGACATCGCTTGCGCCAGGCAGCCAGGTTGTATCTGCCTATCTTGAGGCCGCAGGCCTGCAAGAAGATCTTGATAAGGTCGGCTTTAACCTTGTGGGGTATGGCTGCACCACCTGTATCGGTAACTCTGGCCCGCTGCAGAAAGAGATTTCTGAGGCAATTGCCGAGGGCGATTTGGTCGCCACCGCGGTGCTGTCAGGGAACCGTAATTTCGAGGGTCGTATCAGCCCCGATGTGCGCGCAAACTATCTCGCCTCGCCTCCGCTGGTCGTGGCTTATGCGATTGCGGGCACGATGGATATTGATCTGGCCAATGACCCGATTGCCCAGACCCCAGATGGTCGTGATGTTTATCTCAAGGATATTTGGCCAACCACGCAAGAAGTGGCAGAAACAGTTGAGCGCACTGTGACGCGCGAAGCGTTCCAAGCCAAATACGCCGATGTGTTCAAAGGCGATGAGAAATGGCAGGGGGTCAAAACCACTGATCAGCAGACCTATGATTGGCCTGCGACCTCGACCTATGTTCAGAACCCGCCTTATTTCCAAGGCATCACGATGGACACCAATAAGATCGAGAATATCGAAGGGGCCAAGGTTCTGGCGCTTTTGGGCGATATGATCACCACAGACCACATCAGCCCTGCAGGGTCGTTCAAGGACACCACCCCTGCGGGTCAATATCTGATCGAGCGTCAGGTGCCTGTGCGCGAGTTCAACTCTTATGGCGCGCGCCGTGGCAACCACGAGATCATGATGCGCGGCACATTCGCCAATATCCGCATCAAGAATGAGATGTTGGATGGAGTTGAAGGCGGCTATACCAAAGGCCAAGATGGCGCGCAGACCTCGATCTTTGACGCGGCAATGGCCTATCAAGAGCAAGGCACGCCCTTGGTGATCTTTGGGGGCGAGCAATATGGCGCGGGCTCAAGCCGTGATTGGGCTGCAAAAGGCACCGCCCTTTTGGGTGTCAAGGCCGTGATCGCGGAAAGCTTTGAGCGCATCCACCGCTCCAACCTCGTTGGTATGGGGGTGATCCCGTTCGAATTCACAGGCGGCGACACCCGCAAGACCTTGGGTCTGACGGGCGATGAAACCGTGGCAATCAAGGGCCTGGATACAATCACAGCCTTGGCCGAAGTGCCCTGTGATATCACCTATGCCGATGGCAGCGTGAAAACGATCACGCTGAAATGTCGGATCGATACGGCGGTTGAGATCGAATATATCGAGAATGGCGGCGTCTTGCATTACGTTCTGCGCAACCTCGCCCGCGCAGCGTAGGCCTCGCCACAGTGAAACCAAAAGCCCCGCGCATCGCGCGGGGCTTTTTATTTGGGTGGGTTTTCGGCGAATTCTACCTCGACAATCCGCGCTTGCCCCGTGGCCCATTGCCAGATTTGGCGGGGGGCTTGGTTTATTTCGGCGCTGCCGCGTTTGAGTTTGCGCCATGTTTTGGCCCATCCTTTGGGGCGCACTGCTTTGCCAAGGCCTGAGATATCAGAATTATAGGCATAGGCGCGCTGTGTCGCCATCGCGGGCACAATGATGCTAGCGGCCAAAGCGCGGCGAATGGGGCTGACCGTGTCATTGAACAGTAAATGGTCAATCGGCACCCGCATCTTGCCGCGCCAAGACAGGGCCAATTCCGCCCCCCGCCGCGACAGGATATAGGCCCCACCCCCGACATGACGCGAACGCATCGGGTGGATCGCGCGGCCTGAGGGAGTTTGACCAATTTGCGCGCCAAGTAAAAGTTTGGATATGCCTTCGTTGAATTTCTCAAGTTTGATCGCCTCGGTGCCGCGCGGGATCCAATCAGAGGTCATCACCGCAGAGGCCAGATCAGCTGCGAGATAGATGTCATCCTCTAAAAAGAGGGCGAACTGCGCGTCTGTTTGCAGAAAGGCGGCCCAAGCCTCGGTATGGCTGACTGTGCAGGCGCGGTCACCCAAACCAAGCCGCCCCAAGGGGCCATATTCCGCAATCACAGCATCTATGCGGGCGGCATCCGCGCTTTGTGCATCACAGGCGGAATGACGAATGAAGGTCACGCCGCGCTCGCGCAGGTGATCCCCGATCCGCTCGAGCCGATCGGGGCGGCGGTCGAGATTAATGACATAGATTGGGATATTTTGCGCCATGCGCGCCTCTGGGGTGATTTCTGCTTGCGGCGCATTTGTCATGAAAGCGGCTCTTGGGGCAAGCAATGATGCGCGGCGCTTGTGTTCAAACCCGTGGCTGGGCTATGCCATTCTCAAGGATAAAGGAGCGGCGCGCGTGCAAGACTGGCCTGTTTACGTCATCAATATGTACAGTAATGAAACGCGGCTCGCCCGTGTTGGCGCAGAGTTGAACGGCGCGGGTGTCGCATGGACGCGCCTGCCTGCGGTGAATGGTCGGGCGCTGTCCGAAGGCGACTTGGCCCGCGTCTATGATGTGCGCGCCAATCGCCGCTACGCGCGGCATGATTTGGTGCCGCCTGAAATTGGCTGTTACCTCAGCCACATCAAGGCCGCTGAATGGCTGTTGGAAAGCGGGGCTGAGGCCGCGGTGGTTCTAGAGGATGACCTGCGCATCACGGGTGACTTTGCCGCGACCCTATCCGCCTTGCAGGATGATTTGCAAAAGCGCCCCGCGGCATGGGATATGGTAAAGCTCTTTTCGTTCAAGCCTGTGCGCCTTGATCAGGCGCAGACGATTGGGCAGGGCTTTACGCTGGGTCGCCCTGATCGCGTTCCCTCTACCACTTTGGGCTATGTTCTGACGCGGGTGGGGGCCGAAAAAATATTGGCCAAAGTGCCGCCGATTTTCCGCCCTGTCGATGAAGATCATAAGCATTTTTGGGAGTTTGATTTGCGCGTGGCGATGATTGCGCCGCAAACGATTGCCATCGGCGCGCAAGAGACGAGCGATGGCACAGTCGGCGATAGCCGCAAAAAAATGGCGCAGAAGGACCCGATTTGGGTCAGGCTGTGGCGCTTTGGGCGGTATCGCGTGAATTACCGCCTGCACTTGGCGCGCGCACGGGCCAAGGGATTATAGGCGCGTGGTCAAATGGATCTTCCATATCATGATGGGGCGCGATGGTGGCACAGAGCGGTTCTTCCTTCGCCTGACCCAAGGGTTTCATGAGGCAGTGATCGGGCAATATGTAATCCTTTTTCAAAATCTGGCCGAAGAAAAGGCGCAGCGATGACCGGACGCCGCGTGATCCATATGCATTTTGGTACCGATGGCGGGGCGGAGCGGTTCTTTGTCAATCTGTGTCAGGCTTTGGCAGAAGCGGGGGTTGAGCAGCGTTTTGTGATCCGCCCCAATCGGGCTTGGGCCGAGGATCTTCGCCCGCTTGGCGCGATTTATGAAACCAATTTTCGGCTTCTCAGCCCACAATCCCTTGGGCTGCGGTGGCGCTTGCGCCAGATGCGCGCGGCGTGGCGGCCAGATGCGACATTTGCATGGATGTCGCGCGCCTCGAAACTCTTGCCCCAATCGGGTGGGGGCGTGCGGATCACGCGCTTGGGGGATTATCCGCGCCATTTGAAAAACTTCGCACGCAATGATGTGATCGTTGCCAATACGCCCGGTATTGCGCAGGCTTGCCGCAATTTGGGCTGGCAGCGTCCCCTTGGGGTGATTTCCAATTTCGTGCGCGAGGTGACACCGCGTGCTATTGCGCGCACCACCTATGACACGCCTGACGGTGCCTTTTTGATTGTCGGGTCGGGGCGGTTTATCCACCGCAAGGGGTTTGACACGCTGATCCGTGCCTTCGCACAGGTGGAGGGCGCGTATTTATGGCTCGCGGGTGAGGGCGAAAAACGCCCCGCGCTTGAGGCGCTTGCCCGTGATCTTGGGGTGATAGATCGCGTTCGCTTTTTGGGTTGGGTCGAGGAGCCGATGCATCTTGTGGCCAGCGCAGATGCCTATGTCATGCCTTCGCGCCATGAACCGCTTGGGAATGTCATTCTCGAGGCATGGCGCAGTGCCACCCCTGTTGTCGCCACGCGCAGCGAGGGGCCGTCATGGTTTTGTGAGGATGGCAAGGATGCGCTGCTTGTTGATATTGACGATGTTGATGCAATGGCACAGGCGCTCTTGCGATTGCGGGCCAAGCCAGACTTGGCCGCGCAATTGGTGACAGCGGGCCAAGCGCAATTATCCGAGAAATTCACCAAATCCCGAGTTGTGGCGCAATATTTGGCGCTGATTGACGGGGATTTGTCTGCAATGGATTTTGGCCGATGAAGGTTTTGATTATCAATATGTCAACGGCCACGGATCGTATGGCCTTTATGGCCGCGCAGATGGATCATTTCGGTCTGGACTGGGCGCGGATTGAGGCGATCACCCCCGACACGTTAACCCCGCCTGCCGATGATCCTGTATGGCATCGGTGGCAGCGCCCCTTGCGGGTGACAGAAATGGCGCTTTGCGCTTCGCATATGGCCGCGTGGCGCGCTGTGATTGCGGCGGATGTCGCGCATTTGATTTTAGAGGATGACGCGACCTTGGCCGCGGATTTGCCCGCCTTTCTCGCGGATGTTGCTGGGCTGACCGATGTCGATCACATCTCGCTTGAGACGCGCGGTCGCAAAAAGGTTTTGGGCCGTGTCTTGCATCCAGCGGCCCCGATGCTGCGCCTGTGGCAGGATCGAACGGGTTCTGCGGCTTATATCGCCTATCCTAAGGGGGCAAAGCTGATGCTTGATCACGCGCTGCGTGTGGGTGGGCCATCGGATGCAATTATCTCCTCCACATATGGGATGCGCAGCTATCAGGCTGTGCCTGCTTTGGCGGTGCAATTGGATATTTGCGCGCAATATGGGGTGCCGCAGGCGCTTGAAACCCGATCTTTGATTGATGCCGTTGAAAAGCCGCGCTTGCCGGTGTCGGGCATGGCGGCGCTTGGGTTTCGGGCGCGGCGGATTTGGGGGCAGATCGTCATGGGGTGGCGTCAGTTGCGGCACCCGGGCACAAGGCTGCATGTTGCGCCTGCGCGCGATTGGCCAAAGATCACGCTATGAGGGCGTTACGGGCCTATATTGATATTCCACCGATATGGCTGTTCCTTGCCGCAGCGGTGGCGTGGATCTTGGCGCGAGAATTGCCCCTGATCATGGCCTTTAGCCCCGTGTTTCGTGTGGGCAGGTGTCTGACCACCGCTGTGGGGGTCGCCGTGATCTTATGGGCGGCTTGGTTTTTCTATCGGGCCAAAACACCGATTGAACCGCGCCATACCCCAAAGGCTTTGATCACATCTGGCCCGTTCAAATATAGCCGCAACCCGATCTATTTAGGCATGGTGTTGATTTTAATCGGGTGGGTATTGGTTTTGGGTGCGCTATCGCCTGTCTTAATCCCCTATCTCTATTTTTGGATGGTGGATCAACGATTTGCTGCCCCTGAGGAGGAGGGGCTACGCCACGCGTTCGGCGTTGAGGGCCTGCGCTATATTCAAACCACGCCGCGTTGGATTTAACGCTTCTTTGGTTTCCTTCGATAACAATCGCGGCCATAGTTGTGGCATGGGTGGAATATTACCGTGGCTCGCAAAGGCTTGATTGGCGCAGTCGCGAAAAGCGGCCTATGTGAAAGGGGACAGTGCAAGAGGGATGATGATGACAGGCTCGCTGCTGCAAATGGTTCTAGGTCGGATGGTCATTGGCCTGCGCCCCATGGTGCAGGCGCTCTGTTTTGCGGTTTTAGCCATCATGGCGCTTTCCCCCAAAATGGCCGAGGCGCAATTATCCGCAACAGGCCCTGTTGTTGTGGAGTTGTTTACCTCGCAAGGCTGTTCCTCTTGCCCGCCTGCGGATGCGTTGCTCAATGAATTGGCCACGCGGGGCTATGTTTTGCCCTTGGGTCTGCATGTGGATTATTGGGATTATATAGGTTGGCCCGACACATTCGCCCAACCTCAATTCTCGCGCCGCCAAGAGGCCTATGTGCGCGCCGCAGGGGGACGGCGGGTTTATACGCCGCATATGGTCGTGGGGGGGCATGATCATCTGGTGGGGGCCCAGCCGATGGAATTGGCCGATTTGATCCGCGCCCATGCTGCGCAGGGATATCCTGTTGCGGTCGAGCTTATTCGCAGTGCAGACGGCTATCGCCTGATGGCGCAAACCACGCAGACTGCGCCAATGGTGGTGCAGGTGATCCGCTATACCCCGCGTGCTGAGGTGGATATCACCCGTGGCGAGAATGCGGGGCGTGATGCTCATTACAGCAATGTGGTGCGGGGTTTGGAAATCTTGGGCGATTGGGATGGCCGCGCCCCGTTTGTGCGCACGATCACGGCAGAGGCAGAGATGGATTTGGCCGTGGTGGTGCAGGCCCGCCTTGGCGCTGGTGCGCTTGGCCCTGTGATGGGGGCTGCACGGGCGCCTCAATAAACGGGGCGCTATAAATCGCGGCGCAGCGCTTCTTCCTCTTCGGCATCTAGATCAAAATAACGCAATTGGCGTTCCGGCTTCCAGCGGCGATGCACCCACAGCCATTGTTCGGGTGTTTCGCGGATGCGCCGCGATATTGCATCTGAAATGGCCTGCGTCATGGCCTCGGCTGTGCCATGCGGGATGGGCGCATCGACCAGAATGTCGAAATCCAAGCCATTTTCACAGCGGCGTGCAAAAATTGGCACAACCAGCGCGTTATGGCGCAACGCCATTTCCGCCCCCGTCAGGGCCGTTGGTGCAGGTTTGCCTAAGAAATCAATGCGCACCCCGTCTGCAAAATATTGATCCAACAAGATGGCGCATTGCCCACCCCCCTTGATATGGCGCAGGAATTGCGCCACGCCCCGCCGCCCGCGGGGAAAGGCGGGGCCGCCGAATGCGCGCATCGTATCTTCGTAATGGGCATTCACATAGCCATTGTTCATTGGGCGATAGAGCCCGCCCATGTGATAGCCGCGTTGGTTCATGGCGCTGCGAAAGGCTTGGTAATTGCCGAAATGGCCTGAGACAAACAGGATCGGGCGCCCCGCCTGTCGCGCGGCCTCGGCCGCCTGCCATCCCGTGCCATGAGGCTGCCAGTGCCTTGCGCGAGCAATCAGTTCGGGTGCGGAATATTGCTCGATTACCGAACGGCCCAGATTATCTAAACTGGCATTGGCAATATCCGCGCGCCGTTTCTCGGGCAGATCAGGCCAGATATAGGCCAGATGCCCCATCGCGCGGCGGCGAAACCCCGCAAGCGGCCCCAACACGCGCCGCGTCAGCCATCCGATCAAGGCCACACGCTGCGCATAGGGCAGGGCGCGTGCCGCCGCCAGAACCGCTTGGAACAGGGCGTTTACGACCCAATCAACAGGGGTGCGGCGATCTAGGTCATAGGCGGCCATGGCGGCTGTATCTTTCCCTCAGCCATCTGCGCGGGCGGATGCTACATGGTCAATCTGCGGGGCAAGATGTGGCATCGGATAGCCCGCAGTGGCAATCGCGTCCAAAATTTCATCCCGCGCCATGGTGCCTGCAAGGGCAAAGGCCGACAAAACCGCCGAACGCGTGCCAGAGGCACAATAGGCCAAAATCTTGCCGCTGCTGCCCTCAATCGCATCTGCCTGTTCGTCAATCATGTCCATGCTTAACCCCGCAGACCCCATTGGGTTATATACAAATTCCAAGCCCGCCGCTTCGGCTGCGGTCTCAAATGCCGCTGCTTGGAGGGGTTCGGGGTTCTCGGCATCGGGGCGGTTGCAGATCAAGGCTGTAAACCCTTCTGCTTTGAGGGCGGCCAAATCCTTGGGCGTGACTTGCGGCGAGACAAAGATTTTATCGGTGATTTGGCGCAGTTCCATTTCGGGGCATCCTTTGGTTGGGCGGCTGTCTCGCCCAATCTAGGCAGGGTTGGGGCCAAGGGCAATTGCAGAAGTTGACACAAATCAAAGCGGGGCTGCCTGCCTCGCGGCACTGTTCGGGGGTGAACAGTCAAGATTTAGGAAAGGATAGGGTTATGCGTGGCCATCTGAGTAAAACTGCGATTGCCGCAAAGCGTGATCAATTACAGACACGTTTGGCGCAATTGGATCAGCGCATCCACACTGTGGAGGATGCGCTTGACGCCCCCCATTCGCGCGATTGGCCCGAAGCCGCCAAAGAGCGCGAAGATGACGAGGCCCTGGAGGCGCTTGGCCTTGAAGCACAGCATGAGATTGCGATGATAAACGCGGCAATCGCGCGCATAGATGCGGGGCAATATGGGATATGCACCTCTTGCGATTTACCAATAGCCGAAGACAGGCTAGAGGTTCTGCCCTTTACGCCGTTTTGCCGTGATTGTGCCGCACAGGCAGCCCACTGAGCCGCGCGTTTCACGCGAGGAAAATTCCAACCACCACGGACATCAGCCCGAGCGCTGAGAGCAAAAGCGCGCCCATATTGATCACCACGATCCGTTGCAATTTTGCGCGCAACTCAGCCTCGGGCAGGCCCGCGCGTTTGGCGGCCATGGCCGCGAAAATGCAATAGGCCAAAAAGCCAAGACCGATCAGTGTCAGCCCCGTCCCGATCCAAACAAGCCATTCCATCGCGCATATTCCCTTGGGCTTAGAATTCACCGCCTGCGGGCTAACGCGATTGCGGCCTTCGCGCAATCCTTTTGCGCCAAACGCGCTTGCGAAAGCCAATGACGGGCGCTAGGTCATGGGCCGTAGAATTTTGCTGATCCGCCCGAAGGAGACATGTTGCATGGATGACCAAATTGCCCAAAGCCCCGCTGGCCCCTCTTCCTCGGATGCGACTTATCGGGTCACCGCAGATGAGCTGCGTGCCTTTATCGAGCGGTTTGAGCGTCTCGAGGCTGAGAAAAAGGACATTGCCGATCAACAAAAAGAGGTAATGGCCGAGGCCAAAGGACGCGGTTATGACACCAAAGTCATCCGTAAGCTGATCACATTGCGCAAGCGCGAACCTGACGACATCGCCGAGGAAGAAGCCGTGCTTGAAATGTATAAAGAGGCGCTGGGTATGCGTTGAAGCGCAATGATACGTGTCCCGCTGATTTGCGTAATTCAAGCATCCTAAAGTCGCTAGAGAATGCGCGCGTTTCATCGAAAATTTTTCAATCCAGCCTCTTGCGTCTGCCGCCGTAAAGTCCTATCTGGCCACGCAGTGCCCCTATAGCTCAGCTGGTAGAGCATCTGATTTGTAATCAGAGGGTCCGCGGTTCGAGTCCGTGTGGGGGCACCATTAAATCAATCACTTACATGATTTACTTAGAAAATCCCTCTTATTGGGGTGCCATATGGGTGCCAAAAGCTTAGGGGTTACTTGGCTCAATTCGGGGCATTGATAAGCTAGGGCAGGGGGCGGAGACCCCCTGATATCAGACCGTGCGCCTCGGACCGCGGGCCTCGGTCATAGGTTGGTAGATTCATTGAATGGCTTTTTCGTTAGATAGCACTTGGCATCCAATCCTGTTGGTCAGCAGTAGGATGCACGTTCAATAGACGCGATGGCTGAGCCTGCCTCGAGCCTTGCATATCGGCCGCCTGAATATAACCTGCAAATCAAGCACAAAACCATTTCTGATTGCTATGGCCTCTGTATCATCGCGATCTTAGTGACAAAGAAATTACTAATGGTGAAAAATGTGTTTCTAAACGCATTAGGTAGTCACGTGAGAATAGACCGTATTTCTGGACACACCTAACTTTCGTGATGCCAAGGCGACGTTAGAGTTGCATTGGCGAAAAACCCGGTTGATTTCATTGCACTTGGCCTCGCGTGCAGTGTTGCCAATGCATTTTGGGCATGCTGTTTCTTTATTTTGCGACTGAACCAAGTGGCGGAGTACTTGCTCCTCGCGGATGATGCCGCCTGGGCACTGTACCATTAATATTTTTAGGCGGTTATCGAGATCGTTCAAATTTTGGTCATAGGGCATTCTTTTCAACGCCTCGATCGCTCCAGTAGACAATCGATAATCTTCAGACATTTTGTCCAACATAGCTTGTGCTATCTGACTAAAGTCAGTCCGTTCCAAAAGATTTGGTAATTGTAGACTTACCTGTGAGAGGCCTGAAAGTGACATCTTAACGGTAGGTAACCAATCCTTATCGCAGACAAACTTCGCTGTACCAGTCGAGATTATCAGCCAGTTGGATTTAGTTTTGGATTGGAGCAAGCGATTGACGACATGGGCAAGTTTTTCTGCTGCGGCCGTATCAATTTTAGCTAAATTCTCAAGGACTAGAGTACCGCCTGAATTAATATTGAAATTAGTTTTTTCAGTCGCGCCTAATACTTCTGCTATTAAGCCCTCACCGTCTGACTCAAACTTTATCATTGAGCAGTCCAAAACTATTAGTGGTTTTGCTGGGTTGATCTCGGTGTGAACAGTTTGAGCAAAAGTTGTTTTGCCAGTTCCAGCATCCCCAATAACAGCCAATGGTGCGCCGACTTTGGCCGAGCGTAACGCAAGCCTGAAGCAATCTGCAACTTGCTCATCTCTGACTACTAGACGCCCCGTCGAAGCTTTTAGGCTAAAAACTGCGGGTACGCTTAAGGACACGGACTGTCTTGAAATAGTCCCGCGCGGATGAGGGCGTGTGATGCGTAGGCGGGCAAAATAGGAAGAGTTCAACCAGTCAACGAGGCGAATGACATCTCCCTGCATTAAAGGCTTTAGAGCTGTGCTGAACCTATTTTGGAAAACTTGTTCAAACGATTTTTTGCCATGCGTCTCAATGCCATTCAAAATGTCGGCTGCTCGACGATTTATCCCAGTCAAGTTGCCATGTTGATCGATACTAATCATACCCACGCTCTGAGTGCTGAGATACTCTTCGCGTGGATGGAACTGTAAGATTATATCTTTTCGATGCTCATCAACAAATAAACGATTTTCAATATTGAGGGCGGCGAGGCTAACAAGTGCTTGGGTATGGAACTGGCGTGCTGCCACTTCTGAAGAAGCATCTAGAAGGCCAACGATCTCACCTTTGCTGTCGAAGATCGGAGTTGAGACACAAGAAACTCCACCGTGTTTCGAAAAAAAGTGTTCTCCCCCAGTGACCATCGCTGTTTTGCCCGCATGAAGAGCTAGGCCGAGCGCGTTCGTACCGCGCATTTCTTCGCTCCAAATTGATCCCAAGTTGATACTGCGAGAGCAGTCACTCTCCTTAAATTCATTGTCCATTATAACGTCGAGAACAATGCCCTCGCGATCAGCGAAGGCAGTAAGATAATTAGTGCCTGCAATTTGTTTGCTAAGGAGCTCTAATTCTGGCCGTACAATCGATAGTAGCCGCTCATGTTTTTCGAGACGCTCTCTCAACTTACCGTAGGAGAGTACTGCGTCAGTCGGTTCGCCTAACGGGTCCAGTCCATGTCTCAAACATCGATGCCAGCTGTCGGCAATCATTTCTGGAACTGCACCAGCAGCAAAAGCGCCTTTATTTTCTAAAGACGCACGCGCTCTCATGAATAATGACTGCAAGGCCCTCACCTCCCAATGACGGCGGTCCGGTCCAAAGCAGTAAGAACTTTGTTTACTTAAATTTCAACTGTATTGCGCATTTTTTGAACACCTAACACGAGTTGGGAAACAATTTCTGAACACGAAGCAGACACATAAATCGCTCCAAGTGCGCCATCCTAGTGACAGCTAAATCGATATGCGTTTGGGAGGACAGACATGAAGGCGCAGGTGCTACACAAATATGACGACGATCTGACGGCGTCATCATGGTTGAGCTATGACAATGTGGATGACCCGGTAATAGCCAAGGGCTCAGATGTCATCGTGCGTATTGGTGGTGCGGGCGTCTGCCGAACTGATTTGCATGTCATTGAGGGGGTCTGGAGGCCCCACATGGACCCGACAGGCAATGGCTTGTTGCCCCTCATTTTGGGTCATGAAAATGCCGGATGGATTGAAGATATTGGGCCCGAGGTGGAGGGTCTAAAGAAGGGTGACCCTGTCATTGTTCATCCCAAGATATCTAATGGAACCTGTTTAGCATGTCGCCGTGGTCAGGATATGCATGGGGATGGCACATTTCCCGGTTTGGATAGTCATGGCGGTTATGCGGAGGCGCTAGTCACATCAGCTCGTAACGTTGTGACACTGCCAAAGTCTTTAGCGCCTAAGGATGTGGCGCCCTATTCCGACGCGGGCTTAACGGCATATCGAGCGGCCAAGAAAGCGACGCGGCACCTTTTGCCGGGCGAGTATTGTGTGATTATCGGTGCAGGTGGTCTCGGGCACATAGCGATCCAGGTCCTACGTGCAATGTGTGCGGCAGAAATAATTGTAGTCGATACATCCAGTGCGTCTTTGCAGCTCGCTGAGGAGTGTGGGGCCGATCACCTAGTCCGCGCGGATGGTGGCGAAGTGGAAGCCGTTTTATCCCTCACGAAGGGCCGGGGTGCCGAGGCAGTCTTGGACTTTGTAGGCGAAAAAGGAACCACCGCAAAAGGTATCCAAATGACCCGTAATGCGGGCAGCTACTACGTCATCGGCTATGGAGAAGACGTACAAGTTCCGACCGTCGACCTAGTGATTACTGAAAAGAATATCATCGGTAATTTGGTCGGCACTTGGGCCGAACTGACTGAACTTATGGAACTTGCCAACCGTGGTTTGGTCAATCTCGAAACCCGTGAGTACAAACTTTCTGACGCCAATCTTGCGCTGCAGGATCTGCATCACGGGAAAATTAGCGGACGGGCAGTCCTAGTTCCGTGAACAAACCAATACATAGGGAGGAATACCAATGAAAAGACAGCTGAGTTGTTCTTTTTCTGCTCTAGCACTGGGAATGGCAAGCTTCGTGGCTGCCCCTCAGGCAATGGCACAAGATTACACATCTTTTGGCATCGATGCCGATTTGCCAGGCACTTGTAATTATGCCGCGATCGATGCCAAAGACTATTCGGGCCGCACTTTAAATATTATTACGCATGCGATCCCCGTTATTGGAGAGCCGACCGCACTGCACGCGGAACAATTTGCCGAATTGACCGGTGCTGAAGTCAATGTGGTCCACGTACCATTCGGCGATCTGTTTCAGAGGATCATGATCCCGTTCCAAAGCGGTCAGAATGCCTATGACGTCCTTTTTTATGGGTCTCTTTGGATCGGCGACTTCAATCAATTTCTTGAGCCGGTTCCAGACACTTATCTGAACTCAACAGGCATGTCAGACGTAACAGATAGCTTCCTCGGTGTGGCTACTTGGAATGGTCAGATGATCCAATACCCGATGGACGGAGACCGTCACTACCTGAAGTATCGTACCGATGTGTTTGAAAATGACGAGCTTCGTGCGCGTTTCCTTGCAGAAACTGGCCGCGAACTGACCATTCCAGCGACTTGGGAGGAGTACAATCAAGTTGCTTCCTTCTTCTCCGGCTTTGATTGGGATGGCGATGGTGAGATCAATTATGGCTCAGCTGAAGTAGCCAAACGTGATGACTTGATGTTCTCTGCTTTTATTAGCCGAGCAGCTCCATATGCGAAGCATCCAGAAGTTACTGGTGGTTTTTTCTTCGATCTCGAGACTATGGAGCCGTTGATCAACACTCCTGGTTTTGTGCGAGGTCTGGAGCTATTCGTTGAGGCCCAGCAAGCGTTCCCTCCAGGAGGAACAAATTTTGGGCTCGGGGATGAGATCTTCTCGTTTGGTGGTGGCCAGACTTTGATGAGCTATTCGTGGGATGACGCGTTTATTCAAGCCCAACAGGAAGACAGCCGTATAAGAAACATGGTCGGCGCGGCCCCGCTTCCTGGCGCGACTGAAGTCTGGAATCGTATCTCTGGTCAGTGGGATACTTTTGAAGAGCCAAGTCGCGCACCGTATATGACGTGGGGTTGGTCCTCCGCGGTATCGGCACTCTCCGATGAGCAAGAGATGGCGTTCGATTACCTCTGCTTCTTTGCCAACGAGTCCAATACATTCCATGATCTTCAAATTGGCCGTTTCGGAGTCAACCCCTACCGCAGCAGTCATTTTGACAGCGGCTTCTGGCAGGGACTTGGCTGGGATGCTTCTGTGGCAGATAGCTACGTAACCACTCTGTCTGAAATGGAAGAAAGCCAAAACCGAGTGTATGACCTAAGGGTTCCTGGCGTTGGGCAGTTTATGTCTTCAATGGCTAACGGGGTGGCCGCCGCGCTAGCAGGTCAGAAGACGCCACAGGAAGCTCTCGACGAAGTTGCTGTTGAATGGTCGGAGATCGTAGAGCGTATCGGTGTCGACAGACTGCGTGAAGCATATGCGAACGTCGTGCGTCTCGAAGACAATGAAGGTTGAGGTAAATTGAAATTTGGTGGGAGGTCAGCGGTCTGACCTCCCATTTACCTAAGGTAATCTACATGCTTAAGCCCAAACATTTTTTTCTCCTACCTGCGTTATTAACGCTTGTCGCAATTATTATTTTTCCACTGATTTTCACCGTGCGTGTCAGCTTTTCAAGTTGGGACGTCTACCAGGCAGGCCTCGACTATATTGGCGGACGAAATTACTTGCGTGTGTTTGCGGACGCACGATTTTGGGAAAGTTTAGTGCGACTTTGTACCATGAGTGCTGTCACTGTAACGTTGCAATACGTGATAGGGTTTGCTCTGGCGCTAGCCGTCTGGAAACAAATGGCTGGTGGCCGAATATTTCGAGTTTTATTTCTCGTTCCAATGATGACCACGCCGGTCGTTATGTCCGTAATTTGGCGGACAATGTTTCATGAAAGCCTCGGCCCAATAAATGACATACTTGTATCTTTAGGGATGGGGCCTGTTCCATGGCTATCTAGCGCAGCGGGTGCGTTTGTGAGCGTGATGGTTGTGGAAATCTGGCAGTGGACGCCATTTATGTTCTTGTTGCTGTTCGCTGGGCTCGTCTCTCTACCCCGAGAACCGTATCTCGCAGCGTCGATTGATGGGGCTGGGCCGATCCGGACATTTTGGCAAGTGACCTTCCCCCTAATGGCACCAATTTCTATTGGCGCGGTAATTATTCGACTTATTGAGGCCTCAAAGATTATGGACACGGTCTACGTGCTGACTTCCGGTGGGCCCGGCACCGCCACTGAGACCCCTTCCTATTATATCTACATCAGAGGGCTGAGAGATTTTCAGGTTGGGTATTCAGCCGCTTTGTCTCTGACCTACCTTGTTTTGATGATCATTACACTCACGATCATCGCCAAGCTTTTGATGCGCTTTCTTGTCGGAAAGGATGCATGAGATGAGCCGTAGCTATCAGTTAATCAAATATCTCTGCCTGCTCGCATGGTCCGCCTTCGTTGTATTCCCTTTTCTTTGGGCACTCTCAACTTCCTTTAAGGATGCTAACGCTGTGACCAGCGGAGCACGTTATATTCCGTGGCTCGAATTTGAGCCCTCTACCATTGGTTGGCGGACACTCTTCGCAACCGGAAGCCAAGGCATCAATATCGTGGGGCCGTTTATCAACTCTGCTACGGTAACTTTAATAGCCAGCATCATAAGCCTATCACTAGGGACTTTGGCCGCCTACGGACTTAGCCGTTATCAATTTCGTGCGGGTTTCGTAAAGAATAGTGACATCACGTTTTTCTTCATTTCGCAGAGAATTATGCCGCCCATCGTCTTGGCGATCCCGTTTTTTTTGATGCTGCGAGAAATCAATGCACTCGATACCGTGGCTGGTTTGGTCATAGTCTACGTAGCTTTACTACTCCCGATAGCCGTATGGGTAATGATTGACTTTTTTGGGTCAATCCCTCGTGAACTGGATGAGATGGCAATGATTGATGGCTGTACACCAGTAGGCGCTTTTTTCCGGGTAGTGCTACCAAATTCAATTGCGGGCTTGGTAGTGGCGGGAATGTTTTGCCTGATTTTCGGTTGGAATGACTTTTTCTTTGCCTTCACGCTGACCTTCACGGAAACGCAGCTTCTGCCAGTGGCAATCGTTTCGCTCAATTCGTCAGTGACGCCGTGGTGGTCGCTATCAGCTTTTGCGTTAATCTCAGTGACACCTCTGGCACTCATAGCGGTAGCCGTTGAACGCTTTATGTCGCGCGGATCACTAGCCGGAGCATTCAGGTAAGATCATGCTGAAAGTAAATAACCTATCCACTCATCACCATAAGCTCCCATTAAAGGCTTTAAACGCCTCATTTGAAGCTGGAAGAATTTATACTGTCTTGGGTCGTACAGGCGCAGGAAAGACTGAATTGTTGCGCTCGCTTATTGGCCTGGATGCCATCTCTGGAGGGCACATTGAGCTGGACGGAGCTGATTTGGCTCGTACGCCCATAAGATCTCGCCAAATGGCGATGGTCTATCAACAGTTCATTAATTATCCGCATCTTAACGTTCTTAAAAATGTTACGTTTCCGTTGCTTCGTATGAAGCTTGAAACGGCTGAGGCAGAAACCCGAGCGCGGACTGCTTTGCGCCTAGTTGGCCTTTCGGACTTTGAGGAGAGGATGCCATCTGAATTGTCAGGTGGGCAGCAGCAACGCGTTGCTCTCGCGCGCGCCATTGTCAAACAGTCGCGTATACTGTTGATGGACGAACCTCTGGCAAACCTTGATTATAAATTGCGCGAACAGCTGCGAGAAGAATTTCCGCGTCTTTTGGAAAATAATGCTGATGGCATCATCATTTACGCCACGACTGAACCTGGTGAAGCGATGCAATTGGGCGATCAGCTCGTTATCATGCACGAGGGAAGGATTATTGCGCAAGGAGATCCGGCCGATCTTTTCCAAAACCCGCCGAACATAGATGCAGCTCGCGTAATAAGCGAGCCACCAATTTCCATCTGCGATGCACGCGTGGAAGGAGGGCGTCTGTTCATGTCAGGGGGATTTGAAGTTGTTGATAGTTCACTTGAGCTGCCCAGTGATGGGAAAGTTTTTGTTGGTATAAGGCCTGTTTCTCTCGCACCTGGGGGAACTATTCGCGCGCGCGTCACACTCGCCGAGTTTTCCGGATCGGATACGATTGTCCACTTGGCTCTACCTTTTGGTGAAGCCGTGATGCTGGTTGAAGG
This sequence comes from Roseobacter sp. HKCCD5988, assembly GCF_037830355.1. Taxonomy (NCBI): domain Bacteria; kingdom Pseudomonadati; phylum Pseudomonadota; class Alphaproteobacteria; order Rhodobacterales; family Roseobacteraceae; genus Roseobacter; species Roseobacter sp. HKCCD5988. The sequence continues at coordinate 172,970 of NZ_JBBLYJ010000003.1, read as the reverse complement.
CATCCAAAACTATGAGCCAGACGACTGTTTCGGTGTTTCACTTGACACAAAATCGCTGTTGGTTTTCTCGCAACAGGGCCAAAACATAACCGTTCGGAGGTCATGATGGCTGAGATCACTTTAAAGGGCCTAGGCCATTCCTACAAAGCAAATCCCAAATCCGAGGCGGATTACGCTCTCAAGCCTGTTGATTTGGTTTGGGAACAGGGCAAGACTTATGCGCTATTGGGGCCATCTGGCTGCGGTAAAACAACAATGCTCAACATCATTTCAGGGCTATTGAAGCCATCTGATGGTCAACTTTTGTTTGATGGCAAAGATGTTACTGATGCCACAACTTCTGAGCGTAACATCGCACAGGTTTTTCAATTCCCAGTAATTTACACGACAAAGTCTGTAGGAGGCAACTTAGCCTTTCCATTAGAATGTCGAAATTGGCCGAAAGAACAAATCAAAGATAGAGTAGAATACATTGCTGCACTTTTGGATTTAACGGAGATCCTTGACTATCCTGCACGGAAGCTCAGCGCAGACCAAAAACAACTCATTTCGCTGGGGCGCGGTTTGGTTCGTGATGACGTTAGTGCTGTTTTACTCGATGAGCCACTAACTGTTATTGATCCACAGATGAAGTTCACGCTTCGCCGCAAATTGCGAGAAATAAATCGCGCCACCGGCATCACTATGATTTTGGTTACCCACGACCAAAGCGAGGCAATGTCTTTCGCGGACGAAGTGGTGGTAATGAAAGATGGCTGCGTTCAACAAAGTGGCTCCCCAGAGCAACTATTTGCACGGCCAAATAATGAGTTTGTGGGTTATTTTATTGGCTCGCCACCCCTCAATCTTTTCTCCGTACAATTTAGAAATGAATGCTTATATGTACCCGTCCTTGACCAATTGCTGCCTGCTGACGCAGGTGGATCCCTAGAAACGATAAAAGTCGGCGTGCGGCCCGAGCATTTGAAAGTCCAAAAGTCTTCGGAAGAGGATCCCCAAGCCCAGGTCACTGGGATTGACGATCTGGGTATTGAGCAAGTGTTTTCAATGCGCGGGAGAAATGGAGAACTTTTCAAAGTTAAGTCGCGGTTAAACCGAGACCTATTGTGCGGGGACTCTGTTGAAGTGACGGCAGCAGAAAAAGATCTAATGATTTTTAAAGAGGGTTTATTAGTTCGCTAGTAATTGTTGGGACACCCTATATCGGACCGTGCGCCCCACACGCGCGTGTGGCTGCGTGTTTGCTCCCGCCCGCGTGCGCGTCGCTCCCGTTTTGTCAGCGTAAGAGTGAGCTACCAGCGAAAAACAAAACTCCATTAGTTCAAATTTCGTGGCGTAACGCAGGGCGAATAAACATGAATTATTCTTAACGTTAAACTCTATTCCAGATTAGTGTGGTTTAATCTCATTTGTTCATCTGAAATTTGAAGTGCACCCTTTAGATGCAGAATTACTACCTCGAAAAATATAAAAAGCCCCCCTTCAAAAATTGAACCCATAGGCAATAAAGATTGCTTCTTGTTACCTCTGTCATCCGCCATCGTTTGCGCTGGCAACAGGATCGTATTGTCTGCCAGTTCAATGCTTTCTCCGGTTGGTTGTGCAGTAATCATAATTACTTTTGCCCCTGATTTTTTTGCTCTACGGGCTAAAGCAGTCACCGTTGACAGTTGTCCTGGGCCACAACTCATCAATAATAAGTCGCCTCTACCCAGCGGTGGCGTAGTCATGTCTCCTACCACTGAAACGCTTAAACCTAGGTGGTGCAGTCTCATAGCAAATCCCATGATCTGCAGTCTTTCCCGCCCAGCTCCATAGACGCTGATATGGTTTGCGTCGATAATTCTGTTAGAAATTTTCTCAACTTCCGAAGGGTCAAATTTTTCAAAAAGTTCAGAGAGTTCGTTGATGACAGATTTAAGCTTCGAATTTATCATACTCGTCACTCTACTAGCATTATAAGAATTAACTACATCTAATGCATTTTACAGAGACCCTGATCCTTAGTCTCGCCACAACATGCCCTACAAAAGTAGTTACTACGATAGTTGTGGCCAGGGTAATGTGCTTCATGGTGTGGCGCTATCGTCTATGGCTTGCACGATCATTGATGAGAGTTCTAGCTTTTTTAGAGCGGTCATTTACTGACTCTCAAACAGCATTTTTATTTACACCGCCACCTCACGGGGACACGCCATTTCTTGTAGAATTTCTCTTTCTTAACCGCTCTTTCATAAGCCTATCTGCATCTGGCGAACCATCGTGCCAGGTACCCATCCACTTGTCCAATGGCAAGGCGCCGTCGGCGTAGTTCACCTCGAAATATTTGTGGTGCAGATAATGCGCATAAGCATGCGTATCCACTGCCGAGTTGTCGCCAATCTGGATCTTGTCGAACCCTATATGACCTATCACCGCCCCCGTTCCACTGATTTGGAGGTGATATAGAACTAACAGGGGGTGAGATGGCGCTATCAAATGGATGAGCGTTCCAGACCAATACAGAAGATGCTCAACTGGGTGCATTGACAGTGAAGACCAAGGCGATGGGTTGATCGAGTTGTGATGGACCGAGTGCACTGATTTGTATAAAAATGGCAGGTGGATCAGCCGATGGACGCAGTAGAAATGCGCCTCATGTAGAAGCGGCAGGAGGAGTGCGAAGGCGGCAAGCCAGATCGGATTACTGCTCCATGCCGACCAAAGCCCGATGTTATTGGCCCAGCTCCAGAGCAGAATTACTTCATAGGCCGTCCAAATAGGAACGCCACTCAGGAACGTTCGGAGCGCATTATCGATGCTTTGGCTGCGAAACCAGAAAACATCAGATGGGTGGTCCGCTGGGAATCTCGCGTTGTATTTGTAGTGATTGCCCTGTCTACGTTTGACGTAGAGACGGAGCTCGAGAATACCAAAAAGTACTAGGATCATCGCTGCGTTCCGAAGCAAGAGAAAACTAATCCAACCCACTTCGAAGGATTGCAGAGTTTCGCGGCTCGGTGTGAGCCAGACCCATAAAATAGTAGCCAACGCAAAAAAGAGGGAATTCCAGGGCAGGAGGTAGCTAGGTATCCACTTCAGGACGCGCACAAGGCTCCACGGCTTATCGAGCAGCGGCCCTACAATTAGTGGCGCATTTGGTCTCCAGCTTCCGCGCTTGTCCCGGGTTCCGTACTTCAAATCATCCATAAATCCTGACCTTACACGTTCTCAGAGGTATGGATTTCAAAGCCAAGCGCGACGCGCTGAGCACCAGCGTCTGCTCCGGCTTTCTTGGCCTTGATCAGTGTCGTGATGGTCTCGCGTGCAAATGTTTCCATCGGGTGCGAAATAACCATAGTCAATGTGCCATCGATGAGTGCAGATCGGGTTTCGTCAAAAAGCTCATAGCCGACCGCGACGAAGTCATCCCGCTTTTGCGAGCTGCGAAGGGCCGACAAGGCACCTGTGATGCCACCGCCCGATACGAATAGCCCACACAAGTCGGGGTGTTCTTTGAGAAGATTTTCAGTGAGTTCGCGAGCGGCGGCCGCGGACTCGTAGGTAGCAAGTGGTTCCAAAAGTGTGAATTCCGAATTATGTTCGCGAAAATAGGAACGAAACCCACTCTCATTCATTTCCTGGTTTCGGTAGCGGAAATTGCCAAGAAGAATGCCGCCTACGCGAGTTATGTTGAGAACAAGAAGTCTCAACGAATGGACTAGGTCGAAAAGGAACAACACCATGACTAACCTTTTGAAAAAACCCTTCGGCAACCGTGGAAAAGTTCACCAGATTACGCCGGAAAGTGCGGGTTGGCGTTACGTTGGCTTCTCACTTTACCGGCTCAACGCAGGAGATACTGCTGCCGAGGCAACCGATGATCGAGAGGTAATTCTTGTAATGGTTGAAGGTAAAGCCAGGATCCATGGTATGGGACAGGATTGGGGTGTACTGGGGGAGCGGATGAACGTTTTTGAGAAAACCCCGCCGCATTGTCTCTATTTACCGAATGGCACTGATTGGGAGGCCAAAGCCGAGACTGACTGTGTAATCGCGGTCTGTACCGCGCCTGGGCATGGTGGTCATAAGGCGCGCCGCATTGGCCCGGACGGCATAACTTTGACTGAACGCGGCAAGGGCACCAACACTCGCTATATTAACAATATCGCAATGGAGAACGAAGACTTCTGTGATAGCTTGTTGGTGACGGAGGTGTTTACGCCTGCAGGGCATTGGTCATCCTATCCCAGCCACCGCCACGATGAAGATGATTTTCCGCGCATCACGTATCTAGAAGAGACGTACTATCACCGGCTTAACCCGGCCTCAGGTTTTGGGATCCAACGCGTTTACACAGATGACGGATGCCTGGATGAAACGATGGCGGTAAACGATGGCGATGTTGTCCTTGTCCCGCGCGGGCACCACCCCTGCGGCGCGCCCTATGGCTTCGAGTTGTACTACCTCAATGTTATGGCTGGACCATTGCGGAAATGGCGCTTTGTTCCCGCACCAGAGGTCGAGTGGATCATGGATCGGGACGCATAAGAGCACCTAGCGCCCCAGGCGCGCACGACTTCATATTAGTTGCCGTGCATATCTCCTGATTATTGGGGTCGAGTGCTTCTATGCCTTGACACATTTTAGTTAGGATGATTGCTTTTCTCGAATGCAACACTTCTTGGCAGCCGTACTGATCGCCGCAGCGCTCGCTTCCCCTTTAGGGGCAGAGGTCGCCTCAATAGAATGTAAATGGCCTGATGGGGAACTGGCCACGTTTCAGTTGGATTTGGAGAATCAAATAGTCTCTGACACCAGCTCTGAAGGTGATTGGAGCACAACTATTTTAATTTGGAATAATCGGTTCATCGGATGGGCTGATGTTCAAGGCCCAAGGTATGGGAGCAATACCATTAAAAGTTTTCTTTTAGACCGTCAGTTTTTGTCTTTGCAAACAAGGGTCATGAGCACTGGCTTTCGTGACCTTTCGTCGCTTGATACAACGCTTCAATGCATAAGGTCATAATAAAATACAGTGTAATAGGCGTGTTAGCAGCCACCGCACTGACTTCACCGGTGAGGGCGGAAGCGGTTGTACCGTTAACTGTACAGCAGTTTTTTGAAGTCTGTCAGCCCACTCGAGTAACGGACTTTGTTGATGACAATGATTATATACAGTTTGGTCTTTGCATGGGTGTGATTGTAGGTTTGTCCAGTTTGATGGATTTAAACTGTCAGCTGGATCGCAACGATACTCCCAATCATTTAAAGGCAAACCTATCAGGCGGAAACACTTCACTTACCGCCTACAGACAAACAATGTGGAATTACGCTAACGACAATCCAAGTCTTCGTAGCTTTCCCGTCGGCATGCTAGCCGCGTCGCTTGCTGAGGAGTGGCCGTGTATTGAACCGCTATGAACCCACCATCAAAATCCTGTTAACAAGCGTGCGCTACGTCATCATTTGGCTCTTAACGTTTGTATTTTCGACCGCTTTTGTTCTGGACGATGTGAAAATATCTGATGCAAACGCATGGCAAGTGGCAGCGTTAATCATTTTGCCGACAGCAGCCTGCTTGTTTAGCTGGTTTTTTTACAGTGCAAAAAAATAGCTAGTACCTAAAACTAGAATTTTCTAGCGAGCACACAGTGTTTGCGTAGGCTACTCCTTTCCTGGAGTTTTATAACTTGATTTTACTGCTTTAATTGCGGCCAGACCTTTATCTAGGTCAAATTCAGGCAACATTACCATATCTTCCCAAGCCCCGGAGTCGGTCACTGCTTTTAATAATCCACTTGCAGCTTCAAGGCTTGGTAATTCCATAAGAGCTGCCATATCGTAATCGCCTTGCAGATACATCAAATCAAGGAGCTCTCCTCCCGCTGCTTTTGCGATTGATGCTGCGGCGTCTTTGCGGTTTGCGAAGTTGCTTTTCTCTAAACCTTCGAGCCCCTCTTCGCTGTACATTCCAATATACAAAACTCTCATTTTCCTATCTCCTACGTTGCAATTTCAGAATTGCATAAAAATTTCAAAATAACAAAAAATAAGTAAGACGAGGATGTTGTCCTTGGCTTACACCAGGTCGGCTTGTACTCACTAATTGAAGTATTGTTTGGGTCTGAAACTAGAAATTTTCCCGACAATCATGGTTTTTGACTTTAATGCCTTGATATATTCAACTGGTTGCGTTGCCACTGGTAGGTGGAAAATCGTTATTTTGGCTTGACGTGAACCTGACCCAGTGCGCTGATTGTCGTTGTATCAATGACGTTTTGCATGGATTTTTTTTGAGGTAAAAAATTGAGTATTTACTCCGGCATTTGGCCCGTTGCTCCCACACCTTTCAACGAAGATGGGAGCTTAGATCTTCATGGTATGAAGCGTGTTTTAGACTGTTTGATTGATCAAGGCGCCGATGGCATTTGTATTCTTGCCAATTTTTCAGAGCAATTTCTGATCTCTGACGCAGAGCGCGAGGAGTTAGCTCGACTTAGTGTCGAGCACGTCGCTGGACGTGTGCCCGTGATAGTGACGATTAGTCATTATGCAACTCAGATAGCTGTCCAGAGAGCTCAGTTTGCGAAGGACCTGGGAGCAGATGTGGTCATGATGATGCCGCCATATCACGGGGCACTGTTAAAAGGCACTCCTGAGCAAAGCTTTGAGCAATTTGCGGCTGTGGGCAAAGTGGGTATCGATATTATGGTGCAAGATGCGCCTTTGTCTGGCGTTGAACTCTCTGTCCCGCTCTTGGTTAAAATGGCAAAAGAAATAGAGGCAGTTAAGCTTTTCAAAATTGAATGCCCAAGAGCAGCAAACAAAATTCGAAGTTTGATTGAGCATGGTGGCGACGCAATAGAGGCCCCCTTCGACGGAGAAGAGGGTATTACGTTGTTAGCGGACCTTGATGCTGGTGCGACTGGTTCTATGACGAGTGGTATGATCGTGGACCAAATCAAGCCCGTAATTGTTAAGCATCTAGCCGGAGAAATTAAATCAGCTACAGACTGTTATGAACGCATTGCAATGGCAATAAATCATGAAAATCGCCAATGTGGCTGGCAAGCATGTAAAGTTGCGATGGTAGAAGGTGGTGTCATCAAATCGGATTTTTGTCGTCATCCAATCCCTCAACTTCACCCAAAGATTAAATCTCGATTGATAGATTTATTAAAGCCGTTAGATCCAGTAGTATTGCGATGGGGACGTTGAATATATCCAAGTGGTTTGCCCAGCTGCGAAGGCTTTATGCTATTAAAAATAGAGATCGGCATTACCGTCAGTGGGTGACCTAAAAAACGCCGTATTTTTTATAAGCGTCGACAGGGTCCATCCCGCTCATTAGAGCGGCCCGCATTTCTGTTTCTGTACTTGCTTTCTCTTCTGTTGCTTTGACGACATCTTCAGCAATCATGCGGGGGATAATAACTACTCCGTCAAGATCAGCGATTACGTAATCTCCCGAATTTATTGAGACACCACCGATCTCAATGGGTTCGCCCATAGTTTTTGCCACCCACCTTCCGACGATGTCCTTTGGCGTGTTGAAGCGACAAAAAGTCGGAAACTTATTTTCGAGTATAAATGACACGTCTCTTGTGGCCCCATCTACGATGTATCCCTTAACACCTTTGTTCTTAAGCACCTCAGAAGACAGCTCTCCCATTAATGCAACTTCGTAAGTGTTAGGTTGGCAGATTAGGACCTTCCCAGACGGTGCTTTTGATAGAACAGTCGACCAACTCAGCAGTGTTGAATGAGGATCCTGACCTACTTCATAATGCCCATCGATTGTGAAAATTTCGCCGGCTAGTTTCTGCCCAGGTATCAGGGCGCTGATACCATGGGGCAAAACACAATTGTCGTGCCCTAGCGCACGCAAAGCATCGTAAACTGCGCTTGAGTACAGTCGCTCCAAACGTGTTGTTAAGTCATGCATGCGTCGTTTCCTTTATCACGATATTCCGTTCCCAACACACGCGATAAACCTCAATCATGTCAATACAGCTAACAGGGTAAAAGAGATTGCGCGGTTTGGCGCCCCTAGATTGGGCGATGTACGTTATGTTGCAGCTTTGATCGGCAAGGGGGGAGAAATGGATATCATACTACGACCCTGAATGTTGCATTGCTCACGAAGACCGTAACTGCTCATATGCGTTTCCCTTGCTTAGATATCGGCAAGGAGAACGGGTTGACCCGTTTTCGCGGACTTTGTTGCCGCCTCGGCCATTGCAAGGGCCAAAACCCCATCGGCCAAGGTGACGGGCAGGGCGGCTCCTTCGGTGATCGCCGCAACAAAGGCCGACCATTCAGCCTTATAGGCCTGCATATAGCGTTCAAGGAAGAAATAGGTGGGCTTAGCCCCCGTTACGCCATGTATTCCCGATTTAACAACGGTATTTTCGAGCATATTTTGCGCTTGCAAAAGGCCTTTTGATCCAAGGAGTTCCACACGCTGATCATAGCCATAAACCGCGCGGCGCGAGTTTTTGATGACGGCCAATTCGCCACCTGCATAGCGCAAGGTCACAATCGCTGTGTCAAAATCACCTGCCGCGCCGATGTCCGAATCCACGATTGAGGAGGCCGTGGCACTGATCGAAACAGGGGCAGAGCCCATGATGAAATTCGCCATGTCAAAATCATGGATCATCATATCGCGGAAAATCCCGCCAGAAACTTTGATATATGCGACAGGCGGTGGAGCGGGGTCAAAAGAGGTGATCGACAGCAATTCCGCCTTGCCAATCTCGCCTGCCGTGAGCGCTTGTTTGAGCGCGCCAAAATTGGTGTCAAAGCGGCGGTTGAACCCGATCATCACAGGGCGGCCCGTGGCATCGACGACATTTTGGCAGGCGCGCGCGCGCTCAAGGCTCAGGTCAACGGGCTTTTCGCACAGTACGGCCTTGCCGGCGCGGGTGGCGGCCTCCATCAAATCGGAATGGGTATCGGTCGAGGTTGCAATCAGTACCGCTTCAATCTCGGGATCTGCGATGATCTCATCCGTGCTGCGCGCCACGGCGCCATATTGCGCCGCCAATTTTTCAGCTGCCTCAGGATAGAAATCCGATACAGCGGTCAATTCGCTTTGGGGGTGTGAGGTGATGGCCGTGGCATGAACGCCCGCGATGCGGCCTGCGCCGAGAAGTCCAACTTTCAACATGCTCTATACCTTTTCTTCGGGCCAAAACCCGTGGTGATGTGTCTCTCAACTGTTAGCGCCAAATGTGAGAATGCTTGCGCCCGCGTCAAGCGCCGAAGTGACGGGTCATCTCATCGGTGTCTGCAATGATGGAATTGATGGAGAAGCGTTTCATGTCAGGTCATTTTCCAAAGGGGTGAGCGTCCACGTGTCAGTCGAGAGGCGCATCATACGTTGCAAGGGCACCTGTCTATAGCTGAGGCCGATCAGCGCGGCAGGTGTCGACGTTGCGGCGCACAAGGCATCGACAAGGGAGATGCCGACATCTTCAACCATCACCTTCACCGCTCGGGTTAAGTCTAAATCCGCGCCTGCAAGCGTGCCATCGGCCAAGGTCAAAATCCCGTCTTTTCGGGTGATTTGCCGCCCGCATAAGTCAAATTCAGTAATGTCGCTGCCTGCCACCGCCATTGCATCGGTGACAAGGAATAGCCCACATGGCCCCTTTTTTGCGTCCCATGCCGCGCGTAAGGATTGTGGATGCACATGCAACCCATCCGCGATCACGCCTGCGCTGACGCTGCCCGTGCCCAAGGTCGCCCCGACCAAGCCAGGCGCACGGCTGTTGAGCTGGCTCATGGCATTGAACAAATGCGTTGTGGCCCGCACCCCCGCCTTAAAATAGCGCAGGCAGGTATCGTAATCTGCATCCGTGTGGCCCAAGGATAAAATGACGCCTGCGCGCGCCAATCGGGCCACTTGGTCTTCTGTGACGTTTTCAGGGGCTATCGTCAGTTTCAAACAGGGCAGGGATGCCGCCGCGGCAAGATAGACTGCCAGATCCTGCTCCGTCATCGGGCGTATCAGGCCGCCCGGATGCGCCCCTTTGCGCGCCAGTGACAGATGCGGCCCCTCAAGGTGCAAGCCCGCAATCCCATCGACCTGTGCCGCGACCGCATCTTGGGTGGCGGCGATGGCCGCACGGGTGACTTCGGGGGTATCGGTGATGAGGGTCGGCAAGAAGGCAGTGGTGCCCAAGCGGCGATGCGTCTTGGCCATGCGCCGCAAGCCGTCACAGTGAGGGGCAGAATTAAACAAGATCCCATCCCCGCCATTGACCTGCAAATCGACATAGCCCGCAAATAAAATATCGCCGCCCAGATCAATCTCTGCGGCCCCTTGCAGGTGGTAATCCGTGCCAAACGCCCCTGCAAAATCATCGCCGTCAAACTGCGCTGTGGCGGGGCTCGTCAGGGTGGCGCCATCAAAATAGCGGGCGTTGCGGATCAGGTGGTGTCGCGCGCTCATGCAACCCCCTCGCGCGCAAAATCCGAGGCAAGGGCGAGGGCACCTATAATGGGTGCGGCCGCAGGCGCGGTGATGCGGGCCTGTAAGGCAGGTGGCAAATAGGGGCGATACTGGCCCCCAAGCCCCCCTGTGAGGCAAAGATCTAGCCCCTCATGCCATCCCAAGTCCGTTAGGCTTTGCGTGATTTCTTGCGCCCCTGCCTGCATCAGGGCGAGGGCGAGAGGGTCATCTTGGGCGGCGGCGCTGCACACCAAGGGCGCAAGTGCCGCGATCTCATCAGGGCGGGCATGGGTGGCAAAGCGCACAATCCCTGCCGCTCCATCATATTGGGCGAGCAGGGATTGCGAAAAATCAGTGGTGCGCCGCCGCCCGTCCACGGTTTCTAGTGTGGCGCTGAGGGCCGCGCGCCCCAACCAATGGCCCGAGGCCTCATCCCCCAAAACATAGCCCCAACCGCCTGCGAATTTTTGCGTGCCGCCCAGTTGAACCCCCCAAAATGATCCTGTGCCACAATGGGCAATCGCGCCATCTTTTGCCCCAAGAGCGCCGCGCAGGGCAGGGGGGCGGTCATCGGTCACTTGGACATGAGAAAAGGGCAGCGCCTTGCGCAGGCGCGCGGCCATCTCTGGCCCACTCACCCCTGCAACCCCGATATAACAGGGGCAGGCGATAAGATCCGCAACGGGCATTTGCAATTTGGCACAAAGCGTCTCAACCCCGCCAAGGATCGTGTTCAATGCGCCCTCAAAATCACTCGACACATTGGCCGCGCCCATATCTACCAAGCTGTGATTTTCACAGCTGCCATAGGCGATGCGGCAATGCGTGCCGCCACCATCAATGGCCAGAACATTCGCACCAGGGACATTTTTCATAGTGTCTGCGATAGCATAGGATTTGCAACTCAAGAAAGCTTATTCCTGCTTCTACGTCAGTTTGGTCGACTATGCTGAAATAAGTAGCCCTGTCGCTATGGCCCACATGATGCCGCCAATGACTGCCTCCAGGATACGCCAAGCTTTGGCTGACTGAAAAATGGGCCGCGCTAGCCGTGCGCCGTAGCCAAGACTGAAGAAAAAGCAAAAAGAGGCCAGAATGGCTCCTGCTGCAAAAATGGGTTTCTGCTCAGTGAATTGGGCGGAAACAGCACCCAAAAGAACCATTGTGTCGAGATAAACATGCGGGTTGAGCCATGTGATGGCTAAACAGGCGGTCAGACTTGCCCAAAGACGTGTCGGCGGGGTTACGTCGCTGAGGTTGATTGCATCCGCGCCTGCAAATGCGGCTCGAAATCGCAGCGCGCCATAGCTGAAGAGAAAGAGCGCGCCGCCATAGGTTAGCGCAGGCGCAATCCAAGGCAGCGCTGCGGTCGCCCGCTCAAACCCGGCCACCCCAAGACTTATCAAAATCGCGTCGGACAGCGCACAGCTCAGGCAGACCCAAAACACATGTCGCGCCAATAGCCCCGTGCGCAGTACAAAAGCATTTTGTGCACCAATGGCCAAAATCAGCGAAAGGCTTGTAAAAAATCCAGTTATGAAGGCTGTGATGATCTAAATCCCTTCAAACCTATACCCTTCATTTGCGCGGGTGATGCGGCCAATCCCCCCATTGGGCAAGTGATAGCCGACTATCGTTATGTCGTCAGTAGCGCATTGATCCATGAGACTGGCGCGGGTCACAGCCCCGACTACCTCATCTTGATCTGATCCCGAAGCCCACCCAGGCTTCACGAAGCCGACATGATCATTGGTAACAACATCGCCAATGATCATGAGCTGTTGCGATCCTGAGGCAATTTCAAAGGCCATGTGACCAGGGCTATGGCCTGGCGTTAGTTTGGCGCGAAGGCCAGAAACAATTTCGACCCCATCACTGATCCGCGTGATCTGGTCGCCTAACATGCCGAGACGGCGCGAAGCCCCTGCGGCAAAGGTAGCACGGGCTTCGCCAATAGAATTAACGGTGCTGGGATCCATCCAATAGTCATATTCGATTTCGCCCATCATATGCTCGGCATTGAAGAATGTTGCCTCGTCAAAATCATCGAGCACGCCCCAAAGATGGTCGGGATGGCCATGGCTAAAAAGGACATGGGTGATGTCATCTGCTGCAATGTCTGCCGCATTCAGCGCATCAAGTAACTGCCCCGCAGTGTCTTGAAAAGCAAAGCCTGCGCCTGTGTCGATCAGGATTGTTGCATCGCCTTTGCGCAAAAGCGTGACATTACAAGGTGGCGTCAGCGGCGTGTTTCGATCTACGCCCGCCTCGGCCAAAATGGGGGCAAGGGCCGCGTCATCCATCGGGCCAAAGATGAAATCTGCGGGCAAGGTGAGGCTGCCATCTGAGAGGGTCATCACCTCAAAATCACCCATATTTAGCGTGGTCTGCGCCCATAGTTTGCGCGGCAGGGCAAGGCCTGACAGGGTGGCTGCAGCACTTGATAAGATCAAATTGCGTCTGGTGATTTGCATGGTCATTCCTCCCAAATTTCGGGAGAAGGATAGCCAAGCAAAACATATTCGAAAAGTCTAATATTTACGACTCGGCCTCGAAGCCAAGGATCAATTGGCGCAGGCCGACCCATGCCCCAAGCCAGATTGCTGCCGCGACAAGGGGGGCGGTGATAGAGAGGCTGGACATGGCTGATAGCCCCTGACCGATGCTGCATCCCGCGGCCAATACGGCGCCAAAGCCCATTAAAACTGCCCCAAACAATTGGCGCTTCAATTCACGCGGGTCTTCGCAGGCCTCCCACCGAAAGCCCCCTTTGATCAAGCTGCCTAAAAAACCGCCCGAGATCACGCCGATGACGGAGCCAATTCCAAATTTCGCGGCGATCCCTGAGGAGAACATCGCGTAATGGATGGTCTCACCGATAGATGCAGCGAAGGTTTGTGAGACAACAGGCCAAGCCTGCCAGCCGTTTTGCCCCACCCAATAGGTGCCGAAAAAGCCCCATGTCACCGCGACCCCAACCGCCATGCCCCAGAATGTGTTGCGCAAGAGCCGCGCCTTTGGGGTTTTGACAATAGCGATTAAAAACACAGTTAATCCAAAGGCCATTCCTAAAACCGAAGGGGCCACCAAATCGCCTGCAAGAAAGGCAAGGCTTGTTGGGGTGCCATGCGCAGGGGTAGCGTCAAAGAACAAGATCCGCAGCGGGGCCAGAATGCCCGATAGGGCGATCAGGGCTGCAACGCCCATGACCAAAGCAATGACCATCGCGCGCAAATCGCCACCACCAAAGCGGGCCAAGGCCGTAAAGCCGCAATTGCCCGCCTGCGCCATGCCATAGCCAAAAATCAGTCCGCCGATAATGGCGCCCGCTATTGTATAGCTGTTTTGCAGGTAAACCACGCGGCCCAAATCAAGATAGCCCAAATGATGCAACGCGTGGTTGAGGAAAATGGCGATGCCAAGTGCCGCAAGCCACAGGTAAACGCGGCCTGTGTTCTCACCATAATGGACATCTTCGATCATGCCTAAGGTGCAAAATCCCGCCAAACGCGCGGCAAGGCCCAAGATCAAACCACCTGTAAGGCCGATCAGCACAATGGCCAATGGCTCACCCAATACTTCGAGCACGTCCCCTCCCTTCCGCCGGAACAGGGGTGACCGATTTGCCCGATCTTACCCTTTGGCGCAGAACAACTCGTAAACCAGTTCGATGATCCGCGCTGCGCGGTCATCTGTCAAACGATAATATATTTGCTTTCCATCGCGCCGTGCGGTCACCAACCCCTCAAGACGCAGGCGCGCAAGCTGTTGAGACACAGCCGCCTGACGTTGCGATAAGAGCGTTTCAATCTCGGTCACAGATTTTTCACCGCGCGTTAATGCGCACAAGATCATCAAGCGGCCCTCATGACTGATTGCCTTGAGGAAATCGCTTGCAGCCTGTGCCTCGCAGCGCAGTTTTTCCCAATGAACTTTGTCCATCGGGACAGTGATGTCAGGCAATATTGTTGGCCTGTCTTCGTTAAGCATGGTCCATCCTGCCGAGATCGGGTGGGGCATCTCAATTTGAGCCAGGGTTTAGCTTAACCTGCAGCATCAATCAACTGGCCGAGCAAAAACCAAAAGAATTCTTCGCCTGGATAGCCTTCTATGCGACCTGTTTCCGCACCATCTTTGAGCAGAACAAACGTGGGTGTGTAAACCGCTCGCTGCGCAAGTGTTACGCTATCTGGCAGGGCATCATCAATATCCGCTTGACGCAAAGGGGCTGTTTGCCCCTCTGGGGTAATCGGAAATTCCGGGCCGATCTCGGCATGCCAGAGCGCGCAATACACACATCCCTCATCTTCAATCATCAGCAATTCCAAATTTTGTGCCGAGGCCACTGTGGTTGCGCACAACCCAAGCGCAAAAAACAGCATTGTTGTACGTGCAAAGATTGACTTGCCCAAATTTGTAAACGCAATATGAATATTTGAATATGAAACGATAGGAGGCGTCATGTTCGATGTAACTCTGGGCGGTGCCTTTGTTGCGGGACTGTTGTCGTTTCTATCGCCATGCATTTTGCCGATGGTGCCATTCTACCTTAGTTACCTTGCTGGTGTAAGCCTAAATCAGGTTGCCGAGGGCGGTGGCATCACGCGTGAAATCCGTCTGCGTGCGGTTCTTGCGGCGATGTTCTTTGCCGCGGGCATCGTGACGGTCTTTGTTGGGCTGGGGGCTTCGGCCTCGGTGTTTGGACAATTGCTGCGCGATTGGTTTGATATTCTGCGTTGGATTGCAGCCGCGCTGATTATTGCAATGGGTCTACATTTCCTCGGCGTGATCCGAATTGGCATCTTGTATCGCCAGTTTCGTGCAGAGGCGGGATCGGTCAGCAATATGTCATATGGCGGGGCTTATGTGATCGGTCTTGCCTTTGCCTTTGGGTGGACGCCTTGTGTGGGCCCTGTTTTGGCTGCGATTTTGTTCACCGCTGCTGGCACTGACACGGCCAGTCAAGGGGCCACATTGCTGTTGGCCTATGGTCTAGGCATGACCTTGCCCTTTGTTTTGGCGGCAGGATTTGTGGGGCCATTTATGCGCATGATGGGGCGGTTCCGCCGTCATTTGGGGCTGGTCGAAAAAATCATGGGCGCGCTTTTGATCATCTTTGGTGTGCTGATTGCGACCAATGCCCTCAATTACATTGGCCAATGGCTGATCGAGAATTTCGAGATTTTCCGCCAATTGGGTTAAGGCGGCAAAAGGGGAGGATGCGATATGAACCTAAGAACCATGATCGTTGCCGCAGGTCTTGCGCTGCTACCACTGTCGGTTGTGGCGGTGGAATTGGATGGCGATGGGCTGCACCGCGCCGATTGGATTATGGATACGTTCCGTGATCTGCGCGAGGATTTGGACGAGGCCAATGCGATGGGCAAGCGTCTGGTCGTGATGATCGAACAGCGCGGCTGCATCTACTGCACGCAGATGCACGAAGAGGTCTATGTGATCCCCGAAATTGAACAGATGCTCACCGATGATTTCTTTGTGGTGCGTGTCAATATGTATGGCAGCACCGAGATGGTTGATTTTGACGGCACCACGTTGTGGGAGGGCGATATGGTGCGGCGGTGGCGGGTGATGTTTACGCCCACAATCTTGTTTTTCCCCGAGGATGTGCCAGAAGGTGCCACTGCGCCTGATGCCGCGGTTGCGATGATCCCGGGCGCTTTTGGCCGGTGGACGACTTTCAATATGCTCAATTGGGTATTGGAAAAGGGCTATGAGAGCGAGGAGGGCTTTCAGGCTTATCATGCCCGCATGCTGCGTGATCAGCTGCCGCAATAGGAAATCTTTGGTTTCGCAACAGTATTAAGTACAAGCAATTTCAATGGCTTGCTTGGCAACTAATTCAAAAAACTAAATATGTTGTTGCAATCTAAGGGTGCACTTGGTTACCGTTGTATACAGAGGCGCATGAATCGCCCTAGGGAGGAAAAATGTTTACACGCCATATAATTTTGGCGGCTCTCTTAGGAGTGTCCGCAGGTGCAACACACGCTGAGGTTGTGTCACCCTCGGCCGTTGTGGCCAATGAATACGGAGAAATTGCCCAGTCATTGACCGGAATTGCGGGGGACCCTGCTCGCGG
The DNA here is from genome assembly GCF_037830355.1 of Roseobacter sp. HKCCD5988. Classification (NCBI taxonomy): domain Bacteria; kingdom Pseudomonadati; phylum Pseudomonadota; class Alphaproteobacteria; order Rhodobacterales; family Roseobacteraceae; genus Roseobacter; species Roseobacter sp. HKCCD5988. The sequence continues at coordinate 156,429 of NZ_JBBLYJ010000003.1, read as the reverse complement.
CCAAGAGGTTATGACCACTCGTGGGCTTGGGAACTGTATTGCATGCCATCAGGTAACTGCGTTGCAAGAATATCCATTCCACGGTGAAGTTGGCCCATCTCTGGATGGTGTTGGCGCACGCTGGGATGAGGCCGGGTTGCGAGGGATCGTAGCCAACGCCAAGGCAATGTTTCCTGAGTCAGTGATGCCAAGCTTCTATAAAATTGATGGCTATATACGGCCAGGAGATGCTTACACAGGAAAGGCTGCGGAAGGGGCTCTTGATCCTCTATTGGCAGCGCAAGATATCGAAGATGTGGTGGCCTATCTTTTGACCCTCACTGAATACTAAATTGAGCGTTTATGGGAGATAAATTCATGTCACTTACGCGCAGAAAGTTTGTTGGTACAACTGTTACCTCCGCTGCCGCTTTGACAGTGTTGCCTAATTTGTCATTAGCAGAAGGAGCTGGTGAAGCTATTTCCGCTTACACTGGCGGTGCAGCTACATCAGATACTGGCCTCACGCTTATAGCGCCTGAGATCGCAGAGAACGGTAATACGGTTCAAATCGAAGTGAGCGCACCTGGCGCTGAGGAGATCGTAATATTTGCCGATGGAAATCCAAACCCGAACGTAGCGACTTTTAAGTTTGGCCCGGCCGCAGGCTCGCAAGCTGCCACAACCCGTATTCGTCTTGCGGGTGAGCAAGACGTCATAGCCATCGCTAAGATGTCTGATGGGACCTTCGCGAAGGCTGTTTCTAATGTAAAGGTTACAATCGGTGGCTGCGGCGGCTGAGAAACGGAGATTAAAATGGCAGAGAATGTAACAGCACGTGTTCGTGCGCCTCGTGAGGCCTCGGTAGGCGAGGTTGTATCCGTACGCACGCTTATTAGCCATCCGATGGAAAGCGGTATGCGTCGAAATGGAGATGGTGAAGTAATACCACGCTCAATTATCAACCGATTTGTATGCACCCTAAACAATGAAGTGGTTGTCGATATTACTTTGGAACCATCGATATCTACAAATCCTTACCTCCAATTCGAAGCAAAGGTTACTGAGTCTGGAACCTTTAACTTCACTTGGTATGACGACGATGGATCGGTTTATGAAGAGAGTTCTGAGATTTCAGTAAGCTGATTATTGTCAGCACGAGGGAGGAAGCAACGAATGAACACTAAGTCCAAAATCGCGACTATCGCCGTTGCATTAGGGATGGCAGCATCATCGAGCATTTTGCATGCTGACGAAGATGCAGATCTCGTGGTGAATGGTGAAATCGAAATGGTGGTGCGAACCGCAGCGCCTGCTCATTTGGAGGGAGCAGTTTCCACCATTTACTCCGGCTGGGTATTCCGTGCTGATGAAACCCAAGCTATGCAAGCGGATGATTTTGACAACCCTGGGATGTTGTTTGTTGAAAACGGCGAACAGCTTTTCAACACGGCTATGGGTGCTGATGGGCAGAGCTGCGCTTCATGTCATCAATCTTCCGATTTGACGAATGTTCGTGCCACATATCCTAAATGGGATGCAGAGCACGGTGCAGTCCAAACAGTGGAAATGCAAGTCCGGGAATGCCAAACTGAACAAATGGGTATGGAAGAGCCTTGGGGTATTAATTCTGGTGATATGCTTGATATCACTGCGTTCATTGCATCCGTTGGACGCGGTCAAATAGTCGACGTGGCAATCGACGGCCCTGCCCATGAAACTTGGGAGTTAGGACGTGAAATATACTATACACGGTTTGGGCAGCTGGAATTAAGTTGTGCTAATTGCCATGAAGAAAATTATGGAAATCGTATTCGTGCCGATCACCTAAGTCAGGGCCAGATTAATGGTTTTCCGACGTATCGTTTGAAGAATGCGAGACTTAATGGTGTCCAAAACCGTTTCCGTGGGTGTGTACGTGATACACGCGCAGAAACCTATGCGATCGGCAGTGATGAATTTGTTGCGCTGGAACTTTACGTTGCATCGCGTGGCAATGGTCTGACAGTCGAGGGGCCGTCGGTTCGAAACTGATTTACTGTTTGCCCGCCTCAGGCATCCTGAGGCGGGCATTTTGTATCTAAATATATGCAATTTTTAGAATGTGAGTGACAGAACATGATCGCACGCCGTCATTTCCTTCAAGCTGCTTTGGCCACGACTGCGCTTTATGGCGCATCGGGCTTTGGCAATTGGGCCAAACTTGCCGCGCAACAAGCTCTGACACAGGAAGATCTGATTGGCACAGGCGGGGCAGGGAATGTCACCTTGGTGCATATCACTGACATTCATGCGCAAACCCAACCGATTTATTTCCGCGAGCCCGAGTTCAACTTGGGCGTAGGCTCTGCCTTGGGGCAGGTTCCGCATTTGACGGGCGCGGATTTTCGCGCGGCCTATGGCATCTCTCAGGGCAGTCATCTGGATTATGCGCTGACCTATAGTGACTTCGCGGCCCTTGCCCAAGGTTATGGCCGCATGGGCGGGCTTGACCGCATCGCGACTGTGGTCAACGCCATTCGCGCCGAACGGCCTGATGCGATTGTCTTGGACGGGGGCGATACATGGCAGGGGTCTTTGCCCGCTTTGCGCACCAATGGCCAAGATATGGTGGATCTTTTCAACGCGCTTGGCGTGGATGCCATGACCTCGCATTGGGAATTCACGCTGGGCTCTGACCGCGTGCATGAGATTGTCGAAAATTCGCTGCAACCTGCCTTCTTGGGCGCGAATATTTTTGACGCTGAATGGGATGAACCCGTTTTTGACGATTACAAATTGTTCGAGCGCGGCGGCACCATGGTTGCGGTGATTGGGCAAGCCTTCCCTTATATGCCAATCGCCAATCCAGGTTGGATGTTCCCTGAATATAGTTTCGGGCTGCGCCGTGAACGCATCGCCGAAGTGGTCGAGGAGGTGCGCGGCCTTGGTGCTGAGGTGGTCGTTCTACTGTCTCACAATGGCTTTGACACAGACCGCCAATTCGCCCGCGATATACCTGGAATTGATGTGATCCTGACAGGTCACACCCATGATGCGCTGCCTGACGCCGTTCAGGTGGGCAATACATTCCTCATCGCCTCGGGCAGTCATGGCAAATTCGTCAGCCGCGTTGATTTGGACGTGCGCGATGGCGCGCTGCAAGGCCTGACACATCGGTTGATCCCGATTTTCTCAGATGTGATTGCGCCTGATCCTGACATGGCGGCCTTGATTGCGCAGACCCGCGCGCCCTTTGAGGCCGAGATGGGCGAGGTGATCGGCACCGCGGGGTCGCTATTGTATCGCCGCGGTAACTTTAACGGCACATGGGATGATGTGATCTGTAACGCCCTGATCAGTCAACGGGACGCACAGATCGCCCTATCCCCCGGTTTCCGTTGGGGGCCAAGCGTGCTGCCGGGTCAAGAGATCAAGCGCGAAGATATCTATAACGCGACCGCCATGAGCTATCCGCAGGCCTATCGCACTGAGATGACCGGCGAATTCCTAAAAGTTGTGATGGAAGATGTGGCCGATAACATTTTTAACCCAGACCCCTATTACCAACAGGGCGGCGATATGGTTCGCGTGGGCGGTATGGGATATCGGATTGATGTCAACGCGCCAGCGGGCAGCCGTATTTCCGAGATGACCCTGCTCGAAACAGGCGAACGCATCGACCCTGCTGCCTCCTATGTCGTGGCGGGTTGGGCCAGCGTGAATGAAGGAACCGAAGGGCCTGCGATTTGGGATGTGGTCGAAGACCATATCCGTGCGCAAGGCACCGTCACAGTTAACCCCAACACCAGCGTGGATGTTGTTGCGGGCTAAGCCTCGCCCGCTTTGATTATTGAAGGAGCTGACATGGCTAAAGACGATGGTTTCACCCCTTCGCGGCGGCAATTCCTGAAAGGGGCCGCAGTTACAGGTGGCGCTCTTGCTGCAGGCAAGGTTTACGCGCAGGCGGCCCCCGATCCATTGATCACGGAAATGCAGCCTTGGACACAGTATCTCGGGCCCGGCGTGGATGCCGCGCCCTATGGTATGCCATCCCCGCATGAGGCCCATGTGGTGCGCCGCAATGTGCCATGGCTGACCGCCGATAGCGTGTCATCGGTCAATTTCACGCCGCTGCATGAGCTTGATGGGATCATCACCCCCAATGGCCTGTGCTTTGAGCGCCATCACGGCGGGGTGGCCGAAATCGCCCCCGAAGATCATCGCCTGATGATCAACGGTTTGGTCGATAATCCGCTTGTCTTTACCATGCAGGACATCATGCGCTTCCCGCGTGAGAACCGCGTTTATTTCCTCGAATGCGCGGCCAATTCAGGGATGGAATGGCGTGGCGCGCAGTTGAACGGGTGCCAATTCACCCATGGGATGATCCATAACGTGGTCTATACAGGCGTGCCCTTGCGCCTGCTGCTTGAAGAGGCAGGGGTGAAAACAAATGGCACATGGATCCTGCCAGAAGGGGCGGATGCCTCGGGCATGACCCGTTCCATCCCTATGGAAAAGGCGCTTGATGATTGTCTTGTCGCCTTCAAGATGAACGGCGAGGCACTGCGCCCTGAACAGGGCTATCCGCTGCGTCTTGTCGTGCCGGGTTGGGAAGGGAATATGTGGGTGAAATGGTTGCGCCGCATCGAAGTGGGCGATCAACCATGGCATCACCGCGAGGAAACCTCGAAATATACTGACCTTCTCGAAAATGGTCAGGCGCGGCGCTTTACATGGGAGATGGATGCAAAATCTGTCATCACCAACCCAAGCCCCCAGGCCCCCATCACCCATGGGACTGGCCCAACTGTTTTGACGGGGGTAGCTTGGTCGGGTCGCGGCACAATTCCGCGTGTTGATGTGACGCTGGATGGTGGCATTAATTGGCACCAAGCGCGCATGTCAGGGCCATCCTTAGACAAGTCCATGCATCGCTTCTATTTCGAATTTGATTGGGATGGGCGGCCCTTGCTGTTGCAAAGCCGGGCCCATGACAGCACGGGCTATGTGCAGCCCACCAAGGAAATGCTGCGCCATGTGCGCGGCGAGAACTCCATCTACCACAATAACGGGATCCAGACTTGGGCGGTGGATGAAAACGGCAATGCGGAAAATGTGGAGGTTGGATAAGATGAATAAGGTAATCAGTCTTTCCGCAGCCCTGTTGATGGGGGGCGCAACCTTTGCGCTTGCTGAGAATGCGGCCCCCTCTCGGGATGGCGGCTATGGTTTGGGTCGCACCGCTTTGCCCGAAGAAATCGCGGCATGGGATATTGATGTGCGCCCCGATGGTCTGGGCCTGCCCGTTGGGTCGGGTGATGTGTTCACGGGCGAAGAATTATGGATTGATAATTGCTCGGCTTGCCATGGTGACTTTGGCGAGGCCCGTGGCCGTTGGCCCGTGATTGCAGGTGGTTTTGGCACTTTGCAAGGCGAAGACCCCAACAAGACAGTCGGGTCATATTGGCCTTATCTGTCGACTGTGTGGGATTATGTCCACCGCGCGATGCCCTATGGTAATGCTCAGAGCCTCAGCAATGATGAGGTCTACGCGATTGTGGCCTATATCATGTATTCCAACGATCTCGTGGATGACGATTTCGAATTGTCGAATGACAATTTCCTCGAGGTGCGTTTGCCCAATGAAGAGAATTTCTTCATGGATGACCGCGCCGAGGTGGAATTGCCCATGTTCAGCGAAGCGGTCTGTATGGAAAACTGCGCAGAGAGTGTCGAGATCACGGCACGCGCGGCGGTTTTGGATGTAACCCCAGAAACCGAGGGCGATGCCGCCGCCGCTGAGGTGGTTGAGGTTGCCGCCGCCGCCGAAGAGGCCGCGCCCGCAGATACAGGCCCAAGCCCAGAATTGATTGCCGCAGGTGAGGAAGCCTTCCGCGCCTGTCGCTCTTGCCACCAAGTGGGCGAGGGCGCGCGCAATGGTGCGGGGCCGCAGCTTAACGGCATCTATATGGCGACCGCGGCCCATGCCGAAGGGTTCCGCTATTCCCCTGCCTTTGAACAGGCCCGCGCCGATGGTCTGGTGTGGGATGATGAGGCACTGACTGCCTATCTGATGGATCCGCGCGGATATCTTCCAAATAACCGCATGGCCTTCCGTGGATTGCGGGATGCGGCAGATGCCGAGGCCATTATCGCCTATCTGCGCACCGAAGGTGGGGAGTAGGCGATGGGGAAACAAGGGCTCTTTGCCTTTGCTTTGATGTCTTGGGCAATGCAATCCTCCCCCGCAATGCCCGAGGGTGACCCGGCTGCGGGGCAGGCGGCGTTTCGCCCCTGCGCCGCATGTCACATGATTGGGGATGGTGCAATCAATCGCGTGGGCCCGCATCTGGATGGTTTGATGGGTCGCCCCGTTGGGGGGCTTTCGGATTACCGCTATTCTGATACGCTGACCGAGGCGGGCAATGAGGGCGAGCTTTGGACAGAAGACCGCCTCAACCGCTTTCTTGAAGATCCTCAAGGGTACTATCGTGGCACTCGTATGGTGTTTCGCGGGATCAGCGACCCCGACAGCCGTGCAGATTTGGTAGCCTATATCGTAGCGGAGGCGGGTAATTATGACAGTACGGCCACTCCAACAAGCACAGAGGATGTGCCCCCAGAAATCGCAGCGATTTTGGCGATTGAGGGCGATTATGCCTATGGTGAGTATCTGTCATCAGAATGCACCGCCTGTCATGCGGCGCAATCGGGCGGCGATATTCCGTCAATTGTTGGCCTTGCGCCCTCAACATTCGTACATTCGCTAATGAGCTACAAAATTGGTCAGCGTGAGCATCAAGTAATGGCCATGATTGCCAATAGGTTGGGAGATGAAGAGATCGCTGCTCTGGCAGCATACTTTACGACCATTGAATAGTAATGTTCAACTAAACCGGTGACCAAAAGGGAGGAATTTGGAATGCCACTTGATAGAAGACAGTTTCTAGGTAGCGCAGCTGCGGTTTCTGCTACTTTGGCTACGCCGATGCTCGCTCGAGCGCAAGCTGCACCCAACGTTGTTGTGATTGGTGGTGGTGCAGGTGGTGCCACAGCTGCTCGCTACATTGCGAATGGCAGCCAGGGCGCTATTAACGTGACATTGGTTGAGCCAACTCGCAGTTACTACACCTGCTTTTTCTCGAATTTGTACTTAGGTGGGTTCAGAGAAATTGATAGCCTAGGCCACAGTTACGGCACTTTGGCTGCCGATTATGGAATCAATGTCGTACATGATTGGGCAGTAGATGTAGATCGACAGGCGAAAACGGTAACACTTGCCGGTGGTGCATCGCTTAGTTACGACCGTTTGGTATTGAGCCCTGGCATCGATTTCATTGAAGACAGTGTCCCAGGTTGGTCCTTAGCGTCTCAAAACGCTATGCCTCATGCCTACAAAGCGGGCAGCCAAACCGAGCTATTGAAGGCTCAACTGGCCAACATGCGCGAAGGCGGCGTATTTGCAATGGTAGCGCCACCCAACCCATACCGCTGCCCTCCAGGGCCATACGAGCGTGTTTCAATGGTCGCTCATATGCTCAAGGAAACAAATCCAACAGCTAAGATCTTGATCGTCGACCCAAAAGAAACGTTTTCAAAACAGGGTTTGTTCGAAGACGGTTGGCAACGCCACTACAATGGCATGATCGAACGCATTGGCCCAGATTTTGGGGGGGCAAATGTAGCCGTCGATCCAAGCGCGATGACTGTTTCAATTGATGGCCAAGTGCAACAAGTTGACGTTTGCAACGTGATACCTGCGATGCGTGCGGGCCGGATCGCGGAAATAGCGGGTGTTACTGATGGTAACTGGGCGCCTGTCTCAGCATATAATTTAGCATCTAGAATTGATGAAAATGTTCATGTTCTGGGAGATGCTGCTGCACAGGGTGATATGCCGAAGTCAGGTTTTTCTGCCAACAGCCAGGCTAAAGTTTGTGCCAATTCTATTGTCGCTGATCTTGCAGGCGGCCGAGCGTTCCCCGCACGTTTTGCGAATACCTGCTGGTCTCTGATTGATACAAATGATGGTATCAAAGTTGGTGCAACCTACGAAGCGACCGATGAAAAAATCGCAAAAATTGACGGGTTCGTTAGCCAAGTGGATGAGGACGCTGCAACCCGCGAGGCTACCTATCGGGAAAGCCTTGGTTGGTATGACGCGATTACTGAAGATATGTTTGGCACTGCCTGACATAACACCACCAGAAGGGCAGGGGCGTAGAGCGCCCCTGCCTGCAATTTGTTAAAGGACTACGGCCTATGTCGTGCTGCACCGCCCCCCGTCTCTTTGTTGGTCTTATGACTGGCCTTGTCGCAGCTCTGGCTGCACAACAGGCCTGCGCGCAAGAAGCGGTGTTTTTCGAGTATGACGGCAGTTTCGAAGATGCTACCTTTGCGGTGGAGAACACCATTATCGGGCGAGGCTTGGTCATTGATTATCGCTCATATACGGGCGATATGCTGAACCGCACCGCCGCTGATATCGGCAGCGATGTGGTGATTTTTGATCAGGCAGATATTTTCTTATTTTGCTCCGCCGCTGTGTCGCGCCGCGTGATGGAGGCGGATCCCACGAATATCGCGCATTGCCCCTATAATATCTTTGTCACTTCAAAGGATGGTGTCGTGCAAATTGGTCACCGCACCTATCCCGATGGGCCAATGCAAGAGGTCGAGGCATTGTTGGACGCGATCATCCTAGAGGCGCGCGACCAATGAGCGCCTATGATTACGATAAATTTTTTGCGACCAAAATCGACAGGCTGCGCAGCGAAGGCAATTACCGCTATTTCGCGGATATTGAACGCAAGCGGGGCGCTTTTCCCCATGCCCAAAACCACCACAAGGGCGGCACGCGAGACATCACGGTGTGGTGTTCAAATGATTACTTAGGTATGGGTCAACACCCCGATGTGATTGCCGCGATGCAAGACGCGCTTGAGCGTACGGGCGCGGGTGCGGGCGGCACGCGCAATATCTCGGGCACAACCCACGCCCATGTCGCGCTTGAGGCGGAATTAGCCGATCTGCACGGCAAACAGGCCGCGCTGTTGTTCACCTCAGGCTATGTGTCAAATTGGGCGGCCCTTGGGACATTGGCAGCGCAGATACCTGATTGTGTTGTTCTGTCAGATGCAGGCAATCATGCCTCAATGATTGAAGGCATCCGTCATTCGCGCGCGCAAAAGATCATATGGGCGCATAATGATTTGGCAGATCTTGAGGCGAAATTGGCGGCCCTGCCGTTGGAGCAGCCCAAATTAATCGCCTTTGAATCAGTTTATTCGATGGATGGTGATGTTGCCCCCATTGCCGCGATTTGTGATTTGGCAGATCGCTATGGCGCGATGACCTATCTCGACGAGGTGCATGCCGTGGGTCTTTACGGGCCAAGAGGCGGCGGGATTGCTGAAGCGCTGGGGTTGATGGATCGTCTGACCGTGATTGAGGGCACGCTTGGCAAGGCCTATGGCGTGATGGGGGGCTATATTGCCGCCAGCGCCGCACTAGTCGATTTTATACGCAGTTTTGCCAGTGGCTTTATCTTTACCACCGCTTTGCCGCCCGCGGTTGCGGCTGGGGCCTGCGCCGCTGTACGCCACCTTAAAACAAGCCAGACGGAACGCGCGGCTCATCAGGAGCGGGTATCAGACTTGCGCGTGCGCCTGGATGCAGCGGGCATTCCCCATCTTGCCAATGACAGTCATATCATTCCCGTCATGGTTGGTGATCCTGTGAAATGCCGCTATATCTCAGACAGGCTCTTGGATGAGCATGGCATCTATATCCAGCCGATCAACTATCCTACAGTCCCCAAAGGCACAGAGCGCCTGCGCATCACCCCAAGCCCTGTTCACGACGCAGATGCGATGAATCATTTGGTCAAGGCCCTGTCTGATCTTTGGGCGGAGTGTAAATTAGCGCAAACCGCGCGCGCCGCGCAATAGATTGACATAGATCATCGAGGCAGGGCAAAACTGCCCCGCTATGAATTAATTTACTTAATCATGTTGCATCTGTGGGCGCACCAAAGCCCGATAGATATCTTCCATCTTCACCTTGCCGATGATCTTGGTGGAATCGTTTGGGTCAGAGACGGCAAAGGTGCCATCAATGCGGCCCTTATGGGCGTTGATGACCGCCTCTAGCGTATCATCACCCTGCACGACATCACCGCAGCCGCGCTTTGTCTTGGCGGGGCTCATGATGGATTTCACCTTCAAAACGCGGGCGCGGTTGATGTCTTGGATGAATTCCTCAATGTAGCGTGCAGCGGGGCGCAGCAATATCTCCTGCGGGTCGCCCTGCTGTACGATATAGCCGTCTTTCAAAACTACCAAGTGATCGGCCAGTTTCAACGCCTCGTCCAAATCATGGGTGATGAAGATGATGGTCTTGTGCAGGTCACGTTGCAATTCCAACAGCAAATCTTGCATCGAGGTGCGGATCAGCGGGTCAAGCGCGGAAAATGCCTCGTCCATCAGCATCACATCGGCGTTTGAGGTTAAAGCGCGGGCCAGACCGACGCGCTGCTGCATCCCGCCTGAAAGCTGGCTTGGATAGCTGTCTTCCATCTCTTCAAGACCCACACGGGCCAACCATTTGCGCGCCTCATCCTCGGCTTGTTTGATATTCTCGCCGCGCGCCTCGGGCGCAAGGATTGTATTGGCCAATACGGTGCGGTGGGGCAAAAGCGCGAATTTCTGGAACACCATCGACATAGACCGCCGCCGCAAATTGCGCAGCGCCTCCTCATCCATGGCCAAAACATCTGTGCCATCGAGAAAGATCTGCCCTGAGGTCGGTTCGATCAATCGGTTGAGATGGCGGATCAGCGTGGATTTGCCAGAGCCAGACAGGCCCATCACCACGGTAATTTTCCCCTCGCGCATGTCCACGTTGATATTATTCAACGCCAGAACATGCCCCGTTTCCTGCATGAAGGCGGATTTGTCGATGCCATCATACACCTTGTCCTGCACGGCGCGCGGATTGTGGCCGTAGATTTTGAATAGGTTTTGCACCGAGATTTTCACGTCACCCAAAGCCATGGTTTCTTAGTCCCTTCTGCGGTGCTTATGATTTGTTCGACTTGTCGATACGTGCCAAGGCGGCCTTGGAGACGCGATCAAGCATAATCGCGATCAACACGATGCCAAAACCCGCCAAAAATCCAACACCAAGGCGTAGGTTGTTGATGCCATCGAGAACCAATGTTCCCAGACCCGGGGCTGACACGAGCGAGGCAATCACCACCATCGCAAGGCTCATCATGATCGTTTGGTTCACACCCGCCATGATATTGGGCAGGGCAAGCGGGATTTGCACGCGATAGAGTTTCTGGCGATCCGTTAAACCAAAGGCTGTGACCGCCTCCATTACATCGCGATCCACAAGGCGAATGCCCAAATTGGTTAGGCGAACCACAGGCACAATCGCATAGAGGATAATCGCAAGACCATAGAGCTTGGGTTCGGTGATATTGAACAAGAAAATGAGGGGGATCAGATATACAAAGGTCGGCAAGGTTTGCAGCATATCCAAAATCGGGATTATTGCGTTTTGGAACCTGTCTGAGCGCGACATGGCAATTCCAAGCGGCACCCCGAAGGCCACGCACAACAACGTACAAACAAATATGATCGACAGGGTTTGGATGGCGAATTCATAGTAATCGACGAAGAGTAAAAACAAGAAAGACGTCGCCACGATGCCCGCGACCTTGTAGGAATTCGACAAAAGCTTGGCCACCAAGATTAAAAGCGGCACCAAAATCCACCACGGCATTTCCACAAACAGCGTTAAAGCGCCATCTAGCGCCCATGACAGGGGCTGGGTCAGCGGATCAAGAATAGTGCGCAGGGCGGGGCGTATGTAGAGGAAACCATCTTCTAATGCGGCGGTGAAGTCCCGTGTTTTTGGAAAGGCGGCACAGGCCTCGTTAAGTGTATCAAGCGAAGGAAAGGGTAAATCCCATGGGTTTGGCGCTTCGTTGCGCAAAGATGACAATGACAAAAGTGGCCCGCTATCGGTTTTGCAGGCGTCTGTCATGCCAAGCGCGCTGAATATCCAATCATACGCCATAAGTTACCCTCCTTGCAAAAATGAGAGAGGTCAGCGCCCTGCGGCGCTGACCTTTGTCATTGGTTTTGGATTATTGCAGAAGCGCTGAAACGCGCGTAGCTGCATCCTCTGACATCCAGCCAAGGATCATGTCGCTGTGGTTGGTCAAAACCCAGGCCGCAGCTTCATCAGCAGATGCGCCGTTTTCTTCAGCCCATGCTAGCATCGAACTAACAATATTATTGGGCATTTCCATATTGCGCATAAAATCAGCAACGTCTGGCTCGCGTTCGGCCAAATCTGCAGTGACAGCGTTAACAACAGTAGCCGCAGGGAAATCTGACGGCCCCCAAGTTGCAGGGTCTGCATCTGCGTTTTGATTAATCGCATGCTGTGGGCCGTCAATTGGGCCAAGGTCAACCTTGGTCAGATCATATTTCCCCAAGATCGCAGTTGGACCCCAGTAATAGCCGAACCACGGTTCGCCGGCTTCGTCTGCTGCTGCGATTGATGCAGCAAGGTTTGCGCCAGAGCCGTGATCAAACACTTCGATCCCGTTTCCTTCAAGATCAAATACAACTTTTAACGCATCGTTTACAATGCGGCAGCCCCAACCAACGGGGCAATTGTTAAAGCGCCCACCAACCAATTCGGCATTGGCCAAGACACCTTCGATTGTGGCAAGTTCAGGATTAGCTTCGACAGCAGCGGTGGAAATCCACCAACCTTCTTCTCCACCGTTTGAGAATGTGTTCGAGGCTGTGATGACTTTACCCTCAGCTTCAAGACCAGCATACACAGTGGCTGAGTTTACCCAAACCTCGGGAACAATGTCCGGCTGACCATTTTCGGCCAAAGATGTCACCGCAGGCACGGTGTCTGTTGGCACGATGGTTACTTCGCAGCCATAGCCTTGCTCGAGGACAAAGCCCGTCAGCGCCGCCAAGGCCTCGCCCGAGGCCCAACCCATTGCGCCAACGCTGACCTGACCACAGGCAAATGCGCCGCTTGTGGACAGCATGAGGGCCGCCACGGATGTATAAGCAAACTTCTTCATCTTTAATTACCTCCCAGATGGTGTTTCAAGTTCACAACGAACTTGTAGGTTTTCAGGTTCTTCAACCGACATTTTGCACGCAATTGCGACATTCTCGGTTTTAGTGTCCGACCTCGGCGCAAGATCAGCGCCGAACCCAATTTTTGGCATGGGGTTAGCATGCCGGTCTCGGCACGACGATCAACCATGTGAGGCTGAAATTTTCGTGCAAACTGAATATTTTTTAGCAAGAGCGTCTTGGTCTTTTTGCCACCTCCGCGGTGGGCTGTTTGGTATCCTTCTCATTAATCATTGTCGCTCAAGCCCGCACCTGCGCCCGTCTCGCGCGATTGCGCCGTGGCGGGCACGGTTGTTGCAAGCGCAAAGCGATCAAGGCTTGCGTAGGCCTGTGGCGTGATTTTCGGGGGATAGGGAGCGCGCAGCACAGATGCGCCATAGGGGCTTGGTTTGGCGCAGAGGGTCAGGGTGTGACCGCGCGCGTTATCTACAAATTCGGTGATGTCGCGCGCAGCCAAAGGGACAAGCCCGCCAAAAACAAGCGCGGCTTTGGGCGTTGTAATTTGCACCGCGCGGCCCGCGCGCGCAGCCAGCCCATCCACTAGCGGCAGCAGCATCAGCGGCTCGGCCACAGCGGCAAGCGTCACGGGGCTTGAGCCAAAAAGACCCTGCGGGCTCGTCCCAAGATCACAAATCAGCGCGCCCGTTGTGACAGGGCAAATCGGTGCGCCAGCTTGCCCCCAAACGCCCCCGTTAATCTCGGTCATCTGTGGCAGACCCAAAACCGCCTGCGCGGCACATAACGCAAGGGCAGGGCCTGCGCCGTTGATGCCCCATTGCGCTAAAGTCGCCAAACTTGCGCCGAATTCCTCGGCCAAGCCCCACGAATAGCCCGCGCCGCGCGCGGCCTTAATGCCCAAGCTGGCCCATTCCCCCGCGCTAAGCTGCATCTGCTCCCCCATGCGCGGGTGCGCAGATATGTTCAGGGAAAACTTGCCCCGCAAAGAGGCTGATGCGCAGCCACTTATCCGAGCGCGGATCAAAGTGATTGGCCCCAAAAAAGGCCAGCTTATAGCGCATCATGTCAATGGGCAGGATGTCAGCGCCGATGAGGTTTTCGCGAATCTCGCCATAATCGCGCCCCGCCAACCATTGTAGACGGCGCAGAATTTGGCGGTGTTCGGGATGGGCCAAAAGAAACGCATAGGCGGGCGTGGCATCAGGGTAGGCGGCCATCGCGTCATAGGCCTGACGGATCAAATAGGCGATGCCAAGGGGGGCTTCACGGGTTGCGCCCTCCTCCTCGAAGCGGGCACCGAGGCGGGGTTCAAGCTTTTCTTCCGAGACATACCAGAACCGCGCTCGTGCTTCTTGGGTTGAGAAATCATAGGACAAGGCCCAGTCGTAACGGCCCTCAATCGCGCGGCGCAGATCGCCAAGCCGCGCTTGCCCCTCAATCGGGGGGGCGGGTGGCTCGTCTGCGCGCAGCGACATTTCCAAATCGTCAATCAGCGCGCCGCAGGGTTCAAGCAGGATCGACAAGAGTATTTCTTGCCCCTCAAGGCTAAGATGCGCTTCCCCCCAATGCCATATCGCATTCCATGGCAGGTCTTTCACGCAATGTTCGCGGCCTGTGGTGAGATGATGATGGAGCTTTTCTAAATCCCCTCGCAGATCTGCCAATTTGGCCAGTTGCACAGGGTGACTTGAGCGCCATTTCGCGCCCGTGTCGCGCGCGGCCTCGCAGCCCGCGATCAGCGCGCGCAAATCGGCCTCTGACATCCGTCTTTGGCCGCGCACCCGTGCAAGCGCCTTTTCGCGCACCCGCACCCAAGCGTCCAAAAGGGCAGGGTGACGCACCAAGAACGGGGCCATGCCAAGACCTGTAGAATTTCCCACCCCAAGACTGCGGGCCAATGCGGGCGCAAGCGTTGTGGCCTCTGCCCCGCCTTTGGCGCGGGCCAGATGATTTACAAGGTCGATGGTAAAGCTGCGGGTCAGCCAAACTGACATCATCTCGGCTTGGAACGGCGCGCATAATTCTGGCCGCGTGGCAATATCGGCATTTTCCGCCGCCCCGAATTTGGACGAGCCATAAACGGCGGTTGTGCGCATTAAATAGCCCACCTCATCAAGCGCATCGCGTTCTGGCTGCTTGCCCGTGGCCAAGCGGGCCACAACATGATCAAACAACCTGACCGACCGATTGGCGCGGCTGAGGGATAATTCCCGCGGGCTGATGCGCCCTGCCTCTTGCAGGGGCACATTGGCGCTCAGCCGCGTGATATCATCTGCGGTGGGGATACCATCAAAGAGGGTAAAGGTGGCATCCCACGCAGTCGCAATCACCCGATCCGAACGTTGATCTGCAGGCAGATCATGGGCAAAGGCCACAAGGCTATAACTGCGCTTAGGCCCGTGCAGGCAATAGACGGCATACCCAACACCATTTTCGTCAAGATCAAAAATACGCCGCTCAAACCGCCACCCTTCGGTTTCAATGCGGCGCAGCAAGATGCGCAGAAATGACAGCCGCGTGGGGTGGGCTGATCCCATCCGCGCGAGGCGCATGACCGTATCAGGCGCCCGCAGCGCAATCGGCGCAAGGCCCATGATATGGGGCGCCGCCCGATCCATCATTGCGCGGCCTTTGTATTGGGGACAGCCTGCACAGCGGGGGCAAAACTTTCGCTGAAAAAGCGCTGCCAATTTCCACCCATGATTGCCGCGACATTGCCCGCGTCAAACCCCGCTGCGCGCAGCCCTGCGGCCAAACGGCCAAAATCGCGATTGTCGGCAAAGAAATCAGGCATTGGCGGGAACCCCGCCTGCGCGGCACTGCCTTCGCCATAGTCGATATTTTTCGTCCAACGCCCGACCCGCATCCATTCGACCACGCTGTCGGGTTGATCTTGGCATAGATCCGTTCCAATGCTGATCTGCGAGACGCCCATCAAATCGGCGGCCCGCGCAACCATGTCGCAGAAACTTTGCAAGCTGCAGGCAGACCCGCCCTTCAGGTGATGGGGATAGATCGAAAAGCCAAGCATCCCCCGCGATTGGCCAAGGGCGCGTAAGAGATCATCGGATTTATTGCGCAAGGCAGGGTGCCAACTGGCCAGATTTGCATGGGTGATTGCAATCGGGCGAGTGGAGTGTTCCATCGCCTCGAAGGTCGAGCGTTCGCCCGAATGGCTCATGTCGATGACCAGACCCACGCGGTTCATCTCGGCCACCACCTCGCGCCCCATGCGGGTGAGGCCTGTATCCTCGGCCTCATAGCAGCCCGTGGCAAGCAGGGATTGGTTATTATAGGTCAATTGCATGAACCGCAGACCCAAGCGATGCAGAACCTCGACCAACCCAATGTCATCTTCGATGCAGGAGGGGTTTTGCGAGCCAAAGAAAATTGCCGTGCGCCCTGAGGCGCGCGCGCGGGCAATATCGCTTGCGTCAAAGCCTTGAAAAATCAGGTCTGGATAGGTTTCGAACCAGCGGTTCCATTTTTCGATATTAAGAACCGTTTCACGGAAATTCTCGTGATAGGTGATGGTGACATGCACCGCATCCACCCCGCCTTCGCGCATCTGGCGAAAGATTTTTTCCGACCAATTGGCATATTGCAGCCCGTCAATCAGCGGGTTTTGCACGGGATGCATCGCACCTGTTTCACTCATTCCAAATCCCCCGTGACCCCAAGGTACGAGGTTTTGACTGTCGTGTAAAACTCTGCGGCATAGCGGCCTTGTTCGCGTGGCCCGTAGGAGGATGCCCCCCGTCCCCCGAAAGGCACATGGTAATCTGTGCCTGCGGTGGGAAGGTTCACCATCACGCAGCCCGCCCGCATGTGCGCGCGGAAATGGGCGGCGCGGGCAAGGCTTTTGGTCATGATCCCTGCGGTGAGACCAAATTCGCTGTCATTGGCAACGTCTAGCCCTTCGGCATAGCTGCCCACCTTAATCGCCGATGTGATGGGGGCAAACATTTCTTCGCGGTTGATCCGCATATCATTGCGGGTCTTGGCAAAGACCGCAGGGCGCATGAAATGGCCTGTGGTTTCCGCCTCAGCGCGGGTTCCGCCACAAAGAAGCTCGGCCCCTTCGGATTGACCGAGGGCGATATAATCAAGATTGCTGTTGAGCTGGGCTTCGCTCACCACAGGGCCGATTTGCGTGGCGCTGTCTAGGGCGGGGCCAACCACGAGCTTATTTGTGGCCGCGACTAATTTATCGACAAAAGCATCATGGATTTTCTCATGCACAATCAAACGCGAGGCGGCGGTGCATTTTTGACCCGTGCCCCCGAAAGCCGCATTCACACTATGGGCCACAGCCAGATCAAGGTCGCAATCCTCCATCACGAGTATTGGATTCTTTGACCCCATTTCCATTTGCAGCTTGGTCATATTGGGAATGGCTGATGCGGCAATGGCGCGGCCCACGGGAACCGAGCCTGTAAAGCTGATGGCATCCACCGCGGCACTTTCCACCAAAGCCTGCCCAATCGTGCCCCCTGCGCCCATGACCAAGTTGAACAGGCCGTTGGGAATGTTTTGGCGGGCGATAATCTCGGTTAGCATAACGGCGCTTGCAGGGGTAAGGTGGGCAGGCTTCCAGATCACAGCATTGCCAAAGGCCAATGCAGGCGCGATTTTCCACGCGGGCGTTGCGATTGGAAAATTCCAGGGGCTGATGATCGCGACAACGCCTACAGGTTCGCGGCGCACATCCACCTCAATGCCGCCGCGCACACTTTCGGCATGGTCGCCTTGATTGCGCAGCGCCTCTGCTGCGAAATAGGTAAAGAATTGGCCCGCGCGATATGCCTCACCGCGACCTTCAGCGAGCGGTTTTCCCTCCTCGCGGGAAATCATCTCGCCCAGTTCATCGGCCCGTGCCATCATCTCTGTGCCAATGGCCATCAGCACATTGTGCCGTGCCTCAATGCCCATGGCCCACCATTCGGCCTGTGCACGCCGCGCCGCGGCCAAGCTTTCGGTCAAATCTTCATGGCTGGCTTGGGCAAAATGGCCAATCACATCGCTGGTGTCAGATGGGTTGATATTCGCAATCTGCGCTACGCCATCTCGCCACATGCCATTGATGAAATTCTGACCCTGCATAAACCTGTCCCTTGTTACCGCGCGTTCAGCCTAGACAGAGGGATATACTTCAGGCAATCTCAAATTATTGAAATAAATTTCAAGAATTCTGAACTATGATCAAGTTAGAGATGTTGCGCGTGTTTTTGGCCGTGGCCGAAGAGGGGGCCTTGGCGCTTGCGGCCCAGAAATTGGGGCGCACGCCATCGGCCCTGTCGATGGCTCTGTCACAGCTTGAGGCCCAAGTGGGCGCGCCCCTCTTTGAAACGGATCGCAAAAATCGCCTCACCCCTTTGGGAAGTTTGGTGTTGGAGGAGGCGCGGCGCGCCGCCAATTCCTATACCCGCAGTCTCGATGCCATAGCGCGCCATGCGCGATCTTTGGCGGGAACTGTGCGGGTCATGGCGGTGCCTTCTGCGACCATCACGCTTTTGCCGCGCGCGGTTTTGGCCTTTTCGCAGGCCCGTCCTGATGTGCGCCTTGATATTCGCGACAGCGACACCGCCAGTGTGATTGTACAAGTGGCAATGGGCGAGGTGGATATTGGGATAATCTCGCAATCCCCGCGTGCCAATGCCGCGCCATCCGTTGAGGCGGAGCTCCTTTTGAGCGACCCTTTGGGGATTGTCGCGCGCCATGACGGGCGATTTGCGCAGAAGACCAAGGGGCGCGGCGTGCAATGGCAAGATTTGATCCACGAGCCGCTGATTGCCAACCCGCTTTGCGATCTGGTGGATCACCCCAGCGTGACCGAAGGATTGCAAGATTGCCGCATTGAGGCGCGCAATACCACGGCACTTTTGGCATTTGTGCGGGCGGGTATCGGGATCACGATTTTGCCCCAAACCGCGATGGCCGAAGCCGACCCCGCCTTGCGCTTCTTTGCCCCTAATGATCCGCATAGCCGCCGTGAGCTGTGTAAAATAAGGAACTGCGCCGCCCATCTTAGCCCTGTGGCGCAGTCATTTTGGGACTTGCTTGCACCCCCTGCGCCAAGCCCTTAGCCTTTGACAAAACGACCATAGGGAGGGCGGCCATGGCGCAAGTGGCGATCAGCGAGATTGAAACCGTGACCAAAGCCGCGCTCATGGCCCATGGGGCGGGCGCATGGCAGGCGGGGGAGGTGGCCCGCGCTACTGCCCATTCCGAGGCGCATGGCAATGTGATTTGCGGCCTGCAATATGTCGAAAGCTATTGTGTGCAATTGTCCTCTGGGCGTGTTGATGGGCAGGTCATGCCTGTTGTTAGCCGTCCAAAGGCGGCTGCGATCTTGTCGGATGCGCGGCTTGGTTTTGCCCAACCCGCCTTTGCCGCGGCCAAAGATCAATTCTGCGATCTGGTGGATGAAACAGGCGTGGCCATGCTGGCCGTGGCGCAAAGCCATACCTGCACCTCGCTTGGTTATTTTACCGAACAAATCGCGCAAGCGGGCAAGCTGTGCATCGGCTTTACCAACGCCTCGCCCGTTGTGGCGGCGCCAAATGGCAAGCGGCGCGTCATCGGCACCAACCCCATCGCCATGTCCGTGCCTGATGGGCAAGGGGGGCTGTCGGTGCATTTTGATTTCTCAACCTCGGCCGTGGCTTTGGGGAAAATCACCATGGCGAAATATGCAGGGGAGGAGATCCCATTGGGTTGGGCCGTAGATGCCGAAGGCCGCCCAACAACCGATCCCGAAGCGGCCTTGCAAGGCGCATTGTTGAGTGCGGGCGGCTATAAGGGGTGGGGGTTTGGCATTATGGCCGAGGTCTTGGCCGCTGCGATGACGGGCTCGGTCAATTCGTTGGATGTCGGGGGGCTGAAATTGCCAGATGGGCCGCCGCATAGATTGGGGCAATTCTATTTTGCGATGGATGCGAGCACATTTAGCGATCAGTTTGGCGCGCGGATCACGCGACTGTTGGAGGCTGTGGCAGAAGAAGAGGGCGCGCGTGTTCCAGGCCAAGGGCGGGTGCGGGAGACATCGGTGGATGTGCCTCAGGCCCTTTGGGATAAGATCACAGGATTGGCAGCCTGGCGCGCCACGAGACAGGAAGAGAACCCATGGATTTAACAGTTTACCTTTCGGGCGAGATTCACACGACATGGCGCGAGGAGATCATCGCCGCCTGTGCCGAAGTGGGCCTGTCTGTTCGCTTTACCGCGCCTGTGACCGATCACGCCGCTAGTGATGATTGCGGCGTGGCCATTTTGGGAGCTGAGGATCAGAAATTCTGGCACGATCACAAAGGCGCAAAGATAAACGCCATTCGCACCCGTAAGGCGATTGCAGATGCCGATATCGTGGTTGTGCGCTTTGGTGAGAAATACAAACAATGGAACGCCGCCTTTGACGCGGGATATGCTGCGGCCTTGGGCAAGTCGCTGATTGTGGTGCATGGAGCAGATCATCAACACGCGCTAAAAGAGGTTGATGCGGCGGCCTTTGCCGTTACTGAGACGCCCGCACAGGTTGCGAAAATTCTGGCCTACGTGATTGACGGCACCCTTTAGATGCTTTTCTACGCTTGGCAGCGCCACGGTGCTTTCGTATATGGGCTCCAAAGTGACGCTCGTGCCGTGCACATTCCGTGACGGGGGCTGCGCATTTTCTGGAGTGAATAAATGGATTTCATGACGGCGGAATTCGCCATCGTGGCGGTAATGCTGCTTGCAGCGGGTGCAGTGACGGGCGTGCTCGCGGGGCTATTCGGCGTAGGTGGGGGCGCGATGATTGTGCCTGTGCTTTATGAGGTGTTTGGCTTCTTGGGCCTCTCAGATGAGGTACGGATGCCGTTGGCGGTTGGCACCTCACTCGCCATTATCATTCCTACCTCAATCCGCTCTTATATGGGCCACCGGGCACGCGGAGCGGTAGACGAGGCGCTGTTGAAATCATGGGCGCTGCCCATTCTGGCAGGTGTGCTGATCGGCGCGGGTTTGGCCCGTTTTGCACCGCCATTTATCTTTCAGATCGTTTTTGTCGTGGTGGCGGGGGCCAATGCGATCAAGATGATCTCTGGTGCAAAGAAATGGGATTTGGGCGCTGATTTGCCCACGGGGGCCGGGCTTTATTCCTATGGTGGTTTGATTGGCCTTTTGTCGGCCCTGATGGGGATCGGTGGGGGTCAGATTTCGAATATGATCATGACATTGCATGGCCGCCCCATTCATCAGGCGGTGGCCACATCGGCAGGGATTGGGGTTTTGATCTCGGTCCCCGGCGCGATTGGCTATATGATCGCGGGCCTCGGCCAAGAGGGTTTACCGATGGATGCCATCGGATATGTCTCTTTCTTGGGGATGATCCTGTTTGTGCCAACCACCTTTCTGACTGCTAATTTGGGTGTGAAATTGGCACATAGCCTGTCGCGGCGGCATTTGGAATTGGCCTTTGGCCTCTTCCTTGCGTTGGTCTGTTTGCGCTTTGTTTATGCGATTGTAACGGGCTAATCGGGTACCACCAAGGGTAGCAGCAATGCAGCATAAATACGCTTCTATAAGATAGGTTGCAGATCTCATGCCCCTTGGCAGTGTTGAAAACGCTATCATATTCATAGAGTTGCGTATGGATGATTTCACTTGATAAGAAAATTCTATCTTGGTCTTTCTTATTGCATGGGTGACTTGGCCTAAGGGGCAAAAGCGGCGCAAATAGGCCATTAGAGGTCGCAGGGCGTGCATGATTTATCACAAAACCCCCGCAGCATAGATGGTAATCGCGATCACGCATGGGGCCCTTGGCCATGGAAGATGTGTTTGACTACACTATTGCACCTATTTTGGGGCGGCGTGCCGTGTTGGGCATGGTTGTGTTGCAATCCGATGAAACGCTAGAACACGATCTGCGCCGTATCTTGCCTCAAGAGGAAGTGGCCCTGTATATCAGCCGTGTCCCCAGTGCTGAAACCGTCAGTTCAGACAGTCTTGCTGCGATGGAGGGGCATCTAAGCGATGCCGCCGCCCTTATGCCGCCCGCTTTGGATTTTGATGTATTGGGATATGGTTGCACCTCGGCGACATCGGTGATCGGGGCGGGGCGGGTGGCTGAATTGCTGCGCAAAGGATGCCCCGCAACCCATGTGACCGACCCGCTTTCGGCGCTCGTGGCGGCCTGCCGTCATATGGGGATCACGCGCTTGGCGTTTTTGTCGCCCTATGTGCCCGAGGTCTCAAGCCGCCTGCGCGCCGTAGTCGCGGCACAAGGGGTAAAAAGCCCCGTGTTCGGAACCTTTAACGAGGCGCGCGAACATGCAGTTGCGCTCATCGATGGCCCGTCTGTCACCCGCGCGGCAACGGCGCTGCTGCAACGGGGTGGGGCCGAAGCGGTATTTTTATCCTGCACGAATTTGCGCACCTTAGATGTCATTGATGCCATCGAGGCCGAGACAGGTGCCGTTGCCCTGTCGTCCAACCAAGTGATGGCATGGCATATGTGCCAATTGGCGGGGATTAGGCCCGCCTTGCGCGTGGGGCGCTTAATGGCTGAGCCCCTATTCACCCGAAGTGCCGAATAGGGTGATCGCCCCACCCAGGAGGGCCATCGCAAAAAAGAACAGGCGCTTTGGCCAATTGCCCGCGCCTGCCGCCGCAATCGCGGCTTGCAGCGCGTAATAAAAGGCAAAGGCGCGGGAGGCATAGCCGATGATGGAAAACACATCGCCCACCCATGTAAGGATCAGCGCAACTGCGCCCAAAATGACATAGCCGTGGCGCGCACCGATGCGGTCGCGGGTCAATTCTGCCAGCAGCCCGCCTGATCCGCCCGTATCGGCCAAGGCGGCGCTGAACTGGGCACTCAGCGCCGCAATCATCAAAAGCGGAGCAAGGATTGGGGCCAAACGGCCCATCATGTCGATAATGGCTGTTTCAATGACAGCTTGCGGGGCGGGCGTAAAGATTAGGCTGAGGGGCAGAAGATAGGCCATATAGATCAGCGTGGCGATAAGCAGCGCCATATGCATGGCGCGGATCCGTAACGCGGGGGCATACTCTGCCCCCATATACCGCACCGTTTCGAAACCTTGCACGGTCACAATCAGCCCAAACACCAAAAACAGGGCTGCGGGGCCCGTTTCTGTCCCGGGGGATAGGATCACACCCTGCCCATCGAGCATATCTGTGCCAAGCGCCAACCATAGCGCGCCAGAGGGTCGATTTTGCCAAGGGTGGCCAGATCAACAGACCCGCAACAGCCAAAGCAATGATCAATATAAGTGCCGTTTGCATGCGCCTAGGGCTAGCAGGCAGGTCTGGTCTGTAAAAGATAAAAAACGCGCGCCCTTTTGGGGCGCGCGCCTGTCTTTTCTTACCTGCCTGCTTTATGCGGCCGCGTCAAAGCGGTCTGCATTCATCACCTTTGTCCACGCAGCGGCGAAATCATGCACGAATTTCGCGGCATTATCGTCTTGTGCGTAAAGTTCGGCGTAAGCGCGCAGGATTGAGTTTGAGCCAAAAACCAAATCCACACGGGTGGCTGTCCATTTTGTTTCGCCTGTTTTGCGAGACACTATGTTGTAGAGGTTCGACCCTGCAGGTTCCCACTTATAGGCCATGTCGGTCAGCGCCGCGAAGAAATCGGTCGACAGCGTGCCAACACGATCCGTAAACACCCCATGCGCGCTGCCGCCATGGTTTGTGCCAAGCACACGCATACCGCCAATCAATGCGGTCATTTGGGGCGCTGTCAGGCCCAAAAGCTGCGCACGATCCAACATCAGCTCCTCTGGTTGCACGGTGTAATCCGCTTTCAACCAGTTGCGGAACGCGTCATGGACGGGCTCTAGCACTTCGAAGCTGTCCATATCGGTTTGCTCTTGGGTGGCGTCACCACGGCCTGGCGTGAAGGGCAGGGTGATCTCGACACCTGCGGCTTTGGCCGCCTGCTCGACGCCGACATTACCCGCCAGAACGATCACATCCGCAAGGCTTGCGCCTATTTCCGCGGCGATGGGTTCCAATGCGGCCAGCACCTTTTGCAGGCGGGCCGGCTCGTTGCCTTCCCAATCCTTTTGTGGGGCCAGACGAATGCGCGCGCCATTGGCGCCGCCGCGCATATCAGACCCGCGGAAGGTGCGTGCGCTGTCCCATGCGGTCGCGACCATCTCGGAGATGGACAGGCCCGTTGCCGCGATTTTCGCCTTGACTGCATCCACATCATAAGTCGTGGAGCCCGCAGGGATCGGGTCTTGCCAGATCAGATCTTCGGAAGGCACATCTGGCCCGAAATAACGCGCCTTTGGCCCCATATCGCGGTGGGTCAGCTTGAACCATGCGCGGGCGAAGGTTTCCGAGAAATATTCAGGATCGGCATAGAACTTTTCCGAAATCTTGCGATATTCGGGATCCATCTTCATTGCCATATCCGCATCCGTCATGATCGGGTTATAGCGGATAGATGGGTCTTCGACATCAACGGGCTTGTCTTCTTCCTTGATGTTTACAGGTTCCCATTGCCATGCCCCTGCGGGGGATTTCTTTAATTCCCAGTCATAGCTCAGCAGCAAATGGAAATAGCCGTTATCCCATTTGGTGGGGTGAGTTGTCCAAGCACCTTCGATGCCCGAGGTGACAGTGTCGCGGCCCACGCCACGGGTGGTGTGGTTGTTCCAGCCGAGGCCCTGCTCATGCACATCGGCACCTTCAGGGTCAGCACCCAAATTGGCCGCATCACCATTGCCATGCGCCTTGCCCACTGTGTGACCGCCTGCGGTCAGGGCCACGGTTTCTTCGTCATTCATCGCCATACGGGCAAAGGTCACGCGCACATCATGCGCGGTGCGCAGCGGATCGGGCTGACCATTCACACCTTCTGGGTTCACATAGATGAGGCCCATTTGAACCGCCGCAAGCGGGTTTTCCAATGTCTCAGACCCGCGATCTTCGGCATAACGCTCAGACCCCAGCCAATCTTTTTCTGCGCCCCAATAGATGTCTTTTTCAGGATGCCAAATATCGGCGCGGCCAAAGGAATAGCCAAAGGTTTTGAGGCCCATGGATTCATAAGCAATGTTGCCTGCGAGGATAAATAAATCCGCCCAAGATACTGAATTTCCGTATTTTTTCTTGATTGGCCACAGCAGGCGGCGGGCTTTGTCCAGGTTGGTGTTGTCGGGCCAAGAGTTCAAAGGCGCGAAACGCTGGTTGCCAGTGCCGCCGCCGCCGCGACCGTCAGCGGTGCGATAGCTGCCCGCCGCGTGCCAGGCCATGCGGATCATCAAGCCACCATAATGGCCCCAATCTGCAGGCCACCAATCTTGGCTGTCGGTCATCAGCGCGTGCATGTCTTTCTTCAGCGCATCGATATCGAGCTTTTCCAATTGCTTGCGGTAATCAAAAGCCTCGCCCATCGGATCGGTCTTGCGATCATGTTGGTGCAAAATGTCGAGGTTCAACGCATTTGGCCACCAATCGGTAACAGTTGTGCCAAGCGCGGTTTGCGCGCCATGCATCACGGGGCATTTGCCAATGTTATTTCCATCCATGAGGGCAGTCTCCTTTTGGGTTGTCTCATGCAGGCCCCATCATCGGGGTGCGGTTCTCGGTGATCAGAGGGCCGTTGCACGGATTCGCATGCAAACGGCGCTTAGGCTTGTTTTAGCATCATCGAGCGATTAGTTTAATTTTGATTTTCTGATGTAGGCAATCAGTTTTTGTTATGGCTAATATCACCTTGAAACAGTTGCGATATGCGGTCGCGGTGGCCGAGCATGGTCATTTTGGAAATGCGGCCGCCGCATCCGCGATCTCGCAGCCCGCTTTGTCCATGCAAATTCAAGCCTTAGAGGATGGTTTGGGTCTGGCCCTGTTCGAGCGCGCGGCCCGCCATGTGCGACCCACCCCGTTTGGGGTTGGGTTCTTGGCGCGCGCGCAGCGGATATTGGCCGAGGTTGACGATTTGGGCGATAGCGCGCGTGCGGCGCGCGGTGATGATTTGGGCCGCCTGCGTCTTGGTGTGATCCCCACCATTGCGCCATATCTTTTGCCCCGTGTGGTGGGCTTGATGGGGCAGTATTACCCGCAGGCAAATTTGGCATTGCGTGAAACGATCACCCCGCGCTTGATCTCGGAATTGTCCGAAGGGCGGTTGGACGCGGCGATTGTGGCCCTGCCCATATCTGAGCCCAGCTTTGAGGAGGTGGAGGTGTTTCAAGAAGATTTCATTCTTGTGCGCCCGCCCGAAGATGCGGGCAAGCCTGTGCCCGATGCCAATTCCCTGCGCGAAATGAAACTCCTTTTGTTGGAGGAGGGGCATTGCTTCCGCGACCAAGCCCTGTCTTTTTGCACGCTTGGCGCAAATACCCCGCGCGAGGTGATGGATGGCTCATCACTGTCAACGCTTGTGCAGATGGTGGGGGCGGGGATTGGCGTGACGCTTATCCCTGAAATGGCTGTGCCTGTTGAGACGCGCTCTGCGAGCGTGGCCTTGGCGCGGTTTCGCACCCCTGCGCCTGCGCGCAAAATCGGGGTTATTTGGCGGCGCACAAGCCCGCTTTCCAATCAGTTGCGCAAATTGGCCAATGTGGTGCGCGAGGCGGCAGAAACGGGCGCGTCCGAGGCCATGACAGGCGGGCTTATGCCCAAAATCGCGTAACCAAAAAGAAAAAGGCGGGCCAAAGCCCACCTTTTCCAATCCAAACTGGATCAGGCTTATGCCTTAGACCAGCGTGATATTTACGGCGCTTTCGCGGCCATCACGGCCTTTTTCCAGCTCGTAAGTCACTTTCTGGTTGTCGTTGAGGCCTTTGAGGCCAGAACGCTCAACACCAGAGATGTGAACGAATACGTCTTTGCCGCCTTCATCAGGTGCGATGAAGCCGAAACCTTTGGTTGCATTGAACCATTTCACGGTGCCATTGGCCATTTCCGTGTCTCCTGTCATTATGCTGCCCACACCATGTGGCAGCTTGGCAATCGTCATGCGAGATAGGCTGCACTGTTGCCTTTAAAGAGGGACAGAAGAGCGATATCAGATAACTAGCGCCGCTCGTGTCGCATGAAATGGGCTTCGCGTAAAGATAAATCGTTGGGGGTAAAAGATGCTGTTCAAATTGTTCATATCCGTTGCAACGCTTTTTGGCATCGTAATTTTTGCGGCGGTGGCCTTTCGCGTGATGCCAATGGATGCCGCGCGCTATCATATTCGCCCCGCTTTGGCTGTGCCGCCATCAACCCCCAATTTCGCCCTAATGGTGGGGGATGAGGCCTTGGTGTTGCCGCGCAATCTGGCGGATGTGGCGGCAGATGTCGCGCTGAAGGCCGCCAGCGATGGCGCCGTTCTGTTGGCAGGCCAACCACAGGGCTTTGTCACCTATGTCTATCGCAGCCGTTTGTTGGGCTTTCCTGACGCGCTCAGCCTAACGCTTGATCCCACCGATGAGGGGGGCACGCGGGTTCAGATCTTCTCGCGGTCTCGCTTTGGTTATAGCGATTTGGGGGTGAATGCGGCACGCGTGGCCGATTGGTTCGCTGCGTTGCAGGACGCGCGCTGATCAATCAGGCTTGACGCGCCCGCGCCGCTTCGCCAAACCCTGCCTATGTTGCCAGCAGAACCCCTTCGCCAAATTGTCGAGCGCTTCGAGTATCTCGAGGCGCAATTAAACGCAGGCCCCGCCGCTGATGCGATTGCCGCAATCAGTCGCGAATATGCGCAGCTGAAACCTGTGGTCACGCAGATTGAGGAATATCAGCAGATCAAATCTGACCTTCAGGGGGCCGAGGCGA
Organism: Roseobacter sp. HKCCD5988; assembly: GCF_037830355.1. NCBI lineage: Bacteria > Pseudomonadati > Pseudomonadota > Alphaproteobacteria > Rhodobacterales > Roseobacteraceae > Roseobacter > Roseobacter sp. HKCCD5988. The sequence continues at coordinate 128,542 of NZ_JBBLYJ010000003.1, read as the reverse complement.
TGTTGGCCGATCCTGAGATGCGCGCCTTGGCTGAAGACGAATTGGCACGGCTGAAAATCGCGCTGCCTGAGGTTGAATATTCATTGCGCATTGCGCTTTTGCCCAAAGATGCGGCCGATGCCCGCCCTGCCATTCTTGAAATTCGCCCTGGAACGGGCGGCGATGAGGCGGCCCTTTTTGCGGGCGATTTGCTGCGGATGTATCAACGCTACGCCGAGGCGCGTGGTTGGCAATTTGAATTGATCGAGCAGCAGCTCTCCGAGCTTGGCGGCGTGCGTGAAGTGACCGCACGGATCGTGGGCGAGGGTGTTTTTGCGCGAATGAAATACGAGTCTGGCGTTCATCGCGTGCAGCGGGTGCCAGAAACGGAATCAGGCGGGCGTATCCATACGTCCGCCGCGACTGTGGCTGTACTGCCCGAAGCCGAAGATGTTGATATCGATATCCCAGCCGCCGATATCCGTATTGATACAATGCGCGCCTCAGGCGCGGGTGGTCAGCATGTGAACACCACAGACAGCGCCGTGCGCATCACCCATTTGCCCACGGGGATCATCGTCACCTCGTCGGAGAAGTCACAACACCGCAACCGCGAGATCGCAATGCAGGTCTTGCGCGCGCGGCTTTATGATCTGGAACGGCAAAAGGCCGATGATGCCCGCGCCGCTTCGCGCAAAAGTCAGGTGGGAACGGGCGATCGTTCCGAGCGTATCCGCACCTACAATTTCCCCCAAGGGCGCATGACAGATCATCGGATCAATCTGACCTTGTATAAGTTGGATCAGGTCTTGTCGGGTGATTTGGACGAGATCATTGACGCGCTGACCGCCCATGATCAAGCCGCCCTGTTGGCTGAGATGGACGGGTGAGCGCGCGCTATCGGGATCTTTACGCCGCCGCGCGCGCGCGTTTGTCTCAGCGCTTGCCCCAAGATGAGGCTGAGCGCGATGCACGCCTTTTATTGGCGCATGCCGCAGGCCTGTCAGGGGCGGGGTTGTCAGCCTGTCTCAACGATCTGGCCGCCCAAAATCACATCACTGATTTTGAGGCAGTGGTGGAGGCCCGCCTTGCTGGACAATCTGTGGCCCATATCATTGGGAAATCTGCATTCATGGGATTGGATTTCGTGGTTGGGGCGGGGGATTTGGCCCCGCGGCCTGATACGGAAACCTTGGTAGAGGCCGCACTCTCGTATGGCTTTACGCGCTTTCTTGATCTGGGCACAGGCACGGGGGTGATTGCAATCAGCCTGCTTGCCGCGCGGCCAGAGGCGCAAGGGGTTGCAACCGATTTGGACGAGGGGGCTTTGGCCCGCGCGCGACAAAATGCAAAGACCCATGGCGTGGCGGGGCGGTTGCAGTTTTTCACAGGCCCATGGTTTGCGGCGCTGCCAGAGCCCGCGATGTTTGATCTGATCCTATCCAATCCGCCCTATATTGATCAGGCAACTTATGCAGGTTTACCCGAAGAGCTGCGCTTGCATGAGCGCGCTGCGGCGCTGACCGATGGTCATGATGGGCTGAGCGCATATCGCGTGATCGCGGCGCAGGCAGGCGCCTATCTTGCGCGCGATGGGGGGGTCATGGTCGAAATCGGCTATGATCAAGGCGAAACGGTGCCGCAAATCTTTGCTCAAGCAGGGTTTCGGTCTGTGCGCGTCATCCATGACTTGGCAGGCAAGCCGCGTGTTGTGGTGGCGCAAGCGATGCTTTCCTAGGCGAAAAAGCTGATAATTTCGCCGTTTTTGCAACTTTCCGCTTGTAAGCGCCCCTCAGCCATGGCAAGCGGAGAACGCGGGAGAGGAATTAGCAAGACATTCCCCCGAAATAACAGCCACGATATTCTGGACAAAGGCACAGATTGCACAGGCTGATCGTGGATATTGGCACGGACTTGGCATTAGGTCGCCTGACACCCTGCCGTGGATGGATTCAACACTGGACTATATAAGAACAATGAGATCATCAAAGAACCGCTCGCGGTCAAAGGGCAATCGCAACCGCTCTGTTGGCAATATCATCAATCGGGTGTTTGACAGCTCTGGCCCAGAGGGCAAGGTGCGCGGCACACCGCAGCAGATCATCGACAAATATCAGCAATTGGCCCGTGATGCCCAGTTGAGCAATGACCGTGTGGCCGCTGAAAATTTCTTGCAGCACTCCGAGCATTATTCCCGCCTCCTAAGCGAGGCGCAGCGCGAGATGGACGCGCGCCGCGAAGAGCAGCAAAGCCATAATGGCGGCCAGAATGGCCATGATCGCCGTGGGTATTCGAACGAGGACGAGGCCGAGACTTCGCAGGATGCAGGCCAAGAGTTCATGCCCAGTGAGACGGATGGTTTGGCGATTGCCGCCGATGGTGATGGGGAAGAGGCCAGCACCTTGGTCGACACGCCCGAAAGCAAACCTCGCGCGAAACGCGCGCCGCGTGGCCCCCGCCGCCCGCGCAAATCTGACGAGGCAGGCAGCGATGCCGCCCCAATGGTTGCAGCCCCAAGCGAGGCGCAAGGCGAATAATCGCGCGTGACCTTGTTGCATGACATTGCCCCCGTGCCATCCTTGGTGCGGGGGTTTTTCTTGCCTTAATCGGCCGCGACAGCGCGGGCGAGGGCGCAAAACCCTTCAAGGCTGACTGTTTCTGCGCGGTCAGTCGGGCGCAGCCCTGCGGCCAAGATGCGACCCTCAATATCTGGGCAAAGCCCCTTCAGCGCGGCGCGCAGCATCTTGCGGCGTTGATTAAAGGCTTTGGCAACCACGCGCTCCAGCACCTTTTGATCTGCGGGAAATTTCGGTGCCTCAAGTGCTGTTAAATGCACAACCGCAGAGCTGACCTTTGGGGGTGGGGTGAAGGCCTCGGGTGTCAGGTTCAGCGCAATCCGCGCCTCACAGCGCCATTGCGCCAAGACGGCCAAGCGGCCATAGGCCTTGCTGCCCTCGCGCGCCACAATACGTTCGGCCACTTCGCGTTGGAACATCAAGGTCAGGCTTGACCATTGTGGTGGCCAGACAGGCGGGATCAGCCAACGGATGAGCAATTCGGTGCCCACATTATAGGGCAGATTGGCGATGATACGGATCGGCGGTTTCAGATGCGCCGCCCAATCCACGGCCAAAGCATCGTCATTGAGAACGCTCAGACGGTCGGGATAGGCGGCGGCGATTTCTGCCAACGCAGGAAGGCAACGCGCGTCTTTTTCAATCGCCACAACGCGCCGCGCCCCTTCGGCCAAAAGGCCACGGGTCAAACCACCAGGGCCAGGGCCGATTTCCAGAACATCACATTCGCTTAAATCCCCCGCGATGCGGGCGATTTTTGCGGTCAGGTTCAGATCAAGCAGGAAATTCTGCCCCAAGGATTTCTTGGCGCGCAGATCATGGGTTGCGATCACCTCGCGCAGGGGGGGGAGGGTATCAATCATGCCGCGCGCGCCTGTGCCATTTGATCCGCCATGCGCAACGCGGCGACCAAGCTTGTGGCATCTGCGCGGCCCGTGCCCGCGATATCAAAGGCCGTGCCATGATCGGGCGAGGTGCGGATAAAGGGAAGGCCAAGCGTCACATTCACCCCCCCTGAGAAATCAAGCGTCTTGATCGGGATCAGCGCCTGATCATGATAGGCGCAGATGGATACATCATACCGCGCGCGCGCCTCAGGGTGGAACATCGTATCTGCGGAGAGTGGCCCCGCGATCTGGTAACCTTCGCCGCGCAATCCCTCCAGACAGGGGATCATCCACGCGATTTCCTCGCGCCCCATGGCGCCATTTTCGCCCGCATGGGGGTTGAGGCCCGCCACGGCAAAACGTGGGGACTGCAGATTGAAATCACGCTGCATTGCGTCCGAGGTCACGCGGATCACATCGCGCAATAGATCGGCGGTAAAAGTCGCAGGAACCGCGCTGAGGGGGATGTGGATGGTGGCAGGCACAACGCGTAATTCTGCGCAGGCCAACATCATCACTACCTTCACCCCGCCCGCCAAGGCCGCGAGATATTCCGTATGGCCTGGATAGGCGAAACCCGCGCCTTGTTGCAGGGCGTGTTTATGGATGGGCAGGGTGCAAATTGCGCGCGCTGCACCCGATTGGGCAAGCTCTACAGCCTCCGCGATTGCGTCAATGACGGCTTGCGCATGGGCTGCTTGGGGGTGGCCTGCCACACGGGCGGGGCCAAAGTCGCGGTGCAGAACTGGCAACCCATCGCCAAAGGCGGCAAAGGCGGCACTTGCCTGAGATATTTTGACAATAGGTGCGCCATGCCCGTTGAAATGATCCGCATCCCCAATGACAAAAAAAGGAACCTCCCCCCGCAATTCATGCCACGCTTTTGAGGCAATCTCGGGGCCAATCCCCGCAGGCTCCCCACAGCTGAGCGCAATGGGGCCGGTCGTGCCCGCACCCATGGAATCAGTCCAAATCACGGATGATGGCGTCCGCGCGCAATTCCTCAAGATAGCCAGAAGCATAAGTCTCAAGGCGCTGCGAGAACAAGGCTTGGCGAATTTCCTCGCGCGCGCCATCTTCAAGCTCGACTGTGCGATTGCACAGCCAAACCATCAGAAGGTCGGCGCCATTGTTGCGGCGCAGGGCGGTCGAGCTTTCATTCGGGTCAAGCTTAGCAAGCTCTGCCGCAATATCTGCGGGCACTTCGGCGCGCGGGGCGCTGATCCGTTCAAACTGACCTTCTAGGGTGCCATAAAGATCATCGCAGCGGTCATTTTGCGCGGCGATCTCAGCGGCGCGCGCGGCGGCATCTGGCCCTGAAAGCAGAATGGTCGCGTAATCATAACTGCTCGGCGTTGGGAATTGATATCCTGCCTCTTCAAAGCCCAGCATTTGAAAAATCCCAATCCCAGGCCCCAAAGGGACGGGTTCGGTGACGTCACCAACATCCAAGGTGATCAACATGGCACTCAGGCCTTGGGGCAGGGATGACAGGGGACGCCAATCCAACGCACCGCCATCCACCGCGGTAGGGGCGGCTGAACGGGCGCGGGCGGCATCGGCAAAAGCCGTCAGATTTCCGTCCACATCTTCGGCAATCGCCAGCAATTCAGCGCGCAGCGTGTCTATATCGTTGCCTTCAATCGGCAGGATCAATTCCGCCAAACGAATTTGCGCCCCGCCCCCGCTGGAGCCAAGCGCAAGTGCGCGGTCAATCTCGGCCTCAGAGACTTGGGCGCGTGCCCCAAACCGACTGCGTAATATCTCGCGCCATAAAAGGCCTGCATTGATAAAATCGCGCAGGGTCTCATAGGCGACCCCCTCGTTCTCAAGCGCATCAATCAACCCTCGGCCGTCCAAATTTGCGCGGGCGGCGAATTCGTCAATTCCGATCATCAACTGGTCTTGGGTGATTGTGATCCCCGCTGCTTGGGCGGCGGCCATTTTCAGGCGTTCCTCTACCAAAACATCGCGCGCGCGGGCCTGTAGGTCACCTGGTGCATTCAAGATGCCCAAAAATGTGGCGCGTTGATCCACCTCATATTGGGTGATCACGTTATCATTAACCGCAATTACGGGCGTGAAATCGAGCGATTGCGCGCGCATTTGTGCAGGGGCAAGCGCCCAGGCGCATCCCATGATCACACCAAAACACAGGTTGCGCGCTGCGCGCGCGCCCAAGAATTTACCCAAGATTGGGGAAGATACGTGATGTGAACTCATCTTGTCCTTCTTCGGTCACTCTTGCGAGGGGCGGCGTGAGAGCGCCCGTTTTATATTTGTGCCAAGCCTACAAGAGGCGGGCAAGCGAAGCGAGGGGAAATTCATGCCCCCCGCATGTATTGGGCCGATCCATTACTGTCTTAGCCATCTTCCATATGCAAAATCACCCCAAGCGCCAAAAGCGACCCCGCAAGGGGCGGTGTCCATGCAACGATAAAGGCGGAAAGCTGACCATTCTCACCCAAAACTTGGGCAAAGCTGCGCAGAAAATAGAGGCCAAAACCCAACAAAATCGCGGCGAGCACCAAATGCCCCGTGCGGCCAAAACGGGTGTGACGCATCGTAAGGCTTGCACCGATCAAGACCATGCTCATCAGCATCAAGGGGTTTGCCAACTGCATCTGGAACCAGACCCGATGCGACAGGCCCGCAAATCCCGCCTCCTGCAACTGCGTAATGAAATCGGGAAGGGCGTAAATCGAGATATTGCTCGGATCCCCAAAGGAATCGAGAATTTGTTCCCGCGTCAGCGTTGAAGGAACGGCATAGCTTTCAAAACTTTCTGCACTGGCCTCGGGGTTGGTTTGGGTTAAGTCCCAGATCTTGGCGCGGGTAAGATCCCATGATTGCAGTCCAAGGCGCGCTTCATCGGCGTCAATGCGCTGTTCAATCCGGCCAAATGTATCGAAATTATAAAAGGTGACGTCAAATAACTGCGTGCCATCGCTATTGGCGCGCAGCGCGTTGATGACGGTTTGCTGATCGCGCGTGCCTTGGCGTAGCCAAAGACCTTCTTGCGTGATGGCCAATGTGCGTTCCTGTGCGCCACGCACCTGCGCCAACTTACGCTCATGCGCGATCTGTGTGTCGGCCACGATTGGGTTGATCACCAAAAGACCTATGATCCCGATGAGGGCGGCCACGCCAATTGGGGCCATCGTGGCCCGCAAAGCCGAGCGCCCCGATGCCCGCACCACCACCAATTCTGAACTGCGTGCCAGAGACAGGAAAAAGACCAAGGTCGCCAGCATGACAACCAGCGGAAAGAGGGAATAAAGCGCTGACGGCATATTGAGCAGCGCAAGCGTGAGCGCATCGCCCAAATCCCCGCCGTTGAGCGCGATTTTTCGCATCTGTTCGGTCAAATCCACGACCATGTGGATCACCGCAAAGATCGCCAACACGGTGAGGAAGTTTTTGAAATAACGCTGCGAGAGGTAAAGTTGCAGGATCATGCGCCGCCCTCAACCAGATCAGGCTGCCGCATCCGGCGCCAATGCGCGGTTTTATATACGGCCAACAGCACCGCCCCGAACACCACGGCGCAGAGCAGTGGCTGCACATAGGCCAATGGTGCCAAATGCGGCGCGTTGATCACCTGAGCGCTCAAAAGGTTCTTGCTCATCTGCAACGGGATCACCAGCCCTACGGCCAGCATGATCTGCGCCCATAACCCAAGCCGCGAAAAATTGCGCAGCATCAGGCAACTGGCCGCAATCAAAGGCACAAAAAACGCGAACATCGCCTGCGCGAAACGATAATGCAGTTCCCATTTGATACGATCAAGGGGAATGCCCGCGCGGTTGGCAAGATCTTGATCCGCCGCAATCAGCGCAGGCGTGGACATCGCGCGCTCGTTCTTGGTCGGAACTTCGCCCTCTTCGTCACTGCCTGATGCAGTCGGGCTTAGTGTCTGTGTGATATCATAGTTCAATCGCTCAAAGCTGAGATTGCTCAGGCGGTTTGTGACCCGATCCAAGGTGATACTGCGCCCTGATACCAAGATCATCCGCGCGTTTTCCGCATCGCGCAAAAGATACCCGCGATCCGCGCGATAGGTCACTTCGCGGGTCTCGCTGCGCCGATCATGGATAAACAGACCCTGCAACTCACCTTCGGGTGAAATATCGCTGATGTAAATCGTGATGCCCGAGATCGGGGATTGGAACACGCCCGCGCGCAGCAACTGCGCGACCAGATCATTGCCCAAAATGTTTGATCTTTCGCGAAATTGTGCTTCGGCCTGCGGGGCCAAACCATTACTGAGGCCCGCAACCAAAAACGCCATAATCGCCCCAAAATAGAAAACGGGCCGTAACAGGCGCAGCGGCGAGATGCCGGCGGTCTGCAAAATCACCAATTCACTATCGGTGATCAGGCGGTTGAACACATAAAGGGTCGCCACAAACCCCGCCACAGGCAGCACCATCATGATAATCGGCGGCAGCGCCAATGTGGTCAGTTCGAGGAAGGCCAAAATGGTTTGGCCGTCCGAGATCAATTGATCGAACAAATCAACCCCTTGGTTGATCCAATAGACGGACACCAAAACAAGCGCGAAGAAGCCAAAGAAACTGAGGCACATGAGCAAGATATAACGATCATATCGTGTCAAATTCGCAGCCTTTGTAAATTGAGCCCATATCCTTGGGGCGCAAGCGGGCCTGATTGCCCACAAGTTCGTTTGGTTTTGGGGGTTTTTGGGGCTTAATGCAAGGCTTGCGCGCGAAGGACGCGGGTTCATGCAATCGCCCATCTGGTCAAGCCGCAGTTTGCGCCCTAGTGTTGCCGTTAAATGACGCTTTCAACCAATGTGAGGATCTTCATGACCCGTCCATCCGCGACACAGTTTTGCGAAATTGATCTTGATGCGCTTAAGGGGCTTTCGGGAAAGATTGCCTGTTTGGCCACGCCAGAGGGTGGTTTGGATGCAGCGGGGCGGCGTTTGAACCGCCTGAGCAAAGGCGCAGTGGATCGGGCGCTTGGCAGCCCTGCATGGGAGGGATTAAGCCCGGGCGATGTCATGGTCTTGGCCTATCCTGCGGGCATGTCGGCAGAGGCCGTGTTGCTCCTCAAAACGGAGCGCCGCGTCACCGCGCAAGCGGCACGCCGCGCGGGCGCTAAATTGCGGGTCGCGGCCGGCAAATCAGAGTTGCATGTATGTGCGGGCAATTTCGCACGCAGCGCGGATTTGGCGCTTGGGGTGGTCTTGCGGGGCTATGAATTTGGCGATCACAAATCCAAAACCCCCGAAAGCTATGGCAGCGTCACGCTCTATTGCAGCAGACCTGATGAGATTGCCACAAAGGCCGCGCCGCTTTTGGCGGCGGTGGAAGGGGTGTTTTTCACCCGTGATCTGGTCAACGCCCCTGCCAATGTTCTGACGACCACCAGTTTTGCCGAACAACTCAGCGATTTGGCCGCGCTTGGCGTTAAGGTCGAGGTTCTTGATGAACCCGCGCTCGAAAAATTGGGAATGCGCGCCCTTTTGGGGGTTGGGCAAGGCTCGGAAAGCCCGTCCAAGGTTGTGGTGATGGAATGGATGGGCGCAGGTGATGCGCAGCCTTTTGCCCTCGTGGGCAAGGGGGTTGTGTTTGATACAGGCGGCATCAGCCTAAAACCCGCCGCAGGCATGGAAGATATGACCATGGATATGGGTGGCGCAGGTGTAGTTGCGGGGGTGATGAAAGGTCTGGCCTTACGCAAGGCGCGCGCCAACGTGGTTGGTCTGGTCGGCTTGGTTGAGAATATGCCCGATGGTCGCGCGCAGCGTCCTGGGGATGTTGTTGTCTCAATGAAGGGGGACACAATCGAGGTCATCAATACCGATGCCGAAGGGCGCCTCGTTCTTGCGGATGTGCTGTGGTATGCCCAAGAACGCTTTGCCCCTCGGGCGATGATAAATTTGGCCACGCTGACAGGCGCAATTATCATTGGTCTGGGCCATGACAATGCAGGCGTTTTTGCAAATGATGATGCGCTTTGCGCAGCCTTCCTAAAGGCCGCGAAAGCCGAAGATGAAGGCGCATGGCCGATGCCATTGGATGACAGCTATGATGACCTGATCAAAAGCCGCATAGCCGATATTAAAAACACAGGCGGGCGGCCTGCGGGCTCGATCACAGCGGCCAAATTCTTGCAGCGTTTTGTCAAGAAAGACATGCCTTGGATTCACCTTGATATTGCAGGCGTTGCTTCGATTGCAAAAGACAGCAAATACGCCCCTGCGGGGGCAACAGGTTGGGGCGTTTTGGCACTGGATCGGTTGATCCAAGATATGTTTGACGAAGGCTGATGTCCGAACTGTGGTTCTACCATCTGACCCGCTCGCGGCTTGAGCAGGTTCTGCCCATGCTGATTGAGCGCGCTTTGGCGCAAGGGTGGCGCGTGGCCTTGCGCGCGCTCGATGCGCAAAGCGTGGCGCGGATGGATGACCTTTTATGGGCCGCGCATCCGCCCGAGCGCTTTCTGCCCCACGGGGTTGAGGGCGGGGCGGATGCCCAGCTTCAACCCATTTTAATTGGCACAGGCGATCTGCGCGCCAATCGCCCCGATTATCTGGTGGCGATTGGCGGCGCCACGATCACACCTGAGGACTGCGCAGGCCTGACCCGCGCTGTTTTGGTTTTTGACGGCCAAGATGAGGCAGCCTTCACCCATGCGCGCAACCATTGGCGCAGTTTTGCCGAGGCGGGCCTGCGTCTTCAATATTGGTCGCAGGCCTCAGGTGCGTGGAAAATGGAACGCGAACATCCACAACCTTCGACAAAAGATTAATGTTTTGATGAAAAACCGAATTGCTTTGACGAATTATTAGGACTCCATCCTCTAGAACCCTCGTCACCTTGGGCCATGATTGTGCGCCCATCAGTCGTTGAGGAGAGGGTCTGGCCTATGGTTGCCTATGAATTTGATCAACATCTGTCCGAATTCAATTTGGTCGGGGACGACCTAAACCTTTTGGCCAATGTGGGCACACTTATTGTGCCCGAGATTGATGCCGTTCTGTCGGAATTTTACGCCCATGCCCTGAACGATGCTGATTTGGCCGCATATTTCAAAACTGAGGCTTCGGTTGATCATGCGCGCATGGTGCAAAAGGCGCATTGGATCAACCTGTTTTCTGGGCGTTTTGATGCGGATTATTTCGCCTCGGTGCAGCGCGTGGGGGCGATCCATGCCAAGATTGATCTGCCCCTTTTTGCCTATGTTTCCGCCTACTCCAAGGCAACGGGACCGTTGCTTGAGGCGCTGACGCGCAAGGCGCAAGTGCCGCCAAAACGGTTTCGGGGGGTGCGTGAAGCGGATGACCGCTTGGGGCCGATGTTATCAGTTCTCAGCCGCGCCTTTGCCTTTGATATGCAATGCGTGGTGGAGGTGACGATTGGCATCTGGCGTGACGAACAGCAGCGCCTTTTTGACCATATGGAGGTCGCAGTTGGCGCCCTGGCCGAAGGAAATCTGGGGCATGTGATCCCTGACCTTTGAGGGGGCAAAGGTCAAATGAAATCGGGGGGAGGGGGCTATTCTTGCAACGCTGCGTCAAGCCGCGCCTGTGCTGCGACCCAAAGCGCCTCGGCGCGCGCCAAACCCTCTTCGATTTCGGTGAACTTCGCCTGCCATTGCGCCAATTCAGATGCTTTGGCGGCCTCATAGAGCGCAGGGTCGGCCAGTTTGGCCGAGAGTTTCTCATGCATCTCCATAATCTTTTCGACCCGCGCTTCAGCACGGCGCAATTCGGCGCGGATCTCTTTGATCTCGTCATGGCTTGGGCGGGGCGCGGTTGGGGCGGGCTTGTCTTTGCTGGGTTTTTCTGGCCGCGCGCCCAAGAGGGTGGCGCGATAACTGTCCAAATCGCCCTCATAGGGGGCAACCCGCCCATTTGCGACCAGCCACAACCGATCGGCCACTAGCCCCAAAAGGTGCATATCATGGCTGACCAAGATCACCGCCCCCGAATAGGCCGAAAGTGCCTCGACCAAGGCCTCGCGGCTTTCGATATCCAGATGGTTGGTCGGCTCATCCAAGATCAGCATATGCGGCGCGTCCAAAGTCGCGAGCAACAAGGACAATCGCGCCTTTTGCCCGCCCGATAATTGGCCAACTTTGGTTTCGGCCTGCGCCGCCGCCAGACCAAACCCCGCAAGTCGTGCGCGGTGGCGTGTCGGCGCCTCCTCGGGGCGCACGCGGCGCAGGTGATCAAGCGGGGTTTCGTCCAAATGCAATTCGTCAACCTGATGCTGCGCGAAATACCCGACCCGTAACTTGGAGGAGGCCGTGACACTGCCTGCCATTGCCGCCAATTTGCCCGCAATCAATTTGGACAGGGTCGATTTGCCCTCGCCGTTGCGGCCAAGCAGAGCGATGCGGTCATCTTGGTCAATGCGCAAATCCAGCTTTGACAGCACCGCGCGCCCCTCATAGCCAACACTTGCCCCGTCCAGTCGTAAAATAGGCGGCGAGAGCGTCTCAGGTTCGGGGAAGGTGAAGACGGTGCGGGCCGCGTCTTCGGGCGCGCGGATGGGTTCCATCCGTTCGAGCATCTTAAGCCGCGCCTGTGCTTGCTTTGCCTTCGAGGCTTTGGCGCGGAAGCGATCCACGAAGCTTTGCAAATGCGCGCGCCGCGCCTCTTGTTTTTTGGCTTCTGCAGATTGCAGCGCCCGCTGCGCCGTGCGGGTTTTGATGAAATCATCATAGCCGCCCGCATAAAGGGTCAATTTTTGATCGCTTAAATGCAAGATATGCCCCACCGCGCGATTGAGCAGTCCGCGATCATGGCTGATGACAAGGACAGTGTGCGGATATTTGGCCAGATAGGCCTCAAGCCAGAGCGCCCCCTCAAGATCGAGATAGTTGGTGGGTTCGTCCAAGAGTAGGAAATCAGGTTGCGAGAACAGAACGGCTGCCAAGGCCACGCGCATCCGCCATCCGCCCGAAAAATCGGAACAGGGGCGGGCGGTTTCCGCATCGGTAAAGCCCAAACCCCGCAGGATCGTGGCGGCGCGCGCCTCGGCCGACCAAGCATCAATATCGGTAAGCCTTGTTTGCACCTCGGCCATGCGTTCGCCCGTAGCGGTTTCCGCCTCAGCCATGAGCGCGGCGCGCTCTGTATCGGCGGCCAAGACAGTGTCGAGCAGCGACACCGCGCTGCCAGGCACTTCTTGGCTGACGCCCCCAATGCGCGCGTGGGCGGGGATCTCAATCACCCCACCATCAAGCGATAATTCCCCCTTAATCAGGCGAAACAGCGTGGTCTTGCCCGCGCCATTGCGCCCGACAATGCCCACCTTATGCCCCGTGGGGATGGTCGCGCTGGCCCCGTCAAACAGGGGACGACCCGCCATAGAAAAAGAGAGATCAGATATGCGCAACATGCGCGGCTCATGCACGGCTTGGCGCGTGCTGTCAATCGCGGCTTCCCTATTCTGATCCCTCATGTTATGGCCGCGCCAAATTCACCTTCCCATGGAGAGACCAATGGCCGTGCAACGCACATTTTCCATCATTAAACCCGATGCAACCAAGCGTAACTTGACGGGTGCAATCAACGCAAAGATCGAAGCAGCGGGCCTGCGCATCATCGCGCAAAAGCGCATTCACCTGACCCCTGCGCAGGCAGGCGTGTTCTATGCCGTGCATAAAGAGCGCCCTTTCTACGGCGAGCTGTGCGAATTCATGGCGTCTGAGCCCGTTGTTGTGCAGGTTCTGGAAGGCGAAAACGCGATTGCGAAATATCGCGAAGTCATGGGCGCCACCGATCCTGCCGAAGCGGCAGAGGGCACAATCCGCAAAGATTTCGCGCTGTCGAAAGGTGAAAACTCGGTTCACGGGTCAGACGCCCCTGAAACCGCTGCGGAAGAGATCGCCTATTTCTTTGCAGGCCTAGAATTGGTCGGCTAAGCCGATCACCATAGTCCTTGAATTAGGGCCGCACAGTTAATCAACTGTGCGGCTTTTATTTTGCGCGCAAGCCAAGAATATCCATTTGGCGTTCAAATTCGCTGCGGTCTGGATCGTGGTGGTCATTGCAAATCTGATCAAAACTTTCGCGCAGTTTGACTTTTTCAGCCCCTTTGCAATCGTTCCAAGCGCGACCTTGAAGTGCCATATGCAGAACGTAATACATGATGAAATGGGGCGATACCCCTGAGCGTAACAGCGCGATATAGGCCTGATCTGCCCCCAGTTCGCGCAAATCTGAGGCGCTTTTGATCCCAGCCTTGCGCAGGCTTTGTGCCATGGCAGGGCCGATATTGCGCAAGGATTGCAGATCATCGGGATCGGGTTTTGGCATTGTAATATCCTCAGGGGCGGCCATGTGGCGTGGTCTATCTTATTCGTTTCGTGCCGCGCGGCGCAGCCGGCCGCCGCTTGGTCGAACGCCACATTCGCAATCAAAAAGAATTGGTCATGCGCGCATAACCTAGGCCACGCCTTTAGAACGACGCCCTGCGACGCGTCGGCCAATTTGAATTTCAGGAAAAATTGGCTCCGGCGGTAGGGATCGAACCTACGACCAATTGATTAACAGTCAACTGCTCTACCGCTGAGCTACGCCGGAACACGTTGGGCCGTATAGCAAGACGATTTTTGCGCGTCCAGTGCTTTGGGGCGAAAAAATCGTTCTTTGGATCAAATTCTCGAAAAACCTGCTGTGACTCTGAGGGGGCTATCTGGTTTTGCTTGGTTTTCTTCAATCAATCCAATGAGATGCGCTAAAATATTGCGCTCAGCCATCGGGTGCAGCACGGGCTGAAGATCGGGGTAGATTTCGGTGCGTAGGCTGCTGAGGCTGCGCGGGGTTGCTGTGAGGGCAGAAAGAATCTGGCCATGTCGCATCGCGCGATGGGCGCGCAACTCGGCACAGCGCGCGCGGGGGGTCGCAATCGCGGCCCCATGGGCGGGCAAAAGCCGTTTTGGCCCGCGCGCCTCGATTGCGGCGAGCGAGGTCAAATAGGCCCCCAAATGACCATCAGGCGGGGAAATCAAGGTGCTTGACCAATCCATGACGATATCGCCGCAAAATTCGACATCTTGCCATGCGACATTCATATGATTGCCCATATGGCCGGGGCTGTGATGGGCAGTGATGCGCCAGTCTTCTGTCTCGATCACGGCCCCATCGGGCAGGGCAATGTCGGGGATGAAGCCGTGATCGACCCCCTCGCCACCGCCCAGATCAGGCAGTGTGCTGCGCCCCATATCCCATGGGCCTGCCGCCAGAATAGGCGCCTGTGTCGCCGCGGCCAAGGGGCGGGCGAGGGCGCTGTGATCCAAATGCGCATGGGTGACAAAAATATGGGTGATCCGCCCGCCCTGCGGCACGGCTGCGAGGATCGCGGCCAGATGCTGATCTGATGCGGGCCCGGGGTCAATCACGGCGATAGAGGTTGCCCCCAGCATATAGGTCAATGTGCCCTCTGCCGTCATGGGCGAAGGGTTTGGGGCGCAGATGCTGCGCAAAAGTGAGCCATGCTCGGTCATCATCGGGCGTGTTTTTCCTTTGGCGCTTTGCGCGGGCCGCGGCTATAGATGGCCTATGTTTACGCGATTGATCAAGAAAATGCTGCCACGCGGCCTTTATGGGCGGGCTGCGCTGATCATGCTTGTGCCGATTTTGACGATCCAGCTTGTGGTTTCTGCGGCGTTTTTGCAGCGCCATTTTGACGGGGTGACGCGTCAGATGATGGAGGGGTTGGCGGTTGAGCTGCGCTTTATCATCCAAGAGATTGAGCGCGGTGGGATTTGGGCAGGTCGCAGTGTGGCCGCCCCGCTTGAGATCAGCCTTTTTGAGGGTGGGGACAAGCCATTTGAGGGCGACGGACTGGAGGCGCGCGCCTTTTATGACCTATCGGGGCGCAGTTTGATTGAGGTTTTGCGCCGTGCGGTGCCTGAGGTGACATGGATTGATTTGATCACCGATGATAGCAAAGTGATGATCGGGCTGCGTCTTGCCGATGGCACGCGCGTGGATGCCGAGATTGCACGGCGGCGTGTATCGGCCTCGAACCCGCATCAATTGTTGGTCTTGATGGTGTTTACGGGCATTTTGATGACCACTGTGGCGTTTCTCTTTCTGCGCAACCAACTGCGCCCCATTCGCCGCTTGGCGCGAGCGGCTGAGGATTTCGGCAAAGGCCGCATCGTGGATTACAGCCCCGCAGGGGCATTGGAGGTGCGCAGTGCGGGCCGCGCCTTCCTCGATATGCGCAATCGTATTGAAAACCAGATCGAGCAGCGCACCATGATGCTCTCAGGTGTCAGTCATGATTTGCGCACCCCGCTGACGCGGATGAAATTGGGTCTCAGTGTCATGGAGGAAAGCGAAGATGTGACGGCCCTGCGCCGTGATGTCGAAGAGATGGAAGCCCTGCTCGAGGCGTTTCTTGATTTCGCCCGGGGCGATGCATTGGATGATTTGGCGGAATTGGATATTGATAAATTCCTGCGCGAGATTGTCTCGGATGCCACGCGGTTAGGGGCGCAGATCAGCTTTGCCCATTCTTCAAACAGTGGGATTCTTCAGGATTATACGGCCACATTCCGACCTGCGGCGCTGCGTCGTGCGCTTGGCAATTTGATTTCAAACGCGCAGCGATATGGCAGCGAGGCGCGTGTGACCTTGTCGCTTACGCCGCGTCAATGGCGCATTTCTGTGGAAGATGACGGGCCAGGCATCCCCGCAGATCAGCGCGAGGAGGCGATGCGCCCCTTCGTGCGGTTGGATGTGGCGCGAAACCAAAATCGCGGCTCGGGCGTTGGATTGGGTTTGGCAATTGCGCAAGATATCGCACGGCGGCATGGCGGGCGGCTGACTTTGGGGCAAAGCGCCGATCTGGGCGGATTAAAGGCAGACATTATTCTGCCGCGATAGCCGTGCTGGGGGGAAATGGTAGGCCCGGCAGGACTTGAACCCGCAACCAAAGCGTTATGAGCGCTCTGCTCTAACCAATTGAGCTACAGGCCCCCGTAGGGCTTGGGTTACTGCGCCAATGCGAGGGGGTCAAGTATTGTATCACTCGCTTATGGACGAAGGCTGCGAAGATCGGTATCAGGGCGGAAATTCACGCCCCCTGATGAAAGGCCCGACCGATGCCCGCAGATGCGCAAGCGCCCAAAAACAGTCTCACCTATGCCCAAGCGGGTGTTGATATTGATGCGGGCAATGCGCTTGTTGATCGGATCAAACCTGCCGCTGCCGCAACTGCGCGGGCGGGGACGATGTCGGGACTGGGCGGTTTTGGGGCTTTGTTTGATCTCAAGGCAGCAGGATATCATGACCCGATTTTGGTCGCCGCCACCGATGGGGTTGGCACCAAGCTGCGCATCGCGATTGATACGGGCGCGGTGGACACCATCGGCATTGATCTGGTGGCGATGTGCGTGAATGATCTGGTCTGCCAAGGGGCGGAGCCTTTGTTCTTCCTTGACTATTTTGCCACGGGCAAATTGGCGGTGGATCAGGCTGCGCGGATCATCGAAGGGATTGCCGAGGGCTGTGCGCAATCGGGCTGTGCTTTAGTTGGGGGGGAAACCGCCGAAATGCCTGGTATGTATGACGCAGGCGATTTCGACCTTGCGGGCTTTGCCGTTGGCGCCATGGAGCGTGGCGCAAGCCTGCCTGCCAATGTCACCGCGGGCGATATGATCCTTGGCTTGGCCTCCGATGGCGTGCATTCAAACGGCTATTCTTTGGTGCGCCGCATTGTTGATGTGTCGGGTTTGGCATGGTCAGACCCCGCGCCCTTCGCCCCCGAGACAAGCCTTGGCGCCGCGCTTTTGGCCCCAACACGGCTTTATGTGAAACCTATTCTTGAGGCGATCCGCGCAGGCGGGGTGCGTGGGTTGGCCCATATCACGGGCGGTGGTTTGACCGAGAACCTGCCTCGTGTCCTGCCAGAGGGGCTTGGCGCGCGGATTGATTTGGGCGCTTGGGGCCTGCCACCCGTGTTCCAGTGGTTGGCCGAAACAGGCGGGATTGAGACGCGTGAGATGCTCAAGACCTTTAACGCTGGGATTGGGATGTGCGTGGTTGTCGATGCGGCTGAGGCCGATACGATTGCGCGGCTCTTGGTGGCTGCGGGTGAAACCGTGACACGGCTTGGCGTGGTTGAGGCAGGCGCGGGCGTGACCTATGAGGGCGCGCTTTCGTGAAACGGGTCGCCATCCTGATTTCAGGGGGCGGTTCCAATATGCTGGAACTGCTCAAGTCAATGACGGGGGATCACCCTGCGCGGGCCTGTGTGGTTTTGTCGAATATCCCTGATGCGGGCGGTCTGGCTAAGGCAGAGGCCGCAGGCGTGCCAACGGCCGTGGTCGATCACAAACCCTTTGGCGCAGATCGCGCGGCCTTTGAGGCGGAAATGGCCAAGGCGCTTGGCCAATATCAGCCTGATATCATCGCGCTTGCGGGTTTTATGCGGGTTTTGACCGCTGAATTTGTGGCCCGCTATCAGGGGCGGATGCTGAATATTCATCCCTCGCTATTGCCCAAATATCGCGGCCTGCATACCCATGCCCGCGCGATTGAGGCAGGGGATGACATCGCGGGCTGCACAGTGCATGAGGTGACCGCGGATTTGGATGATGGCCCGATCTTGGGGCAGGCACGCGTCCCAGTGGTGGCAGGGGATACGCCCGAAACCTTGGCCGCGCGGGTTTTGGTGCAGGAGCATCGCCTTTACCCTGCCGTGTTACGCCGCTTTGCTGCGGGGGATCGCAGCCCGCTGATCTTTGAGGATGCTGAGCCCTGATCTAGAGGGGGGCTTTCCTTTTCCTGCGCCTTTTCGTAAACCCGTGTATCGCGGAAAATTGAAGAAGTAACGCCCTTGCCGAAGACGCTGACAACCACATCCGAATTGGCCGAATTTTGCGAGGCCGCCGCACAGCACCCTTATGTGACCGTTGACACCGAATTCCTGCGCGAGCGCACCTATTACGCGCAGCTGTGTCTTGTTCAATTGGCGATGCCGGGCACGGATGACAGTGGCGCGGTGTTGGTTGACCCGCTGGCCGAAGGCATGTCGCTTGAGCCGCTTTATGAGCTGTTCCGCAATCCTGATGTGGTCAAGGTGTTCCATGCTGCGCGGCAGGATCTCGAGATCTTTCATGTCGAGGGCGGGCTCGTCCCTGCGCCACTCTTTGATACGCAAGTGGCCGCAATGGTCTGCGGATTTGGCGATCAAGTGGGATATGAAACTTTGGTGCGCAAAATTGCCAAGGCCGCGCTTGATAAATCCTCACGCTTTACCGATTGGTCGCGGCGTCCTCTATCCGATGCGCAAAAAACCTATGCCTTGGCCGATGTCACGCATCTGCGCCAGATTTATGAATATCTGTCCGCGCAACTGGCCCGATCTGGGCGCAGTGCATGGATGGAGGAAGAATTGGCGCAGCTGACCAATGCGGACAGCTATATCGTAAATCCAGATCACGCGTGGATGCGGATCAAAATGCGCTCAAGCTCGGGAAGGCTTTTGGCGGTTGTGCGCGAATTGGCCACATTCCGCGAGGCCTATGCGCAGGAACGTAACATCCCGCGCTCGCGCGTCTTCAAGGATGATGCCTTGATGGAATTGGCCTCGACCAAGCCGCGCTCTTTGGCGGATTTGTCGAAATCGCGCCTATTGCTGCGCGAGGCGCGGCGGGGCGATATTGCGGAAGGTATTATTGCGGCGGTCAATCGCGGCATGGAGACGCCGCCCGAAAAATTCCCCAAATTGCCAAATGGGCCAGATCGCAGTGACCTCAACCCTGCCTTGGCGGATTTGCTGCGTGTCTTGCTCAAGGCCAAGGCCGATGAGGCGGGCGTTGCACAAAAGCTGATCGCGTCCAGCGCGGATTTGGACAATATCGCTTCTGGCCATTTGGATGGCCTGTGGCGCAAAGGTTGGCGCGGTAAGGTCTTTGGCGAGGATGCATTGCGCCTTGTTCAAGGCGATGTGGGCCTTGGGGTCAAAGGCAGTAAAGTGGTTTTGTTCGAACTTTAACGCGATACCGTGCGGCGGTTATTGGCCCCTTGCACGCTGATCCGTGTGACACCGCGCAGTTCATTCGCGCTGCGGAACGTGCCGACCAGAATTTCGCGAGTGCGCGGCGCACCTTCTGCCGTGTCATCCCGCGGGGGAACCACGCGGAATTCGAACAGCATGAGCCCGTCCTCATTGGAAATCTCGACCAGTTCGGCCTCCCAATATCCTTGACGTTCTGCGCGTCCTACGGCGCGGATGATGGCGCCGCCGTCAACTTGATCCGCTTCAAGCGAGATGACATCTGCGACAAGTGGGCGTGGATCGACAAATTCGTCGACCTGCACAACCTCGATCCGCTGCTCTTGGCGGTCATTTCCGAACCAGTTGAAGGGGTTCAGCCGCGTGGAACAGCCCGCAAGCCCCAAGATCATCGCAGCAAAAATGGCAGTGCGCAGCATATTGGCCCCTCTTGGCAAAGCATCACCCTTTGAGTGCTACCCTATCAGGGCGGTTTTGAAAAGCGCCTCTGGACGAATGGGGGGCTGCGCTTTAGGTCAGGGGGATGTGACAAAAGGATGAGGGCAGAATGGCCAGCGAACGCTTTGAGGAAATCGCAGACACATTCGAATTTTTGGACGATTGGGAAGACCGCTATCGCCATGTGATCGAATTGGGCAAAGCGATGGAGCCCTTGCCCGAAGCGATGCGCGTTCCCGCCACAAAGGTGGATGGTTGCGCCTCGCAGGTCTGGATCATGCCGCGGATCGAAGGGCAGGGGCCAGAGGCGCGGTTCGACTTTCAAGGTGAAAGTGACGCGATGATTGTGCGCGGTTTGATTGCGGTTTTGCATGCGCTTTATGCGGGCCTGAGCATTGCCGAGGTTCTTGCGGTTGATCCACGGGCAGAATTGGCGCGGTTAGGGTTGAATGACCACCTCTCCGCGCAGCGCTCAAACGGGTTGCGGGCCATGGTCGAACGCATCCACCTATTGGCGGCAGAAGCGCGGGGTTAATCCCTCCATTTTTTCAGGGCCGTTTCAAGATCACCATAGCCCGTAAAGCGGCGTTCAAAAGCAAGGCCGAGAAAATCGGCACAGGCCTTGGCTTTTTCGGTTAGGGCGGCGTCATCTGTCTGCGCCTGATAAACCAGCTTTTCGTAATTGCCAAAATAGATATCCCGCAATTCGGGGTGTTTATCGAGGCCAAGGGGGCGGGTGACAAAAGCGTCAAACTGACGGGTAAGGAAATCCGTCAGGTAAAAGGCAGTGACCTCGCCCAAGTCTTCAAAGCGGGCATTGCCCTCGAAAAAGCTGTAGCAATGTGGGCCTTCGAGCATTTCAACGCCAAGCGCGGCGCAGCGCGCGGCCAAAGCCCCGCCTGTGCCGCAATCGGCATAAAGCACATAGATACTGTCGTAATCCCCACGCACCCGCGTGACCGCAGCTTCAACCGCGTCAGGGATCAATTCGGGGCGATTGTGCAGAATGGCGGGCAGGCATTGCAGGTCGAGATGGTCAAACCCATTGGCCGCCTTGATCGCCAAAACCTCATGCGCCAAAGCCCCGCAGGCCAAAAGCAAAACCCGCCCCCTGCCAGATGCTGAAACGCCGCTATCGCGTAACGTGTCGTCATCTGGCAGATGCAGGGCGGGCTTTGTCATAATCGCTTAATGCGCGGCCATTTGGTTGTGTTTGCGCAGAACGAACTCCTTGGCGGTTTCCACGGCCACGGCCGCGTCACGGCAATAAGCGTCTGCGCCAATCGCGCGGCCAAATTCTTCGTTCAAAGGTGCGCCACCGACCAACACGATGTAATCATCGCGGATGCCTTGCTCTTTCATCGTGTCGATCACGACCTTCATATAGGGCATGGTCGTTGTCAAAAGTGCGGACATCCCCAGAATGTCGGGGGTCTCTTTTTCCAAGGCTTCAAGATAGGCTTCGACCGCGTTGTTGATGCCAAGGTCAACCACTTCAAAACCTGCGCCTTCCATCATCATGGTGACGAGGTTCTTGCCGATATCATGGATATCGCCCTTTACCGTGCCAATCACCATTTTGCCGATACGGGGGGCGCCTGTTTCCGCCAAAAGCGGCTTAAGGATGGCCATGCCACCTTTCATCGCGTTTGCGGCCATCAGAACCTCGGGCACAAACAAAATGCCGTCACGGAAATCGTGACCCACAATGGTCATACCACCCACCAAGGCCTTGGTCAGGATGTCGTAGGGAGCCCATCCGCGCTCAAGCAGAATGTTAACCGCCTCTTCGATTTCTTCTTTTAGACCATCGTAGAGGTCATCGAACATTTGTTGGACAAGTTCGTCATCGTCCAGTTCTGAAAGGATGATTTCATCATTTTCGTCAGACATCTCAAGCGTCTCCTGAAGCGGCACTCAGCCGATAGCGTTCGAACGATTACCTAAGCTCTTCGCGCCACCAGACGCGCAAATTTACGACATCACGACCGCCGCAGGCGACCTTTGCTCATGCGATTGCATACCAAATTAGCTGCGGCGGCGGCCTGTGCGCTCGCGGCGCTGCGGGCCATTGCCATCCGTGCCATCCGATCCTGAGGAAAAGCCGCCCAATGCTTCGGCGATCTGTTCAAGGCTTGGAACCGCGCCGCGCGGGGTCTCTTCCAGCGCCTTGCGCATTGCCGCAAGATGGACAGTTTGGGTGCCGCAACAGCCCCCGATGATCTTGGCCCCTGCATCGCGGGCCAGAACCGCGTAACGGGCCATCAACTCGGGGGTGCCATCGTAACGGATATGGCCATCAACGTATTTGGGGATGCCTGCATTGCCCTTGGCAATCACGGGGCGCTCGTTGCCCGAGGCACGAAAGCCCAGAACCGTGCGCATCAAATCCGAGGCCCCAACACCGCAATTTGCACCATAGGCCAAAGGTTTGTGATCCAGTTTCTCAACCAAATCCGACATCGCGGCGGAGGTGACACCCATCATCGTGCGCCCTGCCGTGTCAAAGCTCATGGTGCCGCACCATGGCATACCTGCTAGTTTGCAAGCTTCGGCTGCGGCGGCGTATTCTTCGGGGGCTGAGATCGTCTCAACCCAACATACATCCGCACCGCCTGCCTTAAGCCCTTCGGCCTGTTCATGGAACATCTCCACGGCGGCCTCGTGGGTCAAAGGCCCCATTGGCACCATGATCTCACCCGTTGGCCCCATGGACCCTGCAACGACCACCTCGCGGCCAGAGGCATCAGCGACTTCGCGGCCAATCTCTGCGGCAATTCGATTTAGGTCAAAGGCACGATCTTGGGCATCATGCAATTTCAGCCGTGCGCGCGTGCCACCAAAGGAATTGGTCAAGAAGATATCGGAACCCGCATTGACGGCCCCGCGATAGAGTTCGGCAATGCGGTCAGGGTGATCTTCGTTCCACAATTCTGGCGCATCGCCCGATTGCAGCCCCATGTTAAAGAGGGTCGTGCCCGTTGCGCCATCGGCCATCAGCCAATCGCGGGTTTCCAAAAGGGTCTGCAAACGGTTCGACATAATAAAATTCCTTGTGTCACATCAGCTGCGACATGGCCCCTCTGGGGCAATGATGCAAGCCCGAAAATCCACATGATCTTTATGAAAAATCTGCGAGGTCAAAAAAGAAACACCCCGCGCAACAGATGCACGGGGTGCGCAGAATTGGGGCAGGGGTGGTGATTAATTCTCGTTTACCAATTGGCTCTTGGCCTCGATCAAGAGCGCGTCAAATTTTGCGCGCAGCTCATCTTCCGAAACTTTATCGCCCAAATCCGCCTTCAGCTTGCCGATGACATCCTCGTGGCCTGCTTCTTCGAAATCAGCGCGGATCACCTCTTTTGCATAGGCCTCGGCCTCATCGCCCGTTTTGCCCAAGATTTCGGCGGCCCATAGGCCCACCAGTTTATTACGGCGCGCTTCAAGCTTGAACTTCATTTCTTCATCATGCGCGAATTTTGCTTCGAACGCGTGTTCACGGTCGTCGAATGTGCTCATTAATCTGTCTCCTTGGGCGGTGAGCTTGCGGTTTATCCCTGTGATAGCCTTAGCAGGGTTTTGGCCGCAAGCGGTGATTGGCAATCCAACTTGCGACACAGCGCGCTTTGGTCTATTGCGCGGACAAAAGAGAGCGGGGCGCAGAATTGGTTTGGGCCAGATGCGGCGTTGCAGCACGCCCCCGATATCAGACCACCACCTGCCTCCCGCAGATCAGGGATTGGAGACATCATGGCACGGCGCAAAAAAATCTACGAAGGCAAGGCGAAAATCCTATATGAAGGCCCCGAGCCAGGCACATTGGTGCAATATTTCAAGGATGACGCGACCGCCTTTAATGCGGAAAAGCGCGCCACGATTGACGGCAAAGGCGTGTTGAACAATCGTCTGTCCGAATTTTTCATGTCGGGTCTGAATGCAATTGGCGTTCCAACCCATTTCATTCGCCGCCTGAATATGCGCGAACAGCTGATCCGCAGCGTTGAGATCATCCCGCTTGAGGTGGTGATCCGCAATGTCGCCGCGGGTTCGATTTCCAAGCGATTGGGGATTGAGGAGGGCACAGCCCTGCCGCGCCCGATTGTTGAATTTTACTACAAGGATGACGCGCTGGGTGATCCTTTGGTGGCTGAAGAACATGTCATTGCCTTTGGCTGGGCCAGTCAGCAAGATTTGGACGATATGGTCGCCTTGGGCTTGAGGGTGAATGATTTCCTGTCTGGCCTGATGATGGGTGTCGGCATAAAATTGGTGGATTTCAAAATCGAAATTGGCCGCATTTGGGAGGGCGATTATATGCGCCTGATCGTGGCCGATGAAATCAGCCCCGATAGCTGCCGCCTGTGGGATATGAAAACGGGTCAGAAGTTGGACAAAGACGTCTTCCGCCGTGATTTGGGCGATTTGGCAGATGCCTATACCGAGGTGGCCAAGCGCCTTGGCGTTTTGCCTGATCAGGGCACGGTGTCAGGCCCGACATTGGTGAATTAAGCGAAGCCCCGCTTCGCAGATAGAACGTAGACAGAAAGGCAAAAGTAATGCGCGCAACCGTGACCGTGATGTTGAAGCAGGGGGTTCTTGATCCACAAGGCGAGGCGGTGCGCCATGCGCTGGGCGCTTTGGGCTTTGAGGGTGTTTCGGGTGTGCGTCAGGGTAAAGTGATCGAACTTGATCTGGCCGATGGCACAACCGAAGACCAAATCCGCGAGATGTGCGAAAAGCTTTTGGCCAATACTGTGATCGAAAGCTATCAAATCGCGATCAGCTAAAGGGGTTTGTCGATGCGTGCTGCCATCCTGCGTGAATATAACAAAGACCTGTCGATTGAGACTGTGTCAGACCCTGAATGCCCCAAAGACGGGGTGATCCTCAAAGTTCTGGCTTGTGGCGTTTGTCGCTCTGACTGGCATGGTTGGGTGGGGGAACACCCACGCATCAAACCCGGTCAAATCGGCGGGCATGAATATTGTGGCGAAGTGATCGAAGCAGGACCGCGCGCCACCTATAAAAAGGGGGATCGTTTGGTTGCCCCCTTTATTCTCTCCTGCGGCTCTTGCCCGACCTGTCAATCTGGCGCGGGTCATACCTGCCCTAATCAACGCTTGCCGGGCTTTACTGAGCCGGGCGCCTTTGCCGAATATGTCGCCGTTCCCTTTGATCATAATCTTGCGCGCTTGCCCGAAACTCTGTCACCGACTGTTGCGGCGGGGCTAGGGTGTCGTGTGACCACATCATGGCACGCGCTAACGGGGCGCGCGGCCGTGCAGGCGGGGGAATGGGTCGCGGTGCATGGTACGGGCGGCATTGGCCTTTCCGCCGCGATTTTGGCCAAGGCGCTTGGGGCTTTTGTGGTTGTCGTAGATGTCGTGCAGGAAAAGATCGACCATGCCCTGTCTTTGGGCATTGATGCAGGGGTGAACGCCCGTGATGGCGATGTCGCAGCCAAGATCATCGAAATCACCAAGGGCGGCGCGCATGTCAGCATCGAGGCCCTCGGGATCGAGGCCACGGTTGCAGGCTCTATTGGATGTTTGCGCCCCTTGGGGCGTCATGTGCAGGTGGGCATGCCCGTTGGGCATACGGCCCAGATGCAGATTGATATGAACACGGTCTATATGCGCAATCTGGCCCTTTACGGAACGCGCGGCATGCCCTCTTGGCGGTATCCAAGCCTGTTGGGTCTGATCGAGGCGGGGCGGGTGGATATGTCCCCCCTGATTGCGCGTGAAATCCCGCTTTTGCAAACAGGGGCCGAGCTTGCCGCATTCAATGGCCCAACACCGCCCGGTGTGGCGGTCATCACTGATTTTACGTCCTGACGAAAGGAACCCCCCAAAGATGAAAGCCGCCGTTCTTGTGTTTCCCGGATCGAATTGTGACCGCGATCTGAAGCGCGCCTTTGAACAGGCGGGCTTTTCCGTGGGTATGGTTTGGCACAAGGACACCAAACTGCCTGAAGGGGTGGATTTGGTCGGTGTTCCGGGTGGGTTTTCTTATGGCGATTATTTGCGTTGCGGCGCGATTGCCGCGCAATCGCCCATTTCAGGCGCGTTAAAATCCCATGCGGATCGGGGCGGGTATGTGTTTGGGGTTTGCAACGGGTTCCAAATTTTGACGGAAACCAAATTGCTGCCCGGTGCGCTGCTGCAAAATATGTCGACCCGCTATATTTGCAAAACGGTTGGGTTGCGCGTGGAAAACACGCAAAGCGCCTTCACCACCGCCTATGAACAGGGCGCTGTGATCGAGGTGCCAATCGCGCATCATGAGGGAAATTATCAAGCCGATTCAGAGACGCTTGCGCGCTTGAACGGCGAGGGGCGGGTGGCATTTCGCTATGTCGAAAACCCCAATGGCGCGGTCGAGGATATTGCCGGCATCCTATCAGAAAACCGCCGCGTTTTGGGGATGATGCCGCATCCCGAGCGCGCCTGCGAGCCATTGCATGGCGGCACGGATGGTGCGGGCGTTTTTGCTGGTTTGGCACAGGCCTTGGTTGCGGCCTAGCGCGGCTCTGCCATCGGCAAGACATCGCGCAAGCGTGATCTAATCTTCTTGTCTGGCCTGCAGGGCGCGCGTAGGTTTGCGCCATGAGCCTAAACACACGCCCCACTCTCGAACCCCGCCGCTTGCGTGCCTTACCACGCCTGAGTGGCGTTTGGGTTTTACGCCTGTTCTTGGCGCTGTTCTTGGTGGGCTTTATCGTCACGATCTGGGCGACAAACCTGTTTTTGACCGAGCGCCTGACCGAAAGCACCCGCAACCGCGCAGAAATTCGATTGGCGCTCTATTCTGGCACGATCATGTCAGAGTTACAGCGCAGCTCTGTCGTGCCGCTGTTGTTATCGCGCGACCCTGTCCTCATCACCGCGTTGCGCGAGGGGGAATTTACTGCCACCTCACAACGCCTGATTTCTTATTTGGATGAAATCGGGGCGGCCTCTTTTGTGCTGCTGAACCGCTCGGGCCGTGTTGTTGCTGCGACCGACCGCGCGCGGCTTGGGGAATTGCGCGCAAGCGAGCCCTTTTTTGTGCAAGCGGTGCGCAGCGCAGATACGGTCTTTACCTCAAACGAACCTGCCACTGGGCGGTATGACTTTACCTTTTCGCGCCATATCACTGATAACAATAAGCTTTTAGGCGTGATCATGGTCGAGGTGAACTTGGCCCGTGTGGTCGAACAATGGCGCGGGGCATCCGAGGCTGTGTTCATCACCCAAGGGTCAGGCGAGATCATTTTGGCAACCGAACCCCGTTGGCGTGGCTTGATTGAGGCGGATGCCTTGGCCCGCCAAGATGCCCCATCGGCCATTCGCCGCGCCATTGAGAATGCGGGCGATTGGGCCTTTGGCGAGGAGGGTTATGTGTTTGGTGATGACACGCTGCGCCTTGCCCAAGATATGCCCTTTCGCGGGTGGGAAATCGTGTCCTACACTGCCTATGCCTCGGTGCGTGAGCGGGTGAACGGGGTATTGGCCCTTTTGACAATGGGCTTTGCCCTTGTGCTTGCGGGCGCGTTTTACCTGTTGTCGCGCCGCGCGCGGTTGCAAACGGCCGTGTTTCAGCGCGAAAGTGCGGAATTGCGCCGCTTGAATGATCGCCTCAGCCGCGAGATTGCCGAGCGCGAAAAAGCGCAGCGCGATTTGGAGCAGGCCGAATTGTCGCTAGCGCAGAGCCAGAAATTGGCCGCTTTGGGGGAAATGTCCGCTGCAGTCAGCCATGAGTTGAACCAACCGCTTGCGGCCATGAAAACCTATCTGGCAGGGGCGAAATTGCTGTTGCAGCGCCGCCGCCCTGATGAGGCGATGTCCTCCTTTCAGCGCATTGACGATCTGATTGAACGTATGGGGGCGATCACGCGGCAGCTCAAATCCTATGCCCGCAAAGGCGGCGACAGTTTTGCCCCCGTTGATCTGCGCGATGCGATCACAGGCGCGATGACCATGATAGAGCCGCAAATGCGGCAGATGAAGGTGGAAATTGCACAAATCATCCCCAACCAGCCTGTGATGATCTTGGGCGATATCGTGCGGCTGGAACAGGTGATCATCAATCTGTTGCGCAACGCCCTTGATGCGATGAAAGGCCAAGAGACGCGGCGCATTGAAATCCTTTTGGCCGAAGGGGATGAGGCGGTTCTCTCGGTGCGTGACAACGGGGCAGGGATCGAAGATTTAGATCAACTCTTCGAGCCGTTTTACACCACCAAGAAGCCCGGTGAAGGGGTGGGGCTTGGCCTTGCGATTTCTTCGGGCATTGTCACTGATTTTGGGGGCCGCTTGCGCGCACGCAACAGCGACACAGGCGGCGCGGTATTTGAAATCAGGCTGCCGCGTCATCAGATAAAGGGTGCCGCAGAATAGGCGGTGAAAGGATCGGGTTGGAATGAAAGTTGTGATTGTCGATGACGAGCAGGATATGCGCCAATCGATCAGCCAATGGTTGGCCCTTTCTGGGTTTGAAACCGAAACCTATGGCAGCGCGGAAGAGGCGCTCAAAGAGATCACATCCGATTTTGCGGGTATTGTTATCAGTGACATTCGTATGCCGGGCATGGATGGGATGGCGTTTCTTAAACGGCTGAATTCTATCGATAACAGCCTGCCTGTGATCATGATCACGGGCCATGGCGATGTGCCAATGGCGGTCGAGGCGATGCGCATCGGCGCTTTTGATTTTCTCGAAAAACCCTTCGATCCCGAAAAGATGAGCAGCCTTGCCAAACGCGCGATCCAAGCGCGGCGTTTGACCCTTGATAATCGCTCGCTCAGGCGAGAACTTAGCGATGGCACAGGGATCATGCGCCGCTTGGTGGGCACAAGCCCCGCGATGGAACGGCTGCGCGAGGATATTCTCGACCTTGGCCAAGCCGATGGTCATGTCCTGATCACGGGCGAGACGGGCACGGGCAAAACCCTTGTCGCCCATGCCCTGCACGCGGTCGGCCCCCGTGCGGGCAAACCCTTTGTCACCGTCACCTGTGGCGCGCAGGACGAGGCGCAGTTGCGCAGCCTAATCTTTGGCGCAGAAGAAAACGATCTGGCCCGCCCCGCCCTAGAGGCCGCACGCGGCGGCACATTGGTGCTTGAGGATGTCGAAACCCTCAGCGATGCGCTGCAGGCGCGGCTGCTGTCGGCTTTGGACGAGGCGCAAAGCGCGGGCCGCGATCTGCGCATCATTGCCATTTGTAACGGGGCCGAAGGGGCCGCGGGGTGTGAGGCGGCGCTCAGGCCCGATCTGTTTTTCCGCTTGGCCGCGATGCGCATCGCGCTGCCCCCCTTGCGGCAGCGGGGCGAGGATGTGCTGACACTGTTCGCACAATTCGCTGAAAATTACGCCGAAGAATACGGCACCGAGCCAATCCACCCCAATGCCCAAGAGGCCGCGCAAATGTTGCAGGCCCCATGGCCTGGAAACCTGCGTCAATTGCTGAACTTGGCTGAACGCTCCACGCTGCAAGCCCGCCGTGGCGCGGCCTCGATCACGGCGCTGTTGATGAACGACACAACCGAGGTGGTGCCGCAGGATATGGGCGAGGGCAAACCCCTCAAAGAATATGTCGAGGCGTTTGAGCGGATGCTGATCGACAACACCATGCGCCGCCACCGCGGCTCCATCGCCGCCGTGATGGAAGAACTCAGCCTACCAAGACGCACCTTGAACGAGAAAATGGCGAAGTATGGGTTGAGTAGGTCGGATTATTTGTGAGGGGGTGTGTTGACACGTGTGCGGGACTGGGTCGTTTGCTGCGGGTGCGCGTCCTAAAGTTGAAACAAACAACGATGGACGGAGCCCCCGTAACGCAGCGGAGAATAGTGTGAGCCTTAATCGTGTAATTACTAAACTATCAGCATTGGGGATCTGAGCATGAAATCGTAATCACTGGCAACCCGAATCCAGATACCTGCTTTAACGGGCCATACTGCAGCATATGAAGTCACTCACTAGCAGCGGCTATTTCTCGATCGTGGGTAAAAAGATTGCATCTCCATGAATAAACACCGATTGGGGTTTGCCCTTCCACCACTCCCCCCCCCCCAAAAAAAAACCCATTGCCCTCTTCCCCGCTCTGCCTCTATGGTGATTGGGATGATCTGGAGGTTTGAGCCAGCTGGACATCTGCAAAGTTTATCTGCCCCCTTCTTGAAGCGCGTCCGAAAACCCGCGCGGGAGAGAGGGCAGGATGCCAAAGCCTGACCGCCGCCCTTGTGCTGCCCTCAGGCCCATCTAACCCCCGCGCAAGCGGGACATAATGGGAGAGGCGCGGGCGAGTGCACGCGCAGCTTCGGAGATAAATCGCGATGAAACGCGTGCAGATCAGCCAAGTGAGTGACGGGGCGGCCCATGCCGCGCCCGCCCATTCTGCTGTCTGCGTCATCGCCCTTTCAGGACAATATCCCCCTCTCACGCGACCCTTTGGGGTGCGCGCAGCGCGGGGATGTGCAAGGAACCCATGGCAAAGAAAATGCTTATCGATGCCACCCACGCGGAGGAAACACGCGTTGTTGTGGCAGATGGAAACAAGGTCGAGGAATTCGATTTCGAGTCGCTGAATAAGCGACAACTGGCAGGAAATATCTATTTGGCAAAGGTAACGCGGGTCGAACCCTCGTTACAGGCGGCCTTTGTTGATTATGGTGGCAATCGTCATGGTTTCTTGGCCTTCTCGGAAATTCATCCCGATTATTACCAAATCCCCAAAGCGGATCGTGAGGCGCTTTTGGCCGAGGAGCGGGAGTTGGCCGCCGAGGCCGAAGCCGATGAGGAGGAGAAATCCGCCCCCA
This sequence comes from Roseobacter sp. HKCCD5988, assembly GCF_037830355.1. Lineage (NCBI taxonomy): Bacteria > Pseudomonadati > Pseudomonadota > Alphaproteobacteria > Rhodobacterales > Roseobacteraceae > Roseobacter > Roseobacter sp. HKCCD5988. The sequence continues at coordinate 97,847 of NZ_JBBLYJ010000003.1, read as the reverse complement.
AACGCCGCCGCTCGCGCCGCCGCAAATCCTCGGACACCCGTGCAGAGGCCACCGCAGGTGATGCGATTGCCACAGGCGAGGTCAGCACGCCCTCGGGCATGGATGTGATTGATCTAGACGCTGAGGCTGAATCTGAGGCGGAGGCAGATGAGGCGCTTGATGCGGCCCTGACTGACACGGCCGCCCCTGAGAGCGATGCCGATCCTGAGGTTGAGGCCGATATCGAAGATGGCGCATCTGACGAGGACGCCACCGCCCCCGCCGAGGCCGAAACCATCGCCGATGATGATGATCACGAAGATATTCGTCCTGCCCGCAAACCGCGCGCGCGAAAATATAAAATCCAAGAAGTGATCAAAGTGCGCCAGATTATTCTGGTGCAGGTCGTCAAAGAGGAACGCGGCAATAAAGGTGCTGCCCTGACCACCTATCTCAGCCTTGCAGGGCGCTATTGTGTTTTGATGCCCAATACCGCGCGCGGTGGCGGGATCAGCCGCAAGATTACCAATATTTCGGATCGCAAAAAGCTAAAGGAAATCGCGCAATCGATTGAGGTGCCGCAGGGCGCGGGCCTGATCATCCGCACCGCGGGCAGCCAACGCACCAAGGCCGAGATCAAGCGCGATTACGAATATTTGCAGCGCCAATGGGAACAGGTGCGCGAATTGACCCTGCGCTCGATTGCGCCTGCGCCAATTTATGAGGAAGGTAATCTGATCCACCGCTCGATCCGCGATCTCTATAATCGCGATATTGACGAGGTGCTGGTTGAAGGCGAGGCGGGCTATCGCCAAGCCAAGGACTTCATGAAAATGATCATGCCGTCCCATGCCAAAAACGTGAAACATTACGCGGACAGTCTGCCGCTTTTCGCGCGCTATCAGGTCGAGGGTTACTTGGCCGATATGTTCAACCCTGTCGTGCAACTCAAATCGGGCGGCTATATCGTCATCGGCATCACCGAGGCCTTGGTTGCGGTTGATGTGAACTCGGGGCGCGCGACCAAGGAAGGCTCGATTGAGGAAACCGCGCTTAAGACCAATCTTGAGGCTGCCGAAGAGGTGGCGCGCCAAGTGCGCCTGCGCGATTTGGCGGGTCTGATTGTGATCGACTTCATCGATATGGAAGATCGGCGCAACAATCTGGCTGTGGAAAAGCGGCTGAAAGATCGCCTCAAAACCGACCGCGCGCGCATTCAGGTTGGGCGTATCTCAGGCTTTGGCCTGTTGGAAATGTCGCGCCAACGTCTGCGCCCTGGGATGTTGGAGGCCACGACACAGCCCTGCCATCAATGCCACGGCACGGGACTTGTGCGTTCTGATGACAGTCAGGGCCTATCGATCCTGCGCCAGTTGGAAGAGGAAAGCACCCGCCGCCGCTCGCGCGAGTTGTTGTTGACTGCGCCTGTGGGCATTGTGAATTTCATCATGAACCAAAAGCGCGAATATCTCGCTGATCTTGAGGCGCGCTATGGGGTTTCGATCCGTGTCGAGGCCGATCCTGCGATGATCACGCCCGATTATCGGATTGAAAAATTCAAAACAGCCACCCGCCGCATCGCCCCTGCAAGCCCTGTTGTTTCGATGGATGCAGGGCTGATGGAGGAAATCGAAGCCGCCGAAGCTGAGGCTGTGGATGAGATTGATGTCACCGAGGCACCTGAGGCAGACCGCCCCGAGGCACAAGGCGAAGAGGGCGAGGGCAAGAAACGCCGCCGCCGCCGCCGTGGTGGCCGTGGTCGCCGCCGCAATCGGGGCGAGGGGGACGAGGCCCGCACAACCGAGGAGGGCCCTGAGGCCCCAGAGGTTGCAGAACAGAGTGCAGGCGCGTCTGAGGCTGATGCCTCGCCCGCAGCGGAGGCAGACGCCACCCCCGAGGTTGAGGAAAAGCCAAAGCGCCGCCGCAGTCGCAAGTCGACCAAATCTGACGCATCGGCGGAGACGGTAACCGCGCCAGAACCATCTGATCCCGCCACAGAAGCACCTGCAGAGACAGCGGCAGATGCAGCGGTGGAAGAGGCCCCAAAACCAAAGCGCCGTGGTCGCAAAACCAAGGCCGAAAAAGCCGCTGAAGAGGCCGCTGCGGTAACGGAATCGGTGGCTGAGGCCGAACAGGCCCCAGAGCCTGCTGAAGAGGCGCCAAAGCCCAAGCGGGCCACGCGCAGCCGTAAAACCCCTGCGAAAAAGGCCGAACCTGTGGCCGAGGAGCCATCTGCGCCAGACGCGAATGTCGAGGCGGTGTCTGCGTCACAGGCCGCAGAAGCTGTGCCTGAGGGGCCAAAGAAGCGCGGGTGGTGGTCACGCGGCTAAACGACCCGATCAAGATAAAAAACGGGCAGGGGAAACCCTGCCCGTTTTTCATTTTCATGCTAATCGTTTGTTCAGTTTGCGTTGCGCTCAGTTGCAATAGCCGCCTCAATCTGGTCGCGCGGCAAGGCCCCGCGCAAGAGCCCTTTTTCTAGCACAAAGGTTGGCGTGCCTGAAATATTCAGCGCACGGGCCAATTCGTAATTGAGGCTGATTGTTGCATCGATTTGCGGGTTGTTGATTTCGGCCACGATGGCCGCGTGATCAAGACCCAGCCCTTCGGCGGTGGCCTGCAATGACCCTTCGCTGACCTCAGCCCGCATCACCATCATCGCATCATGAAGCGCGCGATAGGCTTCATCCCCCAATGCGATTTTGGCCGCAATCGCATAGCGTGAGGCCAAGAGCGAGGCATCGCCCAAAATCGGAAACTCTTTGACGATAAAGCGGATGTTCCCATCTGCCTCAAGCATGGCTTCGATATCGGGAAAGGCACGTTTACAATAGCCGCAGCGATAATCAAGAAACTCGACTAGGGTCACATCACCCTCGGGGTTGCCGCCAACATAATCATAGGGTGAGGCGAAAATCGCGTCAGAATTGGCCGCGATAATCTGGGATTCAGCCTGTGCCTCTGCGGCCGCTTGACGCTCGTCTAGAATGTCGAAGGCCTCCATCAGCACTTCGGGATTATCCAGCAGATAGGCGCGGATTTCCGCGCGAAATGCTGCGCGTTCTGTCTCGCTCATGGCATCGATGTCAAATGCTGCAGCGGGATTGAGGGCGACAAGTGTTAGGCTAAGCGCCAAGATCAGGCTTTTCGGGGAAGGGGTCATCGCGCATCCTGTCAGTCGTTTTTTTTCGTTTCAGCCACACGTAACACATCTTGCGCCCGAAGCCACCCGCTTGATCCTTGGGGCAAGAGACCCGTGGCACGGCGGGCATGAAGGGCGGCGGTTTCAAAGTCTCCCTCCAAGGCCGCGCGTTCTGCGGTGGCCCATGCGGCCATACCATCTTGGCCATCGCGCGCATAGGCCATAGCCAAATCTCGCATAAGCCGCGCGTTGCGCCGTTCGCGGGCAAAGGCGGCCTCTAGCACCGCTAAGGCCTCGGCATTGCGTGCGGGGCTGTCGGGCGCAAGAAGGGCACGACCATATCCCGCTAAAATCAGACCTGCATCAGGGGACATCTGGATGGCCCGTTCATAGGCCACAATCGCCGCGTCATACCGGCGGTTTTCAAATAGAACCTGTGCATATAGCTCTTGGTAATAGGGGTCTGCGGGGTGGTTTAGGAGCAACCGCTCTAACTCACGCAAGGCGGCATCGCCTTCGGAATTGCGGTGATAGGCCACAGCGCGGCGCATTGTTGCGATCTCTGAGGGGTCATTTCCCACCTGCGCAAATGTCCAAGAGGGTGGGTTCAGAAAGGCTGCTAATTTCCCCTTGCTACGATCAAACCAATATTGCGCTTCGCTGTCAGGGGGTGGGGCCGTGCCGCCGTCAAAATTTGCGACCAATCGCAGACGATCACGGGTCAGCGGGTGGGTGCGCACATAGGGGTCTTGGCGGTCAGTTGAGAGTAACTCTTGCCCTGCAAAGCGATCTAGGACGCGCGCCATTGCGGTGGGGTCAACGCCTGCGCGCTCAAGATATCTAAGGGCGGCGGCATCCGCGCTCGCCTCTTCGGCGCGGGTATGTGAGAAAAAGACGCGCTGCGCGCTTGAGGCCATACCTGCCGCAACGCCCGCGCCTGCACCCGCATCCCCCGTGACGCCTGCGGCCAGCAGACCTGCCACCAAACCCAGCCGCGATGCACCGCTCATCGTGTCGGCATTCTCGGGGCGGCGGGCCAAATGCCCATTGGCAATATGCGCGGCCTCATGGGCCAAAACGGCCTGCAATTCGGCAGGCTCGTCAAAGGCCATCATCAGCCCCGAAGTGATGAAAATCGTGCGTGCATCGCGAACAAAGGCGTTCATCTGCGGATCATTGAGCAAAATCACGCGGATAGATTGCCCCAATCCTGCCGCCTCGAGAATGGGCATCAGCAAGTTGCGTAAACCTGCCTCAATCTCGGCATCGCGGATCATGGATTGCGCCAAGGCCCCTTTGGGCGCAAGGCCAAGGCACAGGCCCAAGATCACGGCAAAAAGAAAGGATCGCATCTGTGATTGACCTTTTCGGGCAGGGCTGTTTCAAACCGATGCATCCAGTCTAGTGAGGAAGCAATGCGTTATTCAAGCCGTGGTCAGGTTGATCCCTTTATTGTGATGGACGTCATGGAGGCCGCCCGCCGTCTTGAGGAGGAGGGGCGCCACATCATCCATATGGAGGTCGGCCAACCCGGAACAGGCGCGCCACGCGCCGCGCGCGAGAGGCTCGCGCGCGCAATGGAAGAAGACACGCTAGGCTATACTGTGGCGCTCGGGCGTCCTGATCTGCGCGCGGGAATCGCAGCCCTTTATGGCGAGTGGTATGATATCGACCTTGATCCTGCGCGCGTGGTGATCACCGCGGGGGCATCGGGCGGGTTTTTATTGACATTTTCCGCGCTTTTTGATGCGGGCCAAAAGGTTGGTATGGGGCTTCCCTGTTACCCGTCTTATCGGCAAATCCTTAAGGCAATGAGTTTGGACGTTGCGGGATTGCGCACCGATGCCAGCAGTGGGTTTCAGCCGCGCCCCGACCAGATCACCGAAGATCTTGCAGGTCTGATCTTGGCAAGCCCTGCAAACCCGACAGGCACGATGATCCAAAAGCCCGCACTTGCGGAACTGGCGGCTGCCTGCGCCGCGCGGGATGTGGCATTGATCAGTGACGAAATCTATCACGGGCTGCATTACGAGGCGCGCGCCGTCAGCGCGCTTGAGGTGACCGATCAGGCCTATATTATCAACTCCTTTTCCAAATATTTCTCGATGACAGGATGGCGATTGGGGTGGATGGTCGTGCCCGAAGATCACCTGCGCGTGGTCGAGCGTTTGGCTCAAAATATGTTTATTTGCGCGCCACATGCGGCACAAATCGCAGCCCTAGGGGCCTTGTCGCCTGAAGGGCGTGCGGAACTGGATGAGAACCGCGCGATCTATGCCAAAAACCGCATGATCTTGTTGCATGGGCTGCGCGCGGCGGGATTTGAGCACCTCGCGCCCGCAGATGGTGCGTTCTATGTCTATGCCGATATCAGCGCCTTTGATTGGCCCGCGCAAGATATGGCGCGCGCAATGTTGGAGGAGGCAGGGGTTGCTGTCACCCCAGGCCTTGATTTTGATCCCGAAGAAGGCAGGCGCGCCTTGCGGTTCTCCTATGCCCGCAGCACGGCCGATATCGAAGAAGGGGTTGCACGTATCACGGCCTTTATGGCTGCGCATGCAAAATAGATTGTAAATCTAAATCTAAATTTTGTATATTTCTGGCGCGGATAAGAGCAGAAAGACAACCCCATGCTGCAGGTCGTGTTTCGCAGTATTTTTGCGATGCTGTTTTTGTGGATTGGCCCCATGGTTTGGGCCGAAACATCTGTGCGCCTTGATCTAGGCGAAAGCTATGTCACGGATCGAGGCCAAGGGATTGAGGTGCAGCTTCGCCTTAATCGTGCCACCGCCTATGGGCTGCGTGTGCGCGACAATCCGATGCGGTTGATTGTTGATTTGGCGGGGGTAGAGGCGCAAAATCTGCCCAATGGGTTTGATCGAGCGGATCGCGCACAGGCGGTCACGCTTGGCCCCGCACCGCGTGCAGGTTGGGGGCGGTTGAGCCTGAATTTGACCGCGCCCATGGTGATTGAGCGCGCGGTGATGGATACAGGGCATCCTGACGCGGTGCGTCTCACCTTGCGGCTGCGCCCCGCAACGGCGCAAGAATTTGCAACCCATCTCACCCCAGCAAGCGCAGATGAGCCACCTGAAGCGGTGATTGCTGAACCTGCGCCGCCACTGCGCACACGGGCCTTGATTGCCCTTGATCCGGGCCATGGCGGGATTGATCCGGGCGCAGAGCGCGATGGCTATAGCGAAGCGGATTTGGTTTTGCTCTTCGCGTTAGAGTTGCGCGAGATGCTGTTGCGTGATGGACTGGTGGATGTGTTCATGACGCGCGAGCGGGATGAATTTATCCCCCTGCCTTATCGGATGTCGCGCGCGCGCATGGAGGGGGCTGATCTTTTCATTTCAATTCATGCCGATGCCTTGGCCGCAGGCGATGGCATGGCGTCTGGGGCGACTGTTTATACCTTGTCCGAGACAGGCTCTGATGCGGCCTCAGCGGCGCTTGCCGCGCAGCATGACCGCGCCGATCTATTGGCGGGCGTGGATTTGGGCCAATCCGATGATGTTGTCGCAGATTTGCTCATGGATTTGGCGCGCCTTGAAACCGATCCGCGCAGTGATGCCTTGGCCGATGCCTTGGTGACGGGCCTTGAGGGGGCAGGGGTTGAATTGCACAGACGCCCGCGTCTTGAGGCAAATTTTACAGTGCTGCGCGCGCCTGATTACCCCTCTGTCCTCTTGGAAATAGGTTTTATGTCCGAAGGTGGAGATTTGGAAAATATCCTTGACCCTGTTTGGCGGTCGCGGGCGCAAGGCGGGATTGCGCGGGCCATCGAGGCATGGTTGGCCGAAGACAATCTGCGTCGCAGCCTGATGCGGCGATAATCTTTTGTGATCTCACCATGAAGTGAAGGTTTAAGCTTTTGACGCGCGCGCGGCTGCGCCCTATAAGCGGACACGCGCTTGGGGTAAGGCTTTTTGGGGAAGTGACACGCATGGGCCAGATCATCCGTTTTGTGATGGGTATTTTCGGCGGGCTCTTTGCCTCGGCGATCATGGCGGTTGTGTTTGGTGCCATTATTGTTGGCGGCGTGATTTGGGTTTTTGCGCGCGATTTGCCCAATTACGAAACGCTGTCGCAATATACCCCTGCCACAATCAGCCGTATCTATTCGCGCGAAGGCCGTATCATTGACGAATTCGCGCAAGAGCGCCGTGTTTTCGTGCCAGCCGAAGAAATCCCTGATCTGGTGGCTCATGCCTTTATCAGCGCCGAAGATCGCAATTTCTATCAGCATGCGGGCTATGATCCGCGCGCGATTGCATCGGCCCTTGTGGATGCGGTGCGTTCGCGCGGGCAGGATGTGCGTGGCGCCTCCACCATTACGCAGCAGGTGATGAAGAATTTCCTTCTCGATGGCAGCCGCACGATTGAGCGCAAGGTGCAGGAAATCATTTTGGCCGCACGCATTGAGCGATCCATGAGCAAGGAACGTATCCTTGAGCTGTATCTGAACGAGATTTTCCTTGGTCAAAATTCCTATGGTGTTGCCGCCGCTGCGCAGACCTATTTCAACACGGCGCTGTCCGATTTGACCCCTGCGCAAGCTTCCTATTTGGCTGCGCTTCCGCAACGGCCTGCGCGTCTGCATCCTGTGCGTGATTACGATGATGCGGTTGAGCGGCGCAATTATGTGCTGCGCGAGATGTTCGAGAATGGCTATATAACCCGCGAGGTGATGGAAGATAGCCAAGCCTCTGAACTTGAGACCGTGCAGCGTGGGGATATCGCGCCTTTCCGCTCTAACCTGCCGCCACGGGGCTATTTTACGGATGAAATTCGCCGCCAATTGTCGACCCAGTTCGGTGAAGAAGAATTCTTCACAGGCGGGTATGCCGTGCGCGCAACGATGGATGAAAATCTTCAAATCGTGGCACAGCGCGCGTTGCGCAGCGCGCTTGAAACCTATGATCGCGGGCGCGGAGTTTGGCGGGGGGCCTTGGCGCAACTTGATGTGGCGGCCCTTGAGGATGCGGCCAGTTTGGCCGAGGCGCTTTCGGTTGCGGAAATCCCGCGCGATGTGGATCAGTGGCGTGTGGCTGCTGTGACGGGGTTCGAGGGCGGTGATGCGCTGATTGCCTTTGAGGATGGCGAAACGGGTCGCATCTTTGCCGATGATGTCACTTGGGCGCGCCCTTTGCGCGAAGATGGCACAACAGGCAGCGCGGCCAATTCTGCCGATGACCTGCTTGCGCGCGGGGATGTGATCCATGTTCTGCCTTTGGAGGATGACACAGGGGCAGGGCATTATTCCTTGCGCCAAATCCCCGAGGTGCAAGGGGCCTTTATGGCGATGGATGTGAACACGGGCCGCGTTTTGGCGATGCAAGGCGGCTTTTCTTATCAATATTCGGTGTTTAACCGCGCCACCCAAGCCACGCGGCAGCCTGGCTCAAGCTTTAAGCCATTTGTGTATGCGGCGGCGTTGGACAGCGGCTATAGCCCCAACACCATTGTGATCGATGCGCCCATTCAGGTGGAAACGCCCGAGGGTCTTTGGCGACCAACCAATGCTTCGGATCGGTTTTATGGCCCTGCGCCCATTCGCACAGGCATTGAACAATCGCGCAACTTGATGACCATCCGCTTGGCCCAAGATGTGGGGATGGAAACCGTTGCGCGCTATGCCGAACGCTTTGGCGTTTATGATGAGATGCAGCCATTTTTGGCCAATTCCTTGGGGGCGCAAGAAAGCACGCTTTACAAAATGGTCGCGGCCTATGCGATGTTTGCCAATGGCGGTGAGCGGGTGGAGCCTACCCTTGTTGACCGTGTCCAAGATCGGTTTGGACAAACTGTGTATCGCCATGATCAGCGTATTTGCGAAGATTGTTTGAGCGACACATTGCCCGCAGGCTTGGGGCCGCGGATCGTATCCAACCGCGCCCGTGTTATGGATCCAATTACCGCCTTTCAACTCACCTCGATGCTTGAGGGGGTTGTCGAGCGCGGAACAGCCGCGCGTGCGGTGAACCTGCCCGTGCCTGCTGCTGGGAAAACGGGCACAACCAATGACGCCCGCGATGTTTGGTTTGTTGGCTTTACCTCCAATATCGTAGCGGGGTGCTATATCGGCTATGACCAACCGCGGTCGCTTGGCCGCGCCTCGGGCGGTGGGACTTGTGCGCCCGTGTTCCAAGAATTTATGCAAGAGGCTGTGGCCGAATATGGCGGCGGCCCGTTCCGCGTGCCCGAGGGCGGTGTGTTCGTGCTAATTGATCGCTTCTCTGGCGAACGTCTGGCCGATGGGGAAAGCGGCGAAAACGTGGTTTATGAATATTTCCGCGCCGCAGAAGTGCCCCCTGTTGGTGCGCGTTCGGCCATTGTGGATGGTGGGTTTGCTGTGGCCTCGGATTTGCCCGTCTTTGGGCCGGGTGAGGTTGATGGCGCATTGCAGGAAGAGGCCGCAGATGTGCGCACCTCGTCTGGCGAAACAGTGCGGGTTCCCACCGATACGGGCTTTGGCACGATCAGCTCAGGCGGGCTCTATTAAACCCCATCGGGGATTGCAGCCACGCCGCCGCTGGTCTAGATCACCGCGACCAGATGATTTCTTGATGCAATTGGAGCAGGTATCCGATGCGGGCCGAAACCCAATCCAATATCGACAAAATTCGCCGTTCGCTTGATTTGCTCGGGCAGAGAATGGATTTGACCACCGCCAAGCACCGCTTGGAGGAGTTCAACGCCCGTGTCGAGGATCCAGACCTGTGGAACGATCCCGAAAAAGCGCAAAAGCTGATGCGCGATCGTCAGGTGTTGCTTGATAAAATCGGCACCTATGATGCGATCAAATCGGGACTGGACGATAATATTGGCCTCATCGAATTGGGCGAGGAAGAAGGTGACAGCGCCATCGTGACAGAGGCGGAAGCCGTCCTGTCTGCCTTGGTCGAGACCGCCGCCGCAAAAGAGCTTGAAGCCCTATTGAACGGCGAGGCGGACGCCAATGACAGCTTCCTTGAGATCAATGCGGGCGCAGGCGGCACGGAAAGCTGTGATTGGGCCTCCATGTTGGCACGCATGTATGTGCGTTGGGCCGAAAAACAGGGATATGAGGTTGATCTTCAATCCGTCTCTTACGGGGAAGAAGCGGGGATCAAATCCGCCGTTTACAAAATCTCTGGCCATAATGCCTATGGCTGGTTGAAATCGGAATCGGGCGTGCATCGTTTGGTGCGCATCTCGCCTTATGACAGTTCCGCGCGGCGGCATACGTCCTTTTCTTCGGTTTGGGTCTATCCTGTGGTTGATGACAATATCGAAATCGAAGTGGCCCCAAATGAGATCCGCATCGACACCTATCGCTCGTCAGGGGCGGGGGGGCAGCACGTCAACACCACCGACTCGGCCGTGCGTATCACCCATATTCCCACGGGGATCGTGGTCACGAGTTCGGAAAAATCGCAGCACCAAAACCGCGATATCGCGATGAAGGCGCTGAAATCGCGCCTCTATCAGATGGAGCTTGACCGCCGCAATGCCGAGATCAACGCAGCCCATGAGGCCAAAGGTGAGGCGGGTTGGGGTAATCAAATTCGCTCTTATGTTTTGCAGCCCTATCAAATGGTTAAAGACCTGCGCACAGGGTTTGAGACCTCTGACACCCAAGGTGTTTTGGATGGTGAAATTGATGGGTTGATGGCCTCGGTTTTGGCGCTGGATGTCTCTGGCAAAAGCCGTGCCGATGCACAGGCCGAAGATTGACACCTGAGACGCAAGCACGCAGCGATGCGGCGCATTCGCGTCTTGCACTGCAGCCTTTGGTTGATTACTTCTACTGACATTCTCGGGGCGGGGTGAAATTCCCCACCGGCGGTGACAGCCCGCGAGCGCCTTGGTTTCACGACCAAGGGTCAGCAGATTTGGTGAAATTCCAAAGCCGACGGTTATAGTCCGGATGAAAGAGAATGAGCCGTGTTTCGCGGTTGCGCGGGGGCGTGTCCCTTGGGCAGGCGCGGGCGCGTGTTCACGATCGCCTTGGGCACCTTGGTCTTTAGAAAGGATGACCCAAATGACGAAAACACTGAATATCGCTTTTATCAAAGCAAATTGGCACAGCGACATTGTCAACCAAGCCTTGGTTGGCTTTGAAGCGGATATGAAAGCATCAGGTCAGGCGTATAACCTGATGACCTATGATGTGCCCGGCGCGTTTGAAATGCCGCTCTTGGCAAAGAAACTGGGCGCGTCTGGTAAGGTTGATGCGATTGTCTGCGCCGCATTGGTGGTGGATGGGGGCATTTACCGCCATGATTTTGTGGCTGCTGCTGTGGTTGATGGTCTGATGCAAGCACAGTTGGACACAGGCATTCCCACCTATTCCGTATCGCTGACCCCGCATCATTTCCACGAGCATGCGGTGCATCACGATTTCTATCATGATCATTTCGTCAAGAAAGGCGCAGAAGCAGCGCAAGCCTTGCGCATGGTCGCAAGTATCGAGGTTTGATCCTGATGGCGCAGGCCCTGAGCTTTGAGTTTCTCACCGCAGGTCAAATTCAATTTGGTCGCGGAAAGGTCGGGGCGGGGCTTGCGCCGCAGATTATGACTTTGGGGGTGCCCGTGATGGTGATCACGGGCGGCTCTGGTCTGCGTCACACAGAAACGCGTGCTTTGGTTGATGCTCTTGCGCCCGTGCTGCAGATCGCGATTGCGGCTGAACCCGATTTGAAAACCATCGAGGGCGCGGTGATGCGCGCGCGCGGGGCAGGGGTTGCCTGCGTTGTGGCGATTGGCGGGGGGGCTGTCATTGATGCAGGCAAGGCCATCGCCGCCTTGATCCCTGCACCGCATCCCGCCCTTCGTTATCTTGAGGTTGTCGGTGAGGGGCGCGCGCTTGATGCCGCGCCTTTGCCTTTTGCGGCCATTCCCACCACAGCGGGCACAGGGGCCGAGGTCACCAAAAACGCGGTGATTTCTGTGCCCAAACACCAGCGCAAAGTATCTTTGCGTGATGCGCGGATGCTGCCAGATTTGGCCATTATTGACCCAAGTTTATGTGACGGGATGGGGCGCGCGCAAACCATGATGAGCGGGCTTGATGCCCTGACCCAAGTGATCGAGCCTTATCTGTGCACCCGCGCCAACCCGTTCACCGATGCGCTGTGCAGGGATGCCATTCCGCGGGCCGTGTCAGGGCTGCGCCGCCTATCTGATGCCTTTGATCGGGGCGGCGATGATCCGATGGCGCGCGATGATATGGCCTTGGCATCGGTGATTGGCGGTCTTGCCTTGGCCAATGCGGGTTTGGGGGCGGTGCATGGCTTGGCGGGGCCTGCAGGCGGCTATCTGGCGCAACATGGCCTGATTTGCGCCCTTTTATTGGTGCCTGTTCTTTTGGCCAATGAGGCCCGCGCCGAAAGCCCTGCATTGCGTGGACGCTTTTCTGATCTGCGCGCTTGGATGGGCGATGCCTTTGGCGTCAGCGCCGAGATGGCCTTTGAGGCCTTGGCGCGATTTATCGAGGGGCAAAACCTGCCGCGATTGGGGCAAGCGGGTCTGCCTGCCGACAAGATCGACCAGATTGCACAAGCGGCGGCAAGCGCGTCTTCGATAAAGGCGAATCCAGTCGATTTGACCGCGTCTGATTTGACCGAAATTCTGCGCGAAGCGTTATAACCCACGCCACAATATACCCGTTGCAATTGCAACAATGGCCTCGGTTTCCGCCAAAGTTCTTAAGATTTCTTTGATACCTTGAGCTGAGCTTTATAGAGCGTGAACCAGATGATCGGGCCGTGGTCGCCGATATTGCCGATAGCGTTGCTTTCTGGGCACCCCATATCGACACAGGCGCAGCTGATCTGCGGGTATGAAAAAAGCGGCGGGCCTATGGTCCCGCCGCTTTTCAAAATCGGTATGAACTTGCCTTAAAGAATGGTTTGGCCCGTTGCGGCCCAATCTTTGGTGAATTGCTCAAGGCCCTTATCCGTCAAGACGTGCTTGGCAAGACCCTTGATCACTGCGGGTGGAATGGTCGCCACATCTGCACCAACCATCGCGGCATCTTTCACATGGTTTGCCGTCCGAATGGACGCCGCCAGAATTTCAGTCTCAAATCCATAATTGTCGTAAATCTCGCGGATTTCTGCGATCAATTCCATGCCATCGAGGTTGAGGTCATCCAAGCGCCCGATGAAGGGGCTGATATAGGTTGCACCCGCCTTGGCCGCCAAAAGCGCCTGATTGGCCGAGAAGCACAAGGTCACATTGGTCTTTATGCCTTTATTGGTGAAATGGCGGCAGGCCTTTAGGCCATCCAAGGTCAAGGGCAGCTTGATCACGACATTATCGGCGATTTTTGCCAAATGCTCGCCCTCGGCCACCATGCCCGCAAAATCGGTTGCGGCGACTTCGGCGGATACGGGCCCATCGACCAACGCGCAAATTTCAGCGATGACCTCTTTGAAATCGCGGCCTGATTTTGCGATCAGCGAGGGGTTCGTGGTGACCCCGTCCAACAGACCATAATCGTGCAATTCACGGATTTCATCGACCACGGCAGTATCGACAAAGAATTTCATAGATAGCTCTCCTTGATGCTTATTCGCGCGGGGCAGGCGAGGCCTGATACGAATGGGTTGTTTGGCGCTTCGATAACCTTGTGAGACGAATTCTGCAAATTGCAATTTTCTTATGACCGCTTGAAAATAGTCTGCGGCACAGGGATTGGCGTGGCGATGTCCGCGAACAAGGTGCGCGGCATTCGCGCCGCACAGACCCATGACACCTATTCAGCCGAGCGTGCCGCGCTGTCGAATAATGCGCAGATCATCACGATGGGCGCGCGGGTGATTGGGGCAGAATTGGCGAAATCCATTGCCGAGGCCTATTTGGCGCAAAGTTTTGACCCCAATGGCCGCAGCGTCAGCAATGTTGCAGCGATTGATGCGCTAGACGGATAGCGCGGTCTGCCAAATTTCCCTTGGCGGCGCGTGGATCGGGGGCTTAACCTATTCCTGACGGAAGAAGGGAGGGCGCAATATGAACGACCGCGTGCAGCTCGAGGGGCCATCGCCCCTGCCGCCATTGGCCAAGATGGGATTGGGCGATATTTGGGCGGCATTGGGCGCAGGGTGGCGAGATTTTTGCCAAAAGCCGATGATGGGCCTGTTCTTTGCCCATATCTATGTGGTGGGGGGCTGGTTGATCTATGGCAGCCTTTCGATCCTGGATATGGGGTGGTTGGCTATTCCGATTACGGTTGGCTTTCCCCTCATAGGGCCTTTCTTGGCGGTTGGCCTTTATGAGGTTTCCCGCCGTCTTGAAGCGGGGGATCGGGACTTTCGCCGCAATGATATCTTCAGCGTGATCTGGCGGCAAAGATTGTGCCAATTGCCGTCTATGGCATGGGTGATCATCGTTTATTTTCTATTTTGGTCTTTCTTTGCGCATATGTTGTTCGCCCTGTTTATGGGGCCATCTGCGCTGATGAATGTCACCTCAAGCTATGCCTATCTGCTTCAGCCCGAAGGATTGATTATGCTGTTGGTGGGCTCAGGCTTTGGTGCAGTTTTTGCGTTGGTGTTATTTTGCCTCACGGTGATTTCGCTGCCCCTTTTGTTGGATAAGGAAGTGGATTTTGTCACTGCCATGCTCAAAAGCATTGCGGTGGTCAAAGCCAACCCGAAGGTGATGCTGATCTGGGGAGCGCTGATCGCAAGCCTGACCTTTTTGGCGATGCTGCCTGCACTGTTGGGGTTGTTTTTGGTCTTGCCCGTTTTGGTTCATGCCTCATGGCATATTTATCGCCGCGCCTTTGTGCATGAGGCGATATGATGACAAAGAAAAACCCCCGCGCGCGGATGCGGGCGGGGGTGCATTGTAAATAAATCGCGCCTGCGCTTATTTCTTTTCTGGCTCTGCGGCGGCTGCGACAGGTTTTGCGGCTGGGGCAGGGGCCGATTTCGCACCGCTAGACAGCGGGTCTTCTTGACGCTGAACCGTGCCTTCAAAATGCGCACCTGATTCAATCGCGATGGTCTTATGAATGATGTCGCCCTCAACTCGCGCGCTTGAGGTGAGGCGCACTTTCAAGCCACGAACGCGGCCTTTGACATAGCCGTTCACGACCACATCATCGGCAAGAACCTCGCCATCAATGCGTGCGCTTTCACCAACAGTCATTGAATGTGCGCGGATGTCACCCTTGACGGTGCCTTCGATTTGAATGTCACCCGAGGTTTTCAGATTGCCCGTAATCACCAAATCCGAGCTCAGCAAAGACGCAGGCGGCTTTGGCTTGGTGGGGGCAGCAGATGTGCTGGGGGCCACCGGTGCCGAAGGCGCGCTTGGCGCTGTCGCGGCAGGGGCCGCGCTTGGCGTTGTTGTTTCTTTTGGTCCAGGTTCGTTGATTTTTGATTTAGAAAACATTTCGTCCTGCCGTGATAAAGGTCATCGGGTTGGTTGGGTTGCCATTCTGGCGCACTTCGTAATGCAAATGGGACCCGGTCGAGCGTCCAGTATTTCCCATATCACCAATTCTGTCGCCGCGCGACACTCTTTCGCCCCGTGTCACGCGAATACGCGATAAATGTGCGTAGCGTGTTGTATATCCCATAGCGTGGCGAATTTCTATCATATTGCCATAGGCGCCGCGGCGGCCCGCGAAAACCACAGTGCCATCTGCGGCAGCAACAATCGGGGTTCCAACGGGGCCCGCAAAATCTTGGCCCTCATGCATCCGCCGCCCCCCTTGGATCGGATCATTGCGATAGCCATAGCCCGAGGTGCGCCGCGCAGCGCCCTGCACAGGATAGCTGAAGGGCAGGCTCTCTGCGGCAATACGATAGAGGTTCACCGCATCGAGATCTTCCAACACCTCATTGGCGCGCAGCGAAACAGGGTCGGGTTGGCCGTTGGAGGTGGAAAAGGTAATTGGCGTCAAAGGCCCACCTTGTCCTGAATAGCCACGGCGCACCGTCTCAAGAATGCTGTCGGTGGGCAGGCCTGCCGCACGGAACATCGCATCAAGTGGCTCAAGCGACATCGCGACCGCGTCTTCGATTTGAGTAAAGATGCGTTCATTGCGCTCGGCGGAAAGGGCAGCTTGGAATTCCAAGTCTTGAATCTGCGCGCGCGCCTCGGCGATCAAATCATGGGTTGTATCGCGCCCTTCGGCTGTTTCATGCAGCGCCTCGGTCAATAGCGCCAAAACCTGCTCTAGATCTCGTTGACGGCTTGCGGCGGATTGCAGGCTGCCATTCTCATCGGTCATCTCGGCGGTCAATTGTGCCACCTCTTCAAGCGCGTCATCGCGTTCACTGATGGTGCGGCGCAAGGTGCTTTGGATCACGTTGACCGCGGTTTCCAATTCGCGGCGGCGTTCTTCTGATGCCAGAAGCTGCGATTGCATGGCAGAGACTTGGGTCATCGCAACGCCAAATCTTTCATGGGCGGCTTGTGCCTCAAGGGCGCGGCTGTCGCGTTCGCTGGACATTGCATTGAGGCGGTCTTGATAGGCCTGCGAGGCGCGCGCGACCTGATCGCGATTAGAGCCTGCATTGATGGCATCGATGAAAAACACCGCTGAAACAATCGCCGTCCATGTGACCAGAAGCCCTGTCGTGGCAATGATTGCGGCCTGCGTCAGGGGCCTCAGGCGCACAAAGCGCGTGCTTGTATCGGATTTCAGAAACAGCCGTTTTTCAGGCAAATGTCGATCCAATGCGTGGTTTGCGCGCTCAATCAATCGCGTTTTCAATGCCAAGTCCCCTGTTTTGTCGTTCGGGCGCTTTGCTCTGCGCCTCTCGTCACCACCCCATCACAGCGTCTCCAGACCAATTGGGGGGCGCGAGGATTGGATAGGACATTGAGCGGGGCGGCTCAATATTTTTTGCGCCATTTAGACGGGAAATTGAGGTCATCCCCGCAATTTGGGCGAGATTTCGCCGATAGATGGCCTAGCGTTCAGAGAGAGGCCAGTAAAAATCGGGTGGAAGGCCCGCTTCGGCGCGCTTTTCTTCGTTAAAGGGTGGCTTCAATGCGCCGTGGAAATAGCGTTGCACCAGTTCGTGAAACGCATCCTTTGGATCAAGGTTTTCGCGGCCACAGAGGAAATGAAACCATTTGCTACCATAGGCCACGTGATGCACCTCTTCGGCATAGATCACGTTTAGCGCATCGACCGCTGCACTGGCCGCAGGGTCATTTTGCGGGCGTTTGAAAATCTCGATCATGGAGGGCGTGACATCAAGGCCGCGTGCCTCGAGAACCATCGGCACCACCGCCAAGCGGCCCATGAAATCAGTGGCCGTATCTTCGGCGGCGCGCCACATCCCCGCATGTGCGGCAAGCGCGCCATAATGACTGCCCATTTGTTCAAGGCAATCTGACAATAGGTTGAAATGCTTGGATTCTTCATCGGCCGATTTGACCCAATCATCGTAGAACCCGATGGGCATGGGCGTCTCGGCAAAGCGGGGGATAATGTCCCAATGTAAATCCACCGCATTAAGTTCGATATGCGCCACCGCGTGCAAAATAGCGATCCGACCCTCGGCTGTGCCAGGTTTACGCTTTGGAACCTCGCGCGGATCAAGCAATGCGGGTTGTGCAGGGCGCGCGGGTTGATCGGGCGGTGTGGCGCGGCCAAGGGGCAAGGGCGTGCCTGCTGCCTGCGCCGCAAACCATTTCTTGGCACAAGCGCGCGAAAGTGCGCATTTCTCCTTTGCATTGGCGGTGGTCAAAACCGCCACCGCCATTTCGGCCAATGTCTCGGGTATTTGTAAATCACTCATGGGGCGGTGAATTAGCCCAAGGATTTCACCGCGTCCAGCACCGCATCAACATGGCCTGGCACCTTTACCTTGCGCCAAATCTGGGAAATTTTCCCATCGCCATCAATAAGATAGGTGCAGCGTTCGATGCCCATGTACTTCTTGCCATACATGGATTTCTCCACCCATGCGCCATAGCGTTCGCAGACATCGCTGGTTTCATCCGAGGCAAGGACCACCCCAAGATCATATTTGGCGATGAATTTATCGTGTTTGGCCACGCTATCTTTGGAGACACCAATCACCACGGTGCCTGCCGCAGCAAAGGCGTCTGCCGCTTCGGTGAAGCCCTGCGCCTCTTTGGTGCAGCCTGATGTGTCATCTTTGGGATAGAAATAGAGAACCACTTTCTTGGGCTTTTGAGCAGATAGTGTCACTTCGCCACCGCCATCGCGGGGAAGGGTGAAATCTGGGGCGGGGCTGCCGATCTCAAGCATGGGCTTCATCCTTTATTCATTCTTTTGCGCGGAAACTCGCCACATCGTGATCCAGTGCGGCGAATATTTGCGCGGGGCCAGTTGCAGGGTTTTGTTATGTGTGATTGCAAGCTAGGGGATTTACAGCAAAGATAAAGAGCGGCATCCGAAATCGCCCCTCTCTTTGTTCCGCGCCCGACCCGTAAACAGCCCCGTGACCAACCTCGTGACCAGACAGATTATAGATTGACCGCTTCCCGTGACCTCCAAAGAAAACGCCGAGTCCAAACCTAAACCACAGCCTGCCAAATCGCGCAGAGGGCGGTGGGTCTTGGCTGTGGTTTTGGGCCTGTTCGTGACCATTTCAGCGGTGCTTGGTGGGTTTTACCTGCGACTGTCTCAGGGGCCCGTTTCGCTGCCTACCGCATGGCAGGCGCGTATTATTGCGCAAATGCAGGCGGGTATGGTGCGCGATGAGTTAAGCATTGCAGATATGTCCATTGCCCTTAATGAGACGGGGCGCCAAGCCCTTTTGGTCATCACCGATGTCACGGTGCGCGATGAAACTGGCCTGCGTGCGGCGTTTCCGCAGCTTGGCTTTGCCTTCGATGCAGGCGCCTTGCTGATGGGGCAAATATCCCCCATCCGCGCCGAAATGCGCGGTGCCAGTCTCTTGCTTGAACGGGACGCAACTGGTGGTATCGATTTGGCTTTCACAACCAATCAAGACGCCGCACGCGTTGATTTGGCCCAAACCATGGCCGCCTTTGACAGAATGTTTGCCGATCCGCGTTTTGCCAATTTTCAAGAGGCCATTGGCCGCGAGATTACGATTTCTCTGCGCGATGCCAGCACAGGACGGGCCTTATCTATTGAAAACGGGCAAATGCGTCTGGCCCGTCAGGGCCAAGATTTGGTTTTGGCGGTTACCGCAGGTCTAGAGGCCCACGCGGAGGGGGCGGCAGATCAGGCGGGGCGTCTTTCCTTTGTGGCGACCCGCACCGATGCCGCGCGTGAGACCGAATTACGCATCCAATTTCAAGGGATACCTGCAAATAACCTTTCTGTTGCATCGCCTGCCTTCCGGTGGCTTGATCTGATCTCTGCGCCATTGTCGGGCAGTCTCAGCACGAAATTGCGCGATGCCGAAGGCTTTGGTGATCTTGAAGCCCGCCTTGATTTGGGGCCAGGGGAATTGGCCCTTGAGGGCGCAGAGCGCCCCCTAAGCTTTAGCGAGATCTCAGCGCGATTTTGGTATGAGGCCGCCACAGGGCGCGCGGCGCTGGATGAGCTTTTGGTTGATGCGCGCGACCTAGATTTTACCGCAACGGGTGATGCGCTGATTTCGCCCGATGGCACGCAAATTGACGCCACGCTTGATCTTAATGATCTATTGGTGAACCCCAATGCGATGTTCGAGGCGCCCTTGCTGTTCTCGCAGGGGCGGTCTGAGTTTCGGATCAGTTTGGGGGAGGAGCCGCGCCTCGATCTTGATCGTGTTTTGATCCGCACAGATGCGTATGAGCTGACCCTTTCAGGCTATGGGGTGGCGCGCTCTGATGGCACGGAACTGGCGATTGATGTGAGTATTGCGCAAATGGTGCTGCGCGATGCCCTGATTTATTGGCCAAATGAGTTTGTCTCTAAAACGCGTGACTGGATTGATCGCAATCTGCACGAAGGGCAGGCGCAAAACCTCGTTCTGAGCCTGCGTAAGGCGCCGCAAGATGCCCGTGCGCAGGCGGCCTTGGGGTTTGATTTTAGCGCGCTCGCGCTTAGCCCCATTCGCGATATACTACCTTTGCGGGATCTGCAGGGCCAACTGCGTCTAGAGGGCGCGCGCCTGACCATTGTGGCGCAAGATGGTCTGATGCGCGCGCCAACGGGCCAAGATATCGTGATGCGCCAAGGCAGGTTCACTGTGCCCAATGTGGCAATGCGCGGCCCTGCTGCCACCCTTGATTTGGATGTGTCTGGAGAAATCCCTGATCTTTTGACCCTATTCGCAGGGCCGCCCCTGAACCTATTTCCCGAAGACGGGAGTCTTGACCCTGCCACATTGGCCACAGGTCAGGCAGAGTTGTCGGGTCAGATCGGTCTGAATTTGGTGCAACGCCAACCCATTGGTGAGATGAGCCTCGATATCACGGGCCGTCTGATAGATGTGCGCTCAGACACACTGGTTCCCAATCGCGATCTGCGTGCAGAGGCGCTTGATTTTGCGATTACCTCCGAGGCAGGTGTGATGATTTCTGGCGCTGCCACAATGTCAGGTCAGCCTCTCACGGGCCGTTGGGTTCGGCCTGATCTTAACCGTGATGCCCCGCAATCTTATGTCGAAGGGCAGGCGCGTTTGAGCCCTGAAACCTTTGCGACCTTTGGTGTCATTTTGCCTGATGGCATGGTGCAGGGCGATGCAGCACTGGATTTGCGGCTTGATCTTGCAGGGCGCGGTGCAGCCCCAGAGTTGCGTCTCACATCACCACTTGAGGGCGTTGCTCTGTCCCTTACAGCGTTGGGGTGGACGAAACCCGCAGAGGCAGCAGGGGATTTAGACGTCACCCTGATCCTTGGGCCTGACCCAAGCCTGCGCGCATTCCGCCTATCAGGGGCGGGCCTATCTGCACAGGGTTCGGGGGATCTCAGCCCCGAAGGCCGTCTTGAGCTGTTGCGCATAGAAGGGTTTACCATTGATGACTGGCTAGATGTGACAGGCACGCTGACGCCGCGTGGCGAGGGGCTGGCACCTGAACTTGGGATTGCTTCGGGGCGGTTGGATTTGCGGGGCCTGCCGCAGGGCGGCGCACAAGCGCAAACGGCACGCGCCCCCCTGTCGGTCAATTTGGACGAGCTGCGCATTGGCGCCACGATTGCCCTCAGCGATTTGCGCGCGGATCTCAGTTCTGGCGGTGGCGGGTTGGCAGGGGCGTTTCGCGGCAATCTTAACGGCGCCGTTCCGCTAGAGGGCGCGATTGCCCCGCTTGAGGGCGGGGGCATTGATATTCGCCTTCAGGCTGATGATGGCGGGGCCGCCATGCGCAGCGCGGGCATCATGCGCAACCTCTATGGTGGCACGCTGGCTCTGCAATTGCAGGGCGCGACTGGCGCGCGCAGCTATGAGGGCCAGTTGCAAATCACCAACCCCAGACTGCGCGATGCGCCCGTTATGGCCGAATTGCTCAACGCCGTCTCCGTGATTGGATTGATTGAACAACTGTCGGGGGACGGGATTAATATGGGCGAGGTAAATGCGCGCTTCACGCTCGATCCGTCAAAGATCACTGTGCATCAAGGCACCGCCATTGGCCCGTCTTTGGGGATCAGCATGGATGGGGTCTATAATACATCTGCGCGGAATTTGGACTTTCGCGGTGTGCTTACGCCGATTTATGCGCTCAACGGCGTTGTCGGGCGGCTGTTTGCAAGGCGTGATGAGGGATTGTTTGGATTTAATTTTACTCTGAACGGCCCGCCCGATACGCCGCAGGTGCGGGTCAATCCGCTCTCCATACTTGTGCCAGGCATTCTGCGCGACTTGATGCGCCCGCAGCTTGACACAAATTCCCAATAATCCGCCCGTTTCTTTGCGATGGCCCGTTTCTGTCAGGTTTACGATGCGTCTTGATGATTTCGATTTTCACCTTCCCGAAACCCTTATTGCGACCCGTCCGGCAAAGCCGCGCTCTTCGGCGCGGCTGCTACATGCGAAAGGCCGGCAGATCACCGATGCGATTGTGCGCGATCTGCCGCAATTCTTGCGCAAGGGGGATCGGTTGATCCTGAACGACACCCGCGTCATTCCCGCCCGTCTGCGTGGCCAAAGGTGGCGCGACAGCGCGCAAGGCCGCGTGAGCGCAAAGATTGAGGTGACCCTTCTCGAGCCACAGGCCGATGGCACATGGTCGGCCCTTGCCAAGCCGATGCGGAAACTGGCCTTGGGCGAGGTGGTGGAGTTCACCCCCGATTTTCACGCCGAGGTGGCAAGCCTTGAAGGGGGGCTGCGTCTGCGCTTCAACCTTGGGGGGGATGATTTTGATGCGGCGTTGAACGCCGCAGGCGCGATGCCCCTGCCGCCCTATATTGAAGCCAAGCGCCCCTCCGATGCCCAAGATCGGGAAGATTACCAAACCATTTGGGCCAAGCGCCAAGGGGCGGTGGCCGCCCCAACCGCAAGCCTGCATTTTGACGAGGGGCTGATGGCAGATTTACGCGCCCATGGGGTGAGGTTCAGCTTTGTCACCTTGCACGTTGGCGCAGGCACGTTTCTGCCCGTGACGGTGGAAGATGTCACCACCCATAAAATGCATGCCGAATGGGGCGAGGTTTCGCAAAGCGCGGCGGATGAAATCAACGCCACCCGCGCCGCAGGCGGGCGGATTATCCCCGTGGGCACAACAGCATTGCGTTTGATTGAAACTGCGGCAAGCGAAACTGGCGAGATGCGCCCCTTTGAGGGGGATACCGATATTTTCATCTACCCCGGGTATCGCTTTAAAATCACCGATGGGTTGATAACCAATTTCCACTTGCCCAAATCGACCCTGATGATGTTGGTGTCGGCCCTGATGGGGGCAGATCAAATTCGGACGATCTATGACCATGCAATCACGCAGAACTATCGTTTTTTCTCCTATGGGGATGCTTCGCTATTAATCGGGTCGCAGACGTGACAGGATAAGGCGTGAACGCGGCATTACTTTGGTGCCGTGCAGCGTAAGGATCGCGCATGTTATTGGTGTTGCGGAATTCATGGGCCTTGCTTTTGGGTATCATGCTTCTGATGGTCGGGAATGGCCTTCAGGGCACGCTTTTGGGTGTGCGCGGCGAAATTGAGGGTTTTTCAACCTTTGAGATGTCCGTGGTGATGTCTGCCTATTTTGCGGGGTTTCTGATCGGTTCGCGTATGGGGTCAGAAATGATCCGCCGCGTGGGCCATATCCGCACCTTTGCTGCGCTGGGCTCGGTCATATCGGCGGTGCTGATCCTTTATCCTGTGCTTACGGATCCCATTGCATGGACAGTATTGCGCCTGATTATTGGGGCCTGTTTTGCAGCCGTCTATGTCACGGCGGAATCTTGGTTGAACAATGCCGCAACCAATGAAACCCGTGGTCAAACGCTATCAGTCTATTTGGTGGTGCAGATGGTCGGCATTGTTGCCGCGCAAATGCTGCTGAACCTTGGGGATCCGTCCGACTATTTCCTCTTTGTGGTGCTGTCGGTTCTGGTTTCGCTAAGTTTCGCGCCGATTTTGCTGTCGGTCACCCCAACGCCGGCATTTGAAACCGCCAAGCCGATGAGCCTGATGGAGGTCTTGAAAATCTCGCCACTGGGTGTGATTGGCACATTCCTTATGGGCGGTGTCTATTCGGCCATGTTCGGCATGGCGGCCGTTTTCGCCACGCAGGCAGGGCTGCCAATTGCGCAATTGTCCATTTTTGTATCGGCCTTTTATGTGGGCGGTTTGGTTTTGCAATTCCCCATTGGATGGATTTCTGATCGGATGGATCGCCGTCTGTTGATCATGATCTTGGCGGCCATTTGTGGCGCAGCGGGCCTGTTGGGTGCGCTCAGTTCTGGCATCTTTTCGATCTTGGTGATTTCGGCCTTCTTCATAGGCGGCATGGCCAACCCGCTTTATGCGTTGTTGATTGCCTATGTGAACGACTTTCTTGAGGTTGAACAAATGCCCGCAGCAGGGGGGCGTCTGTTGTTTGTGAACGGGGTCGGGGCGATTTTCGGCCCGATTGTCGTGGGCGGCATGATGCAGGCCATTGGCCCCTTGGGGTATTTCTATTTCATCGGCGGCTTGGTTACGGTTTTGGCGCTTTATGCGGCCTATCGTATGACGGTGCGCCCTGCACCCACAGTGGAAGATACGGGCAGCTATGCGCCTGTTTTGCCCTCAGCTTCGCCCGTTGTGGTGGGCTTGGCGCAAGAGGTTTTCGCAGATGCGGTCTCCGATGATGGCGATGACGCGCAAGGAACGCTTCCTCCTGCTGCGTGATCGTGGCAGTCTCTCTTTGACAATGGTCTAAAGGGGGAAGATCGGATGGCAGAACCACTGGCGCAAGAGATCACAGAGTTCTGGATCGGGGCAGGGCCCGAGGCGTGGTATCGCCGCGATGATGATTTTGACTCTGAAATTCGCGCCCGTTTTGGCACGGCATGGCAGGGGGCGGCAGCAGGCGCGATGGATCATTGGATCAATGCCGCGCTGACTGCCTTGGCGCTGATGATCCTGCTGGATCAATTCCCGCGCAATATGTTTCGCGCCGACCCGCGGGCTTTTGCCACTGATGCAAAGGTTTTGGGATTGGCCAAGGACGCGCTAGAAATGGGCCATGATCTGAGCATCCCAGAGCCTGAACGTCAGTTTTTCTACCTGCCCTTCATGCATTCCGAGGATTTGGCAGATCAAACCCGCGCGATTGAGTTGATCGAAACGCGGATGCCGCAGACGGGGCAGGGCAATGTGATCCATGCCCGCGCCCATGCTGAAATTATCCGCCGATTTGGCCGTTTTCCCTATCGAAACGCGGATTTGGGGCGGGATATGACCGCAGAAGAACAGGCGTTTCTAGGCGCTGGCGGTTATGGTTCTGTGCTGCGCAGTCTGCAGGAATCTTAGATAGATTGCAGCGCGATCAGAGATGGTTTAGAGATAGTTTAACGTTGAACAATTCCGAATCCCGCCGCCCCTGCGTGGCCCGAATTGCAGGAGAACTGCCATGTCCAACCAAGATTTCGATGTAATCGTCATCGGTGCAGGCCCCGGGGGCTATGTGGCCGCGATCCGCGCCAGCCAATTGGGGCTGAAAGTTGCGATTGTCGAGCGGGAACATATGGGCGGGATTTGTCTCAATTGGGGCTGTATCCCAACCAAGGCCATGCTGCGCTCGTCCGAAGTTTTCCACTTGATGCACCGCGCTAAGGAATTCGGTCTGTCTGCGGATGGGATTTCCTATGATTTGGATGCGGTCGTGAAACGCTCGCGCAATGTGGCCAAACAGCTGAATTCGGGCGTGGGCCATTTGATGAAGAAGAACAAGGTCACAGTCGTGATGGGCGCGGCCACAATTCCCGCGAAAGGCAAGGTCGAGGTGAAGGCGGAGGATGGCGTGAAAACCCTGACCGCCAAACATATCATTCTGGCCACAGGCGCCCGTGCCCGCGAACTGCCGGGCCTAGAGGCGGATGGCAAGCGCGTATGGGCCTATAAATCGGCACTGACCCCGCCGCATATGCCTAAGAAATTGCTTGTCATTGGGTCTGGCGCGATTGGGATTGAATTTGCAAGTTTCTACAACACGCTAGGCGCTGAGACGACAGTTGTTGAGGTGATGGATCGCATCCTGCCCGTGGAAGATGCCGAGATTTCCGCCTTTGCCAAAAAGGCCTTTGAAAAGCAGGGGATGAAAATTCTGCAAAAGGCCGTGGTCAAGAAACTGGATCGCGCGGCTGATAAGGTCACAGCGCATATCGAAATGGGCGGCAAGGTTGAGACGCAAGAATTCGACACAGTCATTTCTGCCGTTGGTATTGTCGGCAATGTTGAGGGCTTGGGCCTAGAGGGGCTTGGGGTCAAAATAGACCGCACCCATGTTGTGACGGATGAATATTGCCGCACGGGCGTGGACGGGCTTTACGCGATTGGCGATGTTGCAGGCGCGCCGTGGCTTGCGCATAAGGCTAGCCATGAAGGCGTGATGGTCGCCGAGATGATTGCAGGGCGCAAGGTTCACGCGGTGATACCTGAAAGCATTGCAGGCTGCACCTATTGCCACCCGCAAATCGCCTCGGTCGGTTTGACCGAAGAAAAGGCAAAAGCCGCAGGCTATGCCGTAAAAGTGGGCCGCTTCCCCTTTATTGGCAATGGCAAGGCCATCGCCTTGGGCGAGCCTGAAGGGCTGATCAAAACCGTGTTTGATGCCAAAACGGGCGAGCTTTTGGGCGCGCATATGGTGGGCGCGGAAGTGACCGAACTGATCCAAGGCTATGTGGTGGGGCGCAAGCTGGAAACCACTGAAGAAGACCTGATGGAGACCGTTTTTCCGCATCCAACCTTGTCAGAGATGATGCATGAGGCGGTTCTTGATGCCTATGGGCGGGCGATCCATATCTAGAGGGCCGGCGTCTCAGGTGTCTGGGTTATTGGGGCAGGGGCAACCTTGCCCCTTTTGCTGTTCTAGCGCCATGCTTGACAGGTTTGCGCGTTTCGGTTTTGTTCTCGCCATCCTGCCCCTTGCTTTGTGGCACTGGCGCAGGCACAGGATCGCCCTAGCTTGTGGCACATCAATATAGGATCGGGCGGTCAGATGGCGGAATTAAAGAAAATCGAAGTGCGCGGCGCACGCGAGCATAATTTGAAGAATATCGATGTCGATATTCCCCGCGACCAACTGACCGTGATCACGGGCCTATCGGGATCAGGAAAATCGTCACTGGCCTTTGACACGATCTATGCCGAAGGGCAGCGCCGCTATGTCGAAAGCCTCAGCGCCTATGCGCGGCAATTCCTTGACATGATGCAAAAGCCCGACATGGATCACATCTCGGGGCTGTCGCCCGCGATTTCCATTGAGCAGAAAACCACTTCGAAAAACCCGCGCTCGACCGTGGGAACCGTGACCGAAATTTACGATTATATGCGCTTGTTGTTTGCGCGCGTGGGCACGCCTTATAGCCCCGCAACAGGTCTGCCCATTGAGGCGCAGCAGGTTCAGGACATGGTCGACCGCATTATGGGCATGGAGGAGGGAACCCGCGCCTATCTCTTGGCCCCGATTGTGCGCGACCGCAAAGGCGAATATCGCAAAGAAATGCTGGAGCTGCGCAAGCAGGGGTTTCAAAGGGTCAAGGTAGATGGGGCGTTTTACGAATTAGAAACCCCGCCAAGCTTGGACAAGAAATTTCGCCACGATATTGACGTTGTGGTGGATCGCATTGTGGTGCGTGCGGGCAGTGAAACGCGTCTGGCCGATAGTTTGCGCACGGCGCTTGATCTGGCCGATGGGATTGCCATTCTGGAGACTGCACCACAGGACGGCGATCCCGAGCGGATTACGTTTTCTGAGAATTTCGCCTGTCCTGTTTCGGGCTTTACCATTCCCGAAATTGAGCCGCGCTTGTTCTCTTTCAACGCGCCCTTTGGGGCGTGCCCGTCTTGTGATGGGTTGGGGCATGAGCTGTTTTTTGATGAACGGCTGATGGTGCCTGATGTCACGCTTAGCCTTGCCGATGGGGCCATTGCGCCATGGCGCAAGGGGAAATCACCCTATTTCCTGCAAACCATCGAAGCGATCGCCCGCCACTACGGCTTTGATCCTAAGGCGCAATGGAAAGACCTGCCTCAGGCGGTGCAAGATGTGGTCTTGCGTGGCTCTGGCGAGGAAGAAATCGCCTTTAGGTATGACGAGGGCGGGCGGGTTTATCAGGTTTCCCGCGTGTTTGAGGGGGTGATCCCCAATATGGAACGCCGCTATCGCGAAACCGATAGCGCGTGGATCCGCGAAGAATTTGAACGCTATCAGAACAATCGCCCCTGTGGTGCTTGTGGGGGGCACCGCCTGCGGGCTGAGGCATTAGCGGTGAAAATCGGCGGCCTTCATGTGGGCGAGGTGGTGCAAATGTCCATCCGTCAGGCCTATGATTGGATCGACACTGTGCCAGCGGCCTTGAGTGCGCAAAAAAATGAAATCGCCCGCGCGATCCTGAAAGAGATCCGCGAACGCCTCGGGTTTTTGAACAATGTGGGGTTGGATTACCTGACGCTGTCACGCAATGCAGGCACCTTGTCAGGTGGTGAAAGCCAACGCATCCGTTTGGCCAGCCAGATCGGCTCGGGCCTCACGGGGGTGCTTTATGTTCTTGATGAACCTTCAATTGGTTTGCATCAGCGCGACAATTCCCGCCTTCTGGATACGCTAAAAAACCTGCGCGATCAGGGCAATACCGTCATCGTTGTTGAGCATGACGAGGAAGCCATTCGCGAGGCGGATTACGTTCTGGATATTGGCCCAGGTGCAGGGGTGCATGGCGGCCAAGTTGTGGCCTCTGGCACGCCGCGTGAGATTATGGAAAACCCCGCCTCAATCACGGGGCAATATCTGTCGGGCAGCCGCGAGATTGCTGTGCCCCAAGAGCGGCGCAAGGGCAAAAAGGGCGGCAAGTCCGTTACCGTGGTCAATGCGACAGGCAACAACCTGCAGGGGGTGACAGTGGATTTCCCGCTCGGGAAATTTGTCTGCGTCACGGGTGTTTCGGGGGGGGGCAAATCCACCCTGACGATTGAAACCCTGTTCAAAACATCCTCAGCGCGGCTGAATGGGGCGCGCCAGACACCTGCGCCTTGCGAGACGATCAAAGGGCTAGAGCATCTTGATAAGGTGATCGATATTGACCAACGCCCAATTGGGCGCACGCCCCGCTCGAACCCTGCGACCTATACAGGCGCCTTTACCCCAATCCGTGATTGGTTTGCAGGCCTGCCCGAGGCCAAGGCGCGCGGCTACAAGCCTGGGAGGTTCAGCTTTAACGTCAAAGGCGGTCGCTGCGAGGCCTGCCAAGGCGATGGGGTCATCAAGATCGAGATGCATTTCTTGCCCGATGTTTATGTGGAATGTGAAACCTGCAAAGGAAAGCGCTATAACCGCGAAACCCTTGAGGTGACGTTCAAAGGTAAAAGCATTGCCGATGTATTGGACATGACTGTCGAAGACGCGCAGGAGTTTTTCAAAGCGGTGCCATCCATTCGCGAGAAGATGGACGCGCTGATGCGCGTGGGGCTCGGCTATATCAAGGTGGGCCAGCAAGCGACCACCTTGTCGGGTGGCGAGGCGCAGCGTGTGAAACTGTCCAAGGAATTGAGCAAACGCGCCACGGGCCGAACCCTCTATATTCTGGATGAACCCACCACGGGCCTGCATTTCGAAGATGTGCGCAAATTGTTGGAAGTGCTGCATGAATTGGTTGATCAGGGCAACTCAGTTGTAGTGATTGAGCATAATCTTGATGTGATCAAAACAGCCGATTGGCTGATCGACATTGGCCCCGAAGGCGGTGATGGCGGGGGGCAGGTCGTGGCGACAGGCACGCCCGAGGATGTCGCGGGCGTTGCCGCATCGCATACGGGACGTTATTTGGCCCCGATGCTGCCCGCGGCCCGCGTTACGGCTGCGCAATAGATTTGCCCCCTCACGCAAATTTTTTCCCGTTCGGCGCTGATTGCGTCTAAGCTTGGCGTGACGGATGAAGCATAAATAGGGGTTGACCAATGTTGGCACGTATGTCCTTTGCCTTGTCACTGGGGCTGTTTGCGGCAAGCAGCCCTGCCTTTGCGCAGGATTTTTGTGGGGGAATGGGGGCCATGGGTCTTTGGGCCAATGGCACCGAGGCCGCCTCTGACCTCAGCCAATCAAGCACGGCCTTTGATCTGACGGGTCTTGGCCTGTCTGCGGGCAATCAGGCGGTCGGGCTGTTCACATTATCGCAATCTGCAAATCTGCGCGTTGAGGCGGTGGGGCAGGGTGGGGTTGATCCCGTTTTAGACCTCTATGACGAAACGGGCCGTTTGATCTTGAATGATGACGATAGCGGCGGAAACCTTGCTGCGCGCGGTGAGATCAACTTGGCGACGGGGCGCTATTGCGTTGCGGTGCGCGATTTTAGTGGAACCGCTGGCGCGGTTGACCTGCGTATTGGCCTCAGTGATCGCGATCTTGCGCTGACGATGGGTTTGGATGCAGGAACAGGCAGCTTTGCAGGGGTTACGCCCTGCACGGCGGATACGCCCGCCACGGTTTTGGGGGCGGGGGCCTTGAGCCAAGCTGAGCTGAGCGCAGGTATCAGCCAAACAGGCAGCGTGGCAAGCACGCCCTATTATCGCTTTGGCCTTTCGGCCCCAACGGCGGTGACCATTCAAGCCGAAAACAGTGCGGCTGATCCCTATATCTATCTCTATGGGCCAGATGGGCGGCTCTTGGCGGAAAATGACGACCATATGGGTCTTGATAGCCAGATTGACATGGCTGACCCGCTGCCTGCAGGCAGCTATTGTATCGCGATGCGCGCCTTGTCAGATCAAAACACGCCAGTGACAGTGACCTTGCGCGATTACGACCCAATGCGTGCCATGCAGCAGATGTATGAGGCGCTAGAGGCCAGCCCCCCTATCGGTGGCAGCTATCCTATCACGGATTTGGGCGCAATTTCAGGGCAGTTCGTGCGCGATGTCAGCGTATCAGGCATGGCGCAATGGTTCCTCGTGTCTATGCCAGAGGATGGGCTTTTGCTGATTGATGCGGTTGGCATGGGCAATTCTGACCCAATTCTGGCCCTTTACGATCCAGTGGGCCGTGAGCTTGCTTATAATGACGATAGCGGGTCTGGATATGACAGCCAAATCGCGCAGCCTCTTGGCGGGGGCAGCTATTTGGTGGGCTTGCGGCAATATGATAACAGCGCAGGCATGGTGCGTCTGGTGATCCAGCGCTTTGTGGCGGCCAATTAAACGCCTTCAGGCCCCGTCTGATGCGGCCAAGGCCGTGATGATGGGGCCAAAATCCTGCGCCTTCAGAGAGGCCCCCCCCACCAAAGCGCCATCGACATTTTCCAATGCGAAAATCTCGGCGGCATTGGTTGGCTTGACTGACCCGCCATAGAGCAGCGGCACGCTTTTTGCGGCATCCGCGCCGTAGCGGGCAGCCAGATTAGCGCGCATGGCATCATGGATTTCGGCAATATCACCCAGTTCAGGAACAAGCCCTGTGCCAATCGCCCAAATCGGTTCATAGGCTATTACAAACGCGCCTCCATCGGGGAGTGAGGCGTCAAGTTGTGCTTCAACAACCGCGCGGGCATGGCCCGCGCGCCGTTCTGCCTCGCTTTCACCAAAGCAGATAATGGGGGTCAGCCCCGCCGCCAATGCCGCTTCTGCCTGCGCGCGCACTTGGGCGTTGGTTTCGCCGTGATCAGCGCGCCGCTCGGAATGGCCCACAATCACATAATCCGCCCCTGCGTCCTTCAGCATGGGTGCGGAAATATCGCCCGTATGCGCCCCTGCCGTTGCGGTATGGCAATATTGCCCCCCGAGCGCGATGGCGCTGTCGCGGCACTGTGCGGCAAGGGCACCCAGCAAGGTCGCGGGCGGACAGATCAAAATATCGACTGGCTGCGGTGCAGGGAATGCCGCAATCAGGCTTTGCACTTCGGCCATATTCGCCAAAAGCCCGTTCATCTTCCAATTTCCTGCGGCAAGTTTTCTGCGCATCGCGCTCTCCTCTTTATCTTTGGTTTTATGGGTGGCAAGGATGCAGCCAAGGGTCAAGCCAATATGGGGTAAGAATCGTGATGATACCGCGAATTGATTTTCAGAAAATGATCGCAGGTGATGCCGAGACCCTCGAGACTATCGCTTATGGCGCTCGTGACGTTGGGTTTTTGACGCTTCAGAATACGCCGATTTCGGGCGAGGCGGTTCAAGAGTTAATCGCGCTCTATCGCCGTTTTTTCAAAATGGATGATGCGGCCAAAGCGGCCGTGGATATGGCGCGCACAGGGGCCAATCGCGGGTGGGGTGCCTCCAAATCCGAACAGGTCGATCCCAAGGCAAACCCTGATTACAAACAAGTGTTCGACTGTGGCTTGCCGGTGCCCGATGGCGATCCAATGGCGCATTTGCCTGTTTATGCGCCAAATCTTTGGCCCGAAGCCCCTGAAGGTTTTCAAGAAACAGTCGAGCAGTATTTTGCGCAAGCGCGTGCTGTGTCCTTGGCCCTGCTTGCGGCGATTGCACGGGCAATTGGCAAGGACGGGGATTATTTTGCCGATAAATTCGACCGCCCCATGGCGCTGTTGCGGGCAAATTTCTATCCACCCCGTCCAGATTGGGCGGGTGAAAAGGATTTCGGCATCGCGGCCCATACCGATTATGGCTGCCTCACCCTTTTGGCCACGGATGGGCAGGCGGGCCTTGAGGTGGAGATGCTGGATGGTTCATGGCTGCCTGTCGCGGTTGAGCCGGGTGTCTTTGTCATCAATTTTGGCGAAATGCTCGAGATGTGGAGCGAGGGCGGGGTGAAGGCCACATTGCACCGCGTCACAGGCGGTGCAGAGGAGCGCATTTCCATCCCGCTGTTTTTCAACCCTAATTATGATGCCAATGTCGCACCCGCAGGATCAGATCAGGTGATCCGTGCAGGCGATCACCTCAGCCGCCGCTACGCAGAAACCTATCTGCATATGAAAACCGCCTAAGCGGCCATCAGCGCGGCAAGGATTTCTGCGCGGCTTTCCTCAATCTCTTGCGGGGTTTTGGTGGTTGAGTAGCCGCTTGTTGTCGTGCCCCATAACTGTCTGCAAAACGGGTGCTCGGGGCCCTCATAGCGCCATCCGCGGAAATGTTCCGGCACGAACATATAGGCGGGATACACATAAAGGCCCCGCGCCAAATCCCGATGCCGCTTGAAAAACTGCCGCAACCTAAAATTTCCTGATCCTTTCCATGGCTTTGGCAAAGTGGCTGGATCTGATTGTGACAGTTCTTCGATCAAAGCGGCGAGAATTGGATGGCCCTTGGGGCTGCCCAGAATGGGGCAAAGCAGGCCCTTTTTGCGCGGCATTCCGTGGGTATCGCATACTTCATTTTCCACCTCACGGAAGGTGAACGGGCCTTGATGGTGAAGAAGGTCATGGACGGGGCGCAGGCGGATGGAATCCGTTTCAGGAATGATCCCGCCAAATTCATAGAGAATTTCATAGCGCATCAAATCTGATACGCCCGCATATTCTCCTTGCCGAAAATATTCAGTGATCTGCGCATGGCATTTGAATTTGCGTCCCGTCAAAAACTGATTGTCATATAGGGTATAGTCCCAGTCAGGGTGCATATCGCGCCAAGTTTTCATCCACTGAAGCGGTGGATCAAGCGGGCCAATCCAGATTTGCCCAAGCCGTTTGTCGACCGTTTGCGAAGCAGACATCAGAGGCCTTTCATCTCTCAGTGACCCATTTTATCGCGTCATGGATTATTCGGGCGCGGCTGTGATTTTATTATCCTTGTGGTGAAACAGATAATCAGTGCGGCCAAACCGACACGCCAGTTCATATCCGATTTCCTTCAAAGCCTCGGTCGCAGGGGCCACTTCGCCAAAGCGGGGGATCAATTCGATCCACATCGGAGGTTTGAACCTGTCCAAGGTTTTATGCGCCCCCGCAATCACCTCAAGGGCCATGCCTTCGACATCAATTTTGATGAAATCAATCGTCTTGAGTTTGGCTTTGGCGCAATAGAAATCCAGTGACTGCACCTCAAATGTTCCGCCGTCAGACAGTTCAAATCGGGTTGCACCGTAATTATTGGGATCAAACCGCGTGATTTGCATTTTCGCGGCCGCGCGTCCAAGGCCCATTAACTCAAAGCGCATACCGCTGAGATTGTTTTCTTGAACATTGCGTTCGAAAATACGCTGGCAATGGGGTTGAGGATTAAAGGCGATGACCTTTGTGGCCTTCATCACTTTTGCAAAAAATAGGCTGTGATTTCCGATATTGCAGCCAATATCCAGAACCGTGCCGCCCGCGGGGATCAGTTTGTCATGATACACACCCGTCAGATGGTTCATTTCGAAAAAGCTGCCTGTGGTGGCGATCAGGCCTTGGATCACATCTTGGGCCACATCAGGCAAATACATTCGGATCGTCTCGCCAAAGGCGTTGAATGTGAAAATGCCCTCTGCATCCAACAGCGCCTTGCGCCCCTGCGCCGCAATTTGCGCATTGAGCGAAATCAAGCCGTCGATTTTTTCGACAGCGCCTCAAATTCTTCTGATTGCACGGATCAACCCCTTGTGCCCGTCCCAAGTTTAGCGGGTTCACTATAGGGGGCAGAAATTGCGCTTGGCAAGCGATGCGGTGCGTCAGCCCTCGCGTTCTGCGTTGAGTTCTGAGACATCCTTGAACTTGATCGATTCACCACAACCACAGGCATCGGCCACATTGGGGTTGTTGAATTTGAACCCTGCCTCAAGAAGCGAGGTTTGATAATCGATCTCTGTGCCAAAGAGGAACATTTGCGCCATGGGCGCAATCATCACGCGCGCGCCTTCGACCTCGACTACCTCGTCATGGGGGTCAATCTCCGCGGCGTAATCCATCGTATATTCCATGCCCGCGCAGCCGCCCTTTTTCACCCCGATGCGCAGCCCCTGATGCCCGTCACGCGTCATCAGTTTCTTGATCTGCCCAATCGCAGCGGGGGTAAGGGTTACGGCCGCTTTTCCTGGAATGCCGAACATCTTACATGAACCCTAGCTCAAGACGGGCTTCATCGCTCATCATATCCATGCCCCATGGGGGGTCCCATGTCAGCTTGACATCGACCTGCTTGATCCCTTCGAGCGGCTCGATTGCATCTGCCACCCATCCAGGCATCTCGCCCGCAACCGGACAGCCCGGTGCGGTTAGGGTCATGATCACCTCGACTGCATTCTCAGCATCGATATTGATCGTGTAAACCAAGCCCAGATCATAAATATTCACTGGAATTTCAGGGTCATAAACAGTGCGGCAGGCTTCGACCACCGTGTCGTAAAGCGGGTGGTCCGTGCTAGAGGGCGCAATCAAAGGCGCCCCTTCAAGCGTTTCTTGCGGCATCGGATCGGGAGTGCTGGTCATCTTGGGCCATATCCTTTGCGGGACGAATTCCTGACTAAACATATAAGGAAAGGGTGGGCCAAGGGCAAGGGTAAGTCACGCTCATCACCGCGGCGTGCAGCTTGTCGCGGCTTGCGGTGATGGCGGCGCTGCCATTCAGGCAATAGACGCCAAGCGTTTCAAATTGCCGCAAAATCGCCGCACCATAGGCTGTAATTGAGGGGCCGATGCGGGGGATAACGGCATCATATTTTGGCAATTCTTGCCCGTCACAATAAACCGCAGGCGTCATGGCATTGAGCGCCATGTAACAACGGGTTGTGTTGATCACTTCAACGACATGGCCGCGCGCCTCGCCCTCGGCCTGCAATTTTTGTGTAGTATAGTTTTGTTCGCGGCTCAGAACGGCAATGCGCAGCGCGCGTTTGGGCGCGGTCTCTTTGACCGCAGCGGTGTGATAAACCTCGTAACTGCGATGCGGTTGACAGAAACTTTCTGAGGGGGTGATGATCCAATCTGTCCCAATTGCCTGCCGCCCCAGAAGCATCCGATAGCTCATATTGGCGCGATCCGTCAGCGTGATTTCAATTTCTTGCCGCAACGGGCCGATTTCGAGCGGGCTGAGGATCACATAGCGTGCCTCTGTATCACCATTGGAACTGGTCACTTCGCGGCGGTCATGGATGGTTGCAGAACAGGCAATCGCCAAATCGGGGCGGGCAGGAATTGGATTGATCAAAAACCGCACTTTCGGCTTAGTGGCAGGGCCAAAGAGTTCGATATCAAAGGCGTGCAGCGCCGAGGTGCGCGCGCCTGTATCCACCTTAGCCTTCAGTGCAGGCAGCCCCAATTGCGGCAAGCCAACCCATTCTTCCCAACCAAGTTTCAAGACTTGATCCATGCGATACCCCATCTGGTGAAATCATTCTCGGGCCTTGGCATTGGCGCAGAATCGCCTATGAACAGAGGCCCAATCTGAGCGAGGCTTTATCCTGTGCCCAAAGAGTTTGCATTTGAATTATTACACCAAGATGGCAAGGCGCGCCGTGGCGTGATTTCTACCCCACGGGGGCAAATTCGAACGCCCGCCTTCATGCCTGTAGGCACGGCTGCAACGGTCAAGGCAATGATGCCCGAAAGTGTTGCGGCCACAGGTGCGGATATTCTTTTGGGCAACACCTATCACCTTATGCTGCGCCCGACCGCTGAACGGGTTGCGCGTTTCGGGGGTCTGCACAAATTCATGAATTGGCAGAAGCCAATCCTGACCGATAGCGGCGGGTTTCAAGTGATGAGCCTGTCAGATCTGCGCAAGCTGACGGAGGAAGGGGTTGCGTTCCGCTCGCATGTGGATGGGTCAAAACATATGCTGACGCCCGAGCGCAGTATGGAAATTCAGGCGCTGCTGGGGTCGGATATTGTCATGTGTTTCGATGAATGCCCCGCTTTGCCTGCGGATCGAGATCGCATTGCAGCCTCGATGGAGTTGTCCATGCGATGGGCTGCGCGCTCGAAAGCGGCGTTTGGCGAGAGGCCGGGCCATGCGCTTTTCGGGATCATGCAGGGCGGGCTAGAGCGCGATTTGCGACAGGCAAGCGCTGAGGCGCTTCGTGATATTGGCTTTGACGGTTATGCGGTCGGTGGTCTCGCCGTTGGCGAGGGGCAGGCGGCCATGTTTGATTGCCTCGATTACGCCCCTGATTTCTTGCCCCAAGATCGTCCCCGTTATCTGATGGGGGTGGGCAAGCCCGATGATATTGTAGGGGCTGTGGCGCGTGGGATTGATATGATGGATTGCGTGCTGCCTTCGCGCTCGGGGCGCACGGGGCAAGCATGGACGCGGCGGGGGCAGGTGAATATCAAAAATGCCCGCCACCAAGATGATCCGCGCCCCTTGGATGAAAATTGCACCTGTCCCGCCTGTCGCAATTATTCGCGCGGCTATCTGCATCATGTGTTCCGCGCGGGCGAGATTATTTCTTCGATGCTGCTGACATGGCATAATTTGCATTACTACCAAGAACTTATGGAAGGGATGCGCGGGGCCATCGAGGCGG
Source organism: Roseobacter sp. HKCCD5988 (assembly GCF_037830355.1). NCBI lineage: Bacteria > Pseudomonadati > Pseudomonadota > Alphaproteobacteria > Rhodobacterales > Roseobacteraceae > Roseobacter > Roseobacter sp. HKCCD5988. The sequence continues at coordinate 60,805 of NZ_JBBLYJ010000003.1, read as the reverse complement.
GGCAATTCGCCCAGTTTGAGGCGGGCTTCCACGCCGCCCGTGCTGAGGGCGATATCGAGCCGATCTAACCCTGATTTTCGGCTTGTCACTGCCCGCGCCCTAGTGCAGCATTGCATGAAATGCAGCCGCAAGACGCGTCAAGATTGGCAGGGGCGCAATATGGCACGCAGATTGAAGGCGCGGCCCTGATGCGTGAACCATAGATTAACTTCCCCGCTTGAAATGCGTCTCAAGGCTGCCCAAATGTAGCTGCTCCATGAGGAGAGAGCCAAATGATTGCCAAAGATGGGATCGCGCGCTCTCTTGCCACGAAGAAAAGGAAGGCATAATGCCAGAAATTCACGAAACCTATCCAGTTCTGCCGCTGCGCGACATTGTCGTGTTTCCCCATATGATTGTGCCGCTCTTTGTGGGGCGCGAAAAATCGGTGCGCGCGCTGGAAGAGGTGATGCAGGATGATCGCCAGATCCTGCTGTCCAGTCAAATTGATCCGGCCATTGATGACCCTGAACCAGAAGGAATTTATTCGGTGGGTGTCTTGGCCTCGGTTCTGCAATTGCTGAAATTGCCCGATGGCACAGTCAAAGTATTGGTCGAAGGAAAATCCCGCGTCAAAATTAAGAAATTCACCAAAACGGACGAGTTTTTCGAGGCAGAGGCCGCGCCGCTTGAAGAAAAATTGGGCGATGAGGCGGCAACAACGGCCTTGTTGCGGTCGGTCGCAGACGAGTTCGAGCGCTATGCGAAGATCAAGAAAAACATCCCCGAAGATGCGCTGACCTCGGTTTCCGAAACCCAAGCGCCGCAAAAATTGGCCGATCTGGTCGCAGGGCATCTCGGCGTTGATGTCGCGCAAAAGCAAGATTTGCTTGAAACGATTGACGTCTCTGAGCGCCTTGAAAAGGTCTATGGTCTGATGCAGGGTGAAATGTCCGTGCTGCAGGTTGAGAAAAAGATTAAAACCCGCGTGAAGTCGCAGATGGAGCGCACGCAGCGCGAATATTATCTGAACGAACAGATGAAGGCCATTCAGCGCGAGTTGGGGGATGGCGAAGACGGCGCCAATGAGGTGGCCGAGCTAGAAGAAAAAATCGCCGCAACCAAACTGTCAAAAGAGGCGCGCGACAAGGCCGATGCAGAGCTGAAGAAGCTGAAAAATATGTCGCCCATGTCTGCCGAGGCGACTGTGGTGCGCAATTATCTTGATTGGATCGTCTCACTGCCTTGGGGCGTGAAAAGCCGTGTGAAAAAGAACCTCACCCGCGCCGAAGAGGTTTTGGATGCGGATCATTACGGGCTTGAAAAGGTCAAAGAGCGCATTGTCGAATATCTTGCGGTGCAGGCGCGTTCGGCCAAGGTGAAGGGGCCTATCCTTTGTCTTGTGGGCCCTCCGGGTGTTGGGAAGACCTCGCTTGGGAAATCGGTGGCGAAGGCCACGGGGCGCGAGTTTATTCGCATCAGTCTGGGCGGTGTGCGGGACGAGTCTGAAATTCGGGGCCATCGCCGCACCTATATCGGGTCGATGCCTGGCAAGATCATTCAGGCGATGAAAAAGGCGAAAACCACCAATCCGCTGATCTTGCTCGATGAGATCGACAAGATGGGTCAAGATTTCCGTGGGGATCCTGCCAGTGCGATGTTGGAGGTTCTCGACCCCGAACAGAACGCCACATTTGTGGATCACTATTTGGAAGTTGAATATGATCTCTCGAACGTGATGTTCCTGACCACGGCGAACAGCTATAATATGCCTGCGCCGCTGTTGGATCGCATGGAGATCATTTCGCTTTCGGGCTACACCGAAGATGAAAAGTTAGAAATTGCGACACGGCATCTGCTTCCTAAGCAAGTGAAAAACCACAATCTCAAGGCGCGGGAATTCGCGGTCGAGCCCGAGGCGCTGACCGATGTGATCCGCTATTACACCCGTGAGGCGGGTGTGCGGAACCTAGAGCGCGAGGTCGCGAAACTGGCCCGCAAGGTCCTGACCGCAATCCTCAAGGGCGGCGAGAAATCTGTCACAGTCACCCGTGAGCGCCTTGAAGAGATGCTTGGCGTGCGCCGCTACCGCTTTGGTCTGGCGGAATCGGATGATCAAATTGGCGTTGTCACAGGGCTGGCTTGGACAAGTGTGGGCGGTGATCTGCTGTCGATTGAGGCGCTGCGCCTGCCGGGCAAGGGGCGCATGAAAACCACGGGTAAGCTTGGCGATGTGATGAAGGAATCCATCGATGCGGCCAGTTCCTATGTGCGTTCTATCGCGCCCAAAATTGGCGTGCAGCCCCCGAAACTGGACGGGTGGGATATACATGTCCACGTTCCAGAAGGGGCGACCCCGAAAGATGGCCCCAGTGCAGGGATTGCGATGGTGACGTCTATCGTTTCGGTTCTGACCCAAACGCCCGTGCGCCGTGATATTGCTATGACGGGCGAGGTGACGCTGCGCGGCAATGTCTTGGCCATCGGTGGCCTTAAGGAGAAGTTGTTGGCCGCGTTGCGGGGTGGGATCAAAACAGTGCTGATCCCGCAGGAAAATGAAAAAGACCTGCCCGAAATCCCTGACAATGTGAAAGAGGGATTGGAAATTATCCCCGTATCCCACGTCAGCGAGGTTCTCGCAAAGGCCTTGACCCGTCAGCCCGAACCGATTGATTGGGATGAGGAGGCAGAGGCCGCCGCCGCACAGCGTGCGCTTGAGGCCGCAAAAGACAGCAGTGCCACAACCCATTAATGTGGCACATTCCGCGAAACGCCCCCGTCATATTCGTGGCGGGGGTTTTCTTTTTCGGGTGCTGCAAAATAAAAACATATATTTTTCATGTATAATATGTCCTGATGCCATGTGGCTTTGATAGGATTGGCCAAATGGGGGCACATGTGGCAACAAAATCACCAAAATCCACTACGGATAAGGCGGCATCTAAACCAAAACCGGCGGTGGCCTCGGTCGCGGCGGTGATCGCACCCAAATCAAAGGCGGCCGTAAAAGCAACAGCAAAACCGTCTGACAAGCCCGCGCTCAAGGCCGTGACCGCCCCCAAATTTGAGAGCAAACCCAAGGCGAAGATTGAGGCGCTGAAGCGCCGCACCCTGCTTGAGGCGGTTGCGATGCGCGTGGGTGTCAAACGCACAGATGCGCGCGAAGTCATGGATGCGGTTCTGGTCGAGATGGCCGAAGCCCTAGATCAAGGGCGCGACCTGATCCTGCCGCCATTTGGCAAGGTCATGTTGCGCAAAGATAAGGATGGTCAGGATGGGCGCCCGATGGTGGCGCGGATAAAGCTGATCGAGGCTGATAAACGCGGTGCAAGCGCCGAGGAAACCGACCAAGACTAAACCCTTGCGCAGTGGGGCGCGGCTGAATAGAAGAACCCCGCGCAGAACGGGTGATTAGCTCAGTGGTAGAGCGCTTCGTTCACATCGAAGATGTCGGGGGTTCAAATCCCTCATCACCCACCATCTGGCCTATTGTTGAGGCGGGGCAGGTCTGTGACCCACGGGCGAGGTGATCTTTGTGATGCGGCGAAATTTTCCGATATATTTGCTGCGCCATGGGGAAACCGAATGGAACAACGCGCATCGGTTTCAAGGTTGGCTCGACTCCGCGCTTACCCCCAATGGGGTTGCGCAGGCGCAGGCGCAAGGTCGTTTGTTGCAGGAAATGATCACCCGCCAAGGCTATGACGCGGTGACCGATTTCCGAACCAGCCCGCTTGGGCGCGCGGCACGCAGCGCGCGGTTGATCGCGCGGGCCTATCCCGATTTGCCGACCCTAGTGCAAGACACGCGTCTGCGTGAGGTGAATATGGGGCAATGGCAGGGACTTACGCGGGCCGAGGTGCAGGCGAATTGGTCTGTGCGCTTTGACACCGAGGCGCAGGTCTATCGTCATTCTCTCTTGACCCAAGGGGGCGAAACGCGCGCGGCCCTCGAGGCGCGTTTGCAGGATCTTGTAGCTGATTTGAAGGGGCCGAGCCTATTGGTTAGCCACGGCGTTGTGATCCAAACCTTGCGCGGCCTTTTGCGCGGGCTAGACCCTGACCAAACGGCACGTTTGGGCCATGCGCAGGGCGGGGTTTATGTGATTACCGCCAATGGGGGTGAGGTGAAGATTGGGTTTTGAAAAAACTTTGCGCCTTTGGGGCAAAATTCTTTGCAGATCGGGCTTGCATATCCCTGCATCATGCGGCTAATACGCCTTCACGCGTTGGCGAGGGTGATTAGCTCAGTTGGTAGAGCGCTTCGTTTACACCGAAGATGTCGGGAGTTCGAGTCTCTCATCACCCACCACGCGCTTCCCTCCCCAATCATCAGTCTGATTGATGCAAAGGGCGCGCGCGATCATTTCGCCGTGTAAAGCAGGGCCGTAATGCGGTCGCGGATATTGCCCGCGTCACCAGTATCCCCAATCCGATGCACATGGATGAAATACAGCTGATTGTTGTAACATTTCATGGTCACAAAAATATTGCCGTTGATTTGATACCACAAATATTCCGCGCCATCGCCGCCCGAAAAATCGACCCAAGAGGCGACTTGGTTCACGGCGCGCTCAGAGGCGGTGACGCAGGCATAATTGCTGCTAAAGCTGCGTTCATCCACGGCAAAAGCCACCTCATCGGCGCGGGCAATAGTGGCAAGGCTGCATAGGGCAAGAGCGGCAAGAATTGATTTACGGGTCATTGGGCACTCATCATATTCATCGGTCATATGAATTGGCCGCACAATCATCACTGTGCGGCCAAGTTTAATTAGAAAGTTTCGATTTCCAAACGGGCGTTGCAATAGGCCCCATCATAGGTGCCAACCCAAAGATCAATCGGCCCGTCTTGCGGGTTGGTTAGGATGATACGGGGGTCAAGATTTCCGTTATCGTCATCATCATAATACCAAGTTGCCGATGCGGTATTGATCAAAAGGGCCGCGTCACATTCGCTGACCACGCGAATATGCAACTCGTAAGCCGCCATGCCCGAGACGTTGAACCGGAAATCTGGTCGATCTGGAAAAAATCCCGGGCCGACATCTGTGGCCGGTCGGATATGGCTGCATTTCGAGAGCGAATAATCACCCCCAGCGACAATATTATAATAGCGAGGCGTGTAAAAATAGCTTCCGCTGCCGCTATATTGCTCTGCTGCTTGAAAGTTCCAATTTGGACACGCGTCCGCTGATGTAGTGAAGAATGACCCCGCGACAAGCGCCGCTGAAAGCAAGATTTTTCGCATCTGTTTGTCCCTTATTTCTTTTATTTTTTGGAATTAACCTAGCTCAAAATATCAATTTGTCTAATGTTTTGCGGATAAAGTGAATATCGACATTGCAGTGGAACGGGTGCAGGATAATCTGGGATGAGCGAGAGGCAGATGAATGACAGGTGATCCAAGTTTGGACGGGTTTCTGGCGACCTATGCGATTGTGATTATCGCAGCGTTCTTCTTTCCAACCCTCGTTGCGATCCTCCGTGGCCATAAGCGCACCATTGGTGTCTTCATTCTGAACATCGTGGTGGGATGGACGGGATTGGGCTGGATTTTACTGCTGGCCTACGCGTTATTGAGCGAGGCAAAAGCGGAGCCAAGGTAAGGTCTGAACTTTCCCTGCGCATATGCGGTCAAACGCAAATTTGCTTTTGCGCATTTTTTGCGTCAATCGCGCCAAAGGAGGCCTTGACGGGGCAGGGCGCGCAGCATAGACACCCTGCACGCTACAGGCTTGCCTGTGGCCGATGGTGAGCGGTTGTAGCTCAGTTGGTTAGAGTACCGGCCTGTCACGCCGGGGGTCGCGGGTTCGAGCCCCGTCAACCGCGCCACCACCATCGCGCCCCAAAGCTCCTGTTCGTCTGCGCGGTTGTAGCTCAGTTGGTTAGAGTACCGGCCTGTCACGCCGGGGGTCGCGGGTTCGAGCCCCGTCAACCGCGCCACTTCTTCCCCAGATCCACGAAAAATGCGCGGGCTGTTTACCCTTTGTGGATCCATCCACCGCCAAAGATTCGGCTGCTGTTCTCATCATAAAAGACACAGGCTTGACCAGGGCTGACACCTTCCTCGGCGGTCAGCAATTCCACCAACGCGGTTGTCGGGGATGTCGGATGGATCAGGGCCGCGCGTGGCGGGCGGGTTGAGCGGATTTTGACCGCAACCTCGCGGGTTTTTTCGCTGTCAAAGGGCGTATCACCCAACCAGTTGATTTCGCGCACGGGGATATGGCGGATCGCCAAGGCCTCCTTGGGGCCGACCACGACATGACGCGCCTCTGGATCAAGTTTGACCACATATAACGGGTCAGCCAGCCCCCCAATACCAAGGCCGCGGCGTTGGCCGATTGTGTAATGGATCACGCCATTATGTTGGCCCAAAACACGGCCTTCCATATCCACGATATCGCCTGGATCCGCTGCGCCGGGGCGCAATTTTTCAATCACACTGGCATAGTCGCCATTTGGCACAAAGCAGATATCTTGGCTGTCTGGCTTATCAGCCACGGGCAGCCCGTATTTATGGGCCAGTTTGCGGGTTTCTTCCTTAGACGACAGATGACCAAGCGGAAAGCGCAGGAAATCCAATTGCGCTTGCGTGGTCGAAAACAAGAAATAGGACTGATCGCGCGTTGCATCCGCGGCGCAATGAAGCTCTGCTTTCTCAGCCCCCATTTTGCGCTGAATATAATGCCCCGTGGCCATGCAATCGGCCTCGAGTTCTTGGGCGGTGGCAAGCAGATCTTTGAATTTCACGCGCTCGTTGCAGCGGATGCAGGGCACAGGCGTGGCCCCTGCGAGATAGGCATCGGCGAATTCGTCAATCACCGCATCCTTAAAGATATTCTCGTAATCAAGGACATAATGAGGAAAGCCCATATTTTCGGCCACACGGCGCGCATCGTGAATATCGCGCCCTGCACAGCAGGCCCCTTTTTTTGCCAAAGCCGCACCGTGATCATAAAGTTGCAGGGTGACGCCCACCACATCATAGCCTTCTTCGGCTAATTGGGCCGCCACAACCGAGCTATCCACCCCCCCAGACATAGCCACAACAACCCGCGTCTCCTGCGGGGGTTTGGCAAAGCCAAGCGAGTTGAGCGGCGCATTGGGGCGGTCAAGGGGCATATCGATCTCCAGATGATAGGGCGGAATATAGGAAAATCTTATCTATTCACAAGGGGCTGAAGGCTTGGACGCTTACCTTGCCTTAAGGCTTGGGGGCGTGGTTACGTGCTGCGTGACCCGCATCCAAAGGCCGCTTTGGCTGCTACGGCTTGATCTGCGCTAGACCTCTGCCGCTGCTGCCCATATCTATAGGGCAGCAGTCAGGCGAGGCGGTCTATGTCAGAAGAAGATCAAAACACGGGCGCAGGGGTATCCCTCTTAGGGCGCGATCAGGCGGCACAGCGTTTGGCCGAATTGGCCGATATTTTGGCGCGCGCCAATAAGGATTATTTCCAAGAAGACGCGCCCACCCTCAGCGATGCGGAATATGACCGCCTGAAACGCGAAAACGCGGATCTTGAGGCGCGGTTTCCCGATCTGATCCGCGGCGATAGTCCAAGCGCGCAAATCGGCGCCAGCCCTGCCGAGGGCTTTGGCAAAATCACCCATGCCGAACGTATGATGTCCTTGGCCAATGCCTTTGACGAGACCGATGTCGCGGAATTTATCGCGGGCATTCAGCGCTATTTGGGCCTGTCTGATACCACGCCCTTGGTCTTTACCGCCGAGCCAAAAATCGATGGGCTGTCCCTGTCTTTGCGCTATGAAAACGGCGTTTTGGTGCATGCCGCCACGCGCGGCGATGGGGAGACGGGCGAAAACGTCACCGCCAACGCCCGCACGATTGCCGATATTCCGCAGGCCATCCACCACCGCGATTGTCCCGATATTCTCGAAGTGCGCGGTGAAGTTTACATGAGCCACGCAGATTTCGCCGCGCTCAACGCGCGCGCCGAGCAGGCAGGGGGCAAAACCTTTGCCAATCCACGCAATGCGGCCGCAGGATCGCTGCGCCAATTGGATGCTGAGATCACCCGCGCCCGCCCGCTGCGGTTTTTTGCCTATGCGCTTGGGGTTGTCTCCGCTACGCTTGCAGAAACGCAATCTGGACTGATTGCGAAATTGCGTGATTTTGGATTTCAGACCAATCCCTTGACCATTCGCTGCGAGAGCCTTGAGGCGATTATCGCCCATTATCAGGCAATTGCCCATGATCGCGCGGGTATGGGCTATGATATTGATGGGGTGGTCTACAAACTCGATGATCTGGCCTTGCAACGCCGCTTGGGGTTGCGTGCCACCACCCCGCGTTGGGCCATTGCGCATAAATTCCCCGCTGAACTGGCATGGACGCGGATCGAGGCGATTGACATCCAAGTGGGGCGCACAGGCGCGTTGTCGCCCGTAGCGCGGCTTGCCCCCGTGACAGTGGGCGGTGTGGTTGTCTCGAATGCAACGCTGCATAATGAGGACTACATCGCAGGCCGCAACAACGCAGGCGAGGCGATCCGCGCTGGGCGCGATATTCGCGTGGGTGATTTGGTTCAGGTCTATCGCGCGGGTGATGTGATCCCCAAAATCGCAGATGTGGATGTCACGCAACGCCCCGCGGATGCGCAGCCCTATATCTTTCCCACCACATGCCCCGAATGCGGATCAGAGGCGCATCGTGAGGAGGGCGATTCCGTGCGCCGCTGCACGGGCGGGCTGATCTGCCCTGCCCAAGCGGTCGAGCGCCTCAAGCATTTCGTCTCGCGCGCGGCCTTTGACATCGAGGGTTTAGGGGCAAAGCAAGTCGAACAATTCAACAAAGACGGATGGATCACCGAGCCTGCCGATATTTTTACGCTTGAGGCACGCTATGGCAGCGGTATCCAGCAGCTGAAAAACCGCGAGGGGTGGGGGGATAAATCTGCGCAAAATCTTTTCGCGGCGATTGCAGAGAAACGTCAAATCCCCCTTGGCCGTCTGATCTTTGCCTTGGGCATCCGCCATGTGGGCGAAGTGGCGGCCAAGGATTTGGCCGAACATTTCCGCAGTTGGGCCGCCTTGGATGCGGCCATTCATGCCGCCCGCCTTGAGCCTGCCGCAACGGCGCCTGACGCCAAATCGTGCAAAAAATTGCTTGAGAACAGTCCCGCATGGGCCGAAATCACGGGGATTGATGGCATCGGGGATACGGTCGCCACAGCGCTCTGCGAGGCATGGGCGCAGCCGCGTGAATATGCGTCAATCGAACGGCTTGTGGCCCATCTTGAGATCCAATCGCCCGCTATTCGTGATGTGTCGGGCAGCCCCGTGATGGGCAAGACAGTGGTATTCACGGGCAGTCTCGAAAAGATGACCCGCGCAGAGGCCAAATCGCGTGCTGAAAGTTTGGGGGCCAAGGTCGCAGGTTCGGTTTCTGCCAAAACCGACCTTTTGGTTGCAGGGCCTGGGGCAGGATCAAAGGCCAAAAAGGCCGCAGAATTGGGCATTGAAACCATTGACGAAGATGCGTGGTTGGCCCTCATTGGGGATCTTTAACCCATGGCCGCGCAGGGCCGACCAGAGGTTTTGTTCGGGCTCTTTTCGCGCCTTGAGGGCCTATCTGGTATCGGCCCCAAAGCTGAGCAGGCCTTAGGGCATCTTCATATCGAAACCCCGAAAGATCTGATTTATACCTTGCCCGTGGGGGTGGTGGATCGCCGCCCCTTAACGCGCCTTGCCGAAATCACCCCGCCGCGCATTGCCACGTTAGAGGTTGAGGTGATCCGTCACCGCCCGCCCCCGTCCCGCGGGCGTGGGCCCTATCGGGTCACGGTCACCGACAGTCAAACCGCCTTTGATCTGGTATTTTTTCACGCGCGCGCGCCCTATCTGGAAAAGCTCTTGCCCATAGGCGCGCGGCGTCTGATCTCGGGCAAGGTAGAGCTTTTCGATGGGATTGCGCAAATCGTGCATCCTGATCACATCCTGCCTGTTGAAGAGGCGGAAACCCTCCCTAAATTCGAGGCGATTTATCCGCTTGGGCAAGGGTTGACGCAAAAGATCATGGCGCGCGCGATTGCCGATGCCTTGCAAGCCGTGCCTGACCTGCCCGAATGGATTGATCCCGCCCTCAAGGCGCGCGAGGGGTGGCCCGATTGGGCCACTGCGATGCGGGCACAGCACCATGTGCAATCGCCCAGTGAGGCCGCCCCCAATGCCAAGCCGCGGCTGCGTCTGGCCTATGACGAATTGTTTGCTCATCAATTGACCCTTGCCCTTGCGCGGGCGCGGGCCAAGCGGCGCAAAGGGCGGATCAGCCATGGTGATGGTGCGCTGCGGGCCAAGGTTCTGCAAAGCTTGCCCTACAGCCCCACGGGCGCACAGACCCGCGCGATTGCGGAAATCGTGGCCGATATGGCCGCGCCTGAACGGATGAGCCGCCTGTTGCAGGGCGATGTTGGGGCGGGCAAAACCCTTGTTGCCTTGATGGCGCTTTTGGCTGCGGTCGAGGCGGGTGGGCAGGGGGTGATGATGGCACCCACCTCGATCCTTGCGCAACAGCACGCCGCCAATCTGCGCCCCTTGGCCGAAGCGGCAGGTGTCGTGCTTGAGGTTCTCACCGGAGCGGATAAGGGGCGCGAGCGGGCCGCAAAACTGGCCGCCCTTGCGCGCGGCAATATCGCGATCTTGGTCGGCACTCATGCCGTGTTTCAAGAGGATGTTGAATTTGCCGATCTGCGTTTGGCGATTGTGGACGAGCAGCACCGCTTTGGCGTGCGCGAACGCCTGCGATTGGGGGAAAAGGGCGCTTTGGCGGATATGTTGGTGATGACGGCCACGCCCATTCCCCGCACGCTGAGCCTTGCGCAATATGGCGATATGGATCTGTCGATCTTGGATGAAAAACCCGCCAATCGTCAAAAGATCACCACGGCCTTGGTGTCCGAGGCGCGGATGGATGAGGTGGTGGCACATCTGCAAAAGGCGGTGGCAGAGGGCCAGCAAGCCTATTGGATTTGCCCATTGGTTGAGGAATCCGAAGTTTACGAGGCCACCGCCGCTGAAGAACGCTTTAAATCCTTGCGCGCACGACTGGGCGAGGGGGTGGTGGGCCTTGTCCATGGGCAAATGAGCAGCCCTGAAAAAGATGCGACCATGACCGAATTCAATGAAAACCGCACCAAGGTTCTGGTGGCCACCACGGTGGTTGAGGTGGGGGTGGATGTGCCAAATGCCAGCATTATGGTGATTGAACAGGCTGATCTTTTTGGCATGGCGCAGCTCCATCAATTGCGGGGGCGGGTGGGGCGCGGCAGCCGTGCATCGACTTGTGTGCTGCTTTATCGCAATGGCCTGACAGAAACGGCCAAGCGCCGTTTGCATGTCCTGCGCGATACGGATGATGGCTTTGTCATCGCAGAAGAAGATTTGGCCATTCGCGGCGCAGGCGATGTGATTGGCACGGCGCAATCTGGTCTGCCGCGGTTTCGCGTGGCCGATCTGGAACAACATGGCGGCTTGATGGCGATGGCGCAAAGCGATGCGCGCGCGCTTTTGGCGCTTGATCCATCGCTAGAGGGGCCGCGCGGTCAGGCCGCACGCACCCTCTTATGGTTGCTCGAGCAAGATAAGGCTATTCGCCTGATTTCGGCGGGCTGACCCGCTTTGTTCACAAATGTTCTTAAAAAGTTCTTGACGACTCGCGTCAGGGTATGAGAACAATCAGGCAACATTAACGGGAGATGACCCATGTTGTCAGATGTAAAAACGATTATCATGCGTTCATCCACCACGCTTTTGGCCGATCTGTGCGGGGCGCTGTCCCTTGTTGTTTTGGCGATGGGGCTGCTGCATCTGCCGCAATTTTTCTAAGTTTTCTGCCTGCGGTTCAGGTTTCGGGGGTATGCGCCCCCTTGGCATCATGATCCTTGCCTCGGATCTGTCCCCAATGCCGATAGGCCGCGCGATCCCCCAATCGCACGGTTGAAACGATACACCGCATCACTATGACCGCCCCTTTGCATTGCCCTGCAGGGGCGGTTTTTTTAGGGCTCTTCGGCGCGCTCTATCGCCTCAAGGGTCGCTTCGAGTGACAGCATGATAGAGGCGTGACGATTGCGATAATCGCGGGCGGGGGTCAGCACCTCATAACCCTCAAATGGGGCCTCTGGCCCGTTCCCCTCACCTTTGAGCATGGCGGCAAGCGCGTCTCGGGCGGCGGCAATTTCGGCACGGCTGCGGCCCAGAATATGGGCACCCATCAATGCCGCGGAGGCCTGACCGAGCGCGCAGGCCTTTACATCTTGGGCAAAGCGGCTGATCCGCCCCTCGGCGACATCCAAATCCACTGTAACGGTTGACCCGCAGAGCGGGGCGCGCCGCTTTACACTGGCCTGAGGCGCCTCAAGCCGCCCGTGATGCGGAATATCCGCCGCCAATGCCAGAATTCGCTGCGAATATAGCTGCACCAAATCGGATTTTGTGACGCTCATCTCAGCCATGCGCGTTTCGGCCCCTTCCATGATCTCCCCCCAAGAGCTAGTGTGAATATGACCATTTGGAAAGGGCGAGATGTGGAAATGACGGGTGCTGTGAAATTTGACCCAGATAGCCTACGCTATAATGAGGCGGGTCTGATCCCTGCGATTGCGCAATGCGCCGAGACGGGCGATGTGCTGATGATGGCATGGCTGAACCGCGCCTCCCTCGAAAAAACCCTAGAAACAGGCAAAGTCACCTATTGGAGCCGCTCGCGCGCGGCCTTTTGGGTCAAGGGTGAAAGCTCGGGCCATGTGCAGGATTTGGTTGATCTGCGTGTGGATTGTGACCGCGATTGTCTTTTGCTCGTGGTTCGGCAAACGGGGCCTGCCTGCCACACCAATCGCCGCAGCTGCTTTTACACCGCGATCCGCGAGGGGGGCGAGGTCGAATTGATGCAACCCGAGGGCTAAAGCCCGACCATTCTACGAATATCAGCAGGGGTTTTTCCTGCATCCCGATAAAGGGCAATGGCGCGCGCATCATCGCGCTTGGCCAGACGTTTGCCCTGCTCATCACGGATCAAAGCGTGATGATGATATTGCGGCACAGGGTAGGCCAACAGATTTTGCAAAATCACATGGATTGCGGTTGCCTCAAATAAATCTTCGCCGCGAATGACATGGGTTACGCTTTGTGCCGCGTCATCAACCACCACGCTGAGATGGTAAGAGCTGCCCATGTCTGGCCGCGCCAATACAGGGTCGCCAATATGGGCCAGCGCGCTATCGCGCGTGATCTCATGAGGCCCCTGATGGCGTGGCCCTGTTTCTGTGAAACGCATTTGCGCAAGGCGCTCAAACGCGCGCGCCAGATCAAGGCGTAAGGCGGCCCCTTTGGCCTCGGCGGCACTGGTCACAGTCTGGCCGCGACAGGTGCCAGGATAGATGCGCCCATCTGGCCCGAATGTGGGGGCCCCTTCCTGCGGGGCGGCACTGGCCGCCTCTATATCCCGCCTGCGGCAGGTGCAGCGATAAATCAGGCCCTGTTGCGCCAATTGATCCAAAGCGGCGCGATATCGGGCCATCTGCTCGGATTGCCGCATCACGGGCAGGGGCCAAGACAGCCCCAACCATGTCAGATCATCATAAATTTGCGCCTCCCATTGCGGGCGGGCGCGGGATTGGTCGATATCCTCAATCCTGAGCAGAAATTGCCCCTGCGCCTTTCGAGCCATGTCATGGGCCAGACATGCACTATAGGCATGGCCCAAATGCAATGGCCCCGTGGGGGACGGGGCAAATCGGGTGACACAGCCCTTAGGCAGGGAAGGCATCAAGCCATGCGCGCCAATCGGTCTTGGCGCGATCCGTATAGGCCTTATAGCGGTCTTTGCGTCCGCGCCGCCCCGATTTTAAGCCTTCGACTGGGGGAAAAAGACCGAAATTCACGTTCATCGGCTGAAAGGTTTTCGCCTCCGCCCCGCCTGTGATGTGATGGATCAAGGCCCCCATCGCGGTGGTATTGGGCAAATCGGGCGGGGTGAGGCCGCGCAATTCTGCCACCGCGTAGCGCCCCGCAAGCAGCCCCATTGCAGCCGATTCAACATAGCCCTCAACCCCCGTGATTTGGCCCGCAAAGCGGATATGCGGCATAGATTTCAACCGCATTTGCGCATCGAGAAGCGTGGGGGAATTGATGAAGGTGTTGCGATGAATGCCGCCAAGACGTGCAAATCGTGCCTCCTCCAAACCGGGGATCATACGCAACACTTCGGTCTGTGCGCCGTATTTCGTTTTGGTTTGAAAGCCCACGATATTGTAAAGCGTGCCCAGTTTATTGTCGCGGCGCAGCTGCACTACGGCCCAAGGTTTCACATCGGGCTGATGCGGATTGGTTAAGCCCACAGGTTTCATCGGCCCGTGGCGCAGGGTTTCGCGGCCCCGTTCTGCCATAACCTCAATCGGCAGGCATCCATCGAAATAGCCCGCCGTTTCGCCTTCGTGAAATTCGGTTTTTTCGGCAGCCAGCAGGGCATCGATAAAGGCCTCATACTGCTCGCGCGTCATGGGGCAGTTGAGATAAGCGCGCTGCTCTTCTTCGGTTTCGCCCTTGTCGTAGCGCGACTGCATCCACGCCCGCGACATGTCGATACTTTCGGCATAAACGATGGGGGCAATGGCATCGAAAAAGGCAAGGCTGTGTTGACCTGCCTCTTGTGCAATGGCCTGTGCCAGCGCGCCTGATGTCAACGGGCCTGTCGCGATGATCCAATGGCCTGTTTCGGGCAGGGCGCTGATTTCCCCGTCCTCAATCGTAATATTGGGATGCGCGCGCAGACGCGCTGTGACCGCCTCGGCGAAAGCATCGCGATCCACCGCCAATGCGCCCCCTGCGGGGAGGCGGTGGTGATAGGCCATTTCCATAATGAGGCCACCCGCCGCGCGCATTTCCCAATGCAAAAGGCCGACCGCGTTTTGTTCGTGATCATCCGAGCGGAAGGAATTGGAACATACCATTTCCGCCAAATGCCCAGTTTGATGGGCAAATGTGCCAATCTTTGGGCGCATCTCATGGATGACGACCTGTTGACCAAGCTCTGCGGCCTGCCAAGCGGCCTCAGAGCCCGCCATGCCGCCGCCAATGATATGAAGCGCGTTATCTGACATGAGCGCTTCTTAGATCAAAAGCGGGGCAGGGTGAAACGGGTTTTTTGGGGGGGCGTTATAGCCCACGAGCCACCACAGGCAGGAATGGGTCTGCAAAGGGCAGGGCGTGTAAACAGGGCGTTTTCCCAAGGCGATCTCGACCCCAAGACGGAACTGGCCTCTGTCGCGCAAGGCGGGGTTGGAGAAGTCTTCAAAACCATAGCTTGCCGTCACCGCAACTGCACCGCTGTGATCCAGCCATTGCACACCAATTTCGCCAGTGATCTGCGTTGTGGACAGGCGCAATTCGTCAAATTCGGGAAATCCGATTTGCGCAAAGCCCTGCCATGAGGGGCCTAGATCAAGACGGATCTCACCACCTGCAAAAAGCACATCGGCATCCCCAAGGGGGCGTGTTGCCATGGCGCTGTCGCGCACGCCAAACCCGCCATAAGCCCCCAATCCAAGCCCTGCAATTTGACGGCGCCCTTGAATGCCAAGCCCACCCCAGCGGCTGCTTTCATTGTTGAGGTCGGCCAAATAGGCAAAAAGACCATAGCGCCGATCATCGGCAGGGATGAGGTATAGGCCTGCCCGAACGCCGCCAATGGTGCCGATTTCGGTATCGGCCAGATCAAAATTCAGCTCAAACCCGTGATGCGCGGTAATCGTGTAATCAAGATTGAGATGCGCCCCATTTTGGTCAGCACCCGTGCTGTTAAGGCCAAGCGTTGCGGCACGCAGGCCCAAATTATCGGCGTGCGCCATATCCGCAGCCAAAGAGGCCAGGCCGAGGCAAAGGCAAAATTGCGAGATTGGTGCAGCCATCAGAACGCGCTTTCAACAAAAGTTCTTTTGCAAATGGCGCATGGTGAAGAAGAAATATATATTAATTATATCATATGGTTAATGGCCGCAATTTATCTAAAATCTTAAGGGCCGCACGCGCCTTGGCGGTGCGGCCCTTGATATGGGTCGTAACCCTTGGGTTTGAGCGGGCCTGAGATTTAGGTGTCTGCGCTCGCCTCGGCCGCATCCGCATCCGCCGTGGCGGTGTCCTCGTCATCACCTTCAACGATGCGCGCGACTGACACAACGGTTTCGCCTGCCTTGGTGTTAAACACCTTCACCCCACCTGCCGAGCGTGAGCGGAATGAGATGCCCTCAACAGGCACGCGAATAGATTGGCCCGTTGATGAGGCGAGCATGATCTGGTCGGTCATCTCAACCGGGAAGGCCGCAACCAATGGCCCGCCGCGCATGGCCTTGTCGATGGCCATAACCCCCATGCCGCCACGGCCCCTTACAGGGTAATCATGGCTTGAAGATAATTTTCCGGACCCGCTTTCTGTGATGGTCAGGATCAAATCCTCTGAGGCGCGCATTTCGGCAAAGCGTTCAGGGCTAAGGGTGCCTTCGGCCACCACGCCCTCATCCTCGTCCGTTTCGCCCTCATCCTCGGGCGCACCCGCCAAGGCGCGGCGCTGTTTGAGATAGGCGGCGCGCTCAGCAGGGTCAGCGGTGAAATGGCGGATCACGGCCATGGAAACCACAGATTCCCCATCACCCAAACGGATACCGCGCACGCCTGTGCTGTCGCGGCCCTTAAAGACGCGGACATCGGTGCAAGAGAAGCGGATCGCGCGCCCCCCTTCGGTGACCAACATCACATCGTCTTCCTCAGTGCAGATGCGCGCATTCACAAGGCTGACTGACCCATCTTCGGGCAATTTCATGGCAATCTTGCCGTTTGATTTCACATTGGTGAAATCCGACAATTGGTTGCGGCGCACATCGCCTGCGGATGTGGCAAAGATGATTTGCAGATCGCCCCAATCCTCCTCGGGGCGGTCAACGGGCATGATCGCGGCAATCGTAACCCCAACAGGAATGGGCAGGATATTCACAATGGCCTTGCCTTTTGATGTGCGGCTGCCAAGCGGCAAGCGCCATGTTTTCAGCTTGTAGACCATCCCATCGGTGGTGAAGAACAAAAGCTGGGTGTGGGTATTGGCCACAAAAAGCGATGTCACAACATCATCTTCCTTGAGGCTGCCGCCCGACAGCCCTTTGCCGCCGCGTTTTTGTGCGCGGAATTCAGCCAAGGCCGTGCGTTTGATATAGCCACCTGCGGTGACGGTCACGACCATGTCTTCGCGTTCGATCAGGTCTTCGTCATCCATGTCGCCAGACCAATCGACAATCTCGGTGCGGCGCGGCACGGCAAAGGCCGTTTTCACCTCGGCCAATTCTTCTGAGATGATCGCCATGATCCGATCACGGCTGGCGAGGATGGCAAGATATTCTTTGATCTTACCTGCGAGTTCCTCCAACTCATCCGTCACTTCCTTGACGCCAATTTGGGTCAGGCGTTGCAGGCGCAGTTCCAAAATCGCGCGCGCCTGCGCCTCGGAGAGGTTATAGGTGCCGTCATCGTTCATCGTATGGGTCGGGTCGTCAATCAGACGGATATAGGCGGCAATATCCGCCGCAGGCCAGCGCCGTGTCATCAAGGCTTCGCGCGCCGCGGCCGCATCTGCGGAGGCGCGGATCGTGGCCACAACCTCATCGACATTGGAGACGGCAACCGCCAAACCACATAGAATGTGACTGCGTTCGCGCGCTTTGTTCAACTCAAACGCAGTGCGGCGCGCCACGACCTCCTCACGGAAGGCGATAAAGGCGGTCAGAAAGCCCCGCAAATCCAACTGCTCGGGCCTCCCGCCATTCAGCGCCAACATATTGCAGCCAAAGGAGGTCTGCATCTGGCTAAAGCGGAACAATTGGTTCAGCACCACATCAGGGGTGGCATCGCGTTTCAACTCGATGACAACGCGCACGCCGTTGCGATCAGATTCATCTGCCACGCCTGAGATGCCTTCGACCTTTTTCTCGCGCACCAATTCAGCAATGCGTTCGATCATCGAGGCCTTGTTCACCTGATAGGGGATCTCATCAATAATGATGGCAAAGCGGTCTTTGCGAATTTCCTCAACATGGGTGCGCGCGCGAATGACCACGCTGCCGCGCCCCTCGGTATAGGCCCGCCTTGCGCCAGAGCGGCCCAAGATGATCCCGCCTGTGGGGAAATCGGGGGCAGGGATAAACTCGATTAACTGTTCCGAACTGAGGTCGGGATCTTGGATCAAGGCCTGACAAGCATCAATCACCTCGCCCAAATTATGGGGTGGTATGTTGGTGGCCATGCCAACCGCAATGCCGCCCGCACCATTGACCAACATATTGGGAAAGCGCGCAGGCAGAACGGTGGGTTCTTTTTGCTTGCCATCATAATTGTCTTGGAAATTGACCGTATCCTTGTCGATATCGGCCAAAAGATAGGCGGCGGGTTTGTCCATGCGCACTTCGGTATAGCGCATGGCGGCGGGGTTATCGCCATCCATAGAGCCGAAATTCCCCTGACCATCGAGCAGGGGCAGCGACATCGAAAAGGGCTGCGCCATCCGCACAAGCGCGTCATAGATCGCGCTGTCGCCATGCGGGTGATATTGGCCCATCACATCGCCCACGGGGCGCGCAGATTTCCGATAGGCCTTTTCATGCGTATTGCCCGTTTCATGCATCGCAAACAAAATGCGGCGATGCACGGGTTTGAGGCCATCGCGCAAATCGGGGATCGCGCGGCTGATGATCACCGACATCGCATAATCGATGAAGGATGTTTTCATCTCATCGGCGATATCAATCGAAGGGCCAGAATGCGGGTGCCGCGCGGGGGGCGTGGCGGGGTCATTCTCGGGGGTTTCGGGCGTATCTGTCACTGTGCGGGCCTGCTGTCTTTTCGATCTTGTTCTGCGATGACATGCTGCACCTCTTGGCACAGCTATATTTTGTTATTCAACACTATAGACCCCCGCGATATAGGGCGCAATGCTCCTGTCAGGTGAATTGGGCGCTTAACGCCTGCCGCCTGTTATCAGCCGCAGGAAGATGCTTCTAATACATTGTTTTTGTTGACTTTTAATTTGAATTTGCAATCATCAGGCACCATGAACCAAGCAAGGGAAGGTGCAGATGACTTGGGGGTCTCGCAACAGTGATGAAACCGCAACGGGGCTGATGCTTGAGGGGTATGGGCTGACCACGGCGGAATTTTACTATCGGATGCCTGATTTTCGTAATGTTATCAACGTGTTCATCTGGCAGGATTACGATCTCGCGCCAGATTATCCGCGCATTTTCGGCTTTATTGATTTCTGGAAGCGCGAGATTGAGGCGCCGTTGCATTCTGTGCGTTTTGCACATCGGCGGCTGATTTCTGACGGGTCATGGCGCAATGTCGTTGAGGAGATTTCCTATCACTAGCCCACGGGACAGGCGTGGGGCTACAGTTTGGCCGCTGCGGCCTTGGCCCAGATCAGGAATAGAGCCAAGCAAATCAGGCTATTCCATGAGGCCATCGACAGGCCCGCAAAGGCCCATGCCACCTCGTCACACATAACAATCGCAGGCGCGGTGTCTGTTGACAGCAGCTCATTCGCCGAAAGCGACAGAATATCTTCTGCGCCCCCCGTGCAGGAGGTGGGGCCTTGCCACCACCCGCGCTCAACCCCTGTGTGATACAACGCTATCCCTGCATTCACCAGCATCGCGCCCGCCCCGATCAGGGTCAAACCGCGCGCCAATTTGGGGGCAATGGCGGCAATGATTACGATGAACAGCGCAACCAGTGCAGCGCCTGCATGGGGCCAGCGTTGCCACAGGCACATGGCGCAGGGCGCAAGCCCGCCAAGATACTGAAACCCAAAAGCGCCCGCCAATGTCGCGGCAGACCCCAGACCCGCTAGGGCCGATAATTTTGGCAAATTCAGATCCCGCATCATCCCATGAACCTCACAGCATAAAACCCGCCAAGCAAGATGATGATGAACACTGTAAACATCAGCCCCAGGCGGCGCTCAATAAAGTCGCGTAAAGGGGCACCGAATTGGCGCAGCAATGCCGCGATGACAAAGAATCGAATCCCCCGCGCGATGATCGAGGTGACAATGAATGTCCCCAATGGCAGGCCTGTCCACCCTGACATGATGGTGATGACCTTATAGGGGAAGGGGGTTAGCCCTGCGATCAACACTGGCCAAAAGCCAAGATCATTGAAGCGCGTGTTAAACTCGGCCATTGCATCGGCCTTGCCAAGGGCTGCCAAAATCGGCGCGCCAATTTGGTCATAGAACAGCGCCCCAATCGCATAGCCTGCGATACCGCCCAGAACCGAGGCGATTAAGCAGACAGAGGCAATTAAAAAAGCCCGATTGGGCCGCGCAAGGATCATTGGGATCATCAAAATATCAGGGGGAATGGGAAAGATTGAACTTTCCGCAAAGGACACAAGCGCCAAGGCCCAGAGGGCGTGGCGATGACCCGCCAAACCCATTGTCCAATTATAGAGCCCGCGCAGCATCGCAACTATCCTAATATCGCCCCAATGCCAGAGGCGATGCCCGACAGGGCGGAAAAGGTCAAGCCAAAGCCAGATGACATGATTGTGACAAAACTCTTGACGGATCGTTGCAAATGATAAAATGTCGCACGCACATTGAATACGCGCGAGCTCCGAAAGGGAGTTTCACGTCGCGTTGAGGCTCAAGCGGAGGGGAGGCCGCTTGAGCCTTTTTCATTTTACGCCGCGCCACAGCGCGCGAAAATCTGCCCCGCCGATTTGCCAAATCGTCAGGCTCTGCTAGACTTTGGGTTCGAGATTGGCTAAGCCCGCCTCAGCTTTCGTTAGCGCTAACGTAAATCGCGGCCAAAGGCGGCAATAACCTGTGAATTTCCCAAAGAATCTGGGTCAGATGCAGGGCAAAGGAGAGAAAATGGTTTCGCGCGTCATTCCAGTTGAAGATTTTGATCTAGTAATTTTGGGGGCGACAGGGGATCTGGCGCGGCGCAAAATCCTGCCTGGACTTTATCGGCGCTTTCATGACGGGCAAATGCCGCCTGAGGCGCGGATCATCGGCGCGGCGCGCACATCCCAAGATGATGCTGCCTTTCGTGATTTTGTCCGCGCGGCTATTGCCGAATTTACCCCCGAAGCTAGACGCGATGAAACCAGCCTTGCCGCGTTTTTACAGCGTTTGAGCTATGTTGCCATTGATGCGCGCGGCACGGATGGATGGGCCGATCTCGCGGGCACAATGCGTAATGGTGTCGTGCAGGCCTTTTATTTCTCGGTCGCGCCCGCCTTGTTTGGCGATCTGGCCGAACGTCTGCACACCCATAAAGTTGCGCGCTCTGATGCGCGGATTGTGGTGGAAAAGCCCTTTGGTCATGATCTGGCCACCGCCAAAGCCTTGAACGCAACACTGGCCGAGCATTTTGACGAAAGCCAGATTTACCGCATCGACCATTATTTGGGTAAAGAAACGGTGCAAAATCTGATGGCGATCCGCTTTGCGAATATCCTGTTCGAACCGCTATGGAACGCCCAATATGTCGACCATGTGCAAATCACTGTGGCCGAAGAGGTCGGTGTTGGCGGGCGGGGGGCCTATTACGATAAATCAGGCGCGATGCGCGATATGGTGCAAAACCATTTGATGCAGCTTCTGTGTTTGACCGCGATGGAGCCGCCCAATCATTTTGATCCTGATGCGGTGCGCGATGAAAAGCTTAAGGTGATCCGCGCGCTTGATCCTGTGCGTCCCGAGGATATTGTGCGCGGCCAGTATAAAGCAGGCGATAAGACCGCGTCTTATTTGGACGATGTCGAAGACCCCAAAAGCCGCACAGAAAGTTTTGTGGCCATGAAGGTGCATATCGCCAATTGGCGTTGGAATGGCACGCCATTCTATGTGCGCACAGGCAAACGGATGCGCGCGCGGATGTCCGAGATTGTGATCCATTTCAAAGAGCCGCCCCATTCCATTTTTGATGAGGATGCAGGGACGAAGCCCAATGTTTTGTCTATTCGCCTGCAACCTGATGAGGGCATTGATCTCAGCGTCACGATCAAAGAGCCAGGCCCAGGGGGGATGCGTTTGGTCGATGTGCCGCTTGATATGACCTTTGCCGAGGCGCTTGGGGCGGATGCGGCCGATGCACCCGATGCCTATGAGCGGCTGATCATGGATGTGATCCGTGGCAATCAAACGCTGTTCATGCGCGGCGATGAGGTTGAGGCAGCTTGGCGTTGGACGGATCCAATCATCCAAGGGTGGCAATCGCGCAATGAACGCCCCGTGCCCTATCAGGCCTTTAGCACAGGGCCAGAAGATGCGCTGATGTTGTTGCATCGCGATGGGCGCCGTTGGCGTGAGGTGGGCTGATCCCATGGAATTGATCACCTATCCCGACCGCGATTTATTGATGATGTCCTTGGCGGATCGTACCGCCTCGGAATTAGGGCAGGCCTTGCGCGTGGCGGGGCGCGCCTCGCTCTGCGTTCCGGGCGGCACGACACCGGGCCCTGTGTTCAAAACCTTGGCCGAAGTGGATTTGGCGTGGTGTGATATTGCAGTCTTTCTCAATGATGAACGCTGGCTTGGCGAGGATAGCCCGCGCTCTAACACAAGGATTTTGAAAGAAAAACTTTTACAATCAAAAGCATCGGAGGCAAAGTTAATACCCCTATTTAACGGCGCCAACACGCCAGAGGAGGGTATCCCCGATCTGACAGACGGGCTGTTGCCGCATTTGCCGATCACGGTTTTGCTGTTGGGGATGGGCGCAGATATGCATACCGCAAGCCTTTTTCCCGATGGGGATAATCTCAACGCAGCCCTCAGCGCAGATGCGCCGCCCCTGATGGCGATGCGGGCCGCAAACGCGGGCGAGCCGCGGATCACCTTGACCGCCCCTGTGCTGAAAGCCGCGCTGCATTGCCATATCTTGATCACAGGGCGTGAAAAGCGCGCGGCACTTGAGCGGGCCGCAGACTTGCCTGAAGATCAAGCACCAATTGCCACTGTTTTAAAGACCGCCACCATTCATTGGGCTGAGTAAATCATGACCATCTGGACAGAGCTTTCCACCGCGTGGGATCACCTGCGCAGCACCCCTATGTCGCAGCTTTTTGATAATGATCCTGCCCGCGCTACGCGGTTTTCGGCCAAGACGGGCGATATGATGTTCGATTTTTCTAAGACACATATCACCGATGAGGTGCTGTCACTCTTGGTGGAATTGGCCCGCAAGGCGAATGTCGAAGAAAAACGCACGGCGATGTTCGCGGGCGAAAAGATCAATGAAACCGAAGGTCGCGCGGTGCTGCATACCGCCTTGCGTGCGCCCTCTGGCCCGATCATGGTGGATGGGGTGGATGTTCTGCCTGCCGTTCAAGAAACCCGCGCCCGTATGGCACTGTTCGCCGATGATCTGCGCGCAGGCCGCTATCAGGGGCAGGGCGGCAAGATCACGGATGTGATCAATATCGGGATTGGCGGGTCTGATCTGGGCCCTGCGATGGCCACGCTTGCGCTGGCACCTTATCACGATGGGCCGCGGGTGCATTATGTGTCAAACGTGGATGGGGCACATATCAACGACACGCTACAAGGGCTTGATCCAAAAACAACTTTGGTCATTGTTGCCTCGAAAACCTTTACCACGATTGAAACCATGACCAATGCGCAAACGGCGCGTGATTGGATGGCGCAGGCGGTCAGCGAGCCTGCCGCGCAATTTGTCGCCTTGTCCTCTGCCACGGATAAGACAACGGCCTATGGTATTGATCCGTCCCGCGTGTTTGGGTTCGAGGATTGGGTCGGCGGGCGCTATTCCCTCTGGGGGCCAATTGGCCTTGGGGTGATGCTGGCCATTGGGCCAAAACAGTTTGAGGCATTCCTCGCGGGTGCGGCGGCCATGGATGCCCATTTCCGCGAGGCTGATCTTCCCGAGAATATGCCGGTGTTAATGGCCTTGATCGGGCTGTGGCACAATCAGGTTTGCGGTCATGCGACCCGCGCGGTGTTGCCCTATGACCAACGCCTGTCGCGTCTGCCCGCCTATTTGCAGCAATTGGAAATGGAATCGAACGGCAAGGGCGTGTCTATGGATGGGCAGGATTTGCCCTATCATTCAGGCCCGATTGTTTGGGGGGAGCCGGGCACGAATGGGCAACACGCGTTTTATCAGCTGATCCATCAGGGCACGCGTGTTGTTCCGTGCGAATTTATGGTGGCCGCCGCAGGGCATGAGCCTGAATTGGCGCATCACCATACCTTGCTCTTGTCGAATTGCTTGGCGCAATCTCAGGCCTTGATGCAGGGCCGTAGCCTTGAGGTGGCGCGCGGCATGATGGCTGCAAAAGGCCTGTCTGTTGCGGAATTGGAACGCCAAGCGCGGCATCGCGTTTTCACGGGCGATCGTCCGTCAACCACGCTGATCTATCCGCGCCTGACCCCGTTCACCTTGGGGCAGATCATCGCCCTTTATGAGCATCGGGTTTTTGTGGAAGGGGTGATCTTGGGGATCAATTCCTATGACCAATGGGGTGTGGAATTGGGCAAAGAACTGGCTTTGGCCCTGCAACCTGCCGTTGAGGGCGCGGCGGGGGCAGAGGGGTTAGACCCCTCTACCGCAAGCCTGTTGCGCTATATCCACGCGCATCGTTAACCAAGCGCCACCGCGCCCACCCACATTCCAAGGCCAAAGACCGTGTGGGCCATAAGGCCCAAAACCCGCCCCTTCCATGGGGCGGCGGTTTTCGCAAGCGCCCATCCAAGCCCGAGGCCAGGATGCAACAAAAACCATCCCGCCCCGATGGTCAGGATCGCGAAAATCCAAAGCGGCAGGAAATTGGGCGCGCTTAACCACGCTTGGCCCATGATCCCCAAAAACAGAGCGCCATAGACCGCACCGACCGCATAGTGGAAAACCCAACCAATAATTCGTTCGCGGGCCACAGGGGCGCTGGTATTGATATCAGCGTGAAACACTGTCCCGCGCCCCAAATGGGCAACCCAACGGCCCACATTGCCCCAATTGGGCGTAGGGATGCCCGCAATCCGTGTCAGGATCACCGCCCAGATATCCATCGCAACAGTGCCACAGATGCCCATGATGAGTCCCAGTGTGATGACGCTCATTTTATCTTCTCCCCTGCTTGCAGGTTCAGGTCACGCGGACGCTCAATGTGCCCAGACCTGCAACCTTTCCTTCCATCACATCGCCGCGCGCCACGGGGCCAACCCCCGCGGGCGTGCCCGTCAGGATCACATCCCCTGCCGCCAATTCAAAATATTGCGACAGATAGCGGATGATTTCAGGCGTTTTCCAAATCATTTGCGCCAAATCCCCCTCTTGGCGCAGCGCCCCATTCACATGCAGCGTGATCTCTCCTGTGCTGGGATGGCCCACTTGGGATACGGGCAAAAGTGGGCTTATGGGGGCGGAGTGCTCAAAGGATTTACCGATCTCCCAAGGGCGGCCTAATTTCTTGGCATCGCCCTGCAAATCGCGCCGTGTCATATCAAGCGCCACGCCATAGCCCCATACATGGGACAGCGCATCTTCAAGTGCGATATCGCGCCCGCCTGATTTCAGCGCCACCATCATTTCGATCTCATGATGCAAGTCAGATGTGCCAACAGGGTAGGGCATCTCGCCGGACGCATCCAAGCTATCTGGATTTTTCTGAAAGAAGAACGGCGGCTCGCGGTCGGGATCATGACCCATTTCAATCGCATGGGCGGCATAATTGCGCCCGATGCAATACACACGGCGGACTGGAAATACGCCCCCTCCCTCCACGGGAATCATGGGGTGCGGGGGGGCAGAGATCACAAAATTATCTTGGTTCATTTGGGTTGTTTTCTTTTTCGGCTCTCACGCGACTGCCACGCTAGGGGCTTGGGGTTCGCTTGGCAATTGGAGAAAAATTTAAGGAGATTTTACAAATTCTTCATCTATCAGCTTCGCGGTTTGCTTTTTTTCTAGGCAAAATTTCTGGATCTGCCTAATCTTTAACAGGCCTTCGTCATGGCGCGCCTTCTTGCCCATGCCGCGGATTGACCGCAGGCGGGTAGGATCATGAGGTGGCCTCACAGTGCCGCATTGGATTGGAGAATAAGCCGTGCTTCATAAAACACTACCACTGATCGCCGCAGGGATGATTGCAACCACCCCTGCCTTCGCCCAAACCGACATCCCCTTTACGCTCGATTGGCGGTTTGAGGGGCCATCTGCACCTTACTTCTTGGCGATTGATAATGGCCATTTCGCAGATGCAGGCCTTGATGTTGAGATTTCTGCAGGTGAAGGGTCGCTCGATGCGATCCCTAAGGTTGCCACGGGTGCATTTCCCATTGGGTTTGCTGATATCAACTCATTGATCCGCTTCCTAGATCAAAACCCTGGCGCCCCTGTGACTGCCGTTATGATGATCTATGACAGCCCACCTTTCTCGATTGTGGGTCGTAAAAGCCTTGGGATTAACGGGATTGAAGATCTCGAAGGCTCTACCCTTGGTGCACCGCCCCCTGACGGGGCATGGGCGCAATTCCCGATTTTGGCAGCCGTAAATGGTATCGATGTCAGCACAATTACGGTCGAGCCTGTTGGCTTCCCCACGCGCGAGCCGTCTTTGGCCGAAGGCACAGTGGACAGTGTGACGGGCTTCAACTTTAGCTCCTATCTCAGCGCCGCACGTTTGGGCGTGCCTGAGGATGATCTGACCACGATCCTTTTTGCGGATCACGACGTAAAGCTTTATGGCAACGCAATCATCGTGAACACGGATTACGCTGCCGCGAACCCCGAGGTTGTGACCGCGTTCTTGGGTGCGGTTGTTGATGGTGTGCGCGATGCTCTGGCTGACCCTGACGCAGGGGCGGCTGCCGTAATTGCGCGCAACCCCGCAGGCGATGTTGATTTGGAAACGCGGCGTCTGCAAATGGCACTCGATGCAAATATCGCAACCGCTTATGCGCTTGAAAACGGCATGGGCGATATTGACCCTGCCCGCATGGCTGAGGCGCTTGAGCAGATGACCATCGTTTACGATTTCCAAAACGCGCCTGACGCATCGCTTTATTTCACCGATGCCTATTTGCCCCCCGCTGAGGAGCGCAGCTTGGCCCAATAAAGCCAAACGATAAGACAATAAGGGCCAGCGCGACCTGATCTCGCTGGCCCAATTTTTCGAGGATAGAGGCACAGATGGCGTTTCAAATAGAATTAAAAGGGGTCACCCATGCCTATCGCACGGCATCGGGGCCTTTGCCTGTTCTTGATGATCTGTCCTTGCAGATCGAAGTACATTCATTTTGCGCGGTGGTTGGGCCTTCGGGCTGTGGGAAATCCACGCTGACGCGATTGGTGTCGGGGCTGATGCGCCCTGACCAAGGCGAGGTCTGGTTGTCAGGTCAAAAGGTAACAGGGCCACGCCCCACAGTGGGGATGGCGTTTCAAAACCCCGTTCTGTTGGAATGGCGCACGATTTTGGAAAACGTGCTTCTGCCCTTGGAGATTGTCAAAACCCCAATGAGCCGTGCCGAGGGCGAGGCCCGCGCGCGCCATTTGTTGGAATTGGTGGGGCTCAAAGGGTTTGAGGGCAAGAAACCCTCCGAGCTTTCAGGGGGAATGCGCCAACGGGCCTCCTTGTGTCGCTCTATCATCCATAAGCCCGATGTGCTGATCTTGGATGAACCCTTTGGTGCGCTTGATGCCTTCACTCGCGAAGACCTGTGGTGCACCATGCATGATCTGCGCGCGGAAGAGCCCTTTACCTGCCTGTTGATCACCCATGATCTGCGCGAAAGCGTGTTTTTGGCAGATCAAGTGGTGGTTCTCTCGGGTCGTCCCGCCCATGCCCAGCACATTTTGCAGGTTGATTTGCAGGGCAAGCGCAGTCTCGAAGACCTCTACAGCAAAAAAGCGGTCGATATGCTGGCCGTGCTGCGCCACCAAATTCAACTAGCGCAAGGTCGCGTTCCTCAGGAGGGCGCAGCATGAATGATAAGTTTCTTAAAATCGGCGTGCCGATCCTGTTCATTGCGGCTGTGATTGCCATCTGGGAATGGTTGGTCTGGTTCTATCAACTGCCCAATTATCGCATGGCTTCACCTTCGGATTTGATCCCAAAATTTTGGCAATTCCGCGAGTTATTCGTTGTGGCCTCGTGGGAAACGCTTTGGCGCACAGTGGTGGGTTTGGCCTTGGCTGTGGTGTTTGGCACAGGGTTGGGGATGATCATGGGCTTTTCGCGCATCGCGCGCGAGGGGTTATACCCGCTCTTGGTTGGCTTCAACGCAATCCCCAAGGCGACAGTGGTGCCGATTGTGGCGCTGATCTTCGTGGGTCAGCATGATTTCAACACCGTGCTCATTGCCTTTATGATCTCGTTTTTCCCGATTGCGGTCTCTGTCTCAATCGGATTGTCCACACTAGAACCTGAATATCGCGATATTTTGCGCGCGCTTGGTGCCTCGAAATTCACGATTTTCTGGAAAATCGCATTGCCAAAAACCCTGCCCGAATTTTTTGGGGCGTTGAAGGTTGCCGTCACCTTGGCCTTTATTGGCACAAATTTGATGGAAATCGTCAGCCCGCATGGTCGCGGCCTTGGGGCATTGTTCGATTCAGGGCGGATTAGCGCAGATTATCCATTGATGTTTGCGGTGCTGTTCATGTTGGCCGCCCTTGGTATCTTGCTGTTCTATGTGGTTGTGGCGCTTGAGCGTATCTTTGCAGGATGGGCAGAGCGCGCGCCAAACTGATCCGAGGGATTTGGCCCCCGCAGACACGCGCCGTGGGGGTTTTCATTTCGCGCTATTTTTGAGCGCGGATAAAAATTTCGATTAAAATTTAATCAATCATCCGCAGGGGCCAGTTGGGGCCAAGCGCGCCTCTTTTCCTTGCTGCCCCAGAGGGAAATCGTGGGCGTGACGTGCAATCCACCATCAAGGCCGCCTCCGCGTGACTGAAACTTTGCCCATATCGCCACCATGCGCTCCCCCGCGTGCAAAGGGGGCTTTGCATGTGGCCTTGGGGCCCTCGGGGCGATTACAGAATTTTCGGGCCGAAGGATCATTGCGCGCGCTGTTTCCGCGCCGCGAAGGCACCGTTGAGGCGGTGATGATCAACACCGCAGGCGGCATCACAGGCGGAGATCGCTTCGCTATTATGGGCGATGTGGCGGGCGGGCATCTGACCCTGACCACGCAATCGGCCGAACGCATCTATCGCGCTGCAACGGACCGTGGTCAGGTCAGCACGCAGTTAACCATTGCAGCGGGGGCTGCGCTGTCATGGCTGCCGCAAGAGGTGATCTTGTTTGATGGCGGCGCGCTGCGGCGGCGCCTCTGCGTAGAGATGGCCGAAGACGCGTATCTATTGGCCGCCGAAAGCGTTATCCTTGGTCGCGCCGCGATGGGCGAGGTGGTGCGAGAGGGCTATCTGCAGGATCACATCAGCATCACCCGCGCAGGGCGCCCCCTCTATCGCGATGCGCTGCGGATGGAGGGTGATCTTCACGCCCATCTTGCGCGTGCGGCCATCGGGCAGGGGGCTGCGGGATTTTCCACAGTGATATGTGCTGCGCCTGACGCCTGCGCCAAGCTTGAGATGATCCGCACCCTGTTGCCCCAAACCGCTGCCGTCTCAGCCCCGCAAGCGGATTTATTGCTCGTGCGCATTCTGGCCGAAGATGGGTTTGGTCTGCGCTGCGCCTTGGTGCCCGTTTTGCGCGCCTTGTCCCCCCATGATCTTCCCCGTTCTTGGAGCCTGTAAGAGATGAACCTCACCCCCCGTGAAAAAGATAAACTGCTAATCTCGATGGCCGCTGAGGTGGCCCGCCGCCGCCTTGCGCGGGGGGTGAAGCTGAACCATCCCGAGGCGATCGCGCTGATCACCGATGCGGTGGTCGAAGGGGCCCGTGATGGCCGCAGCGTGGCGGATTTGATGCAGGCAGGCGGCCATGTCATCACGCGCGATCAATGTATGGAAGGCTTGGCTGAGATGATCCACGAGGTGCAGGTCGAGGCCACATTTCCCGATGGCACAAAGCTGGTCACTGTCCATAACCCTATTCGTTGAAGATAAAGGAATAAATTTATGAAAAATATGATCCTTTCCGCCCTGTCCCTCATGCTTGCTGGCCCCGCAATTGCGCATGACGGTCAGCATCTTCACCCGCATGGGGTCGAACCTTGGGCGGTGGCGCTTGGCGCGCTTGGCGCAATTGGATTGGCCGCTTTGATCATTGCGGAGCAGCGGAAATGATCCCGGGCGAGGTGTTTGTTGCAGAAGGGGATTTGACCCTGAACGCGGGTGCCGCGGCGGTGTCGGTCATGGTTGCCAATACGGGCGACAGGCCTGTGCAAGTGGGCAGTCATTATCATTTCGCTGAAACCAACCCCGCGCTAGAGTTTGACCGTGTGGCCGCCCACGGAATGCGCCTTGATATTGCCTCAGGCACATCGGTGCGGTTCGAGCCCGGTCAGCGCCGCGAGGTCACTCTGATCCCGATTTCTGGGGCGCGGAGGGTCTTTGGCTTTAACGCCGCAATCATGGGGGATTTGTGATGCCTGCCTCAATTTCGCGCCGCGATCATGCAGGGATGTTTGGGCCGACCACAGGCGACCGACTGCGCCTTGCCGATACAGATTTGATCATCGAGGTCGAGCGTGATCTCACAGGCCCCCATGGGGAGGAAGTCAAATTCGGCGGCGGTAAGGTGATCCGTGATGGCATGGGCCAATCGCAACTGACCCGCGCTGAAGGGGTGATGGACACAGTCATCACCAACGCCTTGGTGGTGGATTACACAGGGATTTATAAAGCGGATATTGGGCTGAAGGACGGGCGCATCGCCGCCATCGGCAAGGCGGGCAATCCCGATACGCAACCCAATATCACCATCCCCATCGGCGCAGGCACCGAGATCATCGCGGGCGAGGGGCGCATCCTGACCGCAGGCGGGTTTGACAGCCATATCCATTACATCTGCCCGCAGCAAATCGAAGATGCGCTGCATTCGGGCCTGACCACGATGCTGGGCGGGGGCACGGGGCCAGCGCATGGGACGCTTGCCACCACCTGCACGCCTGGGCCTTGGCATTTGGGGCGGATGTTGCAGGCGGCGGATGCCTTTCCCATGAACCTTGCTTTCGCGGGCAAGGGCAATGCCAGCCTGCCCGCCGCCCTTGAGGAACAGATTTTGGGCGGGGCTTGCGCGCTGAAACTGCACGAAGATTGGGGCACCACGCCCGCGGCGATTGATTGCTGCCTCAGCGTGGCCGATGCGATGGATGTGCAGGTGATGATCCATACCGACACGCTCAACGAGTCGGGCTTTGTCGAACATACGATCAAGGCGCTGAAGGGCCGCACGATCCATGCCTTTCATACCGAAGGGGCGGGGGGCGGTCATGCGCCTGACATCATCAAAATCTGCGGCGAGGCCCATGTGATCCCGTCCTCGACCAACCCCACACGGCCCTTCACAGTGAATACGGTCGAGGAACATCTAGATATGTTGATGGTCTGCCACCATCTGGACAAATCCATCCCCGAAGATATCGCCTTCGCCGAAAGCCGCATCCGCCGCGAAACCATCGCCGCCGAAGACATCCTGCACGATATGGGCGCGTTTTCGATCATTGCGTCTGACAGTCAGGCAATGGGGCGGGTGGGCGAAGTGATCATCCGCACATGGCAGACCGCCGATAAGATGCGCAAACAACGCGGCCGCCTGACCGAGGAGACGGGCGAAAATGACAATTTCCGCGTCCGCCGCTATGTCGCGAAATACACGATCAACCCCGCCATTGCGCATGGAATTTCGCATGAGATTGGCTCGATTGAAGTCGACAAGCGCGCCGATCTGGTGCTGTGGTCACCTGCCTTTTTTGGGGTCAAGCCTGAGATGGTCTTAATCGGCGGCACGATTGCCATGGCGCAAATGGGCGATCCCAATGCCTCAATCCCGACCCCGCAGCCCGTCTATTCGCGGCCCATGTGGGGGGCTTATGGGCGTTCGGTTGAACGGGGGTCGGTCAGTTTCGTATCCGAGGCCGCGCAATCGCGCGACATCAAATCCGCGCTTGGTCTTGCCAAAGCGACCCTTGCTGTGCGCAACACCCGCGCCATCGGCAAGGCAGATATGAAGCTGAACACCGCCACCCCAAAGGTCGAGGTGGACCCTGAAACCTATGAGGTGCGCGCAGATGGCGAATTGTTGATCTGCGAACCTGCGGAGTTGCTGCCAATGGCACAGCGCTATTTCCTATTCTGAAAAAAGGGGGGGAAGGATGACTGATCTACCCTTGTGCCATGAGGTGATGCGTGGGCCCGTCACGGGCGTGGCCCTTTCCTTTGACACGATCACGCTGGACTACGAGGCGCGGTTTCTACGCCGCAAGCGCCTCATCAGCGATGGTGGACGGGCGTTTTTATTGGATTTGGCGCAGACCACATCGCTGGACGCGGGGGATGTTTTGGTGCTGACCGATGGCCGCCGCATTGCGGTGCGCGCCGCCCCTGAGGCGGTGTTGGTCATCCGTGGTGAAAACTTAGCGCGGCTCGCGTGGCACATTGGCAATCGCCACACCCCTTGCGAGATTGGGCAGGGCTGTCTGATCATCCGCCGCGACCCCGTGATCGCACACATGTTGGGGCAACTTGGGGCGGATTTGGTGGAAGAAACCCGCCCCTTCACCCCCGAGGGTGGGGCCTATGGTCATGGGCGCACCCATGCCCATGAACATGGCGCAAGCGCGCATATGCCCCATGCGCATTGATGCCGATTATATCACACTGGCGCAGTGGGTTTCGCCTGCGTTCCCTGTGGGGGGCTTTGCCTTTAGTCATGGGATTGAGGCCGCCATTCAAGACGGGCTGATCACATCTGCCGCTGATCTTGAGGATTGGTTATGTGACCTGCTGCATCATGGAACGGGGCGCAATGATACGATTTGGATCGGGCTTGGCGCTAAGGCCGAGGGGCATGACACCTTGATCGCACTCCAAGATGAGGCCCGCGCATGGCAGTTCGCGGCCCCCCGTCTGCGCGAGGCGCAAAATATGGGGGCCAGTTTCAGCGCCTTGATGCGCGATGTTTGGGGGCAGGAGGGCCTGCCTGATCTGTTTGTGCCAATCGCGCTAGGCTTTGTGGCCGCACAGCGCGGGATTGCGCCCGCCGATGCGGCGGCCCTCTATCTTCAGGGGTTCTTCGCAAATCTTGTCGCTGCGGCGCAACGCTTGATGCCCTTGGGGCAGGTGGAGGCACAAGGGATATTGGCGCGACTTTCGCCCCAGATTGCCGCCCTTGCCCCGATTGCTGAAACCGCAAGTTTGGATGATTTGCACAGCACCGCCTTTCTTTCTGACATTGCCGCCGCACACCACGGGTTGGCCCCTGCGAGGATGTTTCAATCATGACTAATCTTTCCCCAAATGGCCCGCTTCGAATTGGGATCGGTGGCCCTGTTGGCGCGGGTAAAACCACGCTGACCGCAAGGCTCGCAGCGCGTCTGAAAACCCAGTTTTCCATCGGTGTCATCACCAATGACATTTACACCCAAGAAGATGCAGAGGCGCTGATGCGGATGCAGATCCTGCCCCTTGATCGGATCATTGGGGTTGAGACGGGGGGGTGCCCCCATACGGCCATCCGCGAGGATGCCAGCATCAATTTGGCCGCAATTGCGCAAATGCAGGCGCGCCACCCTGACCTTGAGATCGTGTTGATCGAAAGCGGCGGCGATAACCTATCGGCGACCTTCAGCCCTGAATTGGCGGATTTGACGATTTATGTGATTGATACGGCATCAGGCGAGGATATTCCGCGCAAAGGCGGGCCTGCACTGACACGCTCGGATATCTTGGTGATCAACAAAACTGATCTCGCGCCTTATGTCGGGGCGCGGCTTGAGGTGATGGAGGCTGATGCCAGCCGCGCACGCGCAGGGCGGCCTTTCGTGATGGCGCAATTGCGCAATGAGCAGGGCGTGGAGAAGATCGTTGATCTGATCCTTGAGATGGGCGGCTTGCCTAAGGTGCAGTCTGCAAAAATTGCCTAATAGAGTGCTGTGATTATCAAAGAAACCCGAAAACTGCCTTCGTGCTTTTTGGGTGCGACAGCGGCGCAACAAGCGCCTATCATAGCCTCAGTTTTCAATGTGAGTTGCCCTTTATGAGCCCCAAATATTTCGCCCCCACCGGCGGCCATCCCCCGCAGGAACAGCTTTTGACAGATCGCGCGGTCTTTACCGAGGCCTATGCCGTGATCCCACGCGGCACGATGCGCGATATTACCACCAGTTTCCTGCCCTTTTGGGAGAAAACCCGCCTTTGGGTGATTGCGCGGCCCCTGTCGGGCTTTGCTGAAACCTTTTCGCATTACATCATGGAAGTCGCGCCCGAAGGTGGCAGCGCGCGCCCTGAAACCGATGAGGAGGCCGAGGCGGTTCTTTTTGTGGTGGAGGGCCAAGCAAGCCTGACAGTGGATGGTCAAACCCATCTGTTGGAGGAGGGCGGTTACGCCTATCTGCCGCCTGCCCATGCATGGGAATTATATAACCCTGGGCAGTCGCCTTTGCGGTTTCATTGGATCAGAAAGGCCTATCAAGAGGTTGAAGGTCTTGATCACCCTGATGTT
Organism: Roseobacter sp. HKCCD5988; assembly: GCF_037830355.1. Taxonomy (NCBI): domain Bacteria; kingdom Pseudomonadati; phylum Pseudomonadota; class Alphaproteobacteria; order Rhodobacterales; family Roseobacteraceae; genus Roseobacter; species Roseobacter sp. HKCCD5988. Next base: position 26,166 of record NZ_JBBLYJ010000003.1, on the reverse strand, counting down.
CTAATCTTGAACGAGCGCGATATCGCGCCCACGCCAATGGCGGGCACAGAAGGGAAATGGGCCACCACGCGCTTTGTTGACCCTGCTGACCTGCGCCATGATATGCATGTGACCATCGTGACATTTGAACCGGGCGCGGTGATCCCGTTTCTGGAAACCCATGTGATGGAGCATGGTCTTTATGTGCTAGAGGGCAAGGCCGTCTATCGCCTCAACACGGATTGGGTCGAGGTTGAGGCGGGAGATTATATGTGGCTGCGCGCTTTTTGCCCGCAAGCCTGCTATGCAGGGGGGCCGGGCAAGTTCCGCTATCTGCTTTACAAAGATGTGAACCGCCATATGCCCCTATGAAGGGGCGATAATCACTTCATCAGGCAGCCAATATTCTTCTAAATTGGGGCCTTCGCCGATGCGGTCGATGACCGCGAAAAGACCCGGGTCATGAAGCGGCGTCAGCACCCCGTGCCAGACGCCGCGATGAATATTGATCGCTTGCCCTGCCTCGGTCAGGAAGGCGCGGATGTTCTGCGGTGTGCCGTTTTGATCTTCTGCCACGACCACCAAAAACGGCTGGTGGCTCATCGGAACAAAGGCCTGAGATCCGTCAGGGTGCCGCTCGACCAGATCAAGCTTTAAGGGCAAATCGCGCTTTTCTGCGTGAAAGATACTGATCCCTGCACGCCCATCCGAAAAATCCATCCGCGCGCGGTCGTGGAAACGGCCACATAGGCCTTGATTTATGATCTTATCTGGCGTGCCCTTCGCCTCAAGCAGATCGCCAAATGGGGCGAAGGCATCGGCGGTCATGGGTTCGATGATGATTTTCATTGTGCGAACCGATCTATCAGACGCAATTCTGCGATACGCTCGACCTGACGGCAGGCTTCGGTGAATTCCACATCGCGCGATTGCGTCACACGGCGCTTGAAGGCCTCCAAGATACTGGCCTTGGTGTTGTCGCGCACGGCGATAATAAAGGGAAATCCGAAGGCTTCGGTATAGCGGTCATTCAAGGCGGTGAACTCCGCGCGTTCTGCATCTGTCAGGCTATCAAGCCCGACTGAGGCTTGCTCGGCGGTGGAGTCTGCCGTCAGACGCTTTGCCGCGGCCAGTTTCCCTGCCAGATCAGGGTGGGCTTGCAATACCCCAAGCCGTTCCGCCGCGCTGGCGCTGCGAAAGGCGCGGGCGAGAACCGAATGAACCCCCGCCGCGCAATCATGTGCGGCACCAAGTTCCATCTCAAAGGCACGTTCAGCAATCCACGGGCTATGCTCAAACATCCCGCCAAATTCGGCGACAAATTCCTCTCGTGTCATTTGCGAGGGGGTCATGCGCGCGGTCACGGGGTGGGTCGCGGCCCAATGATCGGCAATCTCCGCTCGGGTGGCGAACCAAACGCCCTCATGTGCTTGGAAATGCGCAAGCGCGCGTTTCAGCGCCAGCGCACGGGCAGGGCGCCCTGCAAGGCGGCAATGCAGACCGATCGACATCATCTTGGGCGCGCCTGCCGCCCCTTCGGCGTAAAGCTGATCAAAGGTGTCGATCAAGCTGCGCTCGAATTGCGCGCCTTCGGTGAAACCTGCTTGGATTGCAAAGCGCATATCGTTGCAATCCATCGTATAGGGCACGATCAACTGATCCTTGCCGCCCGCCTTGACCCAATAGGGCAGGTCATCGGCATAGCTGTCTGCGATATAGGCCAGATCCCCCTCTTGCGCGGCAAGATCCACAGTGTTCATGGAACAGCGCCCCGTATACCACCCGCGTGGCGGGGTTCCGGTCACCTCGGTATGCAGGCGGATGGCCTCGCGGATTTGCGCGCGCTCCTCTTCGGGGGGCATATCTTTGTGTTCCACCCATTTCAGGCCATGGCTGGCAATTTCCCAACCCGCCTGTTTCATTGCCGCCACCTGTTCGGGGCTGCGGGCAAGGGCTGTGGCCACACCATAAACTGTCACGGGCAGGTCGGACATCATGGAATAAAGCCGCCAAAACCCTGCACGCGCGCCATATTCGTAGATCGACTCCATATTCCAATGACGCATCCCAACCCATGGTTGCGCGCCTGTGATCTCGGATAAAAAGGCCTCGGATGCGGCATCGCCGTGCAGGATATTGTTCTCGCCACCTTCCTCGTAATTCAGCACAATCTGCACAGCGATTTTCGCGCCATTTGGCCAAGCGGCATGGGGCGCGTATGGCCCGTGGCCGCGTAAATCTCGGGGGTAGCGTGTCATATCAGCCTCGTTTGTTTTTCTATGGCATAATGCAGATAATCACAGATGATTTTAAAAAAAATCTATAAGCACTCTTTTGATCGCTCTGCACTGTATCAGGCGCATAATCTCGCCTATCATGGGCGCAAGTTTTGAGATTTTCTAGGGTTCATTTACAGGCAAAAGGACGCGCGCTATGGCGGGATATTTGACCACCCATGTTTTGGATACGGCAACAGGCCGCCCTGCGGCAGGCATGACAATTGATCTTTATCGCATCAGCAATGCAGGGGCGGAGTTGATCAAAACTGTTGAAACCAACGCAGACGGGCGCACCGATGCGCAGATTTTGCCAAGCGCGGAATTTGCGCGCGGGGTTTATGAGCTCTGGTTTCACGCAGGCGCCTATCTTGACGCGCAAGGCGTGCCAAAAGAAAGCCCCCGTTTCTTGGATATGATCCCGATCCGCTTTGGCATGTCAGAAGACACCCATTACCACGTGCCGCTTTTGCTGTCGCCTTTTGGCTATTCCACCTATCGCGGCAGTTGATCGCGCGCGCTGCTGCGGATCACATCCCCCACGCGGTCAATCATGAATTCCATGAAAAGCCGCGTTTTGGGGTCTTGTCTGCGCCGATGGGTGAACAGACAGGCCATTTGAATAGGGGCGGGCGGGGTTTCGCTGGCCACAGGCACAAGCGCGCCTGAGCTGAGATGCTCGGCCACCTCAAAGATGGGTTTCATCACAACCCCATGCCCCGCCAAAGCCCAGTCTGTCAAGACATCGCCATCATCGGATTCGTAACGCCCTGCCACGCGGAACCGCTCAAACCCTGCTTTGGTTTGCAACCGCCATTGAAATTCCTTGGCCCCTGGAAAGCGCAGGTTGAGGCATTCATGCCGCTCGGTCACGAGATCAGCCCCTGATTTGGGCATGCCCCGCGCGGCGATATAGGCAGGCGCTGCACACAGCACCCGCGCGACATCCGCAATCTTGCGGATGCGCAGATTGCTATCCTCAGGTTCGCCAAGGAAAAACGCCAGATCAAGCCCTTCGGTGGTCAGATCAATCTTGCGATCTGACAGGCGCAGACGCACGTGAATTTCAGGGTATTGCGCAATGAAATCTGGCACATGGGGCGCGATCAAACGCCGACCCACCCCCAAAGGTGCGGCCACATAGAGACTGCCTTTGAGGTTCTCTGTGATGTTGACGATCTGCGCTTCGGCGTCCTCGACCGACTCCAAAATCCGCGTTGCCCCGCGATAAAAGGCTTGGCCCTGCTCGGTGGGGGTGAGGTTGCGGGTTGTGCGCTGAAACAGACGCACGCCCAAATGTTCCTCAAGTTGTGAAATCCGCGAAGATGTCACGGCAGGTGAGATGCGCAAATCGCGCCCTGCCGCCGACATCGACCCAAGCTCGTAGACACGGACAAAGGTTCGGATATTATCAATATAGGACATTGTTTTGCTTTTTTTGATACTGCTTGGCGTTTGCTCGTAATAGCAGAATAAACCTCAGCCGCCTAGTATGCAGGAAATACAAGTAACAACAGGGAGATGCCGGTATGTATGATCTGGCCATCATTTGGGATTGGATCGCGTTTTCCGTCAGGTGGCTGCATGTCATCACGGCAATGGCGTGGATTGGCGCATCCTTGTTTTTCATTGCCTTGGATTTGGGGCTGCGGCCTGTGCCGAATATGCCCAAAGGGGCCTATGGCGAAGAATGGCAGGTGCATGGCGGCGGCTTTTACCATATTCAGAAATATCTGGTCGCCCCTGAAAACATGCCCGAGCATCTGATCTGGCACAAATGGCAAAGCTATATGACTTGGGTCTCAGGTGCAGCTTTGTTGATGATTGTCTATTGGGTCGGGGGCGAGTTGTTCTTGCTTGACCCGACAAAGGCCAATCTGGCGCTGTGGCAGGGGATTTTGATCTCGGGCGGCTCGCTGGCCTTGGGGTGGGTTCTATATGACCAATTGTGCAAATCGCCTTTGGGTGAGAACCCCACGACCTTGATGTTGATCCTGTTTGTAATACTTGTGGTGATGTCTTGGGGGTATCATCAGGTCTTTACGGGGCGGGCGGCGCTGCTGCATTTGGGGGCCTTTACCGCGACCATTATGACGGGGAACGTGTTTTTCCAGATCATGCCAAACCAACGCATTGTGGTGGCAGATCTCAAGGCGGGGCGCACGCCTGATGCGAAATATGGCAAGATCGCCAAGCTGCGCTCGACCCATAACAATTACCTCACGCTGCCCGTTATTTTTCTGATGCTGTCCAATCATTATCCGCTCGCCTTTGCGATCGAATATTCGTGGATCATTGCAAGCTTGATCTTCCTGACGGGTGTGACCATTCGCCATTATTTCAACACGATGCACGCCACGGGCAAGGGGCCGCATTGGACATGGGCGGTTACGGTCTTGCTGATGATTATCATAGCTTGGCTATCAATCCCGCGCATGGCGGAAACCTACGAGGCCGCCGCAAGCCGCGCCTTAACGCCCTATGAGGCCGAGATGGTTGCGGCAGACGGGTTTGAAGAGGCCTATTATGCCGTGATCGGCAATTGCTCGATGTGCCATGCCCGCCAACCCGCATGGGATGGTATCCGTTGGGCACCAAAAAATGTCTATCTCGAAACCGAGGCGGATGTGGCCCGTCATGCCAGCCAGATTTATACACAGGCGGGCGTTTCCCATGCGATGCCGCCCCCAAATGCCTTTGCCATGGATGAGGAGGCGCGCCGCGCCATCGTGGCATGGGTGCAAGCCGCGCGCTAGGGCGCTTTAGGGGCAGCGCCCCCCAATGGCGACGGTGACCTGATCGGCGGCTTCGCGCACCATGCTGCCAAAATCCATTGAACGGGTCAGGGACAGTCGAAATGCGGGGCCAGAGATTGAGATGCCCGCCACAGGTTCGCCATGCACATTGAAGATCGGGGCTGCAATGCAGCGCATTCCCTCGGCGCGCTCTTGGTCATCAATGGCAAATCCGCGCGCGCGGGCCTGATCAAGATCGGCACGCAAGGCTGCCTCATCTGTTAGGCTATGCGGGGTAAAGGCCGACAAGCCCCGTTTGAGGATGATTGACTGCACATGGGCGGGCGGAAGCCATGCCAATAGCGCCTTGCCAATTCCAGAGACATGCATCGGCGCGCGGGTTCCAGGTGGAAAAAAGGCGCGGATCGCCTCGTGGGTTTCGACTTGGGTCAGGAATAAAACCTCATCCTGCATTTCGACACCCAAATTTGCAGTTTCGCCCGTTTCGCGCATCAGCCGCGTCATGCCTGCGCGGGATCGTTCCACAACATTGGTGCGGCGCAAAAAGGCAGACCCGATTTGAAAGGCGCCTGCGCCGATATGCCAGACCTGCTGCATCTCATCGCATTCGACCATCCCGCGCGTCTGCAATGTGGTCAGCGCACGATAGAGCGTTGCGGTGGCCTGACCTGTTTCCTCGGCCAGTTCAGAAAGCCGCAAACCAGGTTTTTGTGCCACCACCTCCATCACCGCCAGCGCGCGATCTAGGGCCTGCACCGTGTTTTGTTCGGTCTTATCATGAAAGGCCTTCGGACGGCCCCTTTGACGCGTGGTTGGTGTCATATTTGCGGCCCTTTCATCTGCAAAGAGAGAATTGAAAAACTGCAACACTCTGAATTTTATGATGAAAAAGTATTTTTTCACCTATTAAAAAATTATTTCGAAAAAATTGCGAGCTGTAAAGCCCCCCTGCTAATCTGCATTCAACCTTTGAAGGGAGGGCCGCACTAAATGTCGTTTCAAAATCCAGTTTTCATTCCTGGGCCAACCAATATCCCAGAGAGCGTTCGCAAAGCCTGTGATATGCCCACGCTTGACCACCGTAGTCCCGCCTTTGGCGCGATGTTCAAGCCTGCCGTGGCGGGGGTGCGCCGCGTGTTGAAGATGACCGAGGGCGAAGTGATCTTGCTGCCCTCGACAGGCACAGGCGGGTGGGAGGCGGCCATCACCAATACATTGAGTGCGGGTGACACTGTCCTTGCGGCGCGGTTTGGCATGTTCAGCCACCGCTGGATTGATATGTGCCAACGCCACGGTTTGAACGTCCAGATCATTGATGTGCCGTGGGGGCAGGCGGCCCCGATTGCGCAGATTGAGGCGGCATTGCGTGCGGATGTTCAGGGTAAGATCAAAGTCGTTCTTGCCACCCATAACGAAACCGCGACAGGGGTGCGCTCCGATATTGCGGGGATACGCGCGGCCCTTGATGCCGCAGGTCATGATGCGATGCTGTTTGTCGATGGCGTGTCGTCCATTGCGTCTATGCCGTTTGAGTTTGACGCATGGGGGGTCGATATAGCGGTGGCAGGTAGCCAGAAAGGCTTCATGCTGCCTGCAGGTCTTGCGATTTTGGGCGTCAGCCCCAAGGCCTTAGCTGCAATGGACAGTGCCACCTTGCCGCGTTGCTTCTTTGATTTCCGCGATATGCTGAAATCCTACGCGGCGGGGGGATACCCCTATACCCCTTCTGTTGGTCTGATCGCGGGCCTGTCTCACTCTATCGCACTTCTTGAGGGCGAGGGGTTAGAGGCTGTTTTTGCGCGCCATCATCGACTGGCCGAAGGGGTGCGCCGCGCTGTTGCGGCATGGGGGTTGCAGATTTGTGCAACCGATCCTGCCTCGGCCTCTGACACAGTGACGGCGGTGATGGTGCCTGCGGGGAAATGCGGCACCGAACTCGCGCAGCTTGCCGCCACCAAATACGGCGTGGCCTTTGGTGTGGGTCTGGGCGAGGTCGCAGGCAAGGTGTTTCGCATCGGCCATTTGGGGATGCTGACCGATGTTATGGTTCTTTCTGGTCTGGCCACTGCCGAAATGTGCATGGCCGATCTGGGATGGGACATTCCGCTTGGGTCGGGGGTTGCCGCTGCGCAGGATTATTTCCGCGCGGATCAGACCGCCCTTCGCCAAGCCGCTGAATGAAAGGGTAAAAATATGAACGACCTTAGCCCAATTTCCGTGCCAAGTTATCAAGACAGCCTTGATGCCTACGCACGGATCACGCCCTATATCCACCGCACGCCCATTCTGACCTCGCGCTTCTTGAACGAGTTGGTCGGGGGTGAGATGTTCTTTAAATGTGAGAACTTTCAGAAGGCAGGCGCTTTCAAGGTGCGCGGTGCGTGTAATGCGGTGTTTGGCCTGTCCGATGCAGAGGCCGCGCGCGGCGTTTGCACCCATTCGAGCGGCAATCACGCCTTGTCTTTGTCCTACGCTGCAGGGCGGCGGGGCATCCCGTGCCATGTGGTGATGCCGCATAGCGCGCCGCAGGCCAAAAAAGATGCAGTGCGGGGCTATGGTGGGATCATCACGGAATGCGAACCTTCGACAACCTCGCGCGAGGCGGTCTTTGCCGAGGTGCAGGCCAAAACAGGCGGCAATTTTGTGCATCCCTATAATGATCCGCGCGTGATTGCAGGCCAAGCCACCTGTTCGCGCGAATTGATCGAAGATGTGCCCAATCTTGACGCTGTGGTGGCCCCAATTGGCGGGGGTGGTATGATCTCTGGCACCTGTTTGACGCTGTCAAATATCGCCCCTGAAATCAAAATATATGCCGCCGAACCAGACCAAGCGGATGATGCCGCGCGCAGTTTTCGGGCAGGCCATATCATCGCGGATGACGCGCCCCAGACCATCGCGGATGGATTGAAAGTGCCGCTGAAAGACCTGACTTGGCATTTTGTGAAATCCCATGTCACCGATATTCTGACCGCAAGCGAAGATGAAATCGTGGATGCGATGAAACTGACTTGGGCGCGCATGAAAATTGTGATCGAGCCAAGCTGTGCAGTGCCCTTGGCGGTGATTTTGAAGCACAAACATCTTTTTGCGGGCAAGCGCACTGGGGTGATTATTACAGGCGGCAATGTCGATTTAGACCGTTTGCCATGGATGAAAGGCTAAGAGCATGAACACCCATACAAGTTTTGAAAATCTGGAAGTTGGCTATGACATTCCCGCGCTGCCTGGCATGGCGGAGGCGGATATCCAGACCCCGTGCTTGATCCTTGATCTCGATGCGCTTGAGCGCAACATCAAGAAAATGGGCGATTATGCCGCCGCCCATGGGATGCGCCACCGTGTGCATGGCAAGATGCATAAATCGGTCGATGTGGCCAAATTGCAAGAAAGCCTGGGCGGGGCCTGTGGTGTCTGTTGCCAAAAGGTGAGCGAGGCCGAGGTCTTTGCCCGCGGCGGTATTCGGGATGTCTTGGTCAGCAATCAGGTGCGCGACCCGCAGAAAATTGATCGCTTGGCCCGTATCCCGCTTTTGGGCGCGCGCGCGATTTGCTGTGTCGATGATCTGAGCAACATCGCCGATCTTTCTGCGGCTGCCACCCGTCATGGCACGGTCATCGAATGTCTGGTTGAGATTGACTGCGGGGCAGGGCGCTGTGGTGTCACCACCACCCCCGAGGTTGTGGCCTTAGCCCGCGCCATTGATGCGGCCGAGGGGCTGAAATTTGCGGGCATTCAGGCCTATCAGGGCGCAATGCAGCATCTTGATCACTATGAAGACCGTAAAGCGAAAATTGCGGTTGCCGTGGCCATGGTCAAGGACGCGGTCGATACATTGGCCGCAGAAGGGATCACCTGCGATATCGTGGGCGGTGGCGGCACAGGCAGCTATTATTTCGAAAGCACGTCAGGCGTTTATAACGAGCTTCAATGTGGCTCTTACGCCTTTATGGATGCGGATTATGGCCGCATTCTGGATGAAAGCGGCAACCGCATTGACCGCGGCGAATGGGAAAATGCCCTGTTCATCCTGACCTCGGTGATGAGCCATGCCAAGGCCGATAAGGCGATTGTCGATGCGGGGCTCAAGGCGCAATCAGTCGATAGTGGCCTGCCCGTGATTTATGGGCGCGATGATGTCGAATATGTCAAATGCAGCGATGAGCATGGCGTGGTGGCCGACCCTAAAAGTGTTTTGGCCATCAATGAAAAGCTGCGCCTTGTGCCAGGTCACTGTGACCCGACCTGCAATGTCCATGATTGGTATGTCGGCGTGCGGGGCGGCAAGGTTGAGGTGGTTTGGCCCATCTCCGCCCGTGGCAAGGCCTATTGAGGCGGCGGGACGATGTATATCATTCCAGAACGTTTGATTGCCGATCTTGTCAGTGCCGAAGATGCGTTTGATGCGATGCGCGGGTGTTTCGCCGCGATGGCCGATGGGGATGCCTATAATTTCCCCGTGATCCGCGAGGCCTTGGGCGAGGGGCGTCAATACGGGTTCAAGTCGGGCTTTGATCGCGCAGGCGCCGTGATGGGGGTGAAATCGGGCGGGTATTTCCCCGGAAATGCCGCGCGCGGTTTGATCAATCATCAATCCTGTGTGCTACTATTTGATCCTGAAACAGGCCGCCCCACCGCGATGGTGGGGGGGAACCTGTTGACGGCCCTGCGCACCGCCGCCGCATCGGCCCTGTCGATTGATCAGTTGGCGCGTCCCGATGCCCAAGTCTTGGGCATGGTGGGCGCGGGGCATCAGTCGGCGTTTCAATTGCGCGCGGCCTTGCGGGTGCGCAAATTCACCCGCGTTTTGGGATGGAACCGCAATCCTGACCGCCTGTCCCGCTTGGCGGAGGTCTGTGCCGAAGCGGGGGTTGAGTTCACCCCCGTTGATCTGGCCGCGATGCAGGAGGCCGATGTGATCATCACCATCACCTCATCCAATGCCGCAAGCCTGCTTGCGGATCATGTTAGTGCGGGCTGCCATATCTCTGCGATGGGAACCGATACAATCGGCAAGCAGGAGATTGATCCTGCACTCTTTGCGCGCGCTGCGGTCTTTACCGATGAGGTGGCACAATCTGTCACCATCGGCGAGGCGCAACACGCCGTGGCGCAAGGCTTGATTGGGCGCGAGGATATCACCCCCTTGGGGGCGGTGGTCACAGGGGCGGCCAAGGGCCGTGTCTCGCCCGATCAGATCACAATTTTCGATGGCACGGGTGTCGGGCTTCAGGATTTGGCCGTAGCCCAAACCGCCCTCAGCCGTGCCCGCGCGCAGGGTCTTGGGGCAGAGGTCGTGTTTTAGGGAAAGACATAAGGCTGGAGCGGGTAGCGGGAATCGAACCCGCGCCAAGAGCTTGGGAAGCTCGTGTGATACCATTTCACCATACCCGCGCATGGCCTTGATGCGCCAGTCGATACGATAAGGCAGGGGTTTCGTCAACCTCTGCCTTTCGCTCCGTCAGCCCCGCCGTCTGCGCCGCCGCCCGTCATCATTGCCCCCACCGCCCGAGGCGCCGAAATTCACATCGGGCAGGCTGACCACAGTGGCCAGATTGGGCATGGAGGCGGTTTTATGCGGGATCGCGTTTGCGGCCACGAAATGTTCCTGAAACCTTGGCTCAATCGCGGTTTCAACCTTTTGGATGGCGCGCACGCCCCCCTCAATGCGCTTGCGCGCTGCACGGTTGCACAGCGCAATGCGCGCGCCATGGCCTGCGGCATTGCCTGCGCTTGTGACTTTCTCAAGCGGGGCATCGGGGATCATTCCCAAAATCATAGCGTGTTTTGGGCTGATATGTGCGCCGAAGGCCCCCGCCAAAACCACGCGGTCGACCGCGTCTACATCCATCTGATCCATCAACAAACGCGCGCCTGCATAAAGCGCGGATTTCGCCAATTGAATGGCGCGAATATCGCCTTGCGTGACCGTGATGCGCGGCCCGCCCGTGGCGGTGCCGTCAAAGATCAGATATTCATGGGTGCGCCCTGTGGGGATAGATCGCGGGGTTCCTGTCTGCTCGGCACTGCCAATCAGACCTGACCCGTCCAATAGGCCCGCGGCGCGCATTTCCGCCACAGCCTCGATGATGCCAGAGCCGCAAATGCCCGTGATGCCTGTCTGCGCGGTGGCCTCGGCAAACCCTGCCTCGTCAGACCACAGATCGCAGCCAATGACGCGAAACCGCGGTTCTTTGGTGGCGGGGTCGATTTCGATATGCTCAATCGCACCAGGCGCGGCCCGTTGCCCTGACGAGATTTGCGCTCCCTCAAAGGCAGGCCCCGTGGGCGAGGAGCAGGCGAGAACCTTGGTCTTATTCCCAAGCAGGATTTCAGCATTGGTTCCGACATCCACGATCAGCACCAAATCCTCAGATTGTTCTGGTGCCTCAGATAGGGCCACGGCGGCAGCATCGGCCCCTACATGGCCCGCGATACAGGGCAGCAGGTAAATCTGCGCTTGTGGGTTCAATGTAGACAGCCCCAAGTCAGGCGCACTGAGACGCAAGGCATCCGAGGTTGCCAGCGCAAAGGGCGCTTGGCCCAATTCCACAGGATCAATCCCCAAGAGCAAATGGTGCATCACAGGGTTGCAGACGAATACGGTTTCCAAGATCAGCTTGGGGTCAATGCCCGCATCCTCGGCAATTTGCCCCCCTAATGTGTTAATGGCCTCGCGCACCGCGCGGGTCATCTCAGTGGCACCGCCTTCTTGCATCATGGCATAGGAGACGCGGCTCATCAGATCCTCACCAAAACGGATTTGTGGGTTCATGATCCCCGCAGAGCCCATCACCGCACCCGTGGTCAAATCGCACAGATGCGCCGCGATTGTGGTCGAGCCAAGATCAACCGCAAGGCCGTAAATTCCGCCCTCATGAAGATTTGGCCAAATCTCAAGAATTTGCACCACGCCGCCCTCATCGGGTTGAAAGAGGGCAACTGAAATTTGCCATTTGCCCTTGCGCAAAACGGTTTGCAACTTGGCCAAAACGGGCAGGGCGGCGCTGACCTGATGCACATCCCATTGTTGTGCGAGGGCATCTTTCAAGCGTTCAAAATCGCCCGAGGGTTCATGCATATCAGGCTCGGCCACCTCGACCATGACAATCCGCGTGGCAGGGTCCATGGTAATAGGCTTGGTTGAGGCCTCTTTTCGCACGACCTGACGATGCACCTGACTGGTTTCAGGCACATCAATCACGACATCGCCCATTACCTTGGCCTGACAGCCCAAACGGCGGCCTGAAATCAGACCTTTCACGCGGTCATAGCGGGCTTCAACCTCGTTCCATTCGGAAAGGGCATCTTCGCGCACTGTGACGCCATGTTTGGCAAATTCACCAAAACTGGGGTTGATCTGGCATTTTGAACAAATGCCGCGCCCGCCACAGACACTATCCAAATCCACCCCAAGCGCGCGCGCCGCCTGCAGCACGGGCGTGCCTTTGGCAAAGCGACCGCGTTTGCCAGAAGGGGTAAAAATCACCAAAGGGTCTTTGTCATCTGTGCTTGCGCTGCCCATCGGGAAGGATCCTGTTTTGGTCTTTCGTTGCTTTTATTGGCGTAAAAGCCAGAGCATAAGGTTAAATATGCTCTGGCCCGCGATTTTCAAAAAATGGTGCCTTAGCCGCGGCGGCGACCCCCTGCGCGGCGGTTGGCGCGGCCCCCTTGCACGGCGGCATCTGGATCTTTGTTGAAATTGATCCAAGCAGCCCCGCCGTCATCTTGGTTAAGCAGCAGGTTGGCGGCGCGGATCGCCTCCATCTCCTTGCCCGCGCGCGGCTTGGTCGAGCCCATGCCGAACAATTTGACGAAGGTTTCATCGTCCAGATCTGCGGGCAGGATAATTCCTGCGGCTTCAATCGCGGCTTTCTTTTCGGCAATCGCCTTGGGGCCAACGGGCAGGGCGACTGGGTTCATGATCGCACTGGTCATGCCCGCTGCATAGGCCATGGGCAAAAACGCGTTATTCACGCCGTGGCGGTTGGGCAAGCCAAAGCTGATATTGGATGCGCCGCAGGTGGTGTTCACGCCCAATTCCTCGCGCAAGCGGCGCACAAGGGTAAAGACCTGATGGCCCGCTGTGGCCATTGCGCCAATGGGCATGACCAATGGGTCAACCACGATATCATGGGCGGGAATGCCATAATCAGCCGCGCGTTCTACAATCTTCTTGGCAACGGCAAAGCGCACTTCGGGGTCTTCGGAAATGCCTGTGTCATCGTTAGAAATCGCAACAACGGGCACATTGTATTTCTTGACCAAGGGCAAAACCATCTCAAGGCGTTCTTCTTCGCCTGTGACAGAGTTCAAAAGCGGACGACCCTTGGCAGCAGCCAGACCATTTTCCAACGCACCCGGAACTGAGCTGTCGATGCACAAGGGGCAATCGGTCACTTCCTGCACGCATTCGACCAAGGCCTTCATCAAGGCAGGCTCAACAAAGTTATTGTCGGCATAGCGGGGGTCTTCGGCCATTTTGTTCGAGAACACCGCGCCAGAGTTGATGTCCAACACGGTCGCACCCGCCGCCACCTGTGCAATGGCATCCGCTTGCACGCGTGAGAAGTCACCGCGTTCTAGCTCCTCGTTCAAGATTTTGCGCCCCGTGGGGTTGATCCGTTCGCCAATCACGCAAAACGGTTCGTCAAAACCGATCACGGTGGTTTTGGTTTGGGATTCAATGATGGTGCGGGTCATGCTAGCTTATACTCCTTCAACGGCCGGACGCGTGGATGCGCCGCCATGGTCGATGGCCCATTGGGCATTTGTTTTGATCCCGCCAAGCGGGAAGAAATGGACGGATTCAATTCCGAAATCAGGATTTGCGGCCTTATGCGCGGCGAGTTCTGCAATGATCTCGTCAGGCTCAAAAGGCAAAAGAAGTTTCGAGACATCCTTGGCGCGTTTTTGCAAAACCGACAGAGATGGGCCAACGCCGCAGGCAATGGCGAATTTGATCAAGGTTTGCAGCTTGGCGGGGCCTGCGATACCGATATGGACGGGCAGATCAATCCCCGCGGCCTGCAAGGCGTTCACCCATGCAATCACGGGCTTGGCTTCAAAGCAGAACTGCGTGGCAAGGGCCATTTTTGCATCTGTGCGCGCGCTAAAGGCCTGTTTCCAACGCAAAGCCTCCATCACATTGGCATCGCTGCCATCTGGGTCGATGTCGCGGTTGCCTTCGGGGTGGCCTGCCACATGCAAGCGTTTGAACCCTGCCTGATCAAACAGTCCTGTTTCCAACAGCTGCATCGAGCTTTTAAATTCACCATGGGCCTGTGGGATGCCGCCCGCCAAGATGAGGCCAGAGGTGACACCCGCCTCGCCCTGATAGCGCGCGATCCAATCGCCAAGCGTGGCCTTGTCTTTGATCGAGCGGGCGGGGAAATGCGGCATCACCTCGAACCCGTCACGGGCAAGGCGCGCTGCGGTCGCGACCATGTCATCAATCTCGGTGCCGTCAATATGGGCGATATAGACGCGGGTGCCCTCGGGCAAAAGGGCGCGGAAATCTTCCACCTTTTCGGCGGTGCGCGGCATCACCTCTATCGAATAGCCTTGAAGAAAGGCCTCAACCTGAGGGGAATGGGGCGCGACTGGCGCGCTTGGTTTTTTAAAGTTTAACAAGGCCATAATCTGATCCCTCACGCGCTCAAGGCTCATCAGGCTGCCTCAACCCCATCGCCCGCGATCAAACGCTTGAGGCGGTCGGTGTCATAGTCGGCATCCAAACGATCTGCATAGACGCGCGCGATGTCGGATGGGTCACCTTCGACCTCGGCCTCTACCACGCGGCGCCACTCGGCGAGATAGGCTTCGTCATCTTTTGCCCCAACCTTCATCGCGCAGCGGTCGATTGCCTGCTCGAACCGTTCGGGCAGGGGCAATTTGGCTGCAGCGCGGCCTTTGCCCACAATCACTTGGGCAGGGATGTCGCGCCAGTAAACGATGGTCACAGATGGCATTGGATGCGATTCCTTTCTCGTAAGGCGCACCATATGGGCGCAACCCCCGCGCAATGGGACTAATTTCGACACTAAAATCGGCGCAACCGACTTTGTATGAGGCACATAGCCCGCGCATACGCACATTGCGAGTGGCCGAACATCCCAAAATTTTCATGATGATCATGTGCCAAAGCGCCCAACTGCCCCCGAATGCCACGCGAAAGCAGTTGTCGCTTTTTCATGGGGGCGCTACCATGCTCACGAAGGAGGGGCAGAAATGGCCCGCAAACGGCGCAACCCAAACCGACCGAAAGACGCAAAAGAGGGCGGGGTGAACCCTGCGCCTGTGGCGCACATTTCTGATCCAAGCGGCCTTGATCCGAATATGGGGCAGGGGCATCGCAGATTCTATAGCAAACCCAAACCTGCCGCCCCCGCACAGATCGAAAAAGCAGACCCGGCCGATCTTTACGCCGCCCTTGATTTGGGCACGAATTCCTGCCGAATGTTGATTGCACAGCCGAAAGGCACGCATCTGCATATCGTTGATAGTTTCTCGAAATCGGTGCAACTGGGGCAGGGGCTAGAGGCCTCGGGGCGCTTGTCGCGCGCCTCGATGGCGCGGGCGGTTGGGGCGTTGAAAATCTGTCAGCGCAAACTGGCCCAACACCAAGTGCGCCATATGCGTATCGTAGCCACCGAGGCCTGCCGCCGTGCCACCAACGGGGGCGAGTTCCGCAACCTTGTGAAGCGCGAAACGGGCTTGCAGATGGAAATCATCACGCCCGAAGAAGAGGCGCAACTGGCGGTGATCTCCTGCGCGCCATTGGTGTCAGCGAAAACCGAACAGCTTTTGGTGGTCGATATCGGGGGGGGATCAACCGAATTGGTTTGGATCGACCTGTCTCGGGTTGCGCCCTCGGAACGCGCCCGCGCGATCATGCGCCTGCATCAAGGGTTTGGGCATCAGGAAACCATTTTTCCCCGCGCGAAAGTCGTGGATTGGATTTCTGTGCCTTTGGGCGTGGCAACGCTGAAAGACCTTTATCACGATGTCGAAGATGACGGGGCGCGGTTCGCGCTGATGTCATGGTATTTCGAAGAACAGCTTGCCAAATTCTCACCCTATGTCGATGCGGCAGATCAAGCGCGCGAAGGGTTCCAGATCATCGGCACTTCTGGCACTGTCACAACCGTTGCGGCCAGTCATTTGGGCCTCAAGCGCTATGACCGCAACAAGGTCGATGGTCTGCGGATGACATCGGATCAGATTGACATTGTGATCCAAACCTATCTTGTCTTGGGGCCAGAGGGGCGGCGCAATGACCCGCGGATCGGGCGGGATCGGCACAGTCTGATTATGTCGGGCTCTGCGATTTTGCAGGCGTTGTTGCGCGCATGGCCAACGGATCGGTTATCTGTGGCAGATCGTGGTCTGCGCGAGGGCTTGCTCTATGCGCAGATGTGCCGCGATGGGGTGATGGAAGACGGGCTGCTGTAACAACCGCCCGTCTTGAAAATGGCCGTTACGCGGCCTTTTGCAGTTCAAGCCGAACAAGGGTTTGGTTCAGCAGCATATAGGCGATTTACCCAAAGGTCATTGGGCCTGTGAACCCTGACACTGATTTGCCCTCCATCTCGCCGTAAAGATAGTTCAAGATGCAATTACAGCTGTAATCAGCGCCTGTGACCTTATCGCTGAGCGACACGCAGGGCGTCTTGGGCCAAGGCATCTGCGATTTCTTCGGCAAGACGGGTGCTCATCGTGGATTACCGCGTGTTTTCCGTCAGGCGCCGCTTCACATAGGCCTTAACCATGTCGATCATGGGGTTCATCTGTGCCTCTTCATCTTCAAAGAAGTGACCCGCCCCCTCCATCTCCTCATGGGTGATGGTGATGCCTTTTTGCTCGTGCAGCTTATCGACCAAAATACGGGTGTCTTGGGGTTTGGCCACGCGGTCGGCGGTGCCGTTCACGATCAAACCTGACGCGGGGCAGGGCGCAAGGAAGCTGAAATCATACATATTCGCGGGCGGTGCGACCGAGATAAAGCCCGTGATCTCAGGGCGCCGCATCAGAAGTTGCATCCCGATCCATGCACCAAAAGAAAACCCCGCAACCCAACAATGTTTCGAGTTGGGGTTCATCGTTTGCAGATAGTCCAAGGCCGATGCCGCATCAGACAATTCGCCCTGACCTTGGTCATATTCGCCCTGACTGCGCCCGACACCGCGGAAGTTAAAGCGCAGAACGGTGAAGCCCATGTTGTAGAAGGCGTAATGCAGATTATAGACCACACGGTTGTTCATCGTGCCGCCAAATTGCGGATGCGGATGCAGGACGATGGCAATCGGGGCATCCTTTGCCTTTTGTGGATGATAACGGCCTTCAAGCCGCCCTTCTGGGCCTTGGAATATCACCTCGGGCATGTCGTTCCCCTTGTCGCTTTCTGGCGCATGCGCGTCGTGCTTGACCTACGCAATCGCCCTACCTAGAACCTGTATCACCGCGATGCTGCGGTTTTGCCCCTAAACGCGGGGCGCGCGTGTGTGCCTGCGGTTTGCACCACGTATTGCAGTTAAGCGTGACGGATCAAAAGGTCAATCACGGGCTTGGTCTGAATAAGGGCGCGCGGCAAAGTTTCTGTGAAACAGGGCCGCCAAAATGGCACAATTCGGGGGGCAAGATGAAGCTCAGTACAAAAGGCCGATACGCGATGGTGGCTATGGCCGATCTTGCCTTGCAAGAGGAGGGCGCGTTGACCTCTCTTGCGGATATTGCCAAGCGGCAGGATATTTCTTTGCCCTATCTTGAGCAGCTGTTTGTAAAATTGCGCCGCGAGGGTTTGGTGGTGTCTGTGCGCGGGCCCGGCGGGGGGTATAAACTGGCCAAAGCGCCCGCAGAAATTCGCGTGGTCGATATTTTCTCGGCGGTCGAGGAAACGGTGTCAGCGCTGCATAAAGGGGCGGGCGCCTCTGGCGGCATGTCGGGCAGTCGCGCGCAAAGCATGACCAATCGTCTGTGGGAAAGCCTCAGCGCCCATGTCTATGTCTATCTGCATCAAACACGGCTTTCGGATGTGATCCGCAATGATCTGACGCCATGCCCTGCGGTTCCGACCCTCTTTACAGTGGTGGATGGGGCCTGATGGCGCGCGTCTATCTGGATCACAACGCCACAATGCCGCTTCGGCCCGAGGCGCGCGCGGCGATGATCGCTGCAATGGATGTGGTAGGTAACCCGTCCTCCGTTCATCAAGAGGGGCGTGCGGCCAAGGCTGTGATGGAACGTGCGCGCAGTCAAATTGCCAGTGCCATCGGCGCAGAGGCCGCCGATATCGTGTTCGTGTCTGGCGCGACCGAGGGCGCCTCATTGGCCCTATCTGGGCGCAATCTTAAAGGAGCCGCGATTGAACATGACGCTGTGCGCGCGTGGATCCGTGAGGAGTTAGAGGTCGATGCGCAAGGTCAGGTACATGTAACAGATCCCGCAGACGCGACCCTGCAACTTGCGAATTCCGAAACGGGGATCATCCAATCCCTGCCCGAAGGTTTGGCCGTATCTGATTGGACGCAAGGCTTTGGCAAGCTGCCGCTTGCCTTTGATTGGTCGGGGGTCGATATGGCGTTTATCTCAGCGCATAAAATTGGTGGGCCAAAGGGAATCGGCGCGCTGATCTTGCGGCGTGGCCTTGATGTGGCGGCGCAAATTCGTGGCGGAGGTCAAGAAATGGGGCGCCGATCTGGAACCGAGAATTTAATTGGCATTGCAGGATTTGGTGGTGCTGCGCAGGCCGCCATACAAGATATTGAAAATGGCCTGTCGAAAAAGCTGGAAAAACTTAGAAATATTCTAGAAAAGACACTGGAACATCGCGCCAAAGATACTATTTTTGTCGGGAAAGATGTCGCGCGGCTTCCCAATACCAGCCTGATGGTCACGGAGGGTTGGAAAGGGGAAAGCCAAGTGATGGCAATGGATCTGGCAGGATTCGCGATTTCCGCAGGCTCTGCGTGTTCCAGTGGCAAGGTCAAATCCAGCGCCGTTTTGCAGGCGATGGGGCTGACGCCAGAGATGGCAGGATGCGCGATCCGTGTCTCTCTTGGGCCACAAACGCAGAAGGCCGATGTAATGGCCTTCGCGGAGGCTTGGGCCGATGCCTATGACAGGCGCAAGGCGCGGGCAGGGTTAAACCGCTAGGGGGCCGCATCATTATAAGATGCGGCAGGGCCACCGCGCCGCACCCCTTGCGATCGAATAGATGCACGAGGGGGTGGGTGGTCTATACGCACCCATCAGGAAGAAACAGGAGTTGATCCCATGACCGCACTCGACAGCGATATCCGCGAAGGTGTCGATCGCGAAACCGTTGAAACCGTCAAGGCAATGGGTGGCGCGTATAAATACGGTTGGGAAACCGATATTGAGATGGAGTTCGCCCCAAAGGGCCTGAACGAGGACATTGTGCGCCTCATCTCGGAGAAAAATAACGAGCCCAAATGGATGCTTGATTGGCGTCTGCAGGCGTTCAAGCGCTGGAAGCAGATGGCTGAACCTGATTGGGCGATGCTGAATTACACGGCGATTGATTACCAAGACCAATATTACTACGCCAAACCCAAAAGCATGACCGAAAAGCCCAAAAGTTTGGACGAGGTCGACCCAAAGCTTTTGGCGACTTATGAGAAACTGGGTATCCCCCTGAAGGAGCAGATGTTGCTCGCAGGGGTTGAGGGCGCAGATGCCGAGGCCGCACCGCGCAAAGTGGCGGTTGATGCGGTGTTTGACAGTGTCTCGGTCGGTACGACATTCAAGGATGAATTGGAAAAGGCAGGGGTCATCTTCTGCTCCATCTCCGAGGCGATTCAAAAGCACCCAGATCTGGTGAAGAAATATCTCGGCTCGGTCGTGCCTATTTCGGATAATTTCTTTGCCACTTTGAACTCTGCTGTGTTTTCGGATGGCTCCTTCGTTTATGTGCCGCCAGGCGTGCGCTGCCCTATGGAATTGTCCACCTATTTCCGCATTAATGCGGAAAATACGGGCCAATTTGAGCGCACGTTGATCATTGCGGATAAAGACGCCTATGTGTCCTACCTTGAGGGCTGCACCGCGCCAATGCGCGACACCCACCAATTGCACGCCGCAGTTGTGGAATTGGTCGCCCATGATGATGCTGAGATCAAATATTCCACAGTGCAAAACTGGTATCCGGGCGATGAAAACGGCAAGGGTGGGATCTACAATTTCGTGACCAAACGCGCCGATTGTCGTGGGGATCGCTCTAAGGTGATGTGGACCCAAGTGGAAACTGGGTCGGCCATTACATGGAAATACCCGTCCTGCATCCTGCGCGGTGATGACAGTCAGGGGGAATTCTACTCCATCGCCATCGCCAATAATGCGCAGCAGGCCGATACAGGCACCAAGATGATCCATTTGGGCAAGAACACCAAATCGCGGATTGTCTCCAAAGGCATCAGCGCAGGGCGCGCGCAAAATACCTATCGCGGTCAGGTCTCGATGCATCCAAAGGCGAAAAACAGCCGCAATTACACCCAATGCGACAGTTTGCTGATTGGCGATAAATGCGGTGCGCATACTGTGCCTTATATTGAGGTCAAGAATAACTCCTCGCGGGTTGAGCATGAGGCCACCACTTCGAAAGTGGATGATGATCAGCTGTTCTATTGCCGCTCCCGCGGGATGGATGAGGAAGAAGCGGTGGCCTTGGTGGTCAACGGCTTCTGCCGCGAGGTGTTACAGGCGCTGCCGATGGAATTTGCCATGGAAGCGCAGCAATTGGTTGCAATCAGTCTTGAGGGGAGTGTCGGCTGATGAACTGGAAATACTGGCTCTCAGCAGGGGAACCACGCCCGCGTTATGCGCTGTTGGTTGCCATTGGTGTGGTTGTGATGATGGCCTTGACCTATTCCATCTGGCATCCAGGTGGGCCAGGTCTGGCGGCCTTCGCCGCCGTGGCGGCCACCATTATCAGCCATGTGTCGGCAAAAATGATCATGCGGAAATAAGCCCATGTTGCCAGAGCTGTTGCATCAAACCGCGGGGATCGGTGTTGGCACCTTTCTTGGGGCGCTGATCGGCCTGCCCGTGCGGGCGCGCCAAGGCAAGCGCGGTGGATTGGTGCGCGGATCAGTCTTTTTGACCTCGGTTCTGGTGGGCATGGCGGCTTGGGTTGCAATGGCCGTGCTGCGCGGCGTTATGGGGTGAGTCGGATGATCGTTACAACAACACAATCTATCGAAGGTCGAAAAATCACGGACTATCGCAGTATCGTGGTGGGTGAGGCGATTTTGGGCGCAAATGTGTTTCGCGATATTTTCGCAAGCATCACCGATATTATCGGCGGGCGCTCAGGGGCCTATGAGGGCGAATTGGCCCGTGCGCGCGAAACCGCGCTGGCCGAAATGCAAGATCGCGCGCGCGAGCAGGGCGCAAATGCGGTGGTCGGTGTCGATCTGGATTACGAAGTTATCAACAATATGCTGATGGTCAGTGCCTCAGGCACGGCTGTCACGGTGGAATAAGGGAAAGGGCCTGCGCCCTTGAAGGAGAAGATAATGCTTGAGATCAAGAACTTACATGTCGAACTTGAGGAAGAAGGAAAGCAAATCCTCAAAGGTGTCGATCTGACCGTAGAGGCGGGCAAGGTTCATGCGATCATGGGGCCAAATGGCTCGGGCAAATCGACCTTGTCCTATGTGCTGTCGGGGCGCGATGGGTATAGCGTCACGGATGGTTCTGCCACTTTGCTGGGCGAAGACATCCTTGAGATGGAACCCGAAGAGCGCGCCGCCGCAGGCCTGTTCTTGGCATTCCAATATCCCGTTGAGATCCCCGGTGTTGGCAATATGACCTTCCTGCGCACAGCACTGAATGCGCAGCGTAAACTGCGCGGCGAGGATGAGGTGAGCGCGGCAGAGTTTCTGAAACTGGTGCGCGAAAAGGCCAAGACCCTCAAGATTGACGCAGAAATGCTCAAGCGTCCCGTCAATGTGGGCTTCTCGGGCGGTGAGAAGAAGCGCAATGAAATCCTGCAAATGGCGATGCTAGAGCCGAAGATGTGCATCTTGGACGAAACCGATAGTGGCCTTGATGTGGATGCAATGAAACTGGTCTCCGATGGTGTAAACGCGTTGCGGGATGCGGGGCGTGGATTCCTTGTGATCACCCATTATCAGCGCCTGCTTGACCATATCAAACCTGACGTTGTGCATATCATGTCGGATGGCCGTATCATCAAAACGGGCGGGCCAGAATTGGCCTTGGAAGTTGAGAAAAACGGCTACGCGGATCTGTTGGCGGAGGTTGCGTGATGGCTTTGGCGCAGGCACGCATTGACTTGACCGAGGCGCGGATTGTGGCGCTTGAGTTGCCGCACGGGGCCAATTGGGCCAATGAGGCGCGCCACACAGCCCTCACACGGCTGCGCGCCATGGGTTTGCCGACCGCGCGGGATGAATATTGGAAATACACAAACCCCGCCGAGTTGACCGTGGCCGATGCGCCGGCAGCGGCGCTGTTTGATCCGGGCCAAGATCGCCGCGTCTTTGAAGACATTGACCGCCTCAAGATTGTCTTTGTGGATGGTGTTTTTGATGCGGCTCAATCAGATGATCTCAGCCTAGAGGGGCTGGAAATCTTGCGCCTGACGGATGTTTTGAAAACCGAC
Organism: Roseobacter sp. HKCCD5988; assembly: GCF_037830355.1. Lineage (NCBI taxonomy): Bacteria > Pseudomonadati > Pseudomonadota > Alphaproteobacteria > Rhodobacterales > Roseobacteraceae > Roseobacter > Roseobacter sp. HKCCD5988. Next base: position 3,508 of record NZ_JBBLYJ010000003.1, on the reverse strand, counting down.
ATCCACTGGGCGATGGAGCTTTATGGTCATCTCGAAACCCATGGCCAAGACCCCGTTGCACGCCCCTTGGCCGCACTGAACACGGCCTTTGCCACGGATGGCATTGTGATCCGTGCCACGGGGCGGGTGTCCAAGCCCGTCAGCCTCATCTATCTGCATCAGTCTGAAACTTCCGATGCCGTGCTGCACCATGTGATCCGCGTTGAGGAAGGCGCAGAGATGACCTTGCTTGAACAGGGCCCTGCGGCGGCGCGGTTCAATAAATGTACTGAGGTTGATCTGGCCCCGACCGCACGCTTTCATCACATCCGCGCACAGGGGCGCGATCACGCCCGCCGCGCCGTGACCCATAGCTTTGTGCGCGTGGCCGAGGCGGCGCATTACAAAAGCTTTACCCTCACCTGCAACGGCGTTCTCACCCGCAACGAGCATGTGATTGATATCGTTGGGGATAATGCAGTTGCCCATGTGGCGGGTGCGGCACTTGGCGATGGCAAGAGGGCCGAGTTCCATCATGACGACACGGTCTTTGTGACCCATCGGGGTGAGGATTGCGAAAGCCGTCAGGTGTTCAAAAAGGTGTTGCGCAACGGGGCCTCTGGCGTGTTTCAGGGGAAAATCCTTGTAACGCCCGGTGCGCAAAAGACCGATGGCTATCAAATCAGCCAAGCCCTGCTTTTGGATGATGACAGCACGTTCTTGGCCAAGCCCGAGCTTGAGATTTACGCCGATGATGTGAAATGCAGCCACGGCTCGACCACTGGCGCGATTGATGAAGAGGCGTTGTTCTATCTGCGCTCTCGCGGGGTGGATCACTCAACAGCCACCGATCTTTTGGTTCTGGCCTTTTTGGCCGAGGCGATTGATGAGATCGAAGATGAGACGCTGCGCGCAGATATACTGGCCCAACTGGAGCTGTGGTTGGCACGGCGGCGCGGCTAAAGGGTAGGGTCTGCAATGTCAGTCAGCCGCGATATTGTCGCCTCTTGGCGTCGCCCGCGACAGGTGCTGCGGTCTATGCTGAACCATGGCCGCCGCGAGGATCGGGCGATTGCCTTTGTCATGATCGCGTGTTTCCTGATGTTTGTGGGGCAATGGCCCAAACTCAGCCGTGAGGCGTTTTTGGATCCATCGGTGCCACTGCAGGCGCGCCTTGCCATTACATTTTTCGCAATGATGATGGTGATGCCTTTGATGCTCTATGTCTTTGCAGGGATTTCGCATCTGGTGGCGAAATTGTTTCGCGGGCGCGGCACGTTTTATTCTGCGCGGCTGGCGCTGTTTTGGTCGCTTTTGGTGACGGCGCCGCTATTTTTGTTGAACGGGCTTGTGGCAGGGTTCATTGGACAGGGGCCTGCATCCGATACCACGGGTTTGGTGACATTGCTTGGCTTTTTGGTGATTTGGCTGGCGTGCCTAATTGAGGCAGAACGCGCACCAGAGGCCGTAACAGAAGGGGTTTAGGCGCGTGAACCTGTCAGAGATTCTCACCCTATCGGGTCTGTGGCGTCACACGCGCGACACGATCCGTGCCCCGCAAGAGGCGGCGCAGGCGGTTCTGGCCCTTAATCTGCCGCGCAATGTTTTGTGGTTGGGCTTGGCCTTGGTCATTACCCTATCAACCCTGTTGGCAAGTGCGGTGTTGTTGATGGTACCGATGCCAGAGGCGGGCGCAGGCGTGCCGATGCCTGTCGTGATGGGCATTGTTCAGGCGGTTTTCCTTGTTTTGGTGTCCCTTGGCATTGCGGTGATTGGCGCGCGCTTTGGGGGCAAGGGCGATTTTGACGGCACGCTTGCATTGATGGTCTGGTTGCAGGCCGTGTTTCTGGTCGTGCAGGCCTTTCAAATCGCGGCCATTGCCATCGGTTTGTCGGTTCTTGCCGATATTGTCAGTCTTGCCTCTATCCCACTATTCTTTTGGCTAATGGCGCAGTTTGTCACTGTTTTGCATGGGTTTTCGTCCGTTTGGAAAACCTTTTGGGCGATTATCATGTTTCTCATCGCCTTTGCCTTTCTTCTTTCGCTAGTCGTGACAAGTTTTGGCTTTGTCCCAATGATGCCGTAAAGGGTTTCCATGTTTGATGTTGATAAAATCCGCGCTGATTTCCCGATTCTATCCCGTGAGGTGAACGGAAAGCCATTGGTCTATCTCGACAATGGGGCGAGTGCGCAAAAGCCGCGCGCGGTGATTGATGCGATGACCCATGCCTATGAGGCGGAATATGCCAATGTGCATCGTGGGCTGCATCATCTCTCTATGGTCGCGACCGAGGCCTATGAGGGGGTGCGCGGCAAGATTGCGCGCTTCCTAGGCGTGGCGGACGAGCGCGAGATTGTCTTTACCTCAGGGGCCACCGAAGGGATCAATCTTGTTTCCTATGGTTGGGCCGCGCCGCGCCTGCAAGCGAGGGATGAGATCATCCTGACCATTGCCGAACATCACGCCAATATCGTGCCTTGGCATTTTCTGCGGGAACGTCTTGGCGTGAAATTGGTCTGGGTCGAGACAGATGTGAGCGGGGATTTGGATCCGCAAGCGATGATTGATGCGATCACCCCGCGCACGCGGCTGATTGCGATGTCGCATATGTCAAATGTGCTTGGCACAGTATTTGACGTCAAAACTGTGATTGATGCCGCCCATGCCCGCGATATCCCCGTGTTGGTGGATGGGTCGCAGGCGGCTGTGCATATGCCACTGAACCTTGATGCGCTTGGCGCGGATTTTTATGCAATCACAGGGCACAAACTCTATGGCCCGTCAGGATCAGGTGCGATCTATATCAAATCGGCGCGCATGGCTGAGATGCAGCCCTTCTTGGGCGGGGGGGACATGATCCGTGAAGTGCATCGTGATGAGATCACATGGAATGACCCCCCAATGAAATTCGAGGCGGGGACACCGGGCATCGTGCAGCAAATCGGTCTTGGCGTTGCCCTTGATTACATGAGCGCCGTGGGTATGGAGGCGATTGCCGCCCATGAGGCCGATCTGACCCAATATGCGCGCGCCCGCCTTGCGGGGCTGAATTGGCTGAATGTTCAGGGGAATTCTGCGCATAAAGGCGCGATCTTTTCCTTCACCATAGATGGGGCTGCGCATGCCCACGATATTTCCACTGTGCTTGATAAAAAAGGTGTGGCCGTGCGCGCAGGCCATCATTGTGCCCAGCCTTTGATGGACCATATGGGGGTGACGGCCACCTGCCGCGCGTCCTTTGCAATGTATAACACCCGTGCCGAAGTAGATGCCTTGGTCGAAGCCTTGGAGCTGTGCCACGATCTTTTCGCCTAAGCTCGCATGGATTGATCATTGCGAAACCGCGCCCGCGCCGCTAAAAGCGGGCTCAGGCACCCGTAGCTCAGCTGGATAGAGCGCTGCCCTCCGAAGGCAGAGGCCAGAGGTTCGAATCCTCTCGGGTGCGCCATCCATGTCCATATCATGTGTTTAACACATTGATCTGTAAGCATTTATTTGTTGCAGGCAATGTGGAGTAGACAACGTGGT
>NZ_JBBLYJ010000002.1:0-646337 GCF_037830355.1 Roseobacter sp. HKCCD5988 | reverse complement strand
CCGCGAAGGCGGCCGCACAGTCGGCGCAGGCGTGGTCTCCAAAATCATCGCTTAAGATTTGAGATTGGCACGCGGGGGAAACCCCGCGTGCCATCTTCACCCGCTGGGTGCAATTTCGCACCCAAATTGAAACCGGTTCGACGAGGGAATGTGGTGACACATTGCCCTCCTCTCAATCGTAAAGGATCAGAGTAATGGCCATTCAAAGCCAAAACATCCGTATCCGCCTCAAGGCGTTTGATTACCGCGTTCTGGATGCCAGCACGCAGGAAATCGTGAACACCGCCAAGCGGACGGGTGCACAGGTGCGCGGGCCTATCCCGCTGCCAAACAAGATCGAAAAATTCACTGTTCTGCGTGGGCCTCACATCGACAAGAAGAGCCGCGACCAGTGGGAAATTCGCACCCATAAGCGTCTGTTGGATATTGTTGATCCAACACCACAGACTGTGGATGCATTGATGAAGCTCGACCTCGCCGCTGGCGTGGATGTCGAGATCAAGGTCTAAGGGGGGCATCGGATATGTTGCGCTCTGGAGTGATCGCTAAAAAATTGGGTATGACCCGCCTGTTCATGGAAGATGGTCGTCAGATCCCTGTGACTGTTTTGCAATTGGATGGTCTTCAGGTTGTGGCACAGCGCACCACTGACAAAGATGGCTACACTGCCATCCAGCTCGGTGCAGGTTCCGCAAAAGCAAAGCGCGTTTCGGCGCCGATGCGCGGCCATTTCGCCGCTGCAAAGGTTGAGCCTAAGCGTAAGCTTGCGGAATTTCGTGTTGACCCTGAGAATTTGGTGGCCGTTGGTGAAGAAATCACCGCAGACCATTATTTTGAAGGTCAATTCGTTGACGTGTCTGGCACCTCGACCGGTAAAGGTTTCGCGGGTGCGATGAAGCGCCATAACTTCGGCGGTTTGCGTGCGTCTCACGGCGTTTCGATCAGCCACCGTTCGCATGGTTCGACAGGTCAGTGTCAAGATCCTGGTCGCGTGTTTAAGGGCAAGAAAATGGCAGGCCATTTGGGCTCGGTGCGCGTCACCACTCAAAACCTGCAAGTTGTTCGCACCGATGCAGATCGTGGCCTGATCATGGTCAAAGGCGCTGTTCCTGGCACCAAAGGTGGTTGGGTGACCATCAAAGATGCGGTGAAAAAGCCATTCCCTGAGAATGCTGTTTTGCCTGCTGCTTTGAAATCCGCCGCCGCCGCAGCTGCGCCTGCAACCGAGGCCCCCGCAGAGGACGCCCCCGCCGAGGGAGGTGAAGCATAATGAAACTTGACGTCATTAAATTGGACGGTGGCAAAGCGGGATCTGTTGATCTTGGCGATGACATTTTTGGTCTTGAGCCCCGTGCTGACATCCTGCACCGCGTTGTCCGTTGGCAGCGTAATAAGGCGCAGGCAGGCACGCACAAGGTTAAAACCCGTTCTGAAGTCAGCTATTCGACCAAGAAGATCTATCGCCAAAAGGGCACTGGTGGCGCGCGCCACGGGTCTCGTAAGGCGCCGATCTTCCGTAAGGGTGGCATTTACAAAGGCCCAACCCCACGCAGCCATGCGCACGAGCTTCCTAAGAAGTTTCGTAAGCTTGGTCTGAAGCACGCTTTGTCTGCCAAAGTGGCGGCAGGCGAGTTGGTGATCATCGAAGCAGCGGCCATGGCCGAGGCGAAAACCGCACAATTGGCCAAGCAGGTGAAGAACCTTGGTTGGAAGCGTGCCTTGATCATTGACGGTGCAACGGTTGATGCGAACTTCGCCCAAGCGGCGCGCAACATCGAGGGTCTCGATGTGCTGCCATCCATGGGCGCGAATGTCTATGACATCCTCAAGCGCGACACTCTGGTGTTGACGAAGGCGGGTGTCGAAGCACTGGAGGCTCGCCTAAAATGAGCACGAAGCCAGAACATTATGACGTGATCCGCCGCCCGATCATCACGGAAAAAGCCACTATGGCCTCCGAGAACAATGCGGTTGTGTTCGAAGTTGCGATTGATGCGAATAAACCCCAGATCAAGGAGGCTGTTGAAAGCCTGTTTGGTGTGAAGGTGAAAGCGGTCAATACAACTGTCACCAAAGGCAAGAACAAGCGTTTCCGTGGCATCGCGGGCACCCGTAAGGATGTCAAGAAGGCCTATGTAACGCTCGAAGAAGGCAACACAATCGACGTGGCCACAGGTCTTTGATCTGTCCCACGTTCGGGCGTTTTGCCTGATCTGACCTCAGCGAGGCCCCGACTGCGGATGCGGTTGGGGCCTTGTTCATCGCAAAGGCGGCTACACAGTCGGGAAGGGGCCTTGACCTTAAGGCTTCACTTTCCTACACAGCGCCATCGCGATAGCCCCAGATTCGTCTGGGGCTTTGCTGTTGTTCGCATGAACGACATTTCACTGGGATCTTCGGGGCCCTCATTTATCGGTCACCCAATTCGGGGGACTTACAACATAGGTGGGTTTTTAATTACCTGCCGTTAGCAAACGGAAGACAGAAAGCATGGCACTTAAGTCGTATAAGCCGACGACGCCGGGCCAGCGCGGGCTGGTGCTGATCGACCGTTCGGAGCTGTGGAAAGGACGTCCTGTCAAATCCTTGACTGAGGGTTTGACGAAAAAGGGCGGTCGGAACAATACCGGACGGATTACCGCACGCCGCCGCGGTGGTGGCGCGAAGCGTCTCTATCGTATCGTGGATTTCAAGCGTCGTAAATTTGACGTCACAGCCACGGTTGAACGGATCGAATACGATCCTAACCGCACCGCCTTCATCGCGTTGATCCGCTACAGCGATGGCGAGCAGGCCTATATCCTCGCGCCACAGCGTTTGGCTGTTGGGGATGCGGTTGTCGCCTCTGCAAAAGCAGATATTAAGCCCGGTAACGCAATGCCATTTTCGGGCATGCCCATCGGGACAATCGTTCACAATATCGAATTGAAGCCCGGTAAGGGTGGCCAAATTGCACGCGCGGCGGGCACGTATGCCCAGTTCGTTGGTCGTGACGGTGGCTATGCTCAGATCCGCCTCTCTTCTGGTGAATTGCGTCTGGTGCGTCAGGAATGCATGGCAACCATTGGTGCCGTGTCAAACCCTGACAACTCGAACCAAAACCTTGGTAAAGCGGGCCGCGTCCGCCACATGGGCAAGCGTCCAAGCGTCCGTGGTGTTGCGATGAACCCAATCGATCACCCACATGGTGGTGGTGAAGGCCGCACATCTGGTGGCCGTACGCCAGTTACCCCATGGGGTAAGGATACCAAGGGCACACGCACCCGCAACAAGAACAAGGCATCGCAGAAGCTGATTATCCGCTCGCGTCATGCCAAGAAGAAAGGGCGTTAATAGATGAGCCGTTCTGTATGGAAAGGCCCTTTTGTCGACGCATACGTCCTCAAGAAGGCAGAAAAAGCGCGGGAGTCTGGGCGCAACGAAGTGATCAAAATCTGGTCGCGCCGTTCAACCATCCTGCCGCAATTCGTTGGCCTCACCTTTGGTGTCTATAACGGGCAAAAGCACATCCCCGTGAACGTCACTGAAGACATGATCGGTCAGAAATTCGGTGAATATTCTCCAACGCGCACCTATTACGGGCACGCTGCGGATAAGAAAGCGAAAAGGAAGTAAGCCATGGGCAAGGATAAGAATCCCCGCCGCGTGGCGGACAATGAAGCGATGGCAAAACTGCGCATGTTGCGCACAAGCCCGCAGAAATTGAACCTCGTCGCGCAAATGATCCGTGGGAAGAAAGTTGACAAGGCTTTGACCGCGTTGACCTTTTCCAACAAGCGCATCGCGATTGACGTGAAGAAATGCCTTCAGTCTGCCATTGCGAATGCTGAAAACAACCACAGCCTTGATGTGGATGAATTGGTCGTTGCCGAAGCATATGTTGGCAAGAACCTGATCATGAAGCGTGGTCGTCCACGTGCCCGTGGTCGGTTTGGCCGCATCCACAAGCCGTTCTCTGAACTAACCATCAAGGTTCGCCAGGTCGAGGAGCAAGCGTAATGGGTCATAAGGTAAATCCAATTGGCATGCGCCTGCAGGTCAACCGCACTTGGGACAGCCGCTGGTATGCGGACACCAAGGATTACGGCAACCTGTTGCTCGAAGATCTGCGTATGCGTGAATTCGTGGCGAAAGAGTGCAAGCAAGCTGGTGTCTCCAAAGTCATCATCGAGCGTCCGCACCGCAAGTGCCGCGTCACCATCCACACCGCTCGCCCTGGTGTTATCATCGGGAAAAAAGGTGCGGATATTGAAGGCCTGCGCAAAAAGCTGGCCGCAATGACCGACAGCGAATTGCACCTCAACATCGTTGAAGTGCGCAAGCCAGAAGTTGATGCGGCATTGGTGGCAGAGTCCATCGCTCAGCAGCTTGAGCGCCGCGTTTCGTTCCGCCGCGCAATGAAGCGCGCCGTGCAGAACGCGATGCGCATGGGTGCCTTGGGTATCCGTGTTAACGTGGCTGGTCGCTTGGGTGGCGCTGAAATCGCCCGCACCGAATGGTATCGTGAGGGCCGCGTGCCGCTTCACACATTGCGCGCAGACATTGACTACGCGCATACAGAAGCGTCCACACCTTACGGGATCATTGGGATCAAGGTCTGGATCTTCAAGGGTGAAATCCTTGAGCATGATCCATCGGCGCGTGATCGCCGTTTGGCCGAAATGCAGGATAGCGGTGGGGCACCACGCCCGCGCCGTGATCGCTGAGGAGTTTGACAGATGCTGCAACCAAAGCGCACAAAATTCCGCAAGATGCACAAAGGCCGCATTAAGGGTGAAGCAAAAGGCGGGTCTGACCTGAACTTTGGCACCTTTGGCCTGAAAGCCCTTCAGCCTGAGCGCGTTACCGCGCGCCAGATCGAAGCTGCCCGCCGCGCCCTGACACGCCACATGAAGCGTCAAGGTCGTGTATGGATCCGCATCTTCCCTGACACCCCTGTAACTTCGAAACCAACCGAAGTGCGTATGGGTAAAGGTAAAGGTTCGGTCGATTACTGGGCATGCAAGGTCAAACCAGGCCGCGTTATGTTTGAGATTGACGGCGTTAACGAAGAAATCGCACGCGAGGCGCTGCGCCTTGCCGCGATGAAGCTGCCAATCAAAACACGCACCGTGGCACGCGAAGACTGGTAATTTCAGTTTCGTTTGTGAAAATCAAAACCCCCGCAGAGCAATCTGCGGGGGTTTTTCTTTAGTCCCAACGATAATTAAAGCTGACGCTGATCCGCTCATCCTCGGCCATATTCATCGGCACCTCATGGCGCAACCAGCTTTCCCATAGCAGCACATCACCGACATTCGGCTTTACATAGATAAAGGGCTGTAATTCTGCGCGTGCGGTCTTGGCCCGCGTTGGGGCCGCCATCATGCGCGACAGGCGCGGGTCTTCCAGTTTCAACGCCGATGCACCTTCGGGCATTGCAACATAGGTCGTCCCCGAAATCACCGAATGCGGATGAATATGCGAGCTATGCGTGCCGCCTTCGGGCAGGATGTTGATCCATAAATCCTCAAGAACCAGAGCGCGGCCATCCAGATCGAATTCCAAATCCTTGACGAATTCAGCGACATGATGATCGAGAATTTTCACCAAATCCGCAAAGATCGGAAAGCGCCAAGGCAGATCGGTGAGCGAGGCATAGGACGTATATCCAGGATATCCGTTTTCCTCGCACCATGTTTGACCTGCTTCGTCATCTTCTGCGATAACCAGGCAAGATTGCTCTAACTCGGCCAAATCAAGGTGAGGGGCTGCCTCGTGCAGATTGCCGTGATAGAGGAGTGTGACGAATAAGGATGATATCTGTGCCATAGGCCTTCCTTAGATCAAGATGCGCCAAGCCGCGCGGAACGGATGACGGAACCATAGCCTAGGTCTAGGTGCGGGGCGAGGGCAGACCACAACCGCCTTTGAAAAACGCGGATAAATTCCCCCGTGGGGTTGCCATATGCCCAAGATGCGCGTATGTGCCGCCCTTATCCACCTACTCCAACGGAATCAGGGTGACGCTTTTTGCGGCCCTCCGTTGATTGTTGAAAAGGAAGACCAACGCGATGAACGCGCAAGACCTACGTGATAAAACGCCTGACCAGCTGCGTGATCAGCTTGTTCAGTTGAAGAAGGAAGCGTTTAACCTGCGCTTCCAACAGGCCACTGGCCAATTGGAAAACACCGCCCGTATGCGCCAAGTGCGCCGTGACGTGGCCCGTGTGAACACGATTCTATCTCAGAAGGCAGCAGCAGCCGCAGGGGAGGCCAACTAATGCCCAAACGTATCCTGCAAGGTGTTGTCACCTCTGATCAGAATGAACAAACCGTCACCGTGTCTGTAGAGCGCCGCTTTACGCACCCAGTGATGAAGAAGACGGTTCGTAAGTCCAAGAAGTATCGGGCCCACGATCCGCAGAACCAATTCAAAGTTGGCGATATCGTCCGCATTCAGGAATGTGCGCCAATTTCGAAGTCGAAACGCTGGGAAGTCATCGCAAACTAAGCGCTGAATTTCAGTTTAACGAAACCCTGGGGGTAATGTCCGCATCGGCGCCCCCAAAGGTCGGGAGATACCACTATGATCCAGATGCAGACCAATCTGGATGTAGCTGACAACTCTGGCGCTCGCCGAGTTCAGTGCATCAAGGTTCTGGGTGGATCCAAGCGGAAATATGCCTCGGTGGGTGACATCATCGTGGTCTCCGTTAAGGAAGCCATCCCACGCGGTCGTGTAAAGAAGGGCGATGTCCGTAAGGCCGTTGTCGTGCGCACCGCAAAAGAAGTTCGCCGCGAAGATGGCACAGCCATCCGTTTCGACCGCAATGCGGCCGTGATCCTCAACAACAACAACGAGCCTGTTGGCACCCGTATCTTCGGGCCAGTTGTGCGTGAGTTGCGTGCGAAGAACTTCATGAAGATCATCTCGCTCGCTCCGGAGGTGCTGTAATATGGCTGCCAAGTTGAAAAAGGGCGACAAGGTCGTCGTGCTTGCTGGCAAGGATAAGGGCAAAGAGGGTGAAATCTCTGCTGTTATGCCAAAGGCCAACAAGGCCATCGTGGACGGCGTGAACATCGCCATCCGTCACACCCGCCAATCTGCACAGGGCCAAGGCGGCCGCCTTCCAAAGGCGATGCCAATTGACCTGTCCAATCTGGCGCTTCTGGACAAAAACGGCAAACCCACCCGTGTTGGCTTCAAGGTTGAAGACGGCAAGAAGGTGCGTATCGCCAAAACCACGGGGGAGGCCATCTAATGCTTGATACGGCAAACTATACCCCACGCCTGAAGGCGGCTTTTGCTTCGACTGTTCGCCCTGCGATGAAGGAAGAGTTCGGCTATAAGAACGATATGCAAATCCCACGTTTGGATAAGATCGTTCTGAACATCGGCGCAGGCGCCGAAGCCGTGCGTGACAGTAAAAAAGTCAAATCCGCTCAGGAAGACCTCAGCGCGATTGCAGGCCAGCAGGCCGTTGTGACCAAGGCAAAGAAATCCATCGCGGGCTTCCGTGTTCGCGAAGATATGCCTCTTGGCGCAAAGGTTACCCTGCGCGGCGACCGCATGTATGAATTCCTTGATCGTCTGATCACTGTGGCTATGCCGCGCATCCGCGACTTCCGCGGCGTGTCTGGCAAGTCCTTTGACGGCCGTGGCAACTACGCCATGGGCATCAAAGAACATATCGTTTTCCCTGAAATCAACTTCGACAAGGTCGATGAGGTTTGGGGAATGGACATTATCATTTGCACCACCGCGAAAACTGACGCGGAAGCCAAGGCGCTGTTGAAGCATTTCAACATGCCCTTCAATTCGTGATCGCGGGAGGAGAGTAGAACAATGGCAAAGAAGTCCATGGTTGCACGCGAAGTTAAGCGCCAAAAGCTTGTTGCGAAATACGCAACAAAGCGTGCCGCGCTGAAAGAAATCGCGAATGATGAATCGAAGCCGATGGAAGAGCGTTTTAAAGCTCGTCTGAAACTGGCAGAGCTGCCACGTAACAGCTCCGCCACTCGTCTTCATAACCGTTGCCAGCTCACGGGGCGCCCAAAGGCCTATTACCGTAAGCTGAAAGTCTCGCGTATCATGCTGCGTGAATTGGCCTCGAACGGCCAAATCCCCGGCATGGTTAAGTCGAGCTGGTAAGGAGGTCTGACAGATGAATGATCCTCTTGGTGATATGCTGACCCGCATCCGCAATGCGCAGATGCGTGGCAAGTCCACAGTCGTTACGCCCGCTTCCAAGCTGCGTGCTTGGGTTTTGGATGTGTTGGCCGATGAAGGCTATATCCGCGGCTACGAGCGCACCTCTGATGCCGCAGGGCATCCTGCGCTGGAAATCAGCCTGAAATACTATGAAGGCAGCCCCGTGATCCGCGAGATTAAGCGCGTATCCACCCCCGGTCGTCGTGTTTACATGAACGTGCAGGATATTCCGCAGGTTCGGCAAGGTCTTGGTGTTTCCATCGTCTCCACCTCCAAAGGTGTGATGTCCGATGCGAATGCACGTCAGGCCAATGTCGGCGGCGAAGTTCTCTGCACCGTATTCTAAGGAGGCCTGAAGCATGTCTCGTATTGGGAAAAAACCGGTCGGACTGCCTGGTGGTGTAACAGCCACTGTGTCGGGCCAGACGATCGAGGTGAAGGGGCCAAAAGGCACCCGTAGCTTTACCGCCACCGATGATGTCACAATCGCAGTCAATGACAACGCGGTTGATGTGACACCACGCGGCAAGTCCAAGCGTGCGCGCCAGCAATGGGGTATGAGCCGTTCGATGGTTCAGAACCTCGTCACTGGCGTGACGGATGGCTTCAAGAAAGAGCTGGAGATCACAGGTGTGGGTTATCGCGCCGCTATCCAAGGCAATGTTCTGAAACTGTCCTTGGGTTATAGCCACGATGTGGATTTCCAAGTGCCACAAGGTGTGACGGTGACAACACCAAAGCCAACCGAAGTGGTGATCGAAGGGATTGATCAGCAATTGGTCGGTCAGGTTGCAGCAAACATTCGCGAATGGCGTGCGCCCGAGCCCTATAAGGGCAAGGGGATCCGCTATAAGGGCGAATATATCTTCCGCAAGGAAGGTAAGAAGAAGTAAGGGCGACGAAGATGGCAAACAGCAAACGAGAACTGTTCCTCAAGCGCCGCCTGCGCGTTCGGAACAAGCTGCGGAAAATGGCAGACGGGCGCGCGCGCCTCTCTGTTCACCGCTCGAACAAGAATATCAGCGTTCAGTTGATCGACGATGTGAAAGGCGTGACTTTGGCCTCGGCATCTTCGCTCGAAAAAGATCTGGGCGTTGTTGGCAAGAACAATGTCGAAGCGGCCGCAAAAGTGGGCGCAGCGATTGCAGACCGTGCAAAGAAAGCAGGCGTGTCGGAATGCTATTTCGACCGTGGCGGTTTCTTGTTCCACGGCCGCGTCAAAGCTTTGGCTGACGCAGCCCGCGAAGGTGGTTTGAAGTTCTAATCCATGTAGGCGGCGCGCAAGTGCCGCCTCGATGATCGGGGAGAGGGCCTTTCATGTGCCCCTCACTGCGATTGACCAAAACAGGCGCGCGGGATGCGCCAGAACTGAAGGATGCCAAACATGGCAGAACGTGAACAACGTCGGGGCCGTCGCCGCGAAGAGCGCGAAGAAACCCCAGAATTCGCCGACCGTCTGGTCGCAATCAACCGCGTATCGAAGACCGTAAAAGGTGGTAAGCGTTTCGGCTTTGCCGCTCTGGTGGTTGTCGGTGACCAGCGTGGTCGTGTGGGCTTTGGCAAAGGAAAAGCCAAAGAAGTGCCTGAAGCGATCCGTAAGGCAACCGAACAAGCCAAGCGCAACCTGATTCGCGTGCCTCTGCGCGAAGGCCGCACCCTGCACCACGATGCGCAGGGCCGTCATGGCGCAGGCAATGTTGTGATGCGCACCGCCCCTGAGGGGACGGGGATCATCGCGGGTGGTCCAATGCGCGCCGTGTTCGAGATGCTTGGCATCAAGGACGTTGTTGCGAAATCATTGGGCTCGCAGAACCCTTATAACATGATCCGCGCAACCCTTGATGGTCTGCGTCAGGAAAGCTCGCCTCGTCAGGTGGCTGCGCGCCGCGGCAAGAAAGTTGCCGACATCCTGCGCAAGCCCGAAGCCGAAGTTGCGGCAGACGCCTGAGGAGAGTGAGCAATGGCTAAAACTATCGTTGTAAAACAGATCGGCTCGCCGATCCGCCGCCCTCAAGATCAGCGCGCAACGCTGATTGGTTTGGGTTTGAACAAGATGCACAAAACCCGCGAGTTGGAAGATACCCCTTCTGTGCGTGGCATGATCAACAAGATCCCGCATCTGGTAGAAATCATTGAGGAGCGCGGTTAATCCGCGCCCTTAATCCTGCCCCAGCTTTCTGGGGCGCTTTTGATCATTGTGCCGCGTTTGCCGCCACGGTCGCTCGGGTGGTAATTCCGGCTAAAGGAGTAGCGACATGAAACTGAATGAATTGCGCGATAACCCAGGTGCAACCAAGAAAGCCAAGCGAATTGGCCGTGGCCCTGGTTCTGGCAAAGGTAAAATGGGTGGCCGTGGTATCAAAGGTCAGAAATCCCGTTCGGGTGTGGCCATCAACGCCTATGAAGGCGGTCAGATGCCCCTCTATCAGCGCCTTCCAAAGCGTGGCTTCAACAAGCCAAACCGCAAAGAATTCGCTGTCATTAATTTGGGCCTGATCGAGAAATTCCTCGAGGCGGGCAAATTGGACGCAAAAGCAGAAATCACCGAAGATGCATTGGTTGCATCGGGCTTGGTGCGCCGCAAGTTGGACGGCATCCGCGTTTTGGCCAAAGGTGATATCTCGAAGAAAGTAACGATCACTGTCACAGGTGCTTCCAAAGCAGCGGTTGAAGCTGTTGAAAAAGCAGGTGGCAAGCTCAACGTAGCGGCACCAGCAGCGGCAGAGTAATCTGCCGCAGGCTTTCGACCAAGATGAGCCTTGAGACTTGCGGCTGAGCCGCATACATCAAGGGCAGGGTTTATCGCGCCGCAAGATCGCAAGCTCGGTCTTGCGGCGCAATATATGATGAGGGGCGGTATGGCTTCAGCAGCTGAACAGATGGCGGCTAATCTGAGTTGGAAGTCGTTTGGCAAAGCGTCCGAATTGCGCCAGCGCATTTGGTTCACGCTTGGTCTTTTGATCATTTATCGGATCGGCACCTATATTCCTGTTCCAGGGATTGACGGGCAAGAGTTGCGCAATTTCTTTGACGCGGCCTCTGCAGGTCTGGGCGGTGTTTTGAACATGTTCACAGGCGGCGCCCTAAGCCGCATGGGTGTGTTCGCATTGGGGATCATGCCCTATATCTCAGCCTCGATCATTGTGCAGCTGATGACCTCGATGGTGCCTGCCTTGGAGCAGTTGAAGAAAGAGGGCGAACAGGGCCGTAAGAAAATCAACCAATATACGCGCTACGGCACGGTCGCCTTGGCAACCGCGCAGGCCTATGGTTTGGCTGTCAGCATGGAGTCGGGCGGTCTTGCCTCGGACCCGGGTTGGTATTTCCGCGCGGCCTGTGTGATCACCCTTGTGGGCGGGACGATGTTCCTGATGTGGCTTGGCGAGCAGATCACGCAGCGCGGCATCGGTAACGGCATTTCTCTGATCATCTTTGTTGGTATCATCGCAGAAATCCCTGCGGCTCTGGCGCAGTTTTTTGAACAGGGCCGTTCTGGTGCCTTGTCCACGCCTATGGTTTTGGGCGTGATTGTGATGTTGATCGCAACGCTGTTTTTCGTGGTGTTCATGGAACGCAGCCTGCGTAAGATCCACATCCAATACCCCCGCCGCCAAGTCGGCATGAAGGTCTATGATGGCGGCAGCAGTCATTTGCCGATCAAAGTTAACCCTGCGGGCGTGATCCCAGCGATCTTCGCATCATCCTTGTTGTTGTTGCCAACAACCATGACGACCTTTTCGGGCAGTGAGGCGGCAGGGCCAGTTCTGTCATGGATCCTTGCAAATTTTGGCCCCGGTCAGCCCCTCTATCTGCTGTTCTTTGCAGGTATGCTGATTTTCTTCACCTATTTCTACACGCTGAATGTGGCCTTTAAGACCGATGATGTGGCGGACAATCTAAAAAACCAAAATGGGTTTATTCCGGGCATCCGTCCTGGTCAGCGCACTTCGGAATATTTGGAATATGTGGTGAACCGTGTTCTCGTGCTTGGTGCAGGGTATTTGACCTTGGTCGCCCTCCTGCCCGAGATTGTGCGCTCGAACTTGTCAATCACGGCTTATTTCGGCGGCACATCCATTCTGATCATCGTCTCGGTCGGCATGGACACGGTGCAGCAGATCCAATCGCATTTGCTGGCCCATCAATACGAGGGCTTGCTTGAGCGATCTCAACTGCGTGGCCGCAAAGGGACGGGCGCGGGGCGTGCCAAGCGCCGCACGCCACAGCGCAAATGACCGCGATTATTCTTCTCGGCCCCCCAGGTGCGGGTAAGGGAACCCAAGCGCGCCTCTTGGTTGAGGCGCGTGGCATGGTTCAGCTTTCCACCGGGGATATGTTGCGCGAGGCGCAGGCCTCTGGCACGGAAATGGGCAAACGGGTCGCCGATGTGATGGCCCGTGGTGAATTGGTGACGGATGAGATTGTCATTGGCCTGATCCGCGAGAAACTAGATGCTGGCCCTGCTGGCGGCGTCATCTTTGACGGGTTTCCCCGCACCTTGGCACAGGCAGATGCGCTTGAGGCATTACTGGCCGAGATGGGTCTTGCACTTGATGCAGTGATTGAAATGCGTGTGGATGATGAGGCCCTTGTGGCGCGGATCACGGCGCGCTCAACCTGCGGTGGCTGCGGTGAGGTGTATAATGACATCACCAAACCAATTCCTGCCAGTGGCACCTGCAGCACCTGTGGCGGTGCCGAGTTCAAGCGCCGCGCGGATGACAACGAAGACAGTCTGCGACAGCGCCTGATGGAATATTACAAAAAGACATCGCCGCTGATTGGCTACTACTACGCCAAGGGGCATTTGCAGGCGGTGGATGGTTTGGGCGAGATTGATGCGGTCGCAGGTGGCATCGCAGCCATATTGGATCAGCCCAGATCTTAACCCCTATCCCCTTGACGGGGGAAGGGAAAAAGCCTATCCGCAGGCTTCCCATCAAGGGAATCATCGGGCGGATGCCGCCTGATAAATCGAAAAAGGTCTTGCGGCTTTTTTGCAGCAAGACTTTTTGGTTGTGAAAAAAGGTTCTGGGGCTACGGAACCGCAACGAGAGGAAAGATAAGTGGCACGTATCGCAGGGGTCAACATCCCCACAGCCAAGCGCGTTCCTATTGCGCTGACATATATCACTGGCATTGGCCAATCATCTGCATATTCAATCTGCGAAGCCGTGGGGATCGACCCTGCGCGCCGCGTAAATGAATTGTCTGACGCCGAAGTCTTGAAAATTCGTGAACATATCGATGCGAATTTCACCGTAGAAGGTGACTTGCGCCGTGAAGTTCAGATGAACGTAAAGCGTTTGATGGATTTGGGGTGCTATCGTGGCCTCCGTCATCGCCGCAACCTGCCTGTGCGCGGTCAGCGCACCCACACCAACGCGCGAACCCGTAAGGGGCCTGCAAAGGCAATCGCGGGTAAGAAGAAGTAAGGGGAGGCAGATAAATGGCTCGTGAAAAGACCCGCGTAAAACGCAAAGAACGTAAAAACATCGCCGCTGGTGTGGCGCATGTGAACAGCTCGTTCAACAACACAAAAATCCTGATCTCTGACGTGCAGGGCAATGCGATCGCTTGGTCGTCTGCTGGCACGATGGGGTTCAAGGGCAGCCGTAAATCCACCCCCTATGCCGCGCAGATGGCCGCAGAAGATGCGGGCCGCAAGGCACAGGAACATGGTGTGAAAACACTAGAAGTCGAAGTGCAGGGGCCAGGCTCTGGTCGTGAATCCGCACTTCGTGCTTTGGCCGCTGTTGGGTTCCAGATCACGTCTATTCGTGACGTGACCCCAATCGCGCACAATGGCTGCCGCCCGCCAAAGCGTCGCCGCGTGTGACAAGTGCGATTTTTCTTGGGTCGCGTGCGCGTCATGCGGCCTGAGTGGTTATTTGATCCTCGAGCGTCTCTGGCCTTGGATCGGTCAGCGACAGGAATGGAGGCTCCACAATGATCCATAAGAATTGGCAAGAACTGATCAAGCCAACCCAGCTGGTTGTAAACCCTGGCACCGACCCTGCGCGCAAGGCAACTGCGATTGCCGAGCCGCTTGAGCGTGGCTTTGGTCTGACGCTTGGCAACGCGCTGCGCCGCGTTTTGATGGGCTCGCTGCAAGGCGCGGCCATCACCTCTGTGCAGATCGATAACGTCTTGCACGAGTTTTCCTCGGTCGCCGGTGTGCGCGAGGATGTAACGGATATCGTTCTCAACCTCAAAGGCGTGGCCTTGCGCATGGAAGTTGAGGGGCCAAAGCGCCTTTCCGTGACCGCAAAAGGGCCTAAGGTTGTCACCGCAGGCGACATTTCCGAAAGCGCAGGTATCGAAGTTCTGAACAAGGATCACGTGATCTGTCACTTGGATGACGGCGCGGATTTCTTCATGGAACTGACGGTGAACACGGGCAAAGGCTATGTGTCTGCAGATAAGAACCGGCCGGAAGATGCGCCAATTGGTCTGATCCCGATTGACGCGATCTATTCGCCCGTCAAGAAAGTATCCTATGACGTGCAGCCGACCCGTGAAGGTCAGGTTCTCGATTACGACAAACTGACTGTCAAAGTGGAAACAGATGGCTCGGTCACCCCTGAGGATGCCTTGGCCTATGCTGCACGTATCTTGCAGGATCAATTGCAGATCTTCGTCAACTTTGACGAGCCAGAAGCCGCAGGTCGTCAGGATGATGATGATGATCTCGAATTCAACCCGTTGCTCCTCAAGAAGGTGGACGAGTTGGAATTGTCGGTTCGCTCTGCAAACTGCCTGAAGAATGACAACATCGTCTATATCGGTGATCTGATCCAGAAAACCGAAGCCGAGATGCTGCGCACGCCAAACTTTGGCCGCAAGTCCTTGAACGAGATCAAGGAAGTGCTGTCTGGTATGGGCCTGCATTTGGGTATGGATATCGTTGATTGGCCGCCAGACAATATCGAAGAGCTGGCTAAGAAATACGAAGACAATTTTTGATTTCGCAAGGGGCGCGCGTGATGCGCGCCTCTCGCACCCCCGGGCATCCCGCCCCAATAAGGAGAGAGACGCAACGCACGGCTCTCGGACAAAGCATGAAATGAAGGAGATTTAACCATGCGTCACGGATCTGGCTATCGCCGTCTGAACAGAACCCATGAACACCGCAAAGCGATGTTCTCGAACCTTGCTGGCTCATTGATTGAGCATGAGCAGATCAAAACCACCCTGCCTAAGGCGAAAGACCTGCGCCGTGTGGTTGAGAAGCTGATCACATTGGGCAAGCGCGGTGACTTGCACGCACGCCGTCAAGCGGCTGCTGCGTTGAAGCAAGACGCCCATGTAAAGAAATTGTTCGAAGTTCTCGGCCCCCGCTATGCGGAGCGTCAGGGCGGCTATGTGCGCGTTCTCAAGGCGGGTTTCCGCTATGGTGACATGGCGCCAATGGCCATCATCGAATTCGTGGATCGTGATCCCGAAGCAAAAGGTGCCGCAGATCGTGCGCGCCTTGCTGCAGAAGAAGCGGCGGCTGAATAAGCGCACCTCTTTTGCGAATAGTTTTGAAAACCCCTCGCGCCAATCGCGGGGGGTTTTCTTTTTGCGCGACCGCGCATGGGGGATTTTCCTCTGCTCCTGCAAAGGCTAGGCTTTGGCCATGAGTGATCTCTTTCAATCTGATCCAGACCCCTCCCCAAAGGCGCAGGCCATGCGCCCCTTGGCAGATCGTGTGCGCCCGTCCGAGTTGAAGGATGTGATTGGTCAGCAGCATTTGCTAGGGCCTGAGGGCAGTTTGCGGTTGATGTTGGATGCCGGGGCGCTGTCCTCGTTGATTTTCTGGGGGCCACCTGGCGTGGGCAAGACCACGCTTGCACGGCTTTTGGCGCGCGAGACGGATTTCCAGTTTGAACAGATCAGCGCGATTTTTTCAGGCGTGGCGGAGCTGCGCAAAACATTCGATGCCGCAAAGCTGCGCCGCAAAGCGGGGCAGGGCACGCTTTTATTCGTGGATGAAATCCACCGCTTTAACAAAGCCCAACAAGATAGTTTTTTGCCCCTGATGGAGGATGGCACAATCTTGTTAGTGGGAGCCACGACCGAGAACCCCAGTTTTGAGATCAATTCCGCTGTGCTGTCTCGCGCGCAGGTTCTCACCTTGAACCGTCTTAGCGAGGACGACCTGCGCGCCCTTTTGGCACGGGCTGAGCGCGAATTGGCGCGCGATTTGGCCTTGCCTGAAGAAACTCAAGCAGCCCTCATTGCCATGGCCGATGGGGACGGGCGTGCCATGTTGAACCTCATCGAACAGGTGGCTGCATGGCCCGACCATGCGGGGGTGTCCGCGGCCACGCTCTCTGTGCGGCTACAGCGCCGCGCCGCGCAATATGACAAGTCGGGCGATGGCCATTACAACCTGATTTCTGCTTTGCACAAATCCATTCGCGGGTCTGATCCAGACGCGGCTCTCTATTGGTTCTCGCGCATGTTGGAGGGGGGCGAAGACCCTCGGTTCTTGGCGCGCCGTCTGACGCGTATGGCGGTTGAGGATATTGCCCTTGCTGACCCGCAGGCGCAGCAGGTCTGTTTGGCCGCGTGGCAAAGCTACGAGCGTTTGGGCTCGCCCGAGGGTGAGCTGGCCTTGGCCAATGCTGTGATCTATCTGGCCCTCGCGCCAAAATCGAATGCCGCCTATGTCGCCTATAAGGCCGCGCGTAAATTGGCGGCGCAGACAGGATCGCTTGCCCCGCCGAAGCATATCTTAAACGCCCCAACCAAGCTGATGAAAGAGCACGGCTATGGCGCAGGCTATGCCTATGATCACGATGCTGAAGATGGGTTTTCTGGGCAGAATTACTTTCCCGATACAATCACGCGCCCCAGTTTTTATGAACCTGTAGAGCGTGGGTTTGAGCGCGATCTTGGAAAGCGGGTAGCATATTTTGCGAAGCTTAGGCGCGACCGAAACCGCGATGAGTGACCCGTGCCGCGGCTTTTGGTTGACAACAGACAGGCAGGGGCAGAAAGAGCCACCCATGATTTGGACAGTTTTTCAGGTGGCCCTTGGGGGCGCGATTGGTGCATCGCTGCGCTATCTCGTTGGCGTGGGTCTGCATCGTGCGCTTGGGCCGACCGCTTTTCCCGTTGGGGTTATCTCGGTCAATATTCTTGGCTCTTTATTGATGGGTCTTTTTGTGGGCCTTGCCGCACAGCGCGGGCTGACCCATTTATCCCCTTTCGTCATGACGGGGATCTTGGGCGGGTTTACAACATTTTCTTCCTTTTCGCTTGAGGTCATCACGCTTTATGAGCGGGGCGATTTAGGGTTGGCGGCGGCCTATATTCTGGGCTCGGTCATCCTCTCTATCGTTGCGATTTTCTTGGGTTTGATGCTGACACGGGTGGCGCTGCCATGACGGGTGTTCAGGTTTTGGCTGTCGCGGATGCAGATGCGGATCAGCGGCTTGATCGGTGGTTCCGCCGGCTTTTCCCGCATATCCCGCAAGGCCGCATTGAGAAGATGTGCCGTAAAGGTGAAATCCGTGTCGATGGCGGGCGCGTGAAACCTGCGACACGCCTGCAATCTGGGCAGGAGGTGCGCATCCCCCCCTTGCCTGACCCAATGCCCGAAGATGCGCTTGGCGCGCCGCGGGTGCAAAAATCGGCCATCTCGGACGCGGATGCCGCGATGATGCGCTGCGCGGTCATCTATCAAGACGATCATCTGATTGCGATTAACAAACCCGCAGGCTTGCCCACGCAAGGCGGCAGTGGGCAAGGGGGGCGGCACGTTGATGCGTTGGCGGCCTGTCTCGCGCGCGAGGGTGAGGATAAGCCGCGCCTTGTTCATCGCTTGGATAAGGACACATCGGGCGTTTTGCTCTTGGCGCGCAGCAGGCAAGCCGCGCAGGCCCTCAGCGATGCCTTTCGCCATCGTGAGACGCGCAAGATTTACTGGGCCGCCGTTGCAGGCGCGCCTTTGCCCCGAATGGGCAAAATCAAGTTTGGATTGGTAAAGGCCGCAGGCCATGGCAAAGGGGGCGAAGGCGAAAAGATGCGCTGCCTTCATCCATCTGAAATCGCCACCACCGATGGGGCCAAGCGGGCCGAGACGGATTATGCGACGCTCTCTGCGCTTGGGGGGCGGGTGTCATGGGTGGCGATGGTGCCGATTACTGGTCGCACCCATCAATTGCGCGCCCATATCGCAGAACTTGGCCACCCGATCGTGGGGGATGGCAAATATGGCGGCAGCAGTCAGGAAAATTTGGGCGATGGATGGGGCGCGCAATTGGGGGGTGAAATCAGCCGCAAACTGCATCTTCACGCGCGCTATCTGAAATTCCGTCACCCTTTCACCAAACGGGATCTCACGCTAACCGCAGCCTTGCCTGATCACATGGCCCGCACTTGGGAATTGTTCGACTGGCGCGCCGAAGATGTGCCCGTTGACCCGTTTTATGACGAGCTCGGATGACTGCGCTTTATCTGATCATTTTCGATGTCGATGGCACGTTAATCGACAGTCAGGCACATATTGTAGCTTCGATGGAGGCGGCATTTGGCGGCCTTGATTTGCCTGCGCCAAGCCGTGCGCAGACCTTGTCAATCGTAGGCCTATCGCTACCCGTGGCCATGCTGCGCCTTGCGCCTGATCATAGTGCCGAGATGCGCGCTGATTTGGTCGAAGGGTATAAGGCGGCCTTTCAATCTTTGCGCCTCAGCGCGGATGGCGCGGCCTTGTCGCCGTTGTTTGAGGGGGCGATGTCAGTTCTAGAGACGCTGCAGGCTGACCCGCGCTTTGTTTTGGCTATTGCAACTGGCAAGTCACGGCGGGGGATGGAACATATTTTGGATCAACATGGGCTGCGACCCTATTTTGCCTCCGTTCAGGTTGCGGATGATCACCCCTCAAAGCCACATCCCGCGATGGTGAAGGCCTGTTTGTCTGAATGTGATGTGCCCGCCGCGCGGGCCGTGGTGATTGGTGACGCGACCTATGATGTCGAAATGGCGAAGGCCGCAGGCGCACAGGCTATTGGCGTCTCTTGGGGGTATCACAGCGTAGAGGATTTGCGGCAGTCTGGGGCCGACCCCATTTTGCAGCGCTTTGGTGATTTGCCCGCTGCCCTTGAACGAATTTGGAGCCTGACATGAGCGAATGGAAAGCCCGCCGTTTTTGGACATCTGCCAGCGTTGAAACGGTGGAAGGTGGCTATACGGTTCACTTGGACACACGGGCCGTCAAAACACCGCTTAAGGCGCCGCTGATTGTGCCAACCCAAACCATGGCCGAGGCGATTGCAGCAGAATGGATGGCCCAAGCCGAAGAGATCAAGCCCCTCACCATGCCTGTCACACGGTCGGCAAATGCCGCGATTGATAAGGTCAGCGCACAAAAGCCAGAGGTTGTGGCGATGCTAGCGGCCTATGCTGAGACAGATTTACTCTGTCACAGGGCAGATCACCCACAGGAATTGGCCACACGCCAAGAAGCGGGATGGCGACCCGTTTTGGACTGGGCTGCAAGCGAGCTGAACGCGCCCTTGATCGTCACAATCGGCGTTTTGCCCGTGCCGCAACCGCAGGATAGCCTTGATCGGGTGCATCAACTTCTCTCGCAGTTTGATAATTTTTCTTTGACCGCATTGCATGACCTGATTTCCATCTCTGGCTCAGTCCTATTGGGGCTCGCCGTGGCGAAAGGGCAGTTCTCGCCGCAAGAGGCATGGAATCTGTCGCGAATCGATGAAAATTTTCAGGCAGAGCTTTGGGGCGAAGACGAAGAAGCCTTGGATGTGGCAGCAAAGAAAAAGGACGCTTTTCTTCTCGCAGCACATTTTTACAGACTTGCAGGCGGGCACGAGGCCCTTGTGGCAGGTTGAGGCCTTGTTTTTTAATGAATATGTAATCTGCCTAAGCAGCAAACATCCCACGAACGGCTGCTATAAAGTTAGGCTTAATGTTTCATAAACGTAGCTTCAAGCCTTGACCTTGGGCGGTATATTTGCCCAATTAAGCGGCATTGGCTCGCTTCTGCGGGCCACTGACATGAAGGTGGTCTTACGGCCATTGAGGAAACAGCCCAAAAGGGCGGTCCAATAGGAAGAGGTAAATATGAAAAAATCTGTAGTCCTAGCTACGCTGGCAGTTGCTGGTATGGCTGCGGGTATGTCCCAAGCGTCGACCCTTGATGAGGTCAAAGCGCGTGGCAGCATGAACTGTGGTGTGACCACAGGTCTCACAGGCTTCGCAGA
Source organism: Roseobacter sp. HKCCD5988 (assembly GCF_037830355.1). Taxonomy (NCBI): domain Bacteria; kingdom Pseudomonadati; phylum Pseudomonadota; class Alphaproteobacteria; order Rhodobacterales; family Roseobacteraceae; genus Roseobacter; species Roseobacter sp. HKCCD5988. The sequence goes on along the minus strand of NZ_JBBLYJ010000002.1, from coordinate 625,925 downwards.
ACCAAATGCCAGCGGCGTTTGGGAAGGTTTTGACGTTGCGGTATGCCGTGCCGTTGCAGCCGCCGTATTCGGCGACCCAATGGCGGTTGAGTTCGTTCCAACCACTGGTCAGACCCGCTTCACCGCGTTGGCCTCTGGCGAAGTTGATATGTTGGCACGTAACACCACATGGACCTTCAGCCGTGACGTTGATCTGAAGTTCGAATTCGTGGGCGTGAACTACTATGACGGTCAGGGCTTTATGGTTCCTGCATCCTTGGGCGTGTCTTCCGCGCTTGAGTTGGACGGTGCAACCGTATGTATCCAGACTGGCACAACCACCGAGTTGAACTTGGCTGACTTCTTTGCTTCGAACAACATGAGCTACGAGCCCGTGCCTATCGAAACAAACGCGGAAGCACAGCAGCAGTATCTCGCAAACGCTTGTGACGTTTACACCACAGACGCGTCTGGTCTTGCGGCAACCCGCGCGACCTTCGAGAACCCAGGTGACCACGTTGTTCTGCCTGAAATCATCTCCAAAGAGCCTCTCGGGCCGCTTGTTCGTCACGGCGACAACGAGTGGGGCGACATCGTTCGCTGGTCTTTGAACGCTTTGATCGCAGCTGAAGAGCTGGGCATCACTTCGGCAAACATTGCTGAATTGGCTGCTGCACCTGGTCAGAACCCAGAAATCAACCGTATTCTTGGCACTGAGGGCGACCTCGGCGCGATGCTCGGTCTTGAGGCAAACTGGGCGGTTAACGCGATCTCTGCTGGTGGTAACTATGGCGAGATCTTTGAGCGTTACTTGGGCGAAAGCACCCCAATCGGTCTGGCACGCGGCTTGAACGCGCAGTGGACTAATGGTGGCCTGCTCTACACCCCACCATTCCGCTAAGGTCTGAACGGAAGTTGGGCGCGGCATTCTCGCGCCCTTCTTCTATTTTAATATCCAAAATTACGCTGAAAGTGTTGCGACCCGTTTGTGCCGCACTCAAACTTTTTTACGCTGATTTATTGACAGGATTCCGCCATGGCCTCGACACCGGATCCAAGTTCTGAACCCTTCCGCTTGGGTCAGTTGATTTACGATCGTCGTTATCGCTCAATGACGATCCAAGTATTCGCTTTCATTACGATCATGGCCTTTCTTTGGCAGCTTGGCTGGAACACGGTTCAAAACCTGTCCGCGCTTGGCAAAGATTTTGATTTTGGCTTTCTAGGGTCGCGCGCGGGCTATGATATCAACCAGCGCTTGATCGAATATTCCAACGACAGCACCCATGGCCGTGCTGCGATTATTGGGATATTAAACACGCTGCTAGTCGCTTTTCTGGGCTGTATTCTTGCCACGATAATTGGCGTGATCGCAGGCGTTTTGCGTCTGTCAAAAAACTGGATCGTAGCGCGGTTGATGGCGGTTTATGTGGAAGGGTTCCGCAATGTGCCGTTGCTGTTGTGGATCCTTGTGATCTTCGCCGTCATGACCGAAGCCACCCCACAGCCGCGCGATTTCCGCGAAGGCGGGGATGCGTCCATGATCCTGTTCGACAGTATCGCGATTACAAATCGCGGTATCTTTATCCCGCGTCCGATTTGGGGTGAGGGCTCAACCCTGCTTGTGGCTGTGTTTTTTGCTTCACTCTTTGCGATTTGGGCCTTCCGCCGCTATGCGCGCAAAAAACAAGAGGCAACGGGTCAAATCCTGCCTGTGTTCTGGATTTCTACGGCTTTGTTCTTTGTGCCTTCGGTTATTTTCTACTTCATTCTGGGCGGGCCAGTCACGCTGCAGTTGCCTGAATTGGGTGGGTTCAACTTTACGGGCGGCCTACAGGTGCGCAACTCGCTGATTGCCTTATGGTTTGCGTTGTCGCTCTACACGGGTGCGTTCATCGCAGAGATTGTGCGCTCAGGTATTTTGGCGGTGTCACGCGGGCAAACCGAAGCAGCCTTTGCCTTGGGCTTGCGCCCCAACCGCACGATGAATTTGGTGATCCTGCCGCAGGCCTTGCGCGTGATCATCCCTCCCCTGATTTCGCAATATCTGAACCTGACCAAGAACTCCTCCTTGGCGATTGCTGTGGGTTATATGGATGTGCGGTCTACCTTGGGTGGGATCACGATCAACCAAACAGGCCGCGAGCTTGAAGGGATGCTCCTCTTGGGCGTCTTTTACTTGGTCACATCCCTAATCATTTCGGGCGTGATGAATGTCTACAACAACGCCGTTAAGTTGAAGGAGCGCTGAGATGGCAAATTCTGCGAATAGCTCCGTTTCTTATGTGCGCACCGAGATGCTGCCCGAGCAGTCCCCGCCTGTCTCGGAAGCAGGCGTGGTGAAATGGGTGCGTGAAAACTTGTTCTCTGGGCCGCTCAATACAATCCTAACAATTCTGTCTTTGGTCGCGATCTATTGGGTGGTCAGCCATGTTTTCCAGTGGTTCGCCTATGGCATTTGGACTGCAAATTCACTGAGTGAATGCCGTGAGGTGCGTGACGCGCTTTACGCCGATGGTCGCAATGTCGCCTGTTGGGCCGTCTTGAGCGAGCGTTGGAACCAACTTCTATTTGGGTTCTACCCCGCCGATGCATATTGGCGCCCTGTTGTGGCTTTGATTGTGTTTTTCAGCGCCGTTGCGCCTGTGATGTTCAACTTTGGTGGCCGCAAATTGGCGATCTTCTCGGCCGTGTCGCCCTTCATTTGCTACTGGCTGTTATGGGGCGGGTCGATTTGGGGGCCAATCCTGACGGCTCTGGGCTTTGTTTTGGCATGGTTGGCCTATGGCCAGATCACACGGCAATTCGGGGCTTTGGCAGGTATCGTGGCGAGCATCCTTGTGCCGCTGATCTATTGGCGCTTTGGGGTTGCCCCACTAACGGGACTGGCCGATGGCATCTTGCCCATTGGAATTGAAAATATCCAATCCAAGGATTTCGGCGGGTTCATGTTGGCGCTGATCATCGGGATCACGGGCATTGTTCTGTCTTTGCCGCTTGGGATTTTGCTGGCGCTTGGGCGTCAGTCTGATTTGTTCATCATCAACAAATTCTCGGTGATCTTTATTGAGGTGATCCGTGGCGTTCCGTTGATTGTGTGGCTGTTCACGGCATCGCTTTTGTTGAACTACTTCCTGCCACCGGGAACGAATTTTGACCTGATGCTCCGCGTGATTATCATGGTCACGCTCTTTGCCGCTGCCTATATGGCCGAGGTTGTGCGCGGTGGTTTGGCCGCCCTGCCTCGTGGGCAATATGAGGGGGCAGATAGTCTGGGCTTGGATTACTGGCAATCCATGCGCTTGATCATCCTGCCTCAGGCTTTGAAAATCTCAATTCCGGGCATCGTGAACACGTTTATAGGTTTGTTCAAAGACACAACCCTCGTGGTGTTCATCGGTCTGCTTGACCCAATCGGTTTGTCTAACGCGATCCGCGCCACGACCGAATGGAACGGGATTTACTGGGAATTGTTCATCTTCATCGGGCTTTGCTTCTTTGTGTTTTGCTACGCGATGTCCCGCTATTCGCAATATCTTGAGCGCAAGCTCGCAACAGATCGTCATTAAGGAGAGGCCGATATGAGTGAAGCCACCCCCTCCATCCAAGATCGTGAGATCAACCGTTCGCAGATGAAAGTCACCGATGAGGTGGCGGTTGAAATTCGCGATATGAACAAATGGTATGGTTCGTTCCATGTTTTGCGGGACATCAACCTCACTGTGAACCGCGGCGAACGTATCGTCATCTGTGGGCCATCTGGCTCGGGGAAATCTACGCTGATCCGCTGCATCAATGCATTGGAGGAGCATCAAAAGGGCTCCATCACTGTGGATGGCACATTGCTGTCAAATGACCTCAAGAACATTGACAAAATCCGTTCCGAGGTCGGGATGTGCTTTCAGCATTTCAACCTGTTTCCGCATTTGACCATTTTGGAAAACTGCACATTGGCCCCAATTTGGGTGCGCAAGACGCCCAAGAAAGAGGCCGAAGAAACGGCAATGTATTTCCTTGAGAAGGTGAAAATCCCCGATCAAGCGCACAAATATCCAGGTCAACTGTCAGGGGGCCAGCAGCAGCGTGTGGCCATCGCGCGCAGCCTCTGCATGCGTCCGCGTATCATGCTGTTTGACGAACCGACATCGGCACTTGATCCTGAGATGATCAAGGAAGTTTTGGATACGATGATCCAATTGGCTGAAGAAGGTATGACCATGCTCTGCGTGACCCATGAGATGGGCTTTGCCCGTCAGGTTGCCAATCGCGTGATCTTTATGGATGCAGGCCAGATTGTTGAGCAAAACGAGCCTGAGCCGTTCTTCACCAACCCGCAAAATGACCGCACCAAGCTGTTCTTGAGCCAAATCTTGGGTCACTGATCCCGCTTAGGGCAAGTCACGCGGTGTGATAAAGGCGCGGGCGACCCCCGCGCCTATTTCTATGTTGGCCCAAGAAGTTGCGTTAAAGTCCACGACCAAGGTCGCGGCTGTAGGGTAGCGGGTGAATTTCTCGTGTTGGGGCTGTGTTGCCACCAGAGAGCGCGCCAAGCTACCAATGCCGGGATTATGCCCGATGACGGCCAATGTGTGGCCCTCACTGGCCCTGATGACATTCAGCATATCTGGCGGCATCGCGAGATAGAGCGCGCGTGTATAAGAAACTTCGATTTCCGCACCGCTCAAGCATCGGGAAATCGCCGCCCATGTATCGACAGCACGGGTTGCGGTCGAGCAAAGCACATGATCAGGCCGATACCCCTGCGCCTTAAGCCATGTTCCAACGCGCGGTGCATCCTCTATTCCGCGGGCATTGAGGGGGCGGTCATGGTCATCCAACCCTGCATCGCCCCAATCTGATTTTGCATGGCGGATTAAGGTCAACGTCAGGGTCATGGGTGAAAGCTCCGCATGTGGAAATGTGATTGCGCCTCAACGCGTCCAAAGTTTTGTGAGATCGGGCAGGCGCGCCGCGCCCTGCAGCCCTTGGTAATGCAATCTGCCCCCGCCATTGTTTTCAGATGGTTGTGGCATCGGATCGTATCATAGCCCGATCCGTCAAAGGCTGCGACAGGGCATGCGCTGCGGCAGGGTTGGTGCGTGCAGCTGTCGCATGGGCGGTCTTGGGCAGGCGCTTGAGGCACTGCATAGGGCAAGCCAAGTGCGCCGCGAAAGGAGACAAACAATCCCGATTGCGCATGGATGAGCAGCCTTATTGGGCTGGGCCATACCGCACCTGTCGCCAAAGCCCATTGGTAAAATGGTGCATAGGGTGGGCCACCAAAGGGAAAATAGGCTTCCCCCCCAATCTCGCGGGCCCAGTCACCGATGACCCGCGCAGACCAACGATCCATCGGGTCAGGGGCGCCATCACGATATTCGGAGCTGTCTTCAAACGCAGACCAAAAGTGAGGCTCATCAGGCCCCAAAAGCACCACGGTTTTTACCTCATGGCCTAGGCCGTGACTGCCGTCTGGGGCAAAATGCCCCAAAATGCGAAGGTGCCGCGCATGCGCGCCTTGTAAAAGGTCGGTCAGGTTCATTCTTTAGCCTGCGCTGATTGCTCTGCGCTGCGCAAGCGAAACTAGGCGCGGATGATTGATCCTGCCCCGTGATCCGTGAACAATTCCAAAAGGCAGGCATTGGGCGCGCGCCCGTCCAAAATAACGGCAGCGCGCACGCCTGCGCGCACGGCTGACAGGGCCGTTTCGGTTTTGGGGATCATGCCGCCTGCGATGACCCCGCTTTCGGTCATGGCCTCAACATCGGCGGTGCTCAATTCGGTTACCACTTCGCCATCGGCATTTTTGACGCCCGACACATCAGTCAAAAGCAGCAGGCGATCTGCCTTCAGGGCGGCGGCAATAGCCCCCGCTGCCGTGTCGCCATTGATATTATAGCTGTGACCATCACGATCTGCACCAATGGGGGCAATCACAGGGATCATCTCGGCCTCAAAGAGTTGCCGCAGAAGGGTCGTTTCTACCTCACTGGGTTCGCCGACAAAGCCAAGTTCGGGGTCGGCCATTGTGCAGGTGATCATCGAGGCATCTTTGCCCGACAGACCAACTGCGCGCCCGCCTTCGGCGTTGATCGCCTGCACGATGCGCTTATTGACTTGACCCGACAGAACCATTTCCACAACAGCCATGGTGGCGGCATCCGTGACCCGCTTGCCGCGCGTGAAGGTGGAGGTCACGCCAAGCTTTTCAAGCATCTCATTGATCATTGGCCCGCCGCCATGCACCACCACAGGGTTCACCCCAACCGTGCGCATCAGCATCACATCGCGCGCGAATGAGGCCATCCCCTCATCCGATCCCATCGCATGACCGCCCAATTTGATCACCACAATCGCCCCGTGATAGCGCTGCAAGTAAGGCAGGGCTTCGTTCAAGGTGCGGGCGGTCGAGAGAAAATCACGCATTTTGGCTGTCTGCTTCTTCATCTTTGGCGTTCCAAACTGATCCCGCGCCATATTGGGCGCGCTCGATTACTTCCATAAGGCAGGAAGGCTTGGCTGTGAAGGTGGCTGTTCTCAAGCAAGCCCTGCGATCAAGGCCCGAAGGTTTTCAATACCCCAACCTTTTTCTGAAGAGGTCATCAAGAGCTCGGGATAGGCGGCGGGGTGTTTTGACAGCGCCTTGCGCACTTGGGCCAAAATTTTATCGCGTTCAGCTTCTTTTACCTTGTCGGCTTTGGTCATCACGACCTGAAAGGTCACAGCTGATTGATCAAGCAGGGTCATGATCTCGTCATCAACCGCCTTGATCCCATGCCGAGTGTCGATAAGCACGAAAGCGCGGCGCAATGAGACGCGGCCTGACAGATAGGCCTTGAGCAATTTCTGCCATTTCTCGACCACCGCAACAGGCGCTTCTGCATAGCCATAGCCCGGCAAGTCGACCACATAATGGCTCTCGCCAAGTGTGAAGAAGTTGATTTCTTGCGTCCGTCCGGGTGTGTTTGAGGCCCGCGCCAAGTTTTTGCGCCCGGTCAGCGCATTGATCAGCGAAGATTTCCCAACATTTGAGCGCCCAGCAAAGCATATTTCAAGCCGATCTGCAGGGGGCAGGCCATCCATGGCAACAACGCCTTTGACAAAATCTGCACCGCGCGCAAACAGCAGCCGCCCCTTCTCAAGGCTGATCTCATCGGCATCTTCGGCCAGCGGGAAAGGCAGGGCTGCACTCACCAGATAATCTCCACTTTATCCCCTTGGGCGATATGCCCTGCTTGGGTGGTTTCTGCGTATACGCCAAATTCGCTGTGATCCCAACCGCTTTGCAATATTTGCAGAGTTGGCACATCCCTTACCCCTGTGTCAGGATTTGCTTCAGTTGCACGACAACGGGTTATTGGTTCTACGATTTTTAGGCGGGCCTCGCCAATCGCGAGGGTCGCCCCAATCAGGTCAAGCTCTTCCCAAGGGGCTAGACCCTCAAGCCAAAGATTCCCACGAAAGCGGCGCGGATCCAGTGGCGTATCGGCCCGCGCCTCTAAGGCGCGCAGCGAGGCAAGATTTAGAATTGAAATCGAGGCAAAATTTGCATCGGTCATGCCTGATTTAGGCGCTGTGACCACCGCCATCGGGTCGGGTCGCTCGGGCGGATAAATTGCCCCTAGCCATGCAATCAAATCGCTGTGGTCGCATTTTGGGTCGAATATGTGATCTGGCAAATCAGGGTGCGACAGGCGGATTGTGCCATTGTCCAAACAGCAGGCCGTGATGGCCATAAGCTGAGGGGCCTTTGCGCCGCGCAGGAAATTTCGGCAGGGCTGCCATTGCCCCTGCACGGGGTCAGCCCCCGCTTCAATAACCGCATAGGCACGATCAAGCGGCAAAGCGCAATCGGGGGCCATAAAGGCCCCCGAAATACGTTCTGCGCCAATACCCTTAATCGGGTGTCGCCATATTTGGTCGAGTGTGACGCTCACTTAGCGTTCTTTGCGCCGCCGCGTTTGAAACTTGCGCGGATATTGCCAAACAGATCGGGCTTATACCCTTGGTGGCGCATGATCGTGTATTGCTGCGCAAAGGTCAGGGTGTTGTTCACGATCCAGTAAATCAACAAGCCTGTCGCGAAATGGCCCAACATGAACATAAAGATAAAGGGCAGCCACGCGAAAATCGCGGCCTGTGTTGGGTCAGTGGGCGCTGGATTCAGCTTTTGCTGCAACCACATCGAGATGCCCAAAAGGATGGGCAGAACCCCGATAAAGATCAGCGCAAGGATACTGCCTGGCTCTGGCGCTGGCCATGGGAACAGGCCGAACAGGTTGAAGATCGAGGTTGTATCAGGTGCTGACAGATCCCGAACCCAGCCAAAGAACGGTGCGTGGCGCAATTCTAGCGTCACGAAAATCACCTTATAGAGCGAGAAGAAAATCGGGATTTGCAGCAAAATCGGCAAGCAGCCCGAAGCGGGGTTCACCTTGTTCTTCTTATACAGCTCCATCATGCCTTTTTGCATGGCTTCGCGGTCATCACCTGCGCGCTCTTTCAGCTTCTCCATCTCTGGTTGAAGCTCTTTCATCCGCGCCATGGAGGCATAGGATTTATAGGCAAGCGGGAATAAGACAGCCTTGACGATGAAAGTCAGCGCAATAATCGCAAGACCCATATTGCCAATCATCACATTCAGATTGTGCAGCAGCCAGAACATCGGCTTGGTGATGAAATAGAACCAACCCCAGTCAATCGAGTCGAGAAAGCGATCAATCCCGCCTGCGTCCTGATAGTTGCGGATGGTTTCCCATTCCTTCGCTCCTGCAAAGAGCATGGTGGTGACTTCGGCCGTTGCCCCAGCAGCAACATCAACTGCGGGCATCCGCGCTTCGGTTTGATAGATATCCGCCCCCGCCACGTGGCGCGTTGCGGCCACAAAGGGCTGACCCGCACCAGGGATCAAGGTGGTCATCCAATATTTATCGGTAAAGCCGATCCAGCCGTTTTCGGCAACATCCACCAATTCTGCCGCCGCGCCTTCGCTGGGCATGACATCGAATTCGGTGACGTTTTCATAACCGATCTCGTCCAAAGTGCCGTCTGCTTTACGAACAACACCTTCGTGAAGGATGAAGAAATTCTGCAAATCTGCGGGTAGGCCGTGGCGGGCCACGATACCGTAAGGGGCCAAGCGCACAGGCGCGCCCGAGGTGTTGCGCACAGATTGCGTTACAGAGAAAATGAAATTCTCATCGACCGAGATCACGCGATTGAAAATCAGGTCGTTGCCATTATCCCATTCAAGGGTAACGGGGGTCGTGGTCGTTAGGGTTTCGCCCTCGACCAAACGCCATTCGCTGTTGGGGCCAGGCACTTGGTCAAAATCAAGCGCGCCGCCGGGCGCCCATCCATAAAGGGCGTAATAGGCATTTGGGCCGCCAACTGGCGATAGAAGTCGCACGATATTTGCGTCTTCATCAATCGTTTCACGGTAGTTTTTTAGGGACAGGTCATCAATTCGCCCGCCCAAGAGTGAGATTGAGCCGAGCAATTCATCGGTTTCAATCGCCACGCGTGCCGAGGAGGATAAAGCCACGGCGCGTGTTTCTTCCGCACCGATCAGAACAGGGTCGCCTGATCCTGCGCTTGGCGGCAGAATGGCATCTGCGGGCGCGGTCGTATCGGATGCGGCTGCCGCGTCCGTTTGCGTTACCTGTGGGTCTTCAGGGGGAAACAGAAGAAACCACACCAAAATGACGAGAAAGCTCAAGGCCGTGGCCAGGATCAGGTTCTTGTTCTGATCTTCCATGATCGCGCTATGCCCTATGATTTATTGACAGTCGGGTTCAATAGGCTAGCGGCGCAAAGGTCAAGGGGTTTGCGCCGAATATCGCGAGAACTGCGCCAATCTGGCCTAGTCTTGTCCCGTATTTTCGGCACGCCGCGTCAGGCCGATGAAATCAAATAATTCAGGGTCAAGCAGATGCGATGGGCGCACATTCATTAAGGCCGAGAAAATCTTTTGCCGCCGCCCAGGTGCGCGGGCTTCCCACTCATCCAAGAGGCGTTTGATGGCTTGGCGTTGTAGCCCGTCTTGCGATCCGCACAGATCACAGGGAATGATGGGATAGTTCATCGCGCGGGCGAAGGTTTCACAATCCGCTTCGCTGACATGGGCCAGCGGACGATAGACAAAAAGATCCCCTTCATCATTCAAAAGCTTGGGTGGCATCGAGGCCAGTTTGCCGCCGTGAAACAGATTGAGGAAAAATGTTTCTAGAATGTCATCGCGGTGGTGGCCCAAAACAACGGCTGAACACCCTTCTTCGCGGGCAATGCGATATAAGTTGCCACGGCGCAATCGTGAACACAGCGCGCAATAGGTGCGGCCTTGCGGCACTTTATCCATCACAATTGAATAGGTGTCTTGATATTCAATCCGATGCGGCACGCCCATCTTTGTGAGAAACTCTGGCAATACCGTTGCAGGAAATCCAGGTTGGCCCTGATCTAAGTTGCAGGCCAAAATCTCTACGGGCAGCACGCCGCGCCACTGCAATTCGGTCAAGGCTGCCAAAAGCGTGTAACTGTCTTTGCCGCCCGACAGGCAGACCAACCATTTCGCGCCGCGCTCGATCATGCCGTAGCGGTCAATCGCCTCGCGGGTTTCACGGATGATCCGCTTGCGCAGTTTTTTAAATTCGGTGCTTGAGGGCGCGCCGTGAAAGAGCGGGTGGATATCCTCTGCATCGTCCAACATGGTGCGGCCTTCATCTTCACGCGGTTTTGATGTGCCTGCCATAGGCGAGGCAAGGCAGAAACGTCAAGTAAACTTGCATTTTGCTCGTTTGCGCTAGCTTCGCAAATAGGCAGATAAGGACGGGGCATCATGAAAAAATTGGCATTGGCGGCGCTTTTGATGTTTACGGCCTGCACGGGTAAACCTGCGCTTGATGATCCAAATCTCAGCAGCCGCGCCTTGAACCTAGAAGAATTTTTTCAAGGTGATCTTGTGGCCTATGGTCAGTTTCAGGATGTCTTGGGCGAGGTGCGCCGCCGCTTTGAGGTGAAGATCAACGGGACATGGGATGGGGAAACCCTGCGTTTGGTCGAAGATTTCGTTTATGAAGATGGCAGCACCGAACAGCGTATTTGGCTCTTGGAAAAGCTGGACGAACAACGATGGCAAGGAACGGCTGACGGGGTGATCGGCATCGCAACGGGCGAGGAGCGTGGAGATGTCTTTAATTGGGCCTATACGATTGACCTGCCAGTGGAGCAGGGTGAAACGCTGCGGGTCAGCTTTGATGACTGGATGTGGCTCTTGAGTGATGACCGATTGCTCAACCGTGCCTATATGAAGCGCTTTGGCGTGACCATCGGTGAGGTCATCATTTATTTCGAACGGGTTTGATCCCCGCCCTTTGGTGGCACTGGGTCGTAACCTGATCCGCCAAGAGGGTGGCAGCGTCCAATGCGGCGCAGCAAAAGATAGCTGCCTTTGATCGGTCCATGTCGCTCAAGCGCCTCAAGCGCATAGGCGCTGCAGGTCGGCTGATAGCGGCAGTTAAACCCTACCCATGGGCTGAAAATCACCCGATAAGCCCGAATAGGCAAAGATAGGATCCATGCCAATATGCGCATCTACGCCCCCCGCTTTCGCGGCGCGTGGATGCGGGATAAGGCTGCGACCAACTCTACCTGCATTTGCGCAAAAGGATGCAACAAGGTGACTTCGGGACGGCCCACCAACACATAGTCCCACCCCGCTTGCCCATGCAGGGCTAATGTGTCGCGCGCAATTTCACGCAAGCGGCGCTTTGCGCGGTTACGCGCCACCGCATTGCCGATCTTTTTAGAGCAGGTATAGCCAACGCGGATCACCTTTGGATCCACGCCCTCATCCGCGTCACGCTTGCGCGCCTGAAGCAAGAAGGCAGGCGCAGGCGCACGGGCCGCTTTGGCAGCCCGTAAGAAATCGGCACGTTTGCACAAGGTTTCCATGATCCAAGCCCGATTTGGCGTTCAAATGCAAAAAGCCCCTGACGAAATCTCGGCAGGGGCGCGTTGAGGGTTGCCCCTCAAAGCCTGAGAAACGCTTATGCGCTCAGAGATTTGCGGCCACGCGCTCGGCGCGCGTTCAAAACCTTGCGGCCTGCTTTGGTCGCCATGCGTGCGCGGAAGCCATGACGGCGCTTGCGCACGAGGTTTGAAGGCTGAAAAGTCCGTTTTGACATCGGCTTGCTCCAGTTTGCTGGTCGGCGCGCGCCTACGCGCACAAGTCACACGACCAAAAGAATCCGTATAAGGACTGCGGCATACGCAAAGCAAAGCGGCGTGTCAATAAATGCGCGCGGTAAAATGCAACCTAACTCAAGTTTATTGTGATGGGCATAGAATCGCGCAACATATGCGCGGGGCGTTACAATTCCACAATAAAACAACTATCTATGTGGCTGAGGGTATGCGGGGAAGGTTTCGTGTTTAACACACTCTCGGGACGATTTTTGATTTTGACCCTGTGCTTCGTAATGTTGGCAGAGGTTTTGATCTTCGTGCCATCGGTGGCCCGATTCCGTGAGGATTATCTTTTGTCGCGCCTTGAGAGGGCGCAAATTGCGTCACTGGCCCTCTTGGCGAATGATGGGATGGTTGATCCTGCGCTTGAGGATGAATTGCTGCTCAATTCAGATGTTTTAAACGTTGTGTTGCGGCGGGACGCGGTGCGGGAACTGGTGCTGGCTGCGCCGCAAATCCCGCCTGTGGCCACCACCTATGATCTGCGCAATCCTCCATCCTTGGGTTTGATCCGCGATGCCATGATGCAGCTTTGGGATCAAAGAGATCGCACAATCCGCGTGATTGGCGCGCCTGTGCGCGATGCGGGCCTTGAGATCGAGGTGACCATGCACAGCGCCCCCTTACGCGCCGCGATGGTCGAGTTTGGTCTGCGGATCCTTGCCCTGTCGGCGGTGATTTCTGCCTTCACGGCGGCGCTTTTATTTTTCTCTGTGCGGTATTTCCTTGTGACACCGATGAACCGCGTGGTCGGGCAGGTGCGCGCCTATGCGGATGCACCCGAAGATGCCCGCCGCATCATAACGCCAAGTGCGGGCTTGCATGAGTTGCGGGATGCTGAGGTCGCTTTGAACAAGATGCAGACCCAACTGACCGCCGCCCTGAAGCAGAAGGATCATCTTGCGCAGATGGGCGCGGCTGTGGCCAAAATCAGCCATGATTTGCGAAATATCCTGACCACAACCAGTCTGATGGCGGATCGTTTGGAGGGCAGCGATGATCCTGCCGTGCAGCGCACCACGCCAAAGTTGCTGCAATCTTTGTCACGGGCGGTCAATCTTTGCGAAGGCACCTTGGCCTTTGGTCGTGCGCAAGAGCCACCACCTGCTTTGGCGCGGGTAGATGCAGCGGGGCTGCTGCGCGATGTGGTCGAAAGTGAATCGCTTGGGCCAGATGCGGAGGCGATTGAATTCGATGTCTGTGTTGAAACAGGTTTGACCCTGCGCTGCGATGCTGAACAGATTTTCCGCGTGTTGAGCAACCTCATCCGCAACGCAAGGCAGGCCATTGCAGCACAAGGGGGGGTAGGCGTGATCCGTATCTCGGCCCAAGCTGCCCCAAATGAAGACGGGTGGGAAATTCGTATTCGCGACACGGGGCCGGGACTGCCAAAAAAGGCGCTAGAACATTTGTTCAAACCTTTCCAAGGTGGCGCGCGCAAAGGTGGCTCGGGTCTTGGCCTTGCCATAGCGGCGGAATTGGTGCGCGGGCATGGTGGCGCGCTGACTTTAGAATGCAGCACCTCTAAGGGAACTGAATTTAGAATTTGGCTGCCCTCACAACCTTTGGGGTGAATTCGCCCTTGCGCTGCGGTGACATGGGCGTTAAGAGCCACCTCCACGCGCTGGTAGCTCAGTTGGATAGAGTACTTGACTACGAATCAAGGGGTCGGGGGTTCGAATCCTCCCCAGCGCGCCATTTCCCTTACAGTTTAGGTTTGTTTGTCCGCAGTGTCTCGCCCCTGCGCTTGAGTTCCAGCGGCATGACGCGAGTAGAGCTTTGGCTTAGGTTGTGAGTTCTGAGACAGGAATAAAGGGAAAGAATGTCCCGCAAGACCAAACGCCGAACCAATCTGCGCCGCCCGTGTTATGCGCCACACCAAGATCGACAAGCCGATAAAAGCTCTTGCGATCGATAAGCGCCTCAAGACCGCGCCGCACTAAAACGTAAGGCGAAGGTTCCCCATCCGCGCTGCGGGTGAGGCGAATGGGGCTTTGGGCGCTGGCGCTGATGGTGTCGCCCACATTGGTTGTAAATTGCACCTCTTGCGCCGCGCCCTCGCCTCTCACAATAAAATCCTGCGCTACGAACGGGGCATCTTCGACCCGGATCCCCACCTTTTCTACGGGGGTCACGAGGAAATATTTATCCCCCTCCCGTTTCAGAATCGTTGAAAACAGGCGCACCATGCGCGGTCGCCCAATCGGGGTGCCGTTGTAAAACCATGTCCCGTCACGCCGAATTTCCATGTCGATATCGCCGCAAAAAGGTGGGTTCCATTGATCAACAGGGGGCAGTTTGCATTGCTTTTGCGCATTGGTCGCGGCGGCAAGCAGGGACTCAGGCGTCATGGTCACGATGTTTTGTCTCCTATGGGCTTTTGCCATTTGTGGTCGGCGCCATAGTTAGATTTACTAGCGAACAGGTTACGACCCCAACATAATCATTATGCGGAGCATTTCTATGGCTGAGCTTGAAAACCTGACATCCGAGATTGATCGGCTTGGTGCGCAGCTTGGTCAGGCGCGGGCAGAAATTTCCAAACGCATTATCGGTCAAGATCAAGTGGTCAGTCTGGCTTTGGCGGCGATGTTGTCAAACGGCCATGCCCTGCTGATGGGGTTGCCGGGTTTGGGGAAAACACGGCTTGTCGACACGATGGCCCAAGTCATGGGTCTGCGTGCCAATCGGGTGCAATTTACCCCTGACCTGATGCCCGCCGATATTCTGGGGTCCGAAGTTTTGGATACAGGCCCCGATGGGCAGCGCAGCTTTCGCTTTTTGGAGGGGCCTGTATTTTGTCAGCTGTTGATGGCCGATGAGATCAATCGCGCCAGCCCGCGCACGCAAAGCGCCCTCCTTCAAGCGATGCAGGAGCGAGAGGTCACAATCGCGGGTGCTGCACGCCCATTGCCCGCCCCATTTTTGGTTCTGGCCACGCAGAACCCGATTGAACAAGAGGGCACATATCCATTGCCTGAGGCGCAGCTTGATCGCTTTTTGTTGCGCATTGATGTGGCCTATCCTGATCGCGCGGCGGAGCGGGACATATTGATTGCGACAACGGGCCCAAGTGAGGCGGCAACGGCCCAAGTTTTTACCGAAGCCGATTTGATTGCGGCACAAAATTTGGTGCGCCACATGCCCGTAGGGAATCGGATTTGTGACATGATCCTTGATTTGGTGCGCGGATGTCGCCCTGACCCTACGGCTGATCCCGCGCGGATCGCGGCGCATTTGGCTTGGGGTGCGGGGCCGCGTGCCGCGCAGGCCTTAATGGTTTCAGTGCGCGCACGGGCGTTGATGGAGGGGCGATATGCGCCTTCTGTCGAGGATATTCGCGCTATGGCCCCTGCGGTTTTGATCCACCGAATGGCGCTTGGTTTTGCCGCGCGGGCCGAAGGCCATGATCTGGCCGTTCTCTTGGCCCGCGAAATTGATCTTGTTTTGGATCACGCAGCCTAAATGCCCCCGCGCGCCTCGCATAGTGATCCAACCGATCTCATGCGCCTCCGCGCTGATGCGGCTGCCCATGCGGCAGGTTTGCCCGCGTTGTTGGTTGCTGCAGAGCATTTGGCGTCCAGCCTGCATTTGGGGGATCATGGCCGCCGCCGCGCAGGCGGGGGGGATGAGTTTTGGCAATATCGACATGTCCAAGCAGGGGACAGCGCCACAGCGATTGATTGGCGCAGGTCGGGGCGAGGGGATGGATATTACGCCCGCCAAACCGAATGGCAGGCTGCGCAAAGCCTGCTTATATGGTCTGACCCTGCAGAGTCTATGCGGTATAGCTCTCTCTCGGATCCAATGGCGCAAAAACGGATGCGCGCTAATGTGATTGCGTTGGCCTTGGCCGAATTGGTTTTGCGCGCAGGTGAACGGGTTGGGTGGTTAAATAGCCAGACCCCGCCGCGTGCAGGGGTTACACAGCGCGAAGGTTTAGCGCGCGATTTACATGCCCCAAAATCAGGCGAGGTCATTGCGCAGACTATACCCAACGGCGCAAAGATTGTGATCCTGTCCGATTTTCTGCGGGGAACGGATGAATTGGTCATGGTTCTGCGCAAGGCGACCGAGGCGCGCGCGCGCGGTGTCATTCTTCATCTTATGGATCCCGCTGAAATGGCCTTCCCTTTTGCGGGGCGTGTTTTGTTCCGAGATCATCCCGCAGGGCCCGAGTTCGAGACGCAAGCGGCAGATGCATTGCGCGATGAGTATCAAGCGCGGTTAGACGCCCATCGTGCCAATCTGATGATCGAGGCACAGCGCCATGGATGGCCCTTTTTCACTCATGTAACCGACCACCCTGCCAGTGTGGCGTTGATGTCCCTCTATCAGGCTTTGTCAGAGGCGCGGCAATGATTGGGGCGCTTGGATTTTCGGCGGCGTGGGTCTTGGCGGCTTTGGCGGTGTTGCCCGCCCTTTGGTGGCTGTTGCGCGTTGTTCCGCCGCAGCCAACGCGCGTTTACTTCCCCGCGCTGATCTTTTTGCTGGGATTGACCGATAAAGAAAATGACAGTGCCAAAACCCCGTGGTGGCTGTTGATGCTACGCCTTATGGCGGCAGGGTTTTTAATCTTGGCCTTGTCTGGCCCCGTGGTGAACCCGCCTGCGTCTGAGGGAGATGAAACGCCACAAGCCCCTTTGGTGATTTTGCGCGATGGAGGTTGGGCAAGCGCGCTTGATTGGTCTGCAGAACAACAGGCCATAGAGGCCAATTTACGCGCCGCCATCCGCGATGGGCGTGCTGCTGTCGTCATTAGCCTGACCGAGCAGCCTCTGGCTTCGCTTGAGGCGCTGCTGACCTCTGGGGATGAGGAAATCACGCGGCTCTCTGCGATGCGCCCCGCACCCTTCGCGCCCGATTATGCCGCTTGGTCAGATTGGTTCGCAGAGCAATCCATTCCCTTTGACGGGCTTTGGTTTTCAGACGGATTGGCGCATGGCAGTGAACGCGCGGGCTTGGCTGAGCTTTTGGCGGCGCGGGCGGCGCGGCTGCGCGTGATCGAAACGGGCGATAACCTTTCGCGGATGGTCGCCCTTGCCCCGCTTGAGCAAGGCGGGGATGGTGTCACGCTCAGGCTCTTGCGCGCGGAATGGCCCGCGTTGCCAATGGCGCGTTATCTCGTGCAAGGCTTTGGGCCTGATCCATCAGGCGTGCCGCGCGTGTTGGTTGAGGCTGAAGCGGTCTTTGAAGAGGGGGCTGTAGAGGCCAACCTTGCCCTTACCCTGCCGCCCGAATTGCGCAATCGCCTAACCCGCTTTGAGGTGGCGGGACAACCGCAGGCGGCTGCCCGTTTATTGATTGATGACAGTCTCGCACGGCGCGAGATTGGGTTGGTTGCGTCAAATGCCCCTCAAGAGGGGCAGGCCTTGCTTTCCCCCTTCCATTATCTGCGCGAGGCGCTGTCCCCGAATGTCGATCTTATCGAGGGCGGTTTGGCCGAGATTTTGCCCGCAAATCCTGATGTGATCATTTTGGTTGATGTGACCCGTTTGCCGGAAACAGACCAATCCGATTTGATGGCATGGGTGGAGCAAGGTGGCCTGTTACTGCGCTTTGCTGGGCCACGAATGGCCGCATTGTCACCCGCCGAGATGCAAGCCGATGCACTGATGCCCGTGCAACTGCGCCAAGGCGGGCGTGCTTTGGGCGGGGCGATGTCATGGGCCGATCCGCGCAAGCTAAACCCTTTCCCAGAGACATCCCCGTTTTTTGGCCTTGCCATCCCTGATGAGGTTACGATCAGCCAACAGGTTTTGGCGCAGCCAGGCCCAGATTTGGCGGCGCGCAGTTTGGCCGCCTTGGAAGATGGCACGCCATTGGTCACGCAAATGACACGGGGGGCAGGGCGTGCTGTGTTATTCCATGTGACCGCCAATGCAGAATGGTCAAACCTGCCGCTGTCGGGTCTGTTTGTGCAGATGTTAGAGCGGCTCTCTGTCTCTACCCCCCCGATCAGCGCGGAGGGCAAAGATTACACAGGGCTTAGCTTTGTTTCCGCGCAGGTGTTGGACGGGTTTGGTGCGCTTTATGATGCGCAGGGCGAAATCACAGTTGCGGGTGAAGATTTGCAAAGCGGGGCACTATCGGCCGATATGCCGCCAGGCCTGTATCAGACCACTACGGGTCGCGTGGCTCTAAATGTGATCAAATCTGCGCAGGATCTGACTGTGGCAGATTGGCCTGCAAATGTGTTGGTCATACGGGGACTGAGCGCCCCACCAACGCCCCTTGCGCCTTGGTTGTTCCTGTTGGCGCTGATTGCGCTTGCCGCAGATATGATTGGCAGCTTGGCTGTTACGGGGCGGCTGCCTGTGCGGGCCAAAGCCGCGCTTTTTGTGGTGGTCTTGGTGGCGCCCTTTGCACCCAGTGACGCGCAAACCCTAACGCCCGAAGACATGTTTGGCCTGATCGCTACCGAAGATTTGCGCTTGGCATATGTCCTTACGGGCGATGATGCGGTGGACGAGATTTCGCGCGCAGGGCTGCAGGGTTTGTCCGATACGCTTTGGGCGCGCACCACGATTGAGCCGAGCCCACCCGTAGGCGTGGAGTTGACGCGCGATGAGTTGGCGTTTTTCCCGCTCCTGTATTGGCCCGTGACAGAAAGTCAAAACCGCCCTTCTGATGATGTCTATCAGCGCCTCAACGCCTATTTGCGCGGCGGGGGCATGATTGTTTTCGATACCCGAGATGGAGATCTTGGCGGCATTGGTGGCGCAACGCCCGCTGCACGCCGTTTGCAGGATTTGGCGCAGGGCTTGGACATTCCGCCCCTCGCGCCAATCCCTGAGGATCATGTTTTGACCCGCGCCTTCTATTTATTGGCCGATTTCCCAGGGCGCTATACTTCGCGCGATATTTGGGTTGAGGCGGCCCCACCAGAACCTGATCCTGCCGAGGGCATGCCCTTTCGCGCGCTCAATGATGGGGTGAGCCCCGTGATTATTGGTGACAATGACTGGGCTGCGGCATGGGCGGTTGATGAGGCAGGTCGCCCACTCTTGCCCATTGGGCGCGGATATGCGGGTGAGCGTCAGCGTGAAATTGCGCTCCGGTTTGGGGTCAATCTTGTGATGCATGTCTTGTCTGGAAATTACAAATCCGACCAAGTCCATGTGCCGGCCTTGCTGCAAAGATTGGGGAATTAAGGGATGGGAATGATGATCCTATTCGATCCTTATCTCCCTCCCATGGTCGTGGCTGTTGTGGCGGCTGTGTTGTTGATGATCACGGGCTATGCTGCACTGCGCGGCCTGCGCGGGTGGCCCTATCGTGCCGTTGCGGCGATGGTTGCACTTGTGGCGCTGATGCGCCCAATCTGGCAGGAGGAAACCCGCGCCCCTCTGGCCGATATCGCCCTAGTGGTGGTGGATCAATCGGCATCGCAAGGTTTGGCCGATCGTCCCGCCCAAACCGAAGCCACGCTTGCAGCCCTTGTCGCAGAATTAGAGACAAAAGGGGTCGAGGTTGAACTGCGCTATGTGGCCGATGCTGATGGCAATCAAGGGACGCAGCTTTTGTCTGCCTTAAGCGGGCTTGCTGCGGAATTGCCCCAAGAGCGCATTGCAGGCTCATTTTTGCTGACAGATGGGCAAGTGCATGATCTGGACGCAATGCTCACAGGGGTTGGCCCGGTTCACGCGCTGATCACGGGGCAGGCGGATGATTGGGATCGCGCCCTTCAAATTGAAACTGCCCCCGCCTATGGCATTTTGGGCGAAGATGTAAAAATCGCATTGCGTGTCAGTGATTTCGGCCCCCTCCCTGATGGGGTGGATGCGCGCCAGACCGAGGTGATTTATTCGATTGACGGGAACGAACCTCAACGCGCGATTGTGCCAGTTGGGCAGCCGCTTGAATTAACATTGAACCTCGCCCATGCAGGGCGGAACGTTGTGCGCTTTGAGGTGCCTGTGCAGGCGGGGGAATTAACCCCGCGCAACAATGTCGCTTATGCGCAGGTCAATGGGGTGCGGGATCGTTTGTCGGTGCTGCTTGTCTCAGGCGAGCCACATATGGGCCAACGGACATGGCGCAATTTGTTGAAATCTGACCCTGCGGTGGATTTGGTGCATTTTACCATTCTGCGCCCCCCTGAAAAGCGCGATAATGTTCCTGTGTCAGAATTGTCCTTGATAGCCTTTCCCACACGTGAGCTGTTCATGGATCAAATTGATGATTTCGATTTGATCATCTTTGATCGGTATCAACGGCGCGGGATATTGCCCCTGATCTATCTTGAAAACGTGGCGCGCTATGTCCGCGATGGCGGCGCGGTTTTGGTGGCGGCAGGCCCTGATTTTGCGGGGGCAGGGTCGCTTTATCGTTCACCTTTGGCCGATATTCTGCCCGCCGAGCCGACCGCGCGCGTGTTTGAAGAACCATATGTGCCGCATCTTTCCCGCCTTGGTGCGCGCCACCCTGTGACGCGGGGCCTTGAGGCGGCGCATTTACCCATTGCAGGATCAGATCAGCCATGGGGGCGGTGGTTCCGGCAAGTTGAGGTTGCCCCAAACGCGGGCGATGTCGTGCTTGAGGGGGTAGGTGATGCGCCGCTTTTGATCTTGGATCGCGTGGGTGAGGGGCGTGTCGCGCTCTTGGCCTCGGATCATGCATGGCTGTGGGATCGGGGATACGAGGGCGGCGGCCCACAATTAGAGCTTTTGCGCCGTCTGGCCCATTGGATGATGAAAGAGCCAGATCTTGAGGAGGAGGCGCTAAGCGCCGAAGCCGATGGTCGCGAGATGCGCATTACCCGTCAAACTATGGGGGCGGGCGTTGCCTCAGTCATTGTGACAGCGCCAGATGGGGAAGACATCACCGTGCCATTGCATGAGACGGCCGAAGGCATGTTTGAAGGCAGCTATCTTGCCCCCGAAGATGGGCTTTACCGCGTAAGTGATCCAAATGCGGCAGATCTGTCAGATATCGTTGTGGGCATTGGCCCTGCCAACCCGCGCGAATTTAGCGAGGTTATAGCGACAGGCGATCTTCTTCGTCCTCACCTTGAGGCAACGGGCGGGGTGGTGTTTTTCCTGCGCGATGCCCTGCCTGATCTGCGTCTTGTGCCCGAAGGGCGCGGTGCAGTAGGGCGCGGTTGGATGGGGCTTTATGCCCGTGATGCCTTTGTTATACAGGATGTGCGCGCCCGACCGCTTGTTCCTGTTTGGGTGTATCTCATCGCAGGTTTGGCTGCGCTTGCCGCCGCATGGCTGCGCGAAGGGCGCTTTAGAGGGGCTTAAAGACCACCACGATCAAAACGGCGATGGTGCCAAACACGCTGACCTCATTAAAGACCCGTAGGTAAAAATCGCTTTCGCGGAACTCGCCTTTTAGGGCGCGCAGGATCAAGCGACCCGTCCAGGCGTAATGCGCGCCAAGCAGGCTGACGAGGCTCAGTTTCACCCAGACCCAAGGCGCGAAATTCCAAAACCACCCAAGCCATAGCCCAGTGGCAATCGCAATCACACCAAGCCCTAGCGAAAAGCGGTAAATGCGAATCGTCAGATCGCCTGTTGGGCCAAATTCACCAAGCTGCGCATATTCCCGTTTCCAAAAGATAATGGCGCGGGGGACGGCAAAAATACCTGTCATCCAGCCCATGACGCAAAGAATATGTATGACTTTGACCCAATCCATGCTGCCTTGCTGCCTGTTTTGTTATGTCTCGTCTATGGGCAATTCGGTCGCGCATGGCTTTTGCTTGCGAAATCCTTCAAATTGGTCTAGAAATCTTACCAATACCGTAGGGAGGGCTGATTATGGAAATGCCAAAACCAAACCCCGCCATTTTGGCCAAGCGCACGCGGATCATTTCGCGGTTGCGCGATGTGCTGCCCCATGATGCGGTTATCGATGATCCGCATGAAACGCGGGCCTATGAATGTGACGCTTTGACGGCCTATCGCTGCCCGCCTTTGGCGGCGGTGTTGCCCCAGTCCACGGCTGAAGTCTCTGAGGTGCTGCGCATTTGTCACGAGGAGGGTGTGCCCGTTGTTCCGCGTGGTTCTGGCACTTCGCTTGCGGGCGGGGCCTTGCCTACGGCCGATAGCGTCATTTTGGGGGTGGCGCGCCTGACACAGGTGTTGGAAACCGATTACGACAATCGATTCATCCGTGTGCAGACAGGGCGCACCAATCTCAGCGTGACGGGCGCTGTTGAGGCGAATGATTTTTTCTATGCCCCCGACCCATCAAGCCAATTGGCCTGTGCGATTGCGGGGAATATCGGGATGAATTCTGGCGGTGCGCATTGCTTAAAATATGGGGTGACGACCAACAACTTATTGGGCGTCACGATGGTGATGATGGATGGCACAGTCGTTGAGATTGGTGGCGCGCATTTGGATGCGGGCGGCCTTGATCTATTGGGCGTGATTTGCGGCAGCGAAGGACAGCTTGGCGTGGTCACGGAGGCCACTTTGCGTATCCTCCGCAAACCCGAAGGTGCGCGCCCCGTATTGATGGGATTTGACAGCAATGAGGTCGCAGGGGAATGCGTCTCTGATATTATCAAGGCGGGCGTTCTGCCTGTGGCAATCGAATTCATGGATCGACCCTGTATCGAGGCGACTGAGGCCTTTGCCAAGGCGGGCTACCCGATGTGCGAGGCTTTGTTGATTGTCGAGGTAGAAGGATCTGAAGCGGAAATCCGCGAACAACTTGATGTGATCCTCGACATTGCCAAGCGCCACAATCCCGTGGAATTGCGCGAGGCAGCAGATGCCGATCAGGCCGCACGCATTTGGTTGGGCCGAAAATCAGCCTTCGGTGCGATGGGCCAGATCAATGATTATATGTGCCTTGATGGCACGATCCCCGTCTCAAGCTTGCCTTACGTTCTGCGCCGCATCGGCGAGATGAGCAAGGAATACGGACTTGGCGTTGCCAATGTCTTTCATGCAGGGGATGGAAATATGCACCCGTTGATCCTGTTTGATGCCAACAAACCAGGCGATCTGGAACTGTGCGAGGCTTTTGGGGCGGATATCCTCAAGCTCTGTGTTGAGGTGGGCGGTTGCCTGACGGGCGAACATGGGGTGGGCATTGAAAAGCGTGATCTGATGCTGACGCAATATAACCCAACAGACCTCGAAGCGCAGCTTTGGGTGAAGGATGTGTTCGACCCCAAATGGCTCTTGAACCCAGCAAAGGTGTTTCCGCTTTCGGTCACTGAAACCCGCCGCGATCACGCTGCCTAAGCGAAATTTCATCCCCTGATCTCATCTTGGGGGCCTACCTTATGAAAGGGGCGTTGCGCTATGTTGCAACCGAAATCCGAGGCTGAATTGGCCGATTGTCTCGCCGCAGCAAAACATCCCATGGCGATCCGTGGGGGTGGCACACGCCCGATTGGCCGCGCGGTTGCGGGCGAAGTTTTGTCAACGGCGGCCTTGAAGGGGATCACGCTTTACGAGCCTGGCGCGCTGACCTTGGTCGCGCAAGCTGGCACGCCATTGGCCGAAATTGAGGCAGTGCTTCATGCCGAGAACCAACGCCTGCCCTTCGAGCCGATGGATCATCGCGCGCTATTGGGCACAGACGGAACGCCCACAATCGGTGGGGTGGTTGCTGGCAATGTTTCGGGGCCGCGCCGTATTCAAGCGGGCGCCGCGCGTGACGGCTTGATTGGCGTGCGTTTTGTTGATGGGGCGGGAACCGTCATCAAGAATGGCGGTCGCGTGATGAAAAACGTCACGGGCTATGACCTCGTGAAACTGATTGCAGGCAGTTACGGCACGCTTGGGGTTCTTTCCGAAGTCTCCTTCAAGCTTCTTCCTGAAGTCGAAACCTGCGCCTGCCTGATCCTTGAGGGGCTGTCGGATCAGTCCGCCGTGGCCGCGCTGTCGCGTGCCCTAGCCTCACCCTATGAGGTGACAGGGGCCGCGCATGCCGCCAATCGTGGTGGCAGGTCACGCACCATGCTGCGTCTTGAAGGCTTTGCCAAAAGCGTGGCCTATCGCACAGATGCCCTACGCGCCGTTCTTGCCGAGTTCGGGGAAGTGGAGATGATATCTGATCCCGATCTGGTGCGCCAGATGTGGAAAGATCAACGCGATGTGACTGCGTATGCGGGGCAAACGGGCGATGTCTGGCGCATCTCGTGCAAACCCAGTGACGGGCCTGCAATCGGCGCGAAAATCAAGGGCGAAGTGATCTATGACTGGGGTGGCGGTCTCATTTGGGCCTTGGTTGGCGAAGGGCATGATCTGCGCAAGACCCTTGGTGCATTTGGTGGCCATGCCACGCTGATCCGTGCGTCTGAGGCCACGCATGCCCGCATCCCGACCTTCCACCCTGAGCCTGCGCCTTTGGCGGCGCTGTCAGATGGGTTGCGCCGCAAATTCGACCCAAAAGGAATATTGAACACAGGGCTGATGGCCACGGCCATGCCCGCCGCATAAGGAAGGGCGTGTTTCGCCATGCAGACGACATTCACCCCAGAACAGCTTGCCGATCCTGCCACCGCGCGCTCGAACGAGATTTTGCGCGCCTGTGTGCATTGCGGATTTTGCACGGCCACTTGCCCAACCTATCAAGTGTTGGGCGATGAATTGGACAGTCCGCGTGGGCGGATTTATCTGATCAAGGATATGCTTGAATCTGGGCGCCCAGCAGACGCAAAGACCGTCAAACATATTGACCGCTGCTTGTCCTGTTTGGCCTGCATGACCACCTGCCCTTCGGGGGTGCATTACATGCATTTGGTCGACCACGCCCGCGCCCATATTGAGCGCACCTATAAGCGCCCTTTTACGGATCGTGTTCTGCGC
Source organism: Roseobacter sp. HKCCD5988 (assembly GCF_037830355.1). Taxonomy (NCBI): domain Bacteria; kingdom Pseudomonadati; phylum Pseudomonadota; class Alphaproteobacteria; order Rhodobacterales; family Roseobacteraceae; genus Roseobacter; species Roseobacter sp. HKCCD5988. Next base: position 600,921 of record NZ_JBBLYJ010000002.1, on the reverse strand, counting down.
TTTGCCTTGGCGAAAATTCTGCCCTATCCGACACGGTTTCGCCTTGCACTTTTGGGGGCGAAGATTGGGCGGCCTTTTGCCTTTTTGATGCCTGATGCGCGGCTCAAGGCGATGTTGAGCATGGTGCCTGCGCAAATCCCGCCCGTTAGTCGCAATGATGATGCACAAAGTTTTGCGCCGCATGGCGCGCGCAAAATGCGGGTTGCTTTGATGACGGGATGCGCACAACGGGCGCTGAATACGGATATCAACGATGCCACAATTCGCCTGTTGCGCCGTTTGGGCTGCGAGGTGGTTGTGGCCGAAGGTGCAGGCTGCTGTGGGGCCTTGACCCATCACATGGGCCGCGAGACGGAATCGCATGCCTTTGCGGCAGCCAATATCAAAGCATGGATGCGCGAGGCGCGCGGCGCAGGATTGGACGCGATTGTGATCAACACGTCTGGCTGTGGAACCACAGTCAAGGATTACGGACATATGTTCCGCAACGATCCTTTGGCGGAAGATGCTGCAACCATATCAGGTCTTGCGATGGATATTTCGGAGCTTCTGCAAAAGCTGGACTTCTCTGACGCCAAAGCCCCCGAAGATTTGAACGTGGCCTATCATGCAGCCTGTTCGCTGCAACATGGCCAAAAGGTGAAAACCGCGCCGAAGGATTTGCTCAGAGCCGCGGGGTTCACGGTGCTGGAACCTGCCGACAGTCACTTATGCTGTGGATCGGCAGGCACATATAACCTTATGCAACCTGAAATCTCGGGCAAGCTTAAGGCGCGCAAAATCCGCACGCTTGAGGCCCTGCAGCCCGATGTGATTGCTGCGGGCAATATCGGCTGCATGATGCAAATTGGGTCAGGCACAGGGCATCCTATAGTGCATACTGTCGAGTTGCTTGATTGGGCCACAGGTGGGCCGAAACCGCCTGCGATGTCGCGCGCACCTCAGGAAATGCCTGTGCCAATCTTGCGCTAAATCCCTGTTTCAGGGGTCTTGAAACCCAAACAGCTGCTTCCAATATCAGAAAGGTCGGTGCCGCCAAGCGGGCCGACCTGAACCCTTGTTGGCGTGTCTCATGATGTAGAGCGCCACGCAAATCTTGGTATCGCTTCTGATGGAGGATGTCCTATGCGAAACTACGACCTAACCCCCCTATACCGCGCCACTGTCGGCTTTGATCGTATGGCTGATTTGTTAGACAGCCTGCTGACGCAAGAAACGGGCGCGAACAGCTACCCCCCCTATAATATCGAAAAAACCGATGAGAATACCTATCGTATCTCAATCGCTGTTGCGGGTTTTTCAGAGGCTGAATTGCGTGTTGAGCAACGCGAGACGGAACTGGTCATCGCGGCCCGCAAAGAAAAAGACGACACCGCCCGCACCTATTTGCATCGTGGCATTGCAACCCGCGCTTTTGAGAAGCGGTTCCAATTGGCCGATCATGTGCGCGTGACCCAAGCAAGCCATGAGAACGGCATGTTGCATGTCGATCTCTTGCGTGAGGTGCCAGAGGCAAAAAAACCGCGTCAGATTGCAATCACATCTGGCAAGGCATCCAAACAAACACCTGCACTTGAAGTGACAGATGTAGAGGTCTGAGACAGACCTTCAGACACCCCTGCGCGCGCGCCCTCCCTCGTGCGCGCAGGCGGTGTTCCGTAGCAGGGGCGTCTGTGAGACTAGAACCACTGCCCTGGTTCCATCAGGCCCAAATCCATCAATTGCTGACTAGACCATTGGAACCGCTTTGAGCGGTGCCAGCGAAAATCCCCGATATCATAGCGAGATCCTGCATTGCTGCGCAGTGCTTTGGCCACGCGAAACGAACATATGGTTGCGGTGACGGAATGGTGCCATTGGCACGCAAAAGTGTTCATTTCCTCGTCACTGAGGCGATGATCTTCGAACATTTGCAGCCCTTCCTTCGCCAAAAAGAACCCGATCCGATCAATGCGCCGCCGTTCTTTGGGAACATGTTCCTCAAAGCGCCAGCGTAAACCGCCCAAAAAATCATGTTGGCGGTCCTTAGCGCGGCCCGTTTCATCACGGCGCGCATCGGCAAAATACCCTGCACTGTCGAGCATGGCATGATCTAGGTTCACGGCATTTGGTGCAATGTTCAGGTCTTGTGCGTAGAGATCAATCACATAGGTCAGCGCGCAGTCGCGGCGTTCTTCCGCGATGAAGGCTGCCATTTCTCCCACAGTGCGATCCTCGCAGAACGGGTAAAAGAAATATTCAGCGTTATAGCAGTAATGCACCCATTCATTTGGCACGAGAGGGATCAGCGCATTCACAAGACTGGCAGCGGCATCTGCGCGGCGGGTTTGCGCGCGAATAATCGAAACAGTGTTTGGGGTGTGCCCCTCTGTCTCGGGTGAGATGTCTAAACCAGCGGGGGCTGCGATGAACACATGGCGAAACCCCAATTGCATCAAATGAGACAGTGTCGAGGCCAATTCAACCCGATCCTCTGCAATCAAAATTGCAAAAGGCCCCTTGCCAAACCCGCCCCGCGGCAGGCGGCGAAATTCGGCCAAAGATGCATAGTCTTTGATCTGCATATGCGGTTTATTCCGACCAATTCTGAAATTTTTGTAACCCAACCCCAATTTGCGGGGCTTTGTGGTCTATTTCAATGGGTCACATGCGTTGATGTGCGCCCCCTATTGGGCTAAATGACCCTGTGCTGCGATCTGCGAAAAAGGCCCTGTGCAATGACTGAACCCAAAAAGCTATTCGTGAAAACCTATGGCTGCCAGATGAATGTCTATGACAGCGAGCGTATGGCAGAGGCGCTGTCTGGTCAGGGCTATGAGCAGGTGGGCAGTGCGGAAGAAGCGGATATGATCCTGCTGAACACGTGCCACATTCGCGAGAAAGCATCGGAAAAGATCTACTCGGAATTGGGCCGCCTTAAACCTTTGCGCGATGAGAACCCCAATCTGAAAATCGGTGTTGCGGGCTGTGTCGCGCAGGCCGAAGGCGAAGAGATTATGCGCCGTCAACCGATTGTGGACTTGGTCGTTGGCCCGCAGACCTATCACCGCCTTCCTGCCATGATGCGCGCGGTTGAGGCAGGGGAAAAGGCCCTTGATACAGATTTCCCCGAAGAAGATAAGTTTCTGCATCTGCCAAAAGATCGCCGTGCCAAGCGCGGGCCTTGTGCGTTTTTAACGGTGCAGGAAGGCTGCGACAAATTCTGTGCGTTTTGCGTTGTGCCCTATACCCGAGGCGCTGAGGTCAGTCGCCCCGTTGCGCGCATTTTGGGGGAGGCGCGCGATCTGGTCGAACGCGGCGTGCGCGAAATCACGCTTTTGGGGCAAAATGTGAATGCCTATCATGGGCAAGATGAGGATGGGCGTGAATGGGGGCTTGCGCGCCTGATCCGTGAATTGGCGAAAATCGAAGATTTGGCGCGTATCCGCTTTACCACATCGCACCCCAATGACATGGAAGATGACTTGATCGCGGCTTTTGGCGATTGTGACAAGCTGATGCCCTATCTTCATTTGCCTGTGCAATCGGGGTCTGATCGTATTCTCAAAGCGATGAACCGCAAACATACCGCGCAGGACTATCTCGACCTGATTGCGCGCATCCGCGACGCGCGCCCTGATTTGTTGCTGTCTGGGGATTTCATCGTGGGCTTCCCCGGCGAGACAGATGAAGATTTTGCGCAAACGATGGATTTGGTGCGCAAAGTGAATTACGGACAGGCTTATTCGTTCAAATATTCCGCGCGTCCCGGCACGCCCGCAGCCGAGCGTGCTGATGTTGCGCCTGAGATTGCAGATGCCCGTTTGCAAGAATTGCAGGCGCTTTTGACCGAACAACAAAGGGCGGCTCAAGACGGCATGGTGGGGCGCGAAATGCCAGTTCTGTTTGAAAAGCATGGGCGCCAAGAGGGGCAATTGATTGGAAAATCGGGCTATTTGCATTCGGTTCATGCTATCGCGCCTGCTGAATTAATTGGTCAAGTGGCAATGGTTCGAATCATTAAGTCTGCCACTAATTCCTTGACAGGCGCGTTGGTATAGTCTGCGGATGTCTGGGGTGGCCTTCGGCGGTTAGGATGCCCCAACAGGAACAATTTCTAACGATTTGTTGAGATTGTTTCTTAATTTATATATAAATATTGAAATATTTTTCTTTCCGAAGCGAAATTGCTCGGATATTCTCTCGAATAATCGCGCTGTTAACCATTCTTCCGCATTTTAGCGGGATGGTCGCAGGGAAAGAATTTTGAGATTGGGCGTGTTTTTGAACAGCTTTATCCAACATGGAATGGCACATGCTGCGCGGTTTTTGGCGATTGGGCTGCTTGCCTTTGTGCCGCAATTCGCGGCGGCGCAGAGTGGGGCTATTTCTGGTCGCGTGCAGCCGGGGATCTGGATTGATCCTGACGGCTGTATGCATTGAGTCGCCGATGGCGGTCTTGAGGGCTACGTGGAGGGACGTGTGAACCCCCAAACGGGGATGCCTGTCTGTATGCGCGTCAACACCTGCGCAGTGACGAATAGCCATGTTCTTTTCGCGACAGACAGCGCGCATTTGACCGCAAATGGTCGCGCGCAGTTGGAACAGTTTTTCCGCTCGGCGGGTGCGTTTGCCTATGTGATTTATGGGCATACTGATGCGCGCGCCTCAGATGAATACAATATCCGCCTCTCGCAGGCCCGTGCCGAATCGGTGGCCAATATGGCGCGCGGTGTTGGGGCGCGCGTGGCGCGTGAAATTGGCTATGGCGAACGCCGACCAATTGCGCCCAATGACAGCGCCTCCAATATGCAGCGCAACCGCCGCGTTGAAATCGTATGTTATAGATGAAGGGGGCCATGATGCGTCAGCGATATTTGGCGATTGCCCTAATTGGGGCGGCTACAGTTTTGTCGGGCTGTTCAGGTCTAGACCGCCCAATTGCGAGTAATCGTGATCGCGGTTTGGACGCAAAAGACCTTAGCCAGTTACAGGCCGCCATCTATGTCGACCCTGATGGTTGCCACATTTGGATGATTGACGATGGCGCGGAAGGGTATTGGTCGCGCTGCCGTGATCCCGTGTCTGGCTTGCCTGTTTGCACGACTTTTACCCCGCCAAATTCAGTTGTTGGTGACTACGCCACGGGTGGGGTTGTGCCTGATATTCGCTCTGCTGGTCTGTTCTAGGCGCAAATATCGGTCATCTGTCGCCTAGATATGTGAAATTTTCGTGCATATCACACTAACTATTGATTTGGCTGCGAGGGCTTGGCACTCTCAACTCAGGAATCTTCTCTAAGCGAAGGAGAGTATGTTGGCATTGTCCACGTTGAGCGCACCCGCCACCCCTAAATCTGGCCCCCCTGCGGATTTGCAGCTGAGCTTTCCTGACAATCGCCTTCTGATCGACCTTTGTGGAGAATTTGATCGAAATCTCACGCAAATTGAAACAACGCTGTCGGTGCAGATCATTCGCCGTGGCAACCAATTGGCCGTGCATGGCGAGGCGCGGGAGCGCGCGGCCGAAGTTTTGGGCAGTCTCTATGCGCGATTAGAGGCAGGAAAATCAGTAGAGGCCGAAGATGTCGAGGGCGCAATCCGTATGCGTGGCTCTGTTGAGGGGACAGGCGTTCGCGCGGGGGACCAGATTGAAATGTTTGGTGCATCCTCGTTGGAAATCGGCACCCGAAAGAAAACGGTCGAGCCTCGCACCGATGCGCAAAAAGCCTATGTTCAAAACTTGCTGAAAAACGAACTGGCCTTTGGGATTGGCCCTGCGGGAACGGGAAAAACCTATTTGGCGGTTGCTGTCGCTGTGAACCGCTTGATCAATGGCCATGTGGATCGGATCATCTTGTCGCGCCCTGCTGTGGAAGCGGGCGAGCGTTTAGGATTCTTGCCTGGGGATATGAAGGACAAGGTCGATCCCTATATGCAGCCCCTTTATGATGCGCTGCACGATTTTCTGCCCGGTCGGCAATTGCAAAAATTGATGGAAGAAAAAACCATTGAAATTGCACCTTTGGCGTTTATGCGGGGGCGGACATTGGCCAATGCCTATGTGGTTTTAGACGAAGCCCAAAACGCAACCACAATGCAAATGAAGATGTTCTTGACCCGTCTGGGACGCGGCAGCCGCATGGTTATCACGGGTGATCGCAGTCAGGTTGATTTGCCGCGTGGCGTAAATTCTGGCCTTGCTGAGGCCGAACGCATTTTGGGTGCTGTCTCAGGGATCAGCTTTAACTATTTCACCGCAAAAGATGTGGTGCGTCATCCGATGGTCGCCAAGATTATCGAGGCCTATGACGCCGATGAGGTTAAAGGTTAGGCGCAAGGCGCATGGAAATTGACATTCTGATCGAAACCCCTGCGTGGCAGGCTTGTGACATTGAAGATGTCACTGCGCGCGCGGCGGAAGGTATTTGTGCCGAGCTTAGGCTTGATCCTGCGCGGTTTGCAGTTTCGGTTTTGGCCTGTGACGATACCAGAATCGCAACCCTAAACAGCGATTTTCGCGGCAAGCCGACACCGACCAATGTGTTGTCTTGGCCCGCAGAAGAGATTGATCTGCCCCGTGGTCAAATGCCCAAATTGCCGACCCCCGCCGCGGATGGCCCACCACATGAATTGGGCGATATTGCAGTCGCCTATGAGACTTGCGCCCGCGAGGCGGAGGAGCAGGGCAAAGATTTTGATGATCATTTGACCCATTTGATGGTTCATTCGATCCTTCATTTGTTGGGATTTGATCATATAAATGATCCCGATGCCACGGTGATGGAAAGTTTAGAGACACGCATCCTTGCCAGACTGGGGGTTGCTGACCCATATTAGGGCGGATGGCACAAGTTTTGTCAGTGTAACCTTGGAAAGGGGCTATGAGCTCAAATCCCGAACCCTCGTCTATCGCGGCGCAAAGCGCGCCCCTTGATGACGAGCCTCTGCCGCAAAGGCAAAGTTTCTTCTCCCGTCTTTTTGGGTCTAGCCCATCAGACCCCGATCATGCAGATCATGCCGAAGGCGAAAGCCTGAGCCACCCCGCAAGTGAGGGTAAATCCTTTGCGCAATTTGGCATGTCCAATCTGCGCCGTTTGCGGGTCGAGGATGTGTCGATCCCGCGTGTCGAGATAACGGCGGTGCCCGCTGATATCAGCCTTGACGATCTCATCGCGGTGTTTCGCGAAAGCGGCAACACGCGCCTACCTGTTTACGATGGCACCCTCGATAGCCCCATCGGCCTCGTCCATTTGAAAGACGTTGCCTTAGGCCATGGCTTTCACAAGTCGGACGGTGATTTCGATTTACGCTCTATGCTGCGGCCCTTGCTCTATGCGCCGCCCTCCATGCCGATTGGGGTGCTTCTGCAAAAAATGCAGACCGAGCGCACCCATATGGCTTTGGTGATTGACGAATATGGCGGTGCCGATGGTTTGGTGACCATCGAAGATTTGATCGAACAGGTTATCGGTGAGATCGAAGATGAGCATGATGTCGAAGAAGACAGCCCATGGAGCCATGAGAAATCAGGCGCTTATCTCGCCCTTGCCCGTGCCCCATTAGACGAGTTTGAAGCCGAGATTGGGATCAAACTGCTGGACGCTGACGAAGATGAGGAAATAGACACCCTTGGTGGTTTGGTGTTCAAACTGACGGGGCGTATTCCCGCGCGCGGGGAAATCGTTCCGCACCCTTCTGGTGCCGAGTTCGAAGTTGTCGATGCCGATGCGCGGCGGATCAAACGGTTGCGTGTGCGATTGCCCAAAGGTGACGCTGCGTGATCATGACACGGCTGCGCGATCCGCGTCTGTTGGCATTTTGCGCAGGTTTAGGCGCGGCTCTGGGCATTGCGCCGTTTAACATACTCATCGCGACCCCGTTGGGATTGGGCGCTTTGATCTATCTCTTGGCCCAATCGCCAACCCCTAAGGCCGCCGCGGTTTCCGCGTTTTGGGGGGGATTGGGCTACTTCATCCTTGCGCTGCATTGGATTGTCGAGCCCTTCATGGTCTATGCAGCGCAAGAGGGGTGGATGGCCCCTTTTGCTATTTTGGCCTTATCAGGTGGGTTGGCTCTGTTTTTCGCACTGCCCGTCTGGGTGATATGCGCCTTGGCCCGTCCCCAAGGCCGTGCGGCCCGCATCATGGCGATTGTTCTGGCGCTGTCATTTGGGGAATATCTGCGCGCCTATATCCTGACGGGGTTTCCTTGGGCAATGTTTGGCCACGCCATGATTGGCACCAATTTGCGGATTTTGGCGGGGGTCATCGGTGCGCATGGGATGGGCCTCCTGTTGCTCAGTGCTGCGGGTCTTTTGGCCCATTTTACAATTAACGGCGCGTGGCGTTTCGTTGGGGGGCTGTTGGGCGGCATTGTGGCGCTTTGGGTGTTCATGCCAGTCTTTCCCGCGCCACAGGCGGCCCCAGATGCGCCGCTGATCCGCATCATTCAACCCAATGCTGCACAAGACCTCAAATGGCGGCCTGAGATGAAGCCGTTTTTTCAAGATCGGATTCTTGATCTCACCGCTCTGCCCGTCCGTGAGGCAGGGGGCGCACGGCCCGATTTGGTGCTTTATCCCGAAACGGTTTTAACTTCGCTCCTGGAGAATACCGAAACCATCCGCCAAGATCTGGCCTCTGCTGCAGGCGGTGGCCTGTTGTTTTTGGGCGCACAACGTCTTGAGGGGGAGATTGCTTATAACTCCCTTGCCTTGGTGGATCAAACGGGCGCAGTTACCGCAACCTATGATAAGCATCATTTGGTGCCTTTCGGGGAATATATGCCCTTGCAATCCCTTGCGCGCGAGATGGGGTTACACGGGCTCGCAAATCGCATGGGTCTAAGTTTCTCACGCGGGTCAGGGCCACAGGTCTTTGACCTCGGCGCAGATCTTGGAACGGTGTTCCCGGTGGTCTGTTACGAGGCTATTTTCCCGCATTATATTGCGGATGTGCCGCGCCCTGATTGGATGTTCCATGCCACCAATGATGCGTGGTTTGGTCAGTTTTCAGGCCCGTACCAGCATTTGGCCCTGCTTCAGCTGCGCGCAGCGGAGCAAGGTTTGCCTGTTTTGCGCGCCGCCAATACAGGGGTCAGCGCCGTGATAGATGCGCGTGGCGAAATCATGTCTGCTTTGGGAATGGGAGAGATGGGTGTGATTGATGCCACCTTGCCCCCATCCTTACCCCCGACCCTTTATGCGCGGTTTGGGGATGTAGCTTATGGGGTGATGCTTTTGGGGCTCTTGGGCGCATTTTTGCGCAAGCGGCGTGTTGATATGGTTGATCCCACCCGCAGTTGAAGATAAAGCGGCGCAATCTTGGCCCCACAACGGCTTCCTGACGTGGCGGCTTTAACCCCAATGGAGCACTTATCATGTCCCGTAAGCACTATGTTTTCACCTCCGAATCCGTTTCGGAAGGTCATCCTGATAAAGTATGCGATCGTATCTCTGATGCGGTCTTGGACGCGTTTTTGTCCGAAGAACCAGAAGCGCGTGTTGCCTGCGAGACTTTCGCCACGACCAATCGCGTTGTTATCGGAGGCGAGGTTGGTTTGTCCGACCAAGATAAGCTGCGCGACTACATGGGCCGTATCGAAGATATCGCCCGCGCGTGTATCCGCGACATTGGGTATGAGCAGGACAAATTCCATTGGAAAACCTGTGAGATCACCAACCTCTTGCACGAGCAATCCGCCCATATCGCACAAGGCGTGAACGCCGCAGAGGATAAAGACGAGGGTGCAGGCGACCAAGGGATCATGTTTGGCTTTGCCACCAATGAAACCCCTGATCTGATGCCCGCCCCGATCCAATATTCCCATGCGATCCTGCGCCGTTTGGCTGAGGCACGCAAATCGGGTGCGGCCCCGCAGCTTGGGCCAGATGCGAAATCGCAGCTTTCTGTGCGCTATGAGGATGGCAAGCCAGTTGAAATCACTTCCTTGGTTTTGTCGACACAGCATTTGGACGAAAGCATGACCTCCGCCGATGTGCGGGACTTGGTCGAGCCTTATATCCGCGAAGTGCTGCCCGAGGGGTGGCTGACCGCCGCCACAGAATGGCACGTTAACCCAACGGGTAAATTCGTTATTGGTGGCCCTGATGGCGATGCGGGCCTCACAGGGCGCAAGATCATCGTAGACACCTATGGTGGCGCGGCCCCACATGGCGGCGGTGCGTTCTCGGGCAAAGATCCAACCAAGGTGGATCGCTCAGCCGCCTATGCGGCGCGCTATTTGGCGAAAAACGTGGTGGCTGCGGGTCTTGCAGATCGCTGCACTATTCAGCTGTCCTATGCGATTGGCGTGGCCAAGCCTTTGTCGATCTATGCCGACACACATGGCACGGGCAATGTCGATGAGGCCGCGATTGAGCGCGCCGTGGCGCAGGCGATGAACCTGACCCCACGCGGCATTCGCCTACATTTGGGTTTGAATAAGCCAATCTTCCAGCGCACCGCGGCCTATGGCCATTTTGGCCGCGCCCCCGAGGCAGATGGTGGCTTCTCGTGGGAGCGCACTGATCTGGTCGATGCGATCAAATCCGCGCTCTAATTTGAACCTTGCACATGGAGTATGGCCCTGACCGATTTGGTTGGGGCCTTCTTTCAAAGATGACTGAAGCCAGACCTCACCGCAATTTCTATGGCCGCCGCAAAGGGCATAACCTGCGCGACAGCCAAGAAGCCTATTTGGAACAAGACTTGGCCAAGCTTAGTCCTGGCGCGGTTGATTGGGACGAGAACCCCGATCGCACAGCCCTTGATCTTGAGACGATATTTGGCGGGCGCGATGTTTGGCTTGAGGTTGGGTTTGGCGGCGGCGAGCACATGGTGCACCAAGCCGCGCTGAACCCCAATGTCGGATTGATTGGTTGCGAGCCCTATATCAATGGCGTGGCCATGCTGCTTGGCAAAATCCGCGCCAGCGGTGTCGCCAATCTGCGGGTTTTTCCGGGCGATGTGCGCGATATGTTTGATGTGCTGCCTGATGCATCAATAGCGCGTGCGTTTTTGCTTTATCCTGATCCGTGGCCGAAGAAACGCCACCATCGCCGCCGTTTCGTCACGCCTGAGCATTTGGAACCTTTAGCGCGGGTTTTGCAGCCCGCCGCGATTTTTCGGGTTGCCACTGATATTCCCGACTATGTCCGCCAGACATTGGAGGAAGTTCCAAAGGCAGGGTTTGAATGGTTGGCCGAAGGACCAGAGGATTGGCGCAAACCTTGGGGCGATTGGATTTCCACCCGTTACGAACAAAAAGCCCTGCGGGAGGGGCGGGTTCCCCATTATCTGACCTTCCGCCGATTGGGGTAATACCCCCAAAGCCTGTGGACGCGGCGGGCTGTCACCGCTATCAGATGGGCCAAGTTAATTTGCGAGGGAATGAAGCATGTCTGCCCACGGAAAACCTATAAAAATGCAGGCGCGGAAATCCGCGGGTTTGTCGGGCGAGGCGCATGTGCCAGGCGATAAATCCATCTCGCATCGCAGCCTTATTTTTGGGGCGATGGCCATTGGGCAGACGCGCATCAAAGGGTTGCTTGAGGGGCAAGATGTTTTGGATACGGCCAAGGCGATGGCCTCCTTCGGTGCCCGCGTCACGCGTGTTGCGGATGGCGAGTGGCATGTGGACGGCGTTGGTGTTGGTGGCTTTGCCGAGCCTGATCATGTGATTGATTGCGGCAATTCTGGAACGGGTGTGCGTCTGATTATGGGGGCTATGGCCACAACCCCAATTGCCGCCACCTTTACAGGCGATGCAAGCCTCAATAAGCGCCCCATGGCACGGGTCACAGACCCGCTCGCCCTTTTTGGTGCACAGGCCTTTGGGCGCTCAGGCGGGCGCTTGCCGATGACGATTATCGGTGCGGAAACCCCCGTGCCTGTGCGCTATAAGTTGCCTGTGCCCTCAGCGCAGGTCAAATCTGCGGTTCTGTTGGCGGGCTTGAATGTGCGTGGACAAACTGTGGTCATCGAAGAAGAGGCCACGCGGGACCATACCGAACGGATGCTTGCGGGTTTTGGCGCAACGATTACGAGCGAGCAGACCGATGAGGGGCGCGTGATCACCTTAGAGGGCCAACCAGAATTGCGCCCACAGGATATCACTGTGCCCCGTGATCCCTCCTCCGCGGCCTTCCCAATTTGTGCGGCGCTTATCACGGAAGGCTCAGATGTATTGGTGCCAAATATCGGACTTAACCACACCCGCGCAGGTTTGTTTGAAACCCTGATCGAGATGGGGGCGGATTTGACCTATGAAAACATCCGCGATGAAGGCGGAGAGCCTATGGCAGACATCCGTGCGCGTTTCTCACCTCATCTCAAGGGGATCGAAGTTCCGCCTGAGCGCGCCGCAAGTATGATTGATGAATACCCAATTCTGTCGGTTGTGGCCGCGAATGCCACGGGCGCGACTGTGATGCGCGGGGTCAAAGAACTGCGCGTCAAGGAAAGCGACCGCATTGATGCCATGGCCACAGGTCTGCGCGCAAATGGGGTTGAGGTGGAAGATGGCCCTGATTGGTGGATTGTGCAGGGCCGCGGTGCGGGCGGTGTGCAAGGCGGCGCGATATGTGCAACGCATTTGGATCATCGGATCGCCATGTCTTTCTTGTGCTTGGGGCTGTCCACCAAAGAACCCGTGCAAATTGATGATGGCGGGCCAATTACGACTTCATTCCCCATCTTCATTGACCTGATGCGGGGGCTTGGCGCCACGCTTGGCGAGGTGGACGTTTGATTTTCACGGTCGCCATTGATGGGCCTGCGGCCGCAGGTAAGGGCACGATAAGCCGCCGCTTGGCTGATCAATTTGGCTTTGCCCATCTCGATACAGGCCTGCTTTATCGGGCCGTTGGGGCAAAAGTGGCCGATGGCGCCGCGCCTGAGATAGCCGCGCAAAATCTGACAGCTGCCGATCTGGCCCAAACTGATCTGCGAAGCCATGCGGCGGGGCAAGCTGCCTCAAAAGTTGCTGTGATCCCCGAGGTGCGCAGTGCCTTGGTGACATTTCAACGCGAGTTTGCCCGTCGAAACGGCGGCGCCGTTTTAGATGGGCGCGATATTGGCACGGTGATCTGCCCCGATGCGGATTTGAAATTATTCATCACAGCCCGCCCCGAAGTGCGCGCGCATCGCCGCTATTTGGAACTTGGGGGAGATGAAGCGCAGATCTTGAACGATATCATTGAGCGCGACAGCCGCGATATTTCGCGTGCAGATGCCCCATTGCGTGCCGCCGAGGATGCGGTGGTGATCGACACCAGCGATTTGGACATTGAGGCGGCTGTTCGCCTTGCGGCAGAACATGTGACAGCCCGCCTCAAGGGCTAGTGTGAAAAATGGCCAAAACCCTTGTCATACTGGCGCAATGACTGTAAGAGCCACGCAATCAAGTAGACGGTCAACGTCTCGGATTGAGCAGGGTCGGGATATCCTCCGGCCCTTCATCATTTTCGAGGGGGCGATTGAAAACGAAACCAAAGACCTGCGGAGACAACCGCATGGCCCGAATAGCTCTATGAAAAGGAACTGAATATCTATGTGCGCTAAAGCAACTATGGAAGAATTCGAAGCCCTTCTGAATGAAAGCTTCGAGATTGACACCCCCGCGGAAGGTGCGGTTGTCACTGGTAAGGTCATCGCAATCGAAGCGGGCCAAGCCATCATTGATGTGGGCTACAAAATGGAAGGCCGCATCGACCTTAAAGAATTCGCAAATCCCGGCGAGGCCCCCGAAATCGCAGTTGGCGATGAGGTAGAGGTGTACCTGCGCAATGTGGAAAACGCGCGTGGCGAAGCGGTTCTGAGCCGCGAAATGGCCCGCCGCGAAGCCGCATGGGATCGCTTGGAAAAAGCATATGCCGCAGAAGAGCGTGTCGATGGCGCAATCTTTGGCCGCGTCAAAGGTGGCTTCACCGTTGATCTTGGCGGTGCTGTTGCGTTCTTGCCTGGGTCTCAGGTTGACGTGCGCCCCGTGCGGGATGCAGGGCCTTTGATGGGCCTCAAGCAGCCATTCCAAATCCTGAAAATGGATCGCCGCCGTGGCAATATCGTTGTGTCCCGCCGTGCAATCCTTGAGGAAAGCCGCGCCGAGCAGCGCGCCGAAGTTATCGGCAAACTGGGCGAAGGCGACATCGTGGATGGTGTGGTCAAGAACATCACCGAATACGGCGCATTTGTTGACTTGGGCGGTGTTGACGGCCTGTTGCACGTCACCGACATGGCATGGCGCCGTGTGAATGATCCAAAAGAGGTTCTCACAATTGGTGAGACCGTGAAGGTTCAGGTGATCAAGGTCAACAAAGATACCCATCGCATCAGCCTCGGCATGAAGCAGCTGTTGGACGATCCATGGGATTCCGTTGAAGCGAAATTCCCGCTTGAATCCGTTCACATGGGCCGCGTGACCAACATCACCGATTACGGTGCATTTGTTGAGCTGGAGCCTGGCGTTGAAGGTCTCGTGCACGTTTCTGAGATGTCTTGGACAAAGAAAAACGTGCATCCTGGCAAGATCGTTTCGACCAGCCAAGAAGTCGAAGTTATGGTTCTGGAGATCGACAGCTCCAAACGCCGCGTATCGCTTGGTCTCAAGCAGACCATGCGCAACCCATGGGAAGTGTTTGCAGAAACCCATCCTGTTGGCACCGCGGTTGAAGGCGAGATCAAGAACATCACCGAATTCGGTTTGTTCATCGGCCTCGACAACGACATTGACGGCATGGTTCACCTGTCTGACCTGACATGGGAAGGCCGTGGCGAGGATGTGATCGGCGATTACCGCAAAGGCGATATGGTTAAAGCGGTTGTAGCCGAAGTTGACGTTGAGAAAGAGCGTATCTCCCTGTCGATCAAAGCTGTTGATGGCGACCCATTCGCAGATGCCGTTGGCGGTGTGAAGCGTGGCTCGGTCATCACTGTTGTTGTGACTTCGGTCGAAGAAGGCGGTTTGGAAGTGGAATATGAAGGCATGAAATCCTTCATTCGCCGCTCTGACCTCAGCCGCGACCGTGGTGATCAGCGCTCTGACCGTTTCTCGGTTGGTGACAAGATCGATGTGCGCGTAACCAATATCGATGCGAAGACCCGCAAACTGGGCCTGTCGATCAAGGCACGCGAAATCGCCGAAGAAAAAGAAGCGGTCGAGCAGTATGGCTCATCCGATTCTGGTGCAAGCTTGGGCGATATCCTTGGCGCTGCATTGAACAAAGACGAATAATCATCACGCGGGCCTTCGCCCCGTTATGAGATGGAATTGCCCCGCTCAGCAGAGCGGGGCTTTTTCTTTGTCGGAGCGACAGGCTGTCGCAGCCCATAGATTTTTCATCTTTTGCGCCTTGCTGGAGAACTAAGCATCAATGCGGGCAGGGCAGAGAGATTGCACGTTTTTGCATCGTGGCTTGGCGGTTTTCGATATAGCGGTGGAAACTGCGCTGCCGCAAATCCAGATCTAGACCACCAACCTTAAACCCCTCGCGCACCAGTGCTGTGGCCACATGCATGGTTGTGGTCGACTTGCCCGAATCGCCCTTTTCGTTCCCGAATACGATAATATGCGCCAAAACGAACCTCACTTACCCCACTGCGCACCCGATATTGTGGGCGCATTCCGTTGATCCTCAATATACGGAAGGAATGCTGCGCTATTTATCAAGAAAGACATTTAACTTATGGCTAAAATGAAAAACACCGCCCCAAAGGGACGGTGTTTTGAAACAGTTAGGTGCGATTGGATTAGAAACCCAGACCTTCGTATTTCTTTTTGAACTTGGAAACGCGGCCGCCTGTATCCATCAAGCGCGCGCCACCACCTGTCCATGCAGGGTGCACAGAAGGGTCAATATCCAGCGCAAGCGTATCGCCCTCGGAACCCCAAGTGGATTTCATCTGAACAACGGTGCCATCGGTCATTTTGACATCGATGACGTGGTAATCGGGATGGATGTCTTTTTTCATCGTCTAAGCCCTTCTTACGCTTCTGCGTTATCGCTGAGTTCGCGATAGTTTGTTTTCTCGGCGATACGGGCCGACTTACCACGGCGATCACGCAAGTAGTACAGCTTCGCGCGGCGAACACGGCCGCGGCGCACCACTTCGATTGAATCGATATTGGTCGAGTAGAGGGGGAATACGCGCTCTACGCCTTCACCAAATGAAATTTTGCGAACAGTGAACGAACCTGCGATCCCTTTGCCGTTTTTACGGCTGATGCAAACGCCTTCATACATCTGCACACGAGAACGCGACCCTTCGGTCACTTTAAAGCCAACGCGAATGGTGTCGCCAGCTTTGAAATCGGGAACGGTCTTCCCAAGGGCGGCAATCTGTTCCGCCTCGATTTGTGCGATCAGATCCATTGGATCTTCTCCTCTAAATGCTCGCGGTTGCTCCGCGAAGGTGTGGTCGCATCTGAGAGCTCTGGTCTTCGACCGGATCCACCTGTTCCCATATGGGGGTGTCCGCCAGAGGTCACGCTGACTTTCCTAATGTGATCTTTGGCCAATCTGCCTTGCGCCGAAGTTCCGCAAAAGCGCGGGGACAAAGCCCCAAGAAAAACCAAAGAGGCCCGATCAGCCGATTCCGACTGCGGACGGATGGCGTATAGGCTGCAAATCCTAAAGGATCAAGCCTTATCGCGCCCTGTCTTGCCCTGTTTAGAGAGATATTCCGCCCAAAGATCAGGGCGGCGCGATTGCGTCAAAGCCTCGGCTTGGGCATGGCGCCACTCGGCAACGCGGGCGTGATTGCCAGATGTCAAAACCTCGGGGATCACCATCCCACGCCATTCAGCGGGGCGGGTATAGTGCGGATGCTCCAACAGGCCATTGGAAAAACTTTCTTCTTGGGTCGAGTCAAAATTTCCCAATACACCCGGAATAAGGCGAATGGTGGCATCAAGCACCGCTTGGGCGGCAATCTCGCCGCCCGTCAGAACAAAATCACCTAGTGAGATTTCTTCCATCTCGTAATGGTCAATCACACGTTGATCCACCCCTTCGAACCGCCCGCACAACAGGGTCATGCCGTCACAGCCCGCAAAGCGCGCGGCATCGGCCTGTGTAAAAGGCCGCCCCCGAGGTGACAGATAGACGCGTGGCCATCGTGCGGGGTTAGGTGGTGTGTTATTAGCGGCCATGTCCATGGCGCGCCCCAAAATGTCGGGACGCAAGACCAGCCCTGCGCCGCCCCCTGCGGGCGTATCATCAACATTGCGGTGCTTGCCCTCGCCGAAGATGCGCAGGTCGATGGTGTCTAATGCCCAAAGACCGCTTTGCAATGCCTTACCCGTCAGTGAGCCCCCCAAGACACCTGGAAACATGTCAGGGAAGAGTGTGATGACCTTCGCGCACCATGCGTCCTTCAGGCGCTGCGGCCCCATCAAGTCCCGTGGGGCCGCATTGGCCGAAATCGACAGACGGCCATAGCTGCGGGGTGGTTTAGACGTCATCGTCAAACAAGCCTTCTGGCGGATCAATCACGATGCGCTTGGCGCTGAGGTCGACTGTGGGAACAACCGCCTGTGTAAAAGGCACAAGAACGCTGCCTTTGTGATTGGGCACGCTGCGCAGTTCGAGAATATCACCTGCGCCATGGTTCAACACGGCCGCCACCTTGCCGCGCGCCGCGCCGCCTGTGTCGACCACGTTAAGACCGAGAAGGTCGCTGTGATAAAACTCATCATCAGGTAGGGCGGGCAGGGCCGTGCGCGGTGCAAACAGACGGGTGCCGCGAAGGCCATCTGCCGCTTCTTTTGTCATCACCCCAACAACCCGCGCGGCAAAACCACCTTTGACGGCACGGGTGATTTTAAGCTCAAAACTGCGGTCGCCTTTTTCAGAAAACAGTGGCGTGTAAGTGCCGATATCTTCGGGATTGGCGCAAAAACTTTTGAGGCGCACTTCACCGCGCACGCCAAAGGAGCCTGCAATCGCACCGACACAAATCAGGTTTTGATCGCTCATTCCACGGGGCCCTCTCTTAGGCATAACCGATCTGCGCTGACCCATTCGCCCGAAAGGGCAATACAGGCCGCTTGCGCATTGCGCCGTTCTTCAACGCGCCCACCTATGTAGGCGAAAAGGCATAGGATCGAAATTAGGATCAGGCGGCGCATTTAAGATACTCAAAGCCACATCTACGCTTGGCCCTAAGGCCACCTTGCCCCCAGTACACAACAAGCGGGGGCAAGGCAGGGGCTGATTACTCAGCCTTTGCTTCTTCTGCGGCTTCCTCAGCGGCAGGCGCTTCCTCAGCGGCAGGCGCTTCCTCAGCGGCAGGCGCTTCTTCAGGTGCTGCTGCTTCTTCAACAACGGCCTCTTCTGCGGGCGCTTCTTCAGCGGTAGGTGCAGGTGCGGCTGCTGCTTCGGCTGCTTCTGCGGCCTTAGCGGCTTTTTCTTCTGCGCGCTCTTGTGCTTTTTTGCCTGGAACGGCTTTGTTCGGGTTGTTGCGGGTTTTCGCTGCCAAAACGCCAGCTGCTTCCAAGAAACGGCTTACGCGGTCGGTGGGCTGCGCACCCTGCTCGAGCCAGTATTTCATGCGCTCCATGTTCATTTTCACGCGATCTTCGCTGTCTTTTGCCAAGAGCGGGTTATATGTGCCGAGCTTCTCGATGAAGCGGCCATCGCGGGGCATGCGGCTGTCAGAGGCCACGATGCTGTAGAATGGGCGCTTTTTCGAGCCACCACGGGCCAAGCGGATTTTCATTGCCATGTTAGTCTTCTCCTTCGGATAGATGATCGGGGCGTCTTTGTTTATTGCCCGTTTTCAATGTGTTGTTCATGGTGACGGATGACCTCCTGAATGATGAATTTCAGAAAGGTCTTGGCGAATTCGGGGTCGAGATCGGCCTCCTCAGCCAAACGCTCAAGCCGCGCGATTTGTTTGGCTTCGCGGTCTGGGTCGGAAGGGGGCAAATCATGCTGTGCCTTCAACTTCCCTACGGCTTGGGTGTGCTTAAACCGCTCGCCAAGGGTATAGACAAGAATTGCGTCTAAGCGATCAATCGAGGCGCGATGTTCCTTGAGCAACGCTGCGGCGCGGGCGGCTGTATCAGTCATGATGTGATCCCTTTATTTCTTTTTGCCAAAGCCCGTCAGGGGCGGCAGACCACCGCCGCCACCCAAGCCGCCAAGCCCCATCTTGCGGGCTGCGGCCTCCATCGCTTTGGGATCCATTGCTGAAGGATCCATGCCCGCCAAATCTTTGGGTGCGCCTTTGCCCATTAATGCGCCAAGGCCCTGCTTGAGCATTCCTCCTTTGCCCATTTTTCCCAGCTTCTTCATCGCATCGGCCATTTGGCGGTGCATTTTCAAAAGCTTGTTCAGGTCAGAGACATCTTGCCCTGCGCCTGCGGCAATGCGCTTTTTGCGGCTTGCCTGCAAAAGGTCAGGGTTGGCCCTTTCCCGCTTTGTCATGGATTGGATCAGCGCGATCTGGCGTTTGATCACCTTGTCATCAAGCCCTGCATCATCAAGCTGCTTTTGCATCTTGGCCATGCCCGGCATCATCGACATCATGCCCTGCATCCCGCCCATTTTCAGCATCTGCTCTAACTGGCCTTTAAGGTCGTTCATGTTGAACTGACCTTTTTGGAAGCGCTTCATCATGCGCTCGGCCTGTTCAGCCTCGAGGGTTTCTTGGGCTTTTTCAACAAGGGCCACGATATCGCCCATGCCTAAGATGCGGCCAGCGACACGCTGTGCTTCGAATGTCTCAAGCGCCTCGAGCTTTTCACCCAACCCCACAAAGCGGATCGGTTTGCCCGTGACGGCGCGCATCGACAGTGCCGCGCCGCCGCGACCATCGCCATCCATACGAGTTAAAACGATGCCAGAAACGCCAATTTTATCGTCAAATTCCTGCGCAACATTCACCGCATCTTGGCCCGTGAGGCCATCCACGACCAAGAGTGTCTCGCGTGGGTTGGCAATGTCACGCACGGCTGCGGCCTGCGCGATCAGGTCTTGATCAATATGCAAGCGCCCTGCGGTGTCGAGGATATAGACATCATAGCCACCAAGCCCCGCTTGGGTTTTGGCGCGCTTTGCAATCGTCTCAGGGTTTTCACCTTGGATGATGGGCAGGGTATCCACGCCAATTTGTTGGCCAAGGATGGCCAACTGCTCCATCGCGGCAGGGCGGTTTGTGTCAAGGGATGCCATCAACACGCGCTTGCCTTCGCGCTCCTTCAGGCGCTTGGCCAGTTTCGCGGTTGTTGTGGTTTTCCCTGAGCCTTGCAGACCCACCATCAGGATGGGTGCAGGCGGGTTGTCGATTTTCAGTGCGCCAATCTCGCCTTCGCCCTGAAGGGTGGCGATCAATTCATCATGCACAATTTTGACGACCTGTTGACCCGGGGTCACCGATTTTGTCACCGCAGCGCCTGTGGCCTTTTTCTCGACCGCGCGAATAAATTCCCGCGCCACGGGCAAAGAAACATCTGCCTCAAGCAAAGCCACCCGCACTTCGCGCAGGGCTGTTTTCACATCATCAGCAGACAAAGCGCCTTGCTTTGTCAGCCCCTCAAAGACCGAGGAGAGGCGTTCTGAAAGTGTTTCAAACATTGGCCAAGGCCCCTTTGTCGCGTCATCTCTCTGGTGATCTGTGCATCAGGCCACCGCATTGCAATGCACCAAGGCCCCCGTGGGCGAAACTCGCTGACGAGGGGCGATCTTGGACATGTCCTAAGACCAGAAAGCCAAAGCTTGCTGGAAGTTGCACTGCTCTTAAGCGCGCGAAGAGGGGAATGTCAAGCCTTCGCGCCTTAGTTCAAATGGCGCAAGAGCCGCGCATGACGATCAAAGGCCGTGATCAACTGCCCTAAATTTTGAATATCTGTCGCCTCAAGCATGGGCAACATCTTCACAAAGGCCCGCGCCGTTCCCAATGTGTCGCCAAGTGCGGTATGACGGGCATTGTCGGGTATGCGGATGCTGAGGCGGTCACATAGCGCGTCCAATGTGTGTTCCGCAGACTGACCAAAAAGGATGGCCGAACACAGAACAGTGTCCAAGATCGGCTGATCAAAACGCGCGCCAATGGCCGCTTCGCGGCGCTGTAGAAAAGCCATGTCAAAGGGGGCATTATGGGCCACCAGAACCGCGCCATCGGCAAAGCGATGAAACCGCGATAAGGCATCAACAACCGATGGGGCGTCTGCCACCATCTCATTGGTGATGTGATGCACCGCTGTTGAGGCCGCAGGGATTTTGCGCGCAGGGTTGACCAATGTGTCAAAGCGTTCGCTCTCGACCAATTTGCCGTTTACAATCCGCATCGCGGCGATCTGACAGATTTCATCGACTTGCGGGTTCAGCCCGGTGGTTTCTGTATCGAACACCACGAAAGACAAGTTTTTCAGCGGGGCCTGTGACAGCTTAGCAGGCAGTGCGGTTTGCAACAGGTCAAAATCATATTGGATCACGCGCGGCGTTTGTAGCGCTTCGGGGGCGGCGGCTAGGGACAGGCTGATCCGTTGATCTGTGGTTTCGATCTTGGCGCCGTGGCTGCGCAAAACATCGGCCCCCGCAAAGCGTGAATGGCCCGTGATCAGGGGGCTGTCTAACCAATCATTGAGCCGTGCCGCGTCAGGGGCCTTTGCATCTCCCTGCAGGTCAAGAATGGCCTCTCCCTCTGTTAGTCGGGCCGAAAGTCGAATGTCAGACGCCCCCGCGCCAATCCACGACAGCGTCAGGCGCTCTAACAAGCGGCTGATGGCAAAGCCATCGGCGCGCAGTCGCAGGTCAGGCAGCGCGTCATACTGCAGTTGGATATCCTTTTGCGCCAAGCGCGTGGCAAGCGCGATTGCAATATCGGATAGGTCAAGCTGCTCAAGGGGCCACCATGCTGTATCGGTTTTGGCTTTTTCTTTTTGCACATCGCGTAACGTCTTTTCCAACTGCGCACGCGGCGTCCCTTGGGGCAGGTCTGGCAAAACAGCATCCACGGCCTCAATTAAATCGGCAAACAGGGCCTCGCGCATGCCATGCAGTGCCAAATCCTTGGATCGGTCCTGCAAGCACAAGAGATAGGCAGGATCGGCTGTTTCCTGACCTTCGAGCCAGAATAAGCGCATCCGTGCCTCGAAAAGGCGGGCATCGTGGCGGGTTGTTACCAAAATATCCGTGCCCTTGGCGCTCTGTGCGCGCAACAGCCTGCCATAAGCCTCGCGCAAGGGGGCCATGCGCAAAAGCTGATCAAGGGGGCGGTTCAGACCCAACCCCTCATCATCATTGAAGAGGTCCCGCATCTTGCCATTGTAAAGCGCGATTTTATGGTCAGGCGTGCAGAACACGACCCCATCGGGAATTTCGGCTAGTAAGGTTTCAAGGCGCTGCTTCTCAAGGCCAAGCCGTGCTGTTTCACGCCCCACGGCCAATGCCATTGCGTTGCGCGTTTCGGTCAAATGCGCGGCAACAGCCGCAGCAGCAGGGGCTAAATCACCCAAATATCGCGCATAGTTTGGATTGATTTCATCATCCACATCGGCATGGGCGCGGGCGCGCATATCCGCGGCCAATGCCTCAAGGGGGCGGGCGACATACTCATCGAACTTCGTCCAAACCCAAGCAGACAGGCCGATAATTGCAAATGCCCCAACCGCCCCTGCGGTGATAAAGGCCGATAGCGCGTGATCCTCGCCCAAACGAACATACCCAATCACCAGACCCGCGGTCAGCAGGGCCGCGCCCCCAAGGGCCAAGAGCGCAAAGAACAAAAAGATGCGCAAACGCAAACTAAGATGGGTGAACATGTGCGTGCGGGCCTCCTCCTCCCGCAGCGGTGACGCGGCCTAGTCGCCCAGAGTTGGGCAGACCACGGCAATCAACGGATCATCCGCGGAAACCGCTAACCAATCGGCATTCTCGGCGCGGCCATCAGCATCAAAACTGGTGGTTGGAAAAATCTCTGCGCGGGCGGGGGTGGTGCAATCCACCAAGATGGGTTTGATGATCGCGGGCTGCCACCGCTCATGCAGGCGCGTTTGCACAACCCATTGGCCCGAGCCTTCGACTGTTTCGATAGTCTCTGACGGGGTAACCGCGACAAAGCCTTTGATCCATGGCTTCACATATGTCCACGGCTGCCAAACAGCGCGCTGTTCGCGCGTGGCGATCATTACAGCGTCTGTGGGCAGGGTGGCCATGACGCCGCGCGCCCATGAATATTCGAGGGATATTGTGGTCAGGATCATCGCCAGCCCCGCGCCTGCAGGCACGAACCATTTTGGTATCCGCTCTCCTATCAGGCGGCGCAGGCCATAGGCGATGCCTGCCCCTGCAAAGGCCGAGGACAGTGCCGCAATAAGGACGAGGAACATTTGCATTTCGTTGGTCTTTCTCTTTTCGTGGCAACCAAAAACAGGCGTGGGGGTTATAAAAACCCGCTCCGCTGTCCGATTGCCGATTGCATTGTTTTAATCACAACGAAGGCATCGCGGAGATGACTTCGATCAAAATCGGATAAATAAGCAGGTGCCATGAAATTATCGGGCGCGTGGCCATTGCGGATTTGGCGCGTTTGATGCGCAAGCCGCGCTTCCGCGATCATGTCATAGGCATCCAATAAATCCCGTCCGCCCGAGGCAGAAACCGCACCTCCGTCAATTGCGGCAACCAAGCGCGCGCGGGTGTTTACTTCGTTCAACTGTCCTTTCAGCGCATAGATGCGCCCCAAATCCACCACGGGCACAACGCCGTTATGCTTGAGATCAATGCGATCTTTATGCTCGCCCGACCGAACAGTGGCAAAGCCCCGAAAGAGACCAAGCGGGGGCGTATGCTTGAGCGAATTAGAAATCATATGAGCCACAAAAATCGAATTTTCCGAAGCCTCTGCAAGGGTCGAGGCGTGAAGATCGTCAAATAGGGCCATCGTGCCGCCAATGGGCCGTAGGTCAAACATCACCGACGCCAACATCTGCGCCTCGGTGTCAGGTTTGTTAATCCATTTCGAGAAATAGTTTCGCCAAACGCGTAAGGGTTGCCGCCAACGCGCGGCGGTCGCCATCATATCACCTGGGCAGTAGAAATAGCCTGCCTCATCTAAACCATCCGAGACGAATTTTGCCAAAGCGGCGAAATACGCGTCGTCTTCTGGGCGCATGGCATCGTCTATGATCAGGCAATTGTCTTGGTCGGACAAGCCCGTTTGTTCTTGCCGACCTTGGCTGCCACAGGCCAGCCACAGATAGGGCACAGGCGGCGGCCCAAGATGGTCTTCGGCAAGTTTTAGCAACCGCCGGGTCGCGGCATCACCGATATCGGTGATCAGGCGTGTGACCACCTGATGATCATTATTTGCCCCAACCAATTGCATCAAAAGGGCAGGGATGCCTTTTACATATTTGGCAATTTCTGCGCTATTTGCGGCATAGGCGATATCCATGATGATTGAGGCGGAACTGGTCGCCTGAAAGCGCATCATATCGGTCTGGCTTAATATGCCTTCGGGCTGCCCGCGATCCATGACGGGCATATGGGTAAACCCATGCTCGACCATCAAATGCAGCGCATCAGCCACAAGGGCGGAGGCGGGCAAGGTCTTGGGGTCGCGCGTCATCACTTCAGCCACGGCCGTGTCTGATGGCAGCCCCGCCGCCATCGCGCGATTGGTTAAGTCGCGTGTGGTGATGATCCCTTGCAGCGCCCCCGTTTCGGAGGTGACAAGCAAGCAAGAGACGCGGTGATCCCGCATCTTTTTCGCGGCGCTCAGCAAGCTGTCTTGCGCTGTGCAGGTCAGAGGATTGCGCGTCATTAAATCGCCCAAGGTTTGCGTCGACAACGCACTGCGCTTGGCGCGGGCTGGGCGGGTGCGGTCAAAGAAATCTAGAAAGGCGGGGTGCTCTTTCACCAATTTATGGAAAAGTGGCGCCTTGACTTCCAAAAGTTCGGTTGGTTTCACCGCGGTTGCGGTGACAGGCGCAATACCATCGCGCATCAAGCCACGCTCTCCGAAGGAGTTTTTTGGGCCGAGGATCGAGACCAGTTCACCATTGGGTTCGGTGATATCAACCTGCCCTGACACGATGAGGTAAAGCGCCTCAAGCGGCGCGCCCGCGTGATAAATCACAGCGCCCGCTTTCGCCATGGAGCGGTTCACCTGCCCTGCCAGTTCCGCCAGATAATCATGCGGTAAGCTGTCATAGGGGTGCGTTTGTGACAGAAGTGTCAGGATTTCTTTTGGCATCTGGATCTGGGTCTGTTTGGTCGGTCTGGCTCAGCCTAGACTATTTATGAAAAAGGCGCATCCCGATTGATCGGAATGCGCCCATTTTTCTTAAGGGGTAGCCCCTAAGTGATCAAAGGATCACTTGTTGATGGCTGCACCTGCGCCACGTGGGATACGTACGGATTCCACGAGGTCTTGGATCTCCTGCGGAGGCTCTGCTGTCACGCGGGCTACTGCGAATGCAACTGCAAAGTTCAGCAATGCGCCCACTGGCCCGAAATGGGTTGGTGGGATGCCGAACAGGTAGTTCGCTGCAGTGTTATCCAGCATGTTGGTGCCTGGGATGAAGAACCAACCCAAGAATGTGAACAGGTAGAGACAGGTTGAAATCAAACCTGCAAGCATACCTGCTGTTGCACCTGCGGAGTTCATGCGCTTGGAGAAGATACCCATCATCAGTGTTGGGAACAGCGAAGCTGCTGCCAGACCGAATGCCAGAGCCACGGTTTGCGCCGCAAAGCCTGGAGGGTTCAGACCAAGATAGGTTGCCAAAGCAATCGCGCCTGCCATCGAGATGCGTGCGGCCAGAAGCTCGCCTCTCTCCGAGATGTCAGGATTGATCACCGACTTGATCAAATCGTGGCTGATGGAAGAGGAGATCGCCAACAGAAGACCCGCCGCAGTGGACAGAGCCGCTGCCAGACCACCTGCCGCGATCAGAGCGATAACCCAACCTGGAAGCTGTGCGATTTCTGGGTTTGCCAAAACGAGGATGTCACGGTTGAACGTGACAAGCTCGTTTCCTGCCCAACCACGCTCAGCTGCCATTTCAGCCATACCAGCGTTATTTTCATTGTAGTACTGGATCAGGCCATCGCCGTTCTTGTCTTCAACAGCCAGAAGGCCAGTCACCGACCAAGTGTTGAACCAATCAGGCAGATCAGCTTGTGCAACAGGCTCACCTTCAACGCCATTTGGCCACATGGTGGTCATGATGTTCAAACGAGCCATAGCACCCACCGCAGGAGCGGTTAGGTAAAGCAGCGCGATGAACACCAGTGCCCAGCCAGCAGACCAACGTGCGTCTGACACTTTGGGAACGGTGAAGAAGCGAATGATCACGTGGGGCAGACCCGCGGTACCAATCATTAGAGACAAGGTAAACAAGGCCATCAACCATGGGCTAGAGCCTGTGGTGTAAGCATTGAAGCCCAGATCCGTCAGCAAGCCGTCCAATGTGGTCAGCAGAGGCTGGCCAGAGGCGGTGTGCTCGGAGAAGAGGCCGAGGCTTGGGATTGGGTTACCTGTCAGTTGCAGTGAGATGAACACAGCAGGGATCGTATACGCAGTGATCAGAACACAATACTGCGCCACCTGCGTATAGGTGATGCCCTTCATGCCACCTAAAACCGCGTAAACGAAAACGGTTGCGGAGGCAATGTAGAGACCCGTTGTTTTGTCAACTTCGAGGAAGCGAGAGAAGGCCACGCCAGCACCAGTCATCTGACCGATAACGTAAGTCACGGACATCACAATCAGTGAGGCTACGGCCACAACGCGTGCAGTTTGGCTGTAGAAACGGTCGCCTACGAACTCAGGAACCGTATACTTGCCAAATTTGCGCAAATAGGGTGCAAGAAGCATCGCCATAAGCACGTAACCGCCCGTCCAGCCCATGAGGAAGGTCGAGTTGTTATAGCCTACGAATGCGATAAGACCTGCCATTGAGATGAAGGAGGCCGCCGACATCCAGTCAGCTGCAGTTGCCATACCGTTCAAGACAGGCGGAACACCACGCCCAGCGGCGTAGAATTCAGATGTGGAGCCCGCGCGGGCCCAAATTGCGATACCGAAGTAGAGCGCAAACGACAGCCCCACAACGATAATATTGAGTGTTGTTTGTTCCATAATCTGGCCCGTCCCTTACTCTTCGTCCACGCCATATTCTTTGTCTAATTTGTTCATACGCGCTGCGTAGAAGAAAATCAGAACAAGGAATACGAGGATTGAACCTTGCTGAGCAAACCAGAAGCCCAGATCTGTGCCACCCACCGCGATGCCGCTAAGCATCGGGCGGAAAAGAATAGCAAAGCCATAGGAACACAGCGCCCAGATCACCAAGCATAGGGTGACCAAGCGGATGTTCGCGGCCCAGTATTCAGAGTTATTTGCCTTTTCGGCCATTGATATCTCCCTTCGGTTTCTAACCAGTGAGGCACTGCCCCAACGGTGACATCTGACGCCGCCTCCTCCTAAGGCGCCGACAGAATTCTTTTGCCCAATTACGCCCCAGTGAGGTGGGACACGATATTGCCAAGTGCCTTGGCAATATCGTCAATAGCCCCCATAGCCGCGACTTTGCTAAGCGTGCCGCGGGCATTGTAATACTCGATAAGGGGGGCCGTTTGGGCATGATATGCCGACAGGCGCGTGCGCACTGTTTCGGCATTATCATCAGGGCGGCGCTTAAACGAGCTGCCCTGACATTTGTCACAAACACCCTCTGTTGCGGGTTGCTTGAATTCGTCATGATATCCTTCGCCACAATCGGCGCAGGTATAGCGACCCGATACGCGGGCCACCATCGCTTCATCATCCACCTCAAGGCTGATGACAGCGTCAATCAGCTGGTTCCGTGCCGCCAAAAGGCCATCAAGTGCCTCGGCTTGCGCGGCGGTGCGGGGGAAACCATCCAGAATTGTGCCTGCGGCCACATCGGGCTGCTGAAGGCGTTCTTCGAGAACGGCGAGCACAATCTCATCCGAGACCAACTCGCCCTTTTCCATAACCGATTTCGCGGTCAAGCCTGCGGGTGTGCCTGCATTGACTGCGCCACGCAGCAAGTCACCAGTGGACAGCTGCACAAGCCCGAATGCCTCTTCTAGCATGCGGGCTTGGGTGCCCTTCCCAGCGCCCGGAGGCCCGAGAAGGATTAAGTTAACTGGTCGTGTCATCGTAACTGCCGTCATTTACTGAATTCCACGCGTTACTTAACGATGCGATTGGCGATGAGGTCATCCACCACGCTTGGATCTGCCAAGGTCGATGTGTCGCCAAGGCTGCCGAAATCGTTTTCGGCAATCTTACGCAAAATGCGGCGCATGATTTTCCCCGACCGCGTTTTTGGCAGGCCAGGTGCAAATTGCAGCGCGTCTGGTTTTGCAATTGGGCCGATCTCTTTACGCACCCAATTGGTCAATTCTGCCCGCAATTCTTCGGAGGGCTCTTCACCCGCCATCAACGTGACGTAGCAGTAGATCCCCTGACCTTTGAGATCATGGGGGAAGCCCACCACTGCGGCCTCTGATACTTTTTCATGTGCCACAAGCGCCGATTCAACCTCGGCTGTGCCCATGCGGTGGCCCGACACGTTGATCACATCATCCACGCGGCCCGTGATCCAGTAATAGCCATCTTCGTCACGGCGGCATCCGTCCCCTGTGAAGTAATAGCCTTTGTAGTCACTGAAATAAGCCTGCACAAAGCGATCAGGATCACCCCACAGAGTGCGCATCTGACCAGGCCAGCTGTCTTTGATACACAAAACGCCTTCTGCGGCGGTTTCGTGGATTTCTTGACCAGTGGTCGCATCCAACAGCACGGGCTGAACGCCGAAGAATGGATTTGTCGCTGAGCCCGGCTTGAGTTTGGTTGCACCTGGCAGAGGCGTAATCAAATGGCCGCCCGTTTCGGTCTGCCACCATGTGTCAACAATGGGGCAGTTCCCCTTGCCAACAACGTCACTATACCAATTCCATGCTTCTGGGTTGATAGGCTCGCCCACCGACCCCAAAAGCTTGAGGCTAGAGAGATCGTATTTGGTCACGAATTCATTACCCTGACCCATCAGCAAACGAATGGCTGTAGGGGCGGTGTAGAATTGGTTCACTTTGTGCTTTTCACAAACAGCCCAGAAACGGCCCGCGTCTGGATAGGTTGGCACGCCTTCAAACATCAAGGTTGTCGCGCCATTCGCAAGCGGGCCGTAGATGATATAGCTGTGGCCTGTCACCCAACCCACATCGGCAGTGCACCAGAACACATCGCCATCATGATAGTCGAATGTGTATTGATGCGTCATCGCAGCATAAGTCAGATAGCCACCTGACGTATGAACAACGCCCTTCGGCTTTCCCGTTGAGCCCGAGGTGTAAAGAATGAACAGCGGATCTTCAGCGTTCATTTCTTCCGCAGGGCAGGCGGTGGATTGGCCCGCAGAGGCGTCATGATACCAGATATCGCGACCATCGGTCCAAGTTACATCTTGACCTGTGCGCTTCACGACCAAGCATTTCACATTGTCATCACAATGCAAAAACGCCTTATCCACGTTAGATTTCAGATCGGTCACACGACCGCCGCGGGGAGCGCCGTCCGAAGTGATGACAACCCGTGCTTCCGAGTCATTGATCCGATTTGCCAATGCGTCAGGCGAGAAGCCCGCGAAGACCACGGAGTGGATCGCGCCGATGCGCGCGCACGCAAGCATGGCATAGGCTGCCTCGGGGATCATAGGCAAATAGAGAACAACACGATCACCGCGCTTAACGCCCAATGATTTCAGGGTGTTGGCAAAACGGCCCACTTCATCGCCAAGCTGTGCGTAGGTGATATGCTGCGCGGCTTCGTTGGGATCGTCTGGTTCAAACAAAATCGCGGTCTGATCGCCGCGCGTTGCCAAATGGCGATCAATGCAGTTTGCCGCTACGTTCAGCGTGCCGTCCTCATACCAACGGATATCTACATTATCATAGGCAAAGGAGGTGTTTTTGACCTTGGTGTAGGGCTTGATCCAATCAAGGCGCTTGCCTTGTTCGCCCCAAAACGCCTCGGGATCGGAAATGGAGGCCTCATACATTGCTGTGTACTTATCCGCGTCAATATGCGCGCCAGCAAGAAGGTCAGGGAATTTCGAAGTCGTTGGCAATGTAGTTCTCCCTCAAAGGTGGCGGCGCGGATGTCGTTTGACAAAGGGTGCCGCGCCGCAGCTTGGGTGTCGCTCACCCCGATCCCTTCGTGGAAATATGGCGGTTCGTGCCTGTTCAACGTAAACAAACGACACAAACGCAGCTCATGTGATGACTAAAACAGATCCTCCCCGATCCCCAAATTTTGCGTCCTTACCCCCTCCATTGGGCGGTTTCGCAAAGTCGACAGTGGCCCCATTCTTGGCCTGATTTCCCGATCACGCACACCGCTATCAATCACAAACAGTTTACACCAAGTTTTTGGCTTCAGAAGGAATACATCCTGATTTCCGCGATTTCTGTGTAACAAATTTACACTGCGTTGCGGAATTTGTAAATTTATTAACAATTTTCGAAAATTTCCTCGGAAAACATACCTAGTTTGGTGGCGGGCAAATTTAAACCATAGGTTGTATTTGTGCGCTTTTAGAGAGTTAGCGCTAAATTCTGCGCTGCGGCGCAACCCCAACATGTGGTGTTTTTCCTGATTATCGGTTGATGGAGGGCCAAAACCGCGCGCGAGTCACCCGAAATTAAGGGCGCTAAAGAAGGCGGAAATCCGCCCCCAGCCAAGGCATCCTTTGCAGGGCTGGCGCGATGAACAGCTTTTGTGAAAGATCGCGGATCAGGTTCGCCATTTCACTGGGAATGGCGCCCGTCCAGTCATCACTGCAATAGAGCATGATCTGGCGCGGTTGCGCGGGTGAGGGCAAGGGGTAGGTGTCAATCCCATCCGCAAATCGCTCGCCCCGCATCAGGCTCAGGGGCGTTGTGATGGTGAAGCCAAGCCCTGCCGCCACGAGGGCCGAAATGGATTGGTTCGAGTCGATCTCAAATCTGCGACTAACCTGCATATCATGCATCTGAAGATACTCATCAATATGCTGCGCCATGACCTGCGCAGGGTCGCGCCCCAAAAAAGCAAGCCCGCCCAAGTCTTCGAACCTTCCCTCAAAGGCATATCCTTTTGGGAGGGCCAAAATATAGGGATCCTGCACAATCGGGTGCGCCACGATATCTGCGGGCGCGGTCTGCGGTGCGGCGCAAATGATCATATCAAGGTTCCGCTTGGCCAACATATTGAGCAAGATGTGGCTCGCCCCAGTTTGTAGGCGGAATTTACAATCGCTGAGCGTCTCGGCCAAACGTGCGGCCAATTGTGGGGTTAGATCATTCTCAAAATCATCAATAACCCCAAGACCAAGGGCGGATATGCCCGATAGGTTTAGGCGGCTGAGATCTTTTTGCCCTGCACGCAGCGCGCCAAGCGCCACTTGCACCCGTTTTAGGAACAACCGCCCCGCAGGTGTCAGGCCAATAGGCCGCCTGCGGGTGTCAATCAATTCAACCCCCACCGCCAAAGATAAATTGCGCAGTTGTTGCGAGGCGGCGGGCACGGATAGACCCATTTCCTCTGCCGCATCGGACAGCGATCCCGTGCGCGCCATTACCTCGAAGGTCTCAAGGCTCTTGAGGCTGATCCCCTTAAGATCGGGTCGCGTCATGCGGCGATGATCCGTTCCAATAGCGCCTGAGGCACAGCGACCCCTTCTGTCAGCGCGGTTTCAAATTTTTGCCTACGCGAAAGCGCCTGCAACCTATTGGGGGCATCGGCGAGAAGGGCTTGGGCGAATTGCTCAAGCGCCGATACCTGCCCGTATGATTGCGGCTTGATGGCAAAAAGACAATGCCCCATGCGCAGCGGCCCGCTGCTTCGATCATCAGGGTCACTGATCATGGCCGAGGCCCCCGCCCCAACAAGGCTGAGCACGAGAATTTCGACCATTACCGCAATATTGAACCCGTAGCTGCCCTGAACAGGCAAGATGCTGCCCTCAATCGCCGCGCGGGGATTTTGCGTGGCGCGCCCGTGGTCATCAAGCGCAAGGTGGGGCGGCAGCGTGGTTCTTGATTTGATGTGATCAAACACAGTGTCGCGCGATATCGCGGCTTGGCCTTGTTCAAAAATCAACACACCCTGTCCGCGCTTGTCAGGGACTGCCAGTGCCATTGGATTATCCCCCAAAGTCGGGGGCAAAGGCGGGTTTGTGCTGATGCATGCCGTGTCGGTCGATAGCGCCAAGCTCACATAGCCGCGCCGCGCAACGTCTTCGGCCATCTGCGGCAGAAATCCTGGGCTATGACCATTGGCAAAGGCCAAACAGGCCGTGCCTTCCGCCTCGGCGATCTGCAGAAACTCGGGCAGGGCCAGATCAAAGGCTGCGGGCAAAAAGCCGTTGGCGATGTCACAATGTAACCGCACGCCTTGTCTGGGCTGCAATTTCGGCATCGCCCCCCCCATCACAGCGACCAAGCGCCAGATCCTCAAGGCAATGCAATAAATAGCGAAGGCCTGCGCGGGCGCGTCCCTCGGCTTCGGCGCGGGCGATGCGGCGTGCAAGAGGTTTGGCTTGATGTGTTTTGGCCGACAATCTGCTGAGGCTGTCAAAACTCAGCGCCTCTAAATCGGCAAGGCTTAGCCGTTGATTGTTTTCGTCTTGCTGCCCATTCATACTCTGTCGCCTTCTACACTGCGGCTCAACATTGAGTCTCTATGGGACAGATTGTTTCACTCAAGAACGGCGGCAGAAGGGCGCAAGCGCGGCAAAAGCGGTGCGATATTGGGGCGCGCCTAGCCCTCGATGATCAGTTCGGGCAATTGACGCGCATAGCCGCGGATCACATCGGCCAATTGCCGATGCGCAGTGCTGGCCCCTGAGGTTGAGCGCCATACAAGCCCAATAGAGCGCGAAAAACGCTTGCCCTTAAAAGGCCTTACCGCAACATCCTGCGCGCGCCCCAATATTTCAGAACGCACATAAAGCGCAGGCAAAAACGTGGCCCCCATCCCCATTGCAACCATCTGGCGCAGGGCATCAAGCGATGTGCCCTCATATTCGCGCGACAATGTCGCCCCTGTTTCAACACAAAGTGCAGATATCTGATCATGCAGCGCATAATTCGGCGACAGTGACAGGATTGTTTCGCCGCTGAGGTCTTGCGGTTCAATTTGGCTGCGCTGCGCGAGCGGATGATCGGCTGAGATTGCCACGACCAAGGGCTCTCGGAACAACCGCTCCGTGACCAAAGACGCGCCAGGGATTGGCAATTGCGTCAGGATCAGATCATGGCCCCCTTCGCTGATTTGACGGGCAAGGTCATGTGGGGCCGCCTCGCGCACATATAGGCGCAGATCAGGGTGGGAGCGATGCAAATCGCCCACGATATGTGGCATCAGATAAGGCCCCAGCGTGGTGGACGTGCCAAGGCGCAATGTGCCCGCGAGGCCCGTTTGCAAGGTTGCGGATAGATCAACAATCGCTTGAGTCGCGTCCAAAATATCGCGCGCGCGCGCCACAACTTCGCGTCCCGCTAGGGTCAATTTTACAGGCCCGCGCCCCCGTTCAATCAGGGTCAGGGATAATGCCTCCTCCAGGGTTTTGATCTGCACCGAGAGCGAGGGTTGCGATATCCCACAGGATTCTGCCGCTAGGCGGAAATGGCCCGTTTCCTCAATCGCGACCAAGTACCGAAGTTGGCGCAAGGTAAGCGGAATTTTTGGAATTGGCATGGCAGATGCTTCGTTAGTTTTTTCCTATCAAAATATGTTGTAATGCAATATTTTCTTTCAGCAAGGGTGACCCTAAATCTTGGTCATGATCAGGCGCAAACCTGATTGGGCCGATGCGAAGCCACGCGCGCAAAGGCCATTTACACGCAAGGCCCAAGTCTCTGGTTGTTAGTCCCTTCCAGTGGTTTGAGATGGGCAAAGCGTTTCGGGTGTCCTAACGGGATCCTGCCGTCACCCCTGAGGGACACCCGATTTCTCCTTAAAAGCGCGGATTAATCAGCTCTCCCCGGTTAGTCCGCGCTCACCTCTCTCTTAGGTATGCAATTCGGTGGTGCTGCCATCGGGCAAAATTGCCACGGCGCTTAGGCGTCCTGTTTCATCGGGGCGGGTGTTTAGCGCGATGCGCCCCTCCGCTTGGGTTGCGCTTTCGACAGCGTTATGGCCGTGGGCTATCCATAGGCCATCTCCACGCAGGCGATAGGCAAATTCAGGATGGCCCCAGATCAGATTGCGCCCGCTTTGTTGGTCAAGCGGATGATGCGGATCAGCGCCAGCATGGGTTGCAGCCAAGCTGCCTGATTTCCAAAACAACGGCAGGTTGGCTAACCATGTAATGCGCGCCTCTCCCAAGACTTCTGATAAATGTGTAACCAAGTCATCGGGTGGCAGGTTCGGGTCAAGCTTGAGTTCCTGCAAAAATCGCGGTGCCCCTGCACGCAGCCAGCGTTGAAGTCGCACCGCCGGCGCATCTAAACTATCGAGCAAAAGCCGTTCCTGCGCACCGCAAAGACAGGTGACGTTATTTGGAAATTCTTGGGTCAGATCAATCAGGCGGTCGAGCGTGGCTAACCCTTGACCGCCCGCGTGCAAGTAATTTCCAACGAAAACCAATTGTGGATTTGTTGCGCCACTATTGCCGATATGGGCATCAATGCGCGCCAAAATGCCTTCAAGCAAACTGGCGCAGCCCATAAGGTCGCCCACGATATAGCTTGCTAATTCAGGCCGCGGTTGCCCGCCTTTGCCCTGACCTAAGGCTGCCTGTCCTGTGGGTTTGGGGGTGCGCTTGAACAGTTTGAACATGGTTAAAATCTGCGCGGATATGGGCGCATAAGCAAGGCTAAATTTGCGGCGCGGCCGCGCGCTTAATCGCGCGCGCGCAACCGTCCCGCAGGGCGCATGGCCAAAGGTCGCCATGCGTAACCAAGCCCCGCAGCAAGGCTGACCAAGGCACCGCCCCCAATGATGAGAATGGCCGAGGTAAGATCAAACTGAAAGGGCGCCTCCATCACAAATTCCATGACCGCAAAGCCTCCAAGCGTGCCTGCGCCAAGGGCGACCAAGCCCGCCATCGCCCCTAACAATGCGGAACGAAGGGCGAAGGATGACAGGATTTGCCCACGCGAGGCGCCGAGGGTTTTCAAAAGTGCCGCCTCATAGCTGCGCGCCCGTTCGCCCGATGCGGCCGCACCGATTAAGACGATCAATCCTGTCAACAGGGTCACGCCTGCGCCAAGGGACGTTGCCGTTGCAATGGCCCCAAGCGCCTCGGCCACGCGGTCTAGTGCATCACGGATGCGAATGGCGGTAATATTGGGGGCATCGCCCGCAATATCACGCAACAACTGCGCTTCTGCGGACTCTTCGGCATAGACTGTTGCGATGAATGTATGAGGTGCGCCTGCAAGCGCGTTAGAGGAGAGGGTCATAACAAACCCAATCCCTGCATTCGAGAAATCAACCTCACGCAGCGCGGCAATGGTCGCGGTGATGTCCCGCCCCAAAACGTTAACAGTGATCTGATCGCCAAGCCCGACACCTAATTCGGCGGCCTCTTCGGCAGCAAAGGCCATCAATGGTGGCCCGTCATAGCCTTGATCCCACCATTGCCCTGCAACGATTTGGTCAGATGGTGGGGCTTCGTCCAGATAGGTCAGGCCACGATCCCCGCGCACGACCCAGTGATCCCCTGCTACTTCGCGCGCGTCTTGCCCGTTGATCTCCGTCACGATGCCGCGCAGCATGGGCGCGGTTTCCACCCGTGATACCGCAGGGTCGCTTGCCGTGCGGGTGAGAAAGGGGTCAATCTGGTTTGGTTGGATATCGACAAAGAAATAGGAGGGGGCAACCTCGGGAAGGTCGCGGTCAATCGCATTTTGTAGATTGGACGAGATTTGCCCCACCGCCGCCAGAACTGACAGGCCCAGACCCAGCGAGATCATCACCGCGGTCGCTTCTGAACGGGGGGCGGCAATCGCAGCGAGGGCCGCGCGCAACATGACCCGTCCGCGTAAGGCGCGCCCGCGCGCCAAATTGCGCAAGACGCGGCGCAACACCCATGCAGCCACCCATAGGATCAAAATGGCTGCGGCAATCCCCCCTGCTGCGCCAAGCGTCAAAATCGGCACGCCAGACCGCCATAGCGCCAGTCCCAAGAGCGCGGCGCATAGGCCAAGCAGCGCTGCGATATAGCGTTTGCGCGGGATGGCAATGGCTGGGCTTGCCGCATCTCGAAAGATCGCTGCGGCGCGCAGGCGTTCGGTTTGCGCCAAGGGTAGCAGCGTAAAGATTAACGCCGTCAGCGCGCCATAGCTCGCCGCCTCAAGAAGGGCAGCAGGGGCGATGGTTATGTTCAAATCCACAGGCATATGCGGCGCCAAGAACGGAGCCGCCACAAGCGGCAACAGCGCCCCAAGCACCACTCCCATGCCAACGCCAACGGCACCCAAAATAATAATTTGGATCAGATAGGCGGCAAAGATCGTATGCCCCTCGGCCCCGATGGTTTTCAGGATCGCAATGGTGGATAGACGATTTTCCAAATAGGCCCGCACCGCGGCAGCAATGCCAACCCCACCTACGGCCAGACCTGCGAGGCCAACCAACACCAAGAACGTGCCGATACGATCGACAAAGCGTTGCACCCCCGGGGCCGCGCGGCGGCTGTCTTGCCAGCGGATACCGCCTTCGGGAAAAGCTGCCTCCATCTGACTGCGCAAGCTATCGAAATTTGCCCCTTCGGGCAGTTTCAGCCGCACTTCGGTTTCATACAGTGTGCCGGGTTGGATCAGGCCTGAGGCGGTTAATCCGTCCAGCGATATGATGGTGCGCGGGCCAAGGCCAAAGCCGCCTGCCGCGCCATCAGGTTCTGCATCAAGGGCGGCGCGCAGTTGAAATTCTGCTGTTCCAATGGTGAAGATATCACCAATTTGCATGCCCAAACGATCAATCAGCACTTGCTGCATCACCGCGCCATACAGGCCGTTTTGCGCTGAAATGGCCTCTTGGATCGGGTGATCTGGTATAAGACCCGCCGCGCCATAGAGCGGATAGGCCGCATCGACCGCCCGCAATTGGGTCAGGGTGTAATCCATCCCCTCGGGCCCCGTGAAACCCGCCATAGACCGCAGTTCGATGGTCTCAGAGACATCCGTTGAGATTGCTGCCATAAAGGCGCGCTCTTCATCATTTGGGCCGCGATAGGTGAATTCCATTTCAGCGTCACCGCCAAGGATCACCGCCCCCTCACGCGACAAGCCATCGCCAATTGCGCTGCGCACTGTGCCAACAGTGCCGATAGCCGCCACGCCCAAAATCAAACAGGCGAGAAAAATGCGAAAACCACGCAACTCCGCACGCCATTGCGCGCGCAATTCGCGCTGCGCAATTCGCCACGCCATGATCATATGCACGATCCTTTTTGCGGGCGTGTTTCTGAGACGACCCGACCATCGCGCAAGGTGACCATGCGGTCACATTTTGCGGCCAGTTCCGAAGAATGGGTGACGAGGATCAGCGTAGCCCCGTGACGGGTTTGCAGATCTATCAGAAGGTCCATGATCTGCGCCCCATTGGTTGCGTCCAAATTACCTGTGGGTTCATCCGCCAATAAGATCGAGGGGCGCGGTGCTGCCGCACGGGCCAAGGCTACGCGCTGTTGTTCACCGCCTGACATTTGCGCAGGATAATGCCCCGCACGATGCGCAAGGCCAACCGAAGCCAGTTCCGCCTCGGCCCGATCAAACGCATCTGCCACCCCTGCCAATTCAAGGGGCGTTGCAACATTCTCAAGCGCAGTCATGGTTGGGATGAGGTGAAAAGATTGAAAAACAACGCCCATATGGTTGCGGCGAAACCGCGCTAAGGCATCTTCATCCATACGTCCCAAATCATGATCAAGCGCACGCACTGTGCCCGATGTGGGGCGCTCTAATCCACCCATCAACATTAAGAGCGAAGACTTGCCCGAACCCGATGGCCCAACGAGGCTGACGCTTTCCCCTTTGCTTATCGTCAAAGACACCCCATGTAGGATATCGACAGGGCCCGCATTGCCCATCAAGGACAGACTTGCGTCTTCAAGCGAAAGGATGGTTTCGGCCATGTTCAATAACCCCGCATACTTGGTTGAAACTCGATATGGGGTTTTGCCGCGCTGCGGCAAGGGGCGGCTTGTCTGGGCGGCGCTCTTTGGCGTGCTGCTGATGCTGCTGCCACAGACGGGGGTCGCGCAGGTGCAGGTCGTTGCCCTGGGCGACAGTCTGACCCAAGGATACGGCTTGCCCCAAGGCGAAGGTTTCGTGCCGCAGCTGCAAAATTGGATCAATGAGCAAGGTCTTGATGCACAAGTCGTCAATGCGGGTGTCTCGGGTGACACGACCGCAGGGGGGCTGTCTCGGATTGACTGGACGCTGACCCCTGATGTGGATGCCGTGATCGTGGCATTGGGGGGAAATGACCTATTGCGTGGGATTCCACCTGCAACCAGTCGCGCCAACCTTGAGGCAATTTTGCAGAAAATATCTGCGCGCAATTTGCCTGTTCTTTTGGTGGGCTTGCCCGCGCCCAATAATTACGGCCCCGCATTTACGGCTGAATTTGACGCGATTTACCCCGATCTCGCGGCCCAATATGAGACTAGTCTTGTGCTTGATTTTCTTGGGCCTATTGCCGCGGCCGCAGAAAGTAACCGCCAAGAGGCATTGAGCGATTTGATGCAGCCCGATGGCATTCACCCTAATGCCAAGGGCGTGGCTTTGGTGGTCGAGGCACTTGGCCCTGAGGTTGCAAACCTTATTGCCCGCGCCGAGGCAGGCGGGTCATGAGCGAGGCCGCCGATCATCTGCGTGTGGCTCTTGGGCAGATGTGTTCTGCCACGACCCACGCCCCAAATATCGCCGTGATGCAAGAGTTTGCACGCGATGCAGCGGCAGCGGGCGCAGATCTTTTATGTCTGCCTGAAGTGGCGGGTTTGATGTGCCGCGATCGTGAGAAAGCTTTGGCACAGGTCAAGACCGCTTCGGAAGATCCGTTTCTGGATGCCGCGCGCAATGCGGCGCGCAGGCACAACCTTTGGATCCAAGCAGGCACAACACCGATCCGACCTGAAGGCGCAGAAAAATTCCGCAATCACGCTGTTTTGATCGCGCCTGATGGGGATGTGGTCGCGGTCTATGATAAGATTCATCTGTTTGATATCGCATTGGACGGGCAGGCCCCAATTGGAGAGTCGAGCCGATTTAACGCGGGGGATCAGGCGATGTTGGTCGACACCCCTTGGGGCCCGTGGGGGATGAGCGTGTGTTATGATATCCGCTTTGCCCATCTCTTTCGCGACTATGCCAAGGCGGGCGCACGCATGATCTTTGTGCCATCGGCCTTTACGGTGACCACGGGCCAAGCTCATTGGGAGGTTCTGCTGCGTGCTCGTGCCATTGAGACGGGCAGTTTTATCGTAGCCGCCGCCCAATCAGGCAGCCATGAAGATGGGCGCAGCACCTATGGTCATTCGATGGTTGTCGCTCCATGGGGCGAGATTTTATTGGATGCAGGCACGGCCGCGCCCGCCTTGCATATCTGCGATTTGGATTTGAGCCGTGCAGATCACGCGCGGGCACAAATTCCGAACCTGTCCAATGAGAGACCCTATCAGCTATCGCGAAAGGATGCGCGCATCAAAGCGCGCAATCCCAACGAAATATAGACGTATCCACTGCTGGGATGGCATGATCAGCCGGGAGCGCGCCATTTTGTTACCTGTCGGGTGTAGCGGTCAGTTTTGGGAAGAACTGGCTGGGGTGGTAGGATTCGAACCTACGGTACGCGGTACCAAAAACCGTTGCCTTACCACTTGGCTACACCCCAACCGTGACGCGCTAGTTACTTTGCGCGGGTCGTAGGATCAAGACCCTTGTGTGAAAAATCTTTGGTTTATTTTCGTGGTCTCAAATCGTTTGATCATAGGCCCCGACATCGGGTTCTGTTCGAATGATCGCGTCTAGGTCTTGGAAGATTGCGCGCATTTCTGCTTCACTGGCGGGACTTTCGCAGACAACCACCAAATTTGGCGTGTTGGATGAGGCCCGCACAAGGCCCCATCCGCCATTTTCCAACACTACCCGCGCGCCATTTACCGTTACGACATCCACGATTTTCTGCCCGCCCAGTGAGCCGCCTTGACCATGTAAAGCCACGAGTTTTTCCACCAACCGAGCGAGAACATCGTATTTTTGCGTGTCCGCGCAATAGGGCGACATGGTCGGGGTGGCGTAGGTTTGGGGCAAAGCGCGGCGCAGATCCGCCATAGAGGCGTCAGGGTTGCGATCCATCAATTTGCAGATTTCTACCGCAACGCGCATGCCGCAATCATAGCCACGTCCCAGAGGCGGCGCGAAGAAGTAGTGGCCCGATTTTTCGAACCCCGCGAGTGCGCCCAATTCATGCACGCGGCGTTTCATATGGCTGTGGCCGGTTTTCCAATAATCCGCCCGCGCGCGAAGCGCCCGCAATTCAGGGTCAGAGGCATACAGCCCCGTAGATTTCACATCAGCTACGAAAATCGCACCCTTGTGATGTTTGGCCAGATCGCGGGCCAAGATCACGCCCATCTTATCGGCAAAAATTTCTTCGCCTTCATTGTCGACCACGCCGCAACGATCGCCGTCCCCGTCAAACCCAAGCGCGAAATCAGCGCCGCTTTCACGCACCGTGTCCGCCATGTCATGCAACATTTCCATCGCTTCGGGGTTTGGGTTGTAATGCGGGAATGTGTAATCAAGCGCATTATGCGATGCGACCACCTCGACCCCCATGCGCGCGAATAACTCAGGGGCAAAGGCCGAAGCCGTGCCATTGCCCGTGGCGCAGACCACGCGCAGCTTGCGGGTCATTTTGAAATCGCCAACGAGATCATCCAAATAGGCCTCTTTGACTCCATCGACAAACTCATACGCGCCGCCCGTGCGCGCCACGCCCGCGCCGTCCAAAACGATATCGCGCAAACGCGCCATCTCGACTGGGCCATGGGTGAGGGGCTTTTCAAATCCCATTTTCACCCCTGTCCATCCATTGGGGTTATGGCTGGCTGTCACCATGGCCACGGCTGGCGCATCAAGGTGAAATTGCGCAAAATAGGCCATCGGGCTGAGGGCGGGGCCGATATCCCGCACCTTGATCCCCGCCTGCATCAAACCCAAGATCAGCGCGTTTTTGACCGAGAGCGAATAGTCGCGGTAATCATTGGCCACCACGATCTCAGGGCGAATGCCGGCCTCATGCATTTGTGTGCCAAGCCCTAGACCCAAGGCAGTAACGCCTGGCAGGTTAATCTCTTCGGGAAAACGCCAGCGTGCATCATATTCGCGAAACCCTGTCGGTTTGATCATCGGATCGCGCAAGAAGGCCCATGTATTCGGGGTGACCTCGGTGAGGGGTTTTGTCATGACGAATACCTTATTGGGCTTGGGTTAAATGCGGATTGGGTTGGCTTTGGCCAAGTGGTCAAGCTGCATCAACATTTCAATTAATGCGGGCATATCCGCCAGGCGGATCATGTTGGGGCCATCGCAAGGGGCGTTGTCGGGGTCTTGGTGCGTCTCGGTAAAGACCGCGGCCACACCAACCGCCACGGCGGCGCGGGCCAAAACAGGTGCAAATTCGCGCTGCCCGCCTGATGCGCCACCCAAGCCCCCAGGTTGTGCCACAGCGTGGGTTGCATCCATTACAACGGGGCAGCCCGTTTTTGCCATCTCGGGCAGAGACTGCATATCAACCACGAGGCGGTTATAGCCGAAACTGACCCCGCGCTCGGTGAGCAGGATCCGATCATTGCCCGTGCTTTCGATTTTGGCGACCACATTGGGAATATCCCACGGGGCAAGAAACTGTCCCTTTTTGACGTTGATCACGGCACCCGTCCTTCCCGCCGCTAGCAAAAGGGCGGTTTGGCGACACAGAAAAGCAGGGATCTGGAGAATATCCACCACCTCGGCCACGGGCGCGCATTGCTCTTTTTCGTGAATATCGGTCAGAACAGGCACGCCAATCGTGGATTTAACAGATGCCAAAACCTCAAGGCCTTTATCCAAGCCCAAGGGGGGCGCGGCATTGAGTGAGGTGCGATTGGCCTTATCAAAGCTGCCCTTGAAAATATACTGCGCGCCTGCCTTTTCGCAGGCCTCTTTTAGGATACCTGCAATCATCTGCGCATGATCCGCGCTTTCCAATTGGCAAGGCCCCGCAATAAGGGTGAGCGGGCGGTCGTTGCCGACCGTCAGATTTCCGATTTGCACGTCTCTCATATTTTTTACGCCGATACCTGTTCGCGAAGAATGGATGCTGTCATTGATATCAACAGGTAGATGCCCGAAAACACAAGGAAGGCAAGCAATGTATTTTCAAAACTGCGCTGATAAGCCGCCTCGTCAGGCGCGACAGGAAAGACACTCATAGATAGGTAAAGTGTTTGGCATTTTGTTGCAAGATTGCGTCTGATCCTGCCCCCCGCCCTTGCGGAGGCCGAGGCGGGGCAATACGGGATGGGGTGAATAATCCTGACCTGCGCGTCTTTTGCGCAAGATGTTGGAGTGTTGATGGATGACCGAAACGCCCTTGGATCATGCCTATGCGCAAATGCAAGCAGACCCAGATGCCCAGATGCCGCGACTGCGGTTCTATGACCGCCTTTTGGGGGCTGAGCTATTCGTGCTGCTTGAGCGCCCAATGGCCGCTTGGCAGGATCGGATTGAGCCAAAAATCCTGACATCTGAGGGGGTTTCCTTCGTCTTAGCCTTTGACCGAGAAGAGCGGCTGTCTCAGTTCGTGGACGGGATAGAAGCGCCCTATGCTGCGCTTACGGGGCGGGCCTTGGCCAAAATGTTGGCGCCTCAGAATATTGGTCTGGGCTTGAACCTTGGGGTCGCGCCCAGCGAGATCTTGCTTGACGGCGCTGCGATGATTTGGCTGCGCGATATTGCCGAGCAGGGGCCAACATCCATAGATGCGCGCCCCGTGTCGCTGAACGCACCACGCGGCCTGCCGCAAGATGTGTTGATTGCTTTGGACGCCAAATTAGCAGGGCTGACGGGATTGGCCACAGGGGCCTATCTTGCCTTAGCCGAGTATGCCGATGGCAGTCACAGCCATATCCTATGCTTTATCGATGCAGCGCCGGAGGCGCATGCGGCTTTGGCGCGCGCCGTTTCAGAAACGCTCCATCTGTCTGGCGTTGAGGCGGGCATGCTTGATGTGGTGTTTTTGCCGGCGCATGAGGTCTTTGTCGCGAAATTGGCTAAGGTTGGCTTGCGTTTTGATCTGCGAGAGGTTGAAAAGCCACGGGAACGCCCCGCGCCGGGATCGGACCCAGATAACCCACCCAAGCTGCGATAGCTTGGCCCGCTGCAACGAAAGGCTTAGCCATGCAAACCGCATTGACGACCGAGCTCTACATTCTCGCCCTCGCTTTCTTTTTACAGGTATTCCAATTGATGCTGTATGGCGTTGTTGCGAATTTACAGGTCGGGGTCGGGTATTCCATGAGTGCGCGGGATACAGCCAAAAGTCTAACGGGTGTTGCGGGCCGATTGCAGCGCGCCTTAAACAACCATTTTGAGGCATTGATCTTCTTTGCTATCGCGGT
The DNA here is from genome assembly GCF_037830355.1 of Roseobacter sp. HKCCD5988. Taxonomy (NCBI): domain Bacteria; kingdom Pseudomonadati; phylum Pseudomonadota; class Alphaproteobacteria; order Rhodobacterales; family Roseobacteraceae; genus Roseobacter; species Roseobacter sp. HKCCD5988. The sequence goes on along the minus strand of NZ_JBBLYJ010000002.1, from coordinate 557,305 downwards.
GGGTTTGGTGACAGCGCTTGGGGCATCTAATGCCGCCACCGAAATTTGCGCCCATGCCTATTTGGTGGCGCGGATTCTTTATGTGCCGGCCTATGCGCAGGGACTCACGCCGTGGCGGTCTATCATTTGGGCGGTTGGGTTCTTTGCGACAATCGCTATGGTTGTGATCGCAGTTTTTTAATTTGTGATCACAAAGCCGAAAATCACCCCCTGAGCCGCGCTATTTTGGCCCGTTTTCGGGGGGGTGAGGGGTGAAAATCCTTGTTTCGCGCACGTCAATTTCCTATGCGCTTGGCAAATTCGGCCTGATACAGGGCCACGACCAAGCGCCAAGGAGGCGAAGATTATGGCAGATTATGATGTTATCGTTATTGGCGCAGGCCCTGGTGGCTATGTGTGCGCAATCCGTTGCGCACAATTGGGCCTTAAGACCGCCTGTGTCGAAGCCCGCGACACATTGGGCGGCACATGCCTTAATATTGGCTGCATTCCGTCTAAGGCGCTGCTGCACGCAAGCCATGCCTTGCACGAGGCAGAACATAACTTCGCCAAGATGGGCCTCAAAGGTGCTGCGCCCAAGGTCGATTGGAAAGGTATGCTGGCCTATAAAGATGACGTGATTGGCCAAAACACCAAAGGGATCGAGTTCCTGTTCAAAAAGAACAAGGTGGATTGGATCAAAGGGTTCGGCTCCATCCCTGCAGCGGGGCAGGTAAAGGTTGGCGACACAACCCACAACGCAAAATCGATCATCATTGCATCTGGCTCAACGCCGTCCACGCTGCCAGGCATTGAGATAGACGAAAAAATCGTGGTCACTTCTGAGGGCGCCTTGGCTCTGGGTAAAGTGCCCAAGAAAATGGTTGTCATTGGTGCTGGGGTCATCGGTCTTGAGCTTGGCTCGGTCTATGCCCGTCTTGGGGCCGAGGTCGAGGTGATTGAGTATCTCGATACCATTACCCCCGGTATGGACAGTGAAGTTGCCAAGAATTTCCAAAAAATCCTTTCAAAACAGGGTTTGAAATTTACGCTTGGGGCCGCTGTTCAAGGGGTAAAAACAACCAAGACCAATGCGACTGTCAGCTACAAATTGAAGAAAGATGACAGCGACCATCAGGTTGTTGCAGATGTGGTTCTGGTTGCGACTGGGCGCAAACCCTACACTGAGGGGCTTGGCCTTGATGCGCTTGGGGTGGAACTGTCCGAGCGCGGACAAATCAAAACGGATGGCCACTGGCAGACCAATATTAAGGGCGTTTATGCGATTGGTGATTGTATCGCAGGCCCAATGTTGGCGCATAAAGCCGAGGACGAAGGTATGGCCGTTGCCGAGGTTGTTGCGGGCAAACATGGCCATGTGAATTATGGTGTGATCCCTGGCGTGGTTTACACAAACCCCGAAGTGGCTTCGGTCGGCGCGACTGAGGAGATGCTGAAGGCTGAGGGCCGTGCCTGTAAGGTTGGGAAATTCTCCTTTATGGGCAACGGCCGCGCTAAGGCGAATTTCGCGGCGGATGGTTTTGTGAAAATCCTTGCCGACAAAGACACTGACCGCATTTTGGGGGCTCATATCATTGGCCCTGCGGCAGGGGATTTGATCCATGAGGTTTGTGTCGCGATGGAATTTGGCGCCAGTGCGCAGGATTTGGCGCTGACTTGTCATGCGCATCCTACATTCTCTGAGGCAGTGCGCGAGGCGGCATTGGCCTGTGGGGATGGGGCGATCCACGCCTGACTTGCGGCGTCTAAAACAAAGAGATGCCGAATGCAGGGGAGGCATTCGGTATCTCTCCATTGGGGTGTCTTGCACAACAGTTGAAAAAACCTTGGGCAAGTCTAACGGCGGGTTCCTGATTGGGGGGCTGTAAACCGCATGGCCCATTCAAAACCTGATGCAGTTTAAGCAATGGTTAATGGTCAGCCTCAGGTGGCCAATAGCCTCAATCCATGGGTGACATCGGCCCGAACAGCCAATCGCAGCCCTGGCTCATCTCCAGCTTTTAATGCGGCGAGGATGGAACGATGATGCTGTGGCGCATCGGTTCGGTGTAGCCGCCCGTAGAGCGCGCGCATTGTTGGTCCCAATTGCAGCCAAACCGTTTCGGCCAAAGCTAACATTGCTGGCGCTTGCGCCCGCAAATAGAGCGTGCGGTGGAATTCAAGGTTGTGGCGGATATAGGCAATGGCATCGCCCGTATGGATCACCCCTGCAATAGCGCTATTAGTGCTTTCCATTCGTTCGATGAGGGCCATATGCGCCCGCGGCAGGGCGCGTGCGGCCAATTCAGGCTCAAGCAATGCGCGCAACGCCGCCAGTTCTTCGATCCGTTCATTGCTGAGTTCGGGGGTCGACACGCGGCCTGACGCCGATAGGGACAGTGCGCCTTCGCTCACCAAACGCCTAACCGCCTCGCGTGCAGGCGTCATCGAGACCTGAAATTCTTGGCCAATTCCACGCAGCGTCATCGCCCGCCCTGGCAAAATTTCGCCATGCATAATGCGCGAGCGCAAAGCGCGATAGACCCGTTCATGGGCCACCGCAACGGTTTGTTCAGTTGGGCGCGGGTTAGTCGGCATAGGCCATATGTGATCACAAACCCTATCCTGTTGGCAAGCTCTCAAAGCGCCACGCTAAAATCTCGTTCCCATGGGTTTTCAGCCATGCGCGATGCCGTTGATAATCAGGGCAGAGCGAGGCGCAATGTGCCCAGAATTTTGGACCGTGGTTCATTTCTGCCAAATGCGCAACCTCATGGGCGGCGACATAATCTAGCACCTCAGGCGGGGCCATGATCAGTCGCCAAGAATACATCAAATGACCCTGCGCCGAGCAACTGCCCCAGCGGCTTTTGGTGTCACGAAGTGTGAGCTTGGAAAACTGTCTTCCCAGTTTATTCGCGTAATATTCCGAGGCTGTGTGGAGCCGCGCATTGGCGCGGTTTTTTAGAAAGGCGGCCACGCGAATGGGCAGGCGTAGATCATCGGTAACGCTCAAGCATCCATCGACCAGCTTTGCGGAACGGCCACTGCCCGCGATGATTGGATGGGGAATACCTTCGATGGGAATCACCGCACCAATGACAGGGCGCTGTGCTGTGGGGCGGTTTTGCAAATGCCCCATCAACCAATCACGGCGAGCGTGCAGAAAGGCCAAGGCCTCACCTTCTGGCGCCCAATGGGGCATGGTTAGGCTGACAGTGTCATCTCGATTGGACACGCGTAACGAAAATCGCGTGGCGCGCACTGATTTCTTCATCACCACCTCAACGGGCGGTGGCCCGTCCAAATGGTGAATCCAAGATGATGTCTTGCGCCGCATCGCAATAAGCCTCTGTGTTTCGTCAATCGAACGGGCAATCCGCGCATTAGTTTTCGGAAAGCCTTTGACACCCTATTCACATTGTGGCAGGGGATCGCAATTCTCTCGATAGCGTTCATTGAAGGGGGTGTCATGCCCAAAGAGGAATGGGGTGTTAAACGCGTATGCCCAACCACAGGCAAGCGTTTCTACGACCTAAACAAAGACCCAATCGTCAGCCCATATACGGGCGAGGTGGTCACATTAGATACTGGTAAAGGCAGCCGCAGCTTGGTCGCCGAAAAACCATCTGCCGCGTCTGCGGCTAAGTCCAACGCCCATGCGGATGATGAGGTGGTCTTGGATGATGAAGATGATTTGGTATTGGATGATGATTCCGATCTCGATGATGATCTTCTCGAAGATGACGATGACGACAATGTCTCGCTCGATGACATTGCCGATGTCGGTTCGGATGATGACGAGTAAACCACTCTGAAAACCGTTGCGTGTGGGGCGGATTTTTCGCTTGATCTGCCCCGCGCGACACCATACACCGCAGATCGCAACAAATGTTGCGCATGGTTACGGGGCCTTAGCTCAGCTGGGAGAGCGCTTGCATGGCATGCAAGAGGTCAGGGGTTCGATCCCCCTAGGCTCCACCAAATCCTCCTAACCCATTGATTTTATTATAAAATATATAGATATAATTAACAAAATACCATTTGTTACGTACAGTGGTACGTATGGCGACACGTACGCATAGGCTCCAAAGGAGGGGTTTAGGGGGCCATCGGAATGACCCGTCAATTTCATCCCCGCTTATAGCCCACATTCAGGTTGTGGTCAGTCTCACAAGTATCGCCTGAACAGCATTCAAAAATATTGGACTTACATATAGCACACTGCTCATGCCCATGAACTACAACGGTGTTCAGTGGTGAGTGACATCTAGGGCATCTCTGCTTGTGTCGATTAGCTGGGTGAAGAAGGTTATCCATCATTCTGTCCTGCCAAAGCTGGCCCTGCCAAAGTAGCGGCTGCAATGGTTGTGGCTAAGATGATGCGCTTCATGGCGTGGCCCTATCGTCTATCGCTTACACGATCACTGATGGCATCTCTTGCGGTGTCTCTGGCGGCATCTCTGGCATCGTTAGCACGATCATTGATGGCAGGCGTTGCGGCATCTCTTGCAGCATCTCTAACGGCATCTCTATTTTGTCCACCACCGAATTTGCCATCGGCCAATGCTTTACCAACAGGGGACAGGTCTGAATATTGAGCTACACACCCACACGTTGGATCATAGTGACAGTTTACATCAATACCACAAGCGCTAAACAAAAATGTCCTCGAACTGCCTCCAGCACCCCCTAGAGATTGAGCCAGCATCGAAGCCTGCTGCATATGTTGTTCAATACGGTTAGTTATTTCGTTTATTGCGCTCAACGCCAAGATTGCTTGACCAGATGCATCCACTAGCTCAATCCGCTTACGCCGCTCTCGTGCAGAGAGTATGCCGTCACCGTCCGTGTCTAACGCCATAGAAGCTGCTGTTGGTGCAAGAGTATCAGGATCAAGCCTTAGCCGAAGAAGGATAGCCGCTTGTTCAGCTACCAAAGTCGGTGGCGTGAAGATGGAGTCATTGAGCGTAAACTCCGTGTAACCTTCTGCATGAAGTTCTGAGACCATTGCCTCTATGCGAGGATCAACTTCCTGTGCCGTAGCTGATGTTAGGGCTAGAAGTGTGGCGGTGAGCGCTATGGCTACGAGGTGCTTCATCACATGGCTCCTGTTTCACCACAGCTTGAGCGCACAGGGTTACTTGGTCAAGCTTTGAGGGGATAAGCCGCTGTGGCTGATGGGGGTGGAAGACGGTATGCTTGGACCACTTGAGGGATAGGCCATCTTCTGGAGTGTCGGTTCAGCAGAGGCCGTCTTCCAACATGACGATAGCAGAAAATGCCTCAAAAATCCACGTCAGATTACTTAGGGTAGCGACACCACCTGAAATGCTCCAACATCTCACCCTGCCACGCTCTCAGCGCCTCTATGGCTCTGCTATGGGCCTACCTTTGGGTTATCACGATTGACTACCCACGCGCTGTGCTTCCAATAAGTATGCGCATTCGCGGGCGGTAAAACAAAAAGAACCATGGTTATGGCCCGCCGGATCTGGCGGGCCATTTTCTTTTGCCTCGGCGCTTGGGCAGAAAGGCGTTTACCTATAGGCAAAAAAACAGAACATATGTTCCATATTCAGCCGTATTTCTGGGCTATTCCGGGCTTGTCAGCACCTTATTTTTCCTCAAAAGAGGACAACGTTCCGCTTTTGTGAGGATTCGCCATGTTCGAACAGCTGGGCTTTGAAACCCTTACCGCTCCTCAGGCCGCACTGTGGTTTGCATTGGCTTTGGGATGCGCCTTTGGTGCTTTGGCGCAAATCACGCGCCTCTGCTTTCGCCGGATGATCGATGGTGAGGATCGCCGCCAAGCCGCCGGTACCTGGCTGATGGCGCTGGCTACAGCTACCCTGGGTACGCAGGCAGCCAAACTGATGGGCTGGATCGATTTTGCAGATCATCGCTTTATGGTCACAGATCTGCCCGTTGTTGCAATTCTCGTTGGTGGGTTTGCCTTCGGCGCCGGCATGATCCTGACGCGCGGATGCGTGGCGCGGCTGACCGTACTGGGCGCCAGTGGCAATCTGCGCGCGCTTCTGGTTCTAGTAGTCTTCGCAATTGTCGCCCATGCCACTTCAAAAGGGGTGCTGTCGGGCCTGCGGACCGGTTTAAAAGCTATCACCATAGATCTGGCCCCTACCCTGCCGGGTACGCCACTTCTGTTGGCGGCGCTGATTGCGGGCGCTGCATTGGTCTTTGCCTGGCGTTCGGGCCACGGGGCTGGAATGCTGGCTCTGGCAGCGCTGTTGGGGCTTTTGGTGCCTCTGGGCTGGGTTGGCACGGGCTTTCTACTGTTTGACGACTTCGATCCAATCGCATTGCAAAGCCTGTCTTTCACGGCACCTGTCACCGAAACTTTGTTTTGGGTTGTTGCCTCGACCGCCATTGCGCCTGGCTTTGGTGTGGGATTGATGGGAGGCACAGTGCTGGGTGCGGGTTCGGCGGCGCTCTTACGGGGGCAATTTGCTTGGTCTAGCTTTGACAGCCCTCGCCAAACCGCGCGCTATTTGGCTGGTGCCGGACTGATGGGCTTTGGTGCAGTTCTGGCCGGCGGATGCACCGTGGGTGCTGGCTTGTCTGGTGTGCCTACCCTGTCATTCGCAGCGATCTTGGCGTTGACGGCGATCGCACTGGGGGGCGCGCTTATGCGCTTTATACTCGCTGTAGTGCCTTTTGAACATGGCTCAAAAGCACCCAACGCATCAGTACAACCGGCCACGTAATCAGCGCACTCTTGATTGTTTGTTTCTCAAAGCCCAGAGCAACCGTTAGCTATGATTAGATGCTTTGCCAATAAACACTCAAGTTATGAATGAAGATTTGGTAAACAGGCTGGTCCAATCGGCTCAAAGCTTTTGTAGGTAAGTATGAATTCTCGATGACCGAGCTGTTCAGATTTAGTTTGTTGACCGCCTGCGACAGCATATACAAGTTCACTAATCTCTTGTCCTACTTCGTCGATCGTACGATGACCTTCGATAATGTCGCCTGCGTTAATATCCATATCGTCAAATAGGGCACGATAGGTCTCTGGATTGGCACAAATTTTAATGACTGGTGATATTGCAGAGCCTACCACTGAGCCGCGCCCTGTGACGAATAGGGTCATGTGCGCACCAGAGGCTATCATCTCAACGATTTCAGCATTGTCGCTGATGTTCGGGAAGCCAAACCGAACGTCTCCATCCGGTACCACGTCCATTAGATACAGTCCGCCGCATGGAGGGATATCGCCTGGTTTGATAAGGCCGGATATTTGACTACTGCCGGATTTTACATAGGCCCCGAGTGATTTTTCTTCAATTGTGGATAACCCACCTGCGGCATTACCTGCAGCAAAGCTCCCATACCCAAGTGTTTGATAATAACGTTCGGCTTTGAGTACACTTTCTCGTATTGCCTGCCCTAATTCTGGGGTCACTGCGCGTTCTGCCATGATTTCTTCGCAACCGATTAGCTCCCCTGTTTCTTCGAAAATACAGGCTGCGCCTTCTGCTACTAGGAAATCGAATGCGCGTCCGGCGGCAGGATTACCTGATATGCCTGATGTTCCATCTGATCCGCCACAGACCGTCCCGATTACTAGGTCAGAGGGTGCCAACGGTGTGCGCGAAACATTGTCAATTTCTAAAAGTGCGCTTTTTATCCAGTCCTGGCCTAATTTTATTGTCGATTTAGTGCCACCTGCTTTCTGAATTACAAGCGTGCGGACGGGCCTGCCCGATGCTTCTACGGCTGCAGAAACACGCACTTTGTCGAAGCTTTCACATCCCAGAGAAACGAATAGGACTGCACCAACATTGGGATGGGTGCAGAGGCGCTCCATCATTTGCGCAGCATATTCATTAGGAAAGCAACCTGGAAAACCAATTAATTGTACGTCTTGGCCCCGGAACTCTGTCACGATTTCGGATGCTACAAAATGTGCGCATTCCACCAAATACGCTACTAAAACACTGTTTCGTATACCTTTTCTGCCATCTTGTCGCAGCCAGCCTTCAATCATTTTACTTTCCTCAGCTGACGGCATCTGCGTCGTGTAATACAACGCTTGGTGTATAGGCAGAACGTACGTTGTGGACGTGCACATGTTCGCCAGGCGCGATGTCCACTGTAGCTACGCCGATCGGCATGCCATATTTTAAGACTACATCTCCAGACTTGATATGCCTGCAGGCGATCTTGTGAGCAATTGCGATCATTTGAGACAATTGCACCTGGCCTCCATCCATGTCGATCTTTGTGCCCTCATCAGCGTTAATTCTCGCAACAAGTGTGTTGTCATCAGGATGAAGTCGCATAAATGGGCATGCTTTGAGTTCTGTCATAGGTACACTGCCTCTGAAGCTTACACTTATAGAAACATGAAATAATAAGGTAAGCTTTGTCAAAACTGTTTGAGAACTATGAAGATTACGAATTCTGCAGTAGCATACGGGTTCCGCTGACGAATTCGCTTTTTTCGATCTAGGTGGTCTCTGGGGTACGAGTGTCTTGTGTTTTCGGCTTGGTGATAAAAAATGGCTAATTCCTCCGTTGATAAAAAATCTTGGAACTATAGTCCAAATGAGCCTATTCGATACAATCCGTTGTTTGAGTGGCCTATCGATGTCGCGAAGACGTTCAGATGGATTGTTTTCCGTTGGATCAGCATTTCACGGGCATTGTTTATCGCAATACTAGCGGTTGGAGCTTATCATTACTTAACTCCTAGCCTTGAAGCCTTTCAGGAACCAAGTTCTGAAATTATAGCTTTAACCTACGTTCGTAACTCAGCCATACTATTTTTGGTGGCCGGGTCACTTCATATGTATCTTTATTCTTTAAGGATGCAGGGAGATGACTTTAAATTTTTAAAACGAAAAATGGCCCAAAAAAACAAGTTTTTCAGTTTTAATGACCAGGTGTATGACAATATTTTTTGGAGCCTGGTTAGCGGTGTTACCGTGTGGACGGCATACGAGATTTTGTATTTAAATCTTCTCGCCAATGGCTTGATAAGCGTGATGCCATTCAACGACCACCCTTTACAATTTTTTGCATGGCTTTTGGTGCTGCCAATGGTTCGATCTGGTCACTTTTATTTTATCCATCGGTTGCTGCATCATCCCTTCTTGTACAAGCATGTCCACAGTACCCATCATAGGAACGTGCACACCGGTCCATGGTCTGGCATTTCAATGCATCCAATCGAAAACTTAATTTATCAATCGTCAGTATTGATACATTTTGTGATACCGTCCGAACCCGCTATAGTCTTTGTTCATCTATTTATGACGTCGCTTGGCCCGGCTTTTTCACATTCTGGTTTTGAAAAAATTCTGGCTAAAAAGACGACGTTACTCGACTCGGCGGACTTCCATCATCAGTTACATCATAGGTATTTTGAATGTAACTATGGAACTATGGAGGTTCCATTAGACGTTTGGTTTGGTACAGATCATGACGGCACCAAAGAAGCCACAAATCGTGTCCGTCTAAAAGTTAGCAAAAAGAGTGTATAGGTCTCTCAAGAGTATTTTGAGCCTCGTAAAATGCAGTCACAAATGGTTTTGAGGGATCCCGTTTTTTGAAATTATAACGCTTGAGGACAGTCCTTCTGTAAGACTGCTAAGATCTACTATTTGCTGAGAAATTGTGGAGTTTAAATGGGGCCAAGTTGCGTTGACCCCATTTAACGTCATTGCAAAACCTCTTTGATTGCCTCTGCCGTCACGCTGACGACAGTATCCGCTTCCTCGCGGCTGAGGCATAGCGGTGGCGCATAGCCAATGATATCGCCCTGTGGCATGGCCCGTGCAACCACCCCGCGCCGCGCCATTGCGGCGACAATCTGGGGGGTAATCTTCTTGGCGGGGTCAAAGAAGGTGCGCGTTTCGCGATCCTCAACCAATTCTACCGCGCATAGCATCCCATCACCACGCACCTCGCCCACTTGGGCATGCTCAGCAAGGGCGGTGCGCATGGCTTGGTTGAAATAGGCGCCCGTGTCGCGGGCATTCTCAACCAAATTCAGGCTGTCCAAAAGTTTGAGATTGGCAACACCTGCCGCCGCGCCGATGGGGTGGGCGGAATATGTCCAACCATGCCCCAAGGGGCCGAATTCATCGGTGCCATCCTCAAGAACCTTCCAAACTTTGTTGGAAATAATGGATCCTGAGAGCGGCGCATAGGCCGAGGTTAGGCCTTTGGCGATGGTCATGATGTCTGGTGTGATGCCATAATGGGGCGAGCCAAACATTGATCCCATGCGGCCAAAGCCCGTGACCACTTCATCTGCAATCAACAAGATGTCATGCTTTTGCAGAACGGGTTGGATTGCCTCCCAATACCCTGCCGGCGGCGGCACAATCCCGCCTGTTCCCAGCAAGGGTTCTGCGATAAAGGCCGCGATAGTGTCTGCACCTTCGCGGGCGATCAGCTCCTCAAGATCAGCCGCGCATTTGGCAGAGAATTCCGCCTCGGAGAGGCTGAGGTCATCACGGCGGAAGTAATAAGGGCTGGTTGTGTGCAAGACCGCATCAAGAGGCAGGTCAAATTTTTGATGGAACAGGCTCAACCCTGTCAGGGATCCCGACATCAGGCCTGAGCCGTGATAGCCGCGCCAGCGCGAGATGATCTTTTTCTTCTGCGGCAACCCACGGATATTGTTGTAATACCAAACCAGTTTGATGTTGGTTTCATTGGCATCCGATCCACCAAGCCCGAAATAGACCTTTGACATATGGTCGGGCGCACGATCCATGACCATCTGCGCAAGCGTGATTGAGGCCTCAGTGCCATGGCCTACATAGGCGTGGTAATATGCCAATTCGCGGGCTTGCTCGGCAATGGCCTCGGCCACTTCTTGACGGCCATAGCCGATATTCACGCAGTAAAGCCCAGCAAATGCGTCCAAAAAACGATTTCCATCGCGGTCGGTGATGTGACAGCCGCTTGCGGTTTGCACGATCCGATTGGGGCTTTCGCCGCGGGCGTGCTGCGCAAGATGTGTTGAAGGGTGCATGAAGCTGTCGCGATCCCATTTCGACAGCTGATCATTGGTAAGCATCGGCTTTGTCCTTTGTCATGTGGTTTGGCACGTTTGCCGCAAGCCTAAGAGAAAATCCGTCCCAGTGCCATGCCTTGCGGCGAAGTCATGGATCACAGACCCGACACTGTGATTGGCGCAAGCGACGTTTTTGGTGCAAGCAATGACGCGAAGCGGGAAGCGGTGGGCGGTGAATTATCGAAAACTTGGCCCACCAACAGGAGGCGGCAGATGGTTTCTCGCATTCATAACTTTCCAACCCAAGAATATCAGGCGCGTATTGCGCGCACGCGCGCCGAGATGGCCGCGCGAAATTTGGATTTCATCATTGTAACTGACCCGTCCAATATGGCGTGGTTGACGGGCTATGACGGTTGGTCATTTTACGTCCATCAAGCGGTGCTCTTGGGCCATAAAGGCGAGCCGATTTGGTGGGGCCGCGCGATGGATGGATTGGGTGCTTTACGCACAGTCTGGATGTCAGATGACGCTGTGGTTGGCTATGATGACACCTATGTGCAAAACCCCGAAAAACACCCGCATGAAACCCTTGCGAGCCTGATCCATGATCATGGTGGCCTGCGAGGGCGCATTGGCGTTGAGATGGATAATTACTATTTCTCTGCTGCTGCCTATGCGGCTCTAGTGAAGGGGCTGCCTGATGCTGAATTTGTGGACAGCACAGGTTTGGTCAATTGGCAACGCGCGGTGAAATCCGAGCAGGAAATCACCTATATGCGCCGCGCTGCAAAGATTGTGGAGCGGATGCACGAAGTCATCCGTGAAACGGCTGAGCCTGGCATGCCGAAAAACGCTCTTGTGGCCGAGATTAGCCGCACAGGCATTTTGGGTGCGGATGGTCATTGGGGCGATTATCCCGCCATCGTGCCCCTGACCCCCTCAGGTGTGGATGCCACGGCCCCGCATCTGACATGGGATGACAAACCTATGGCTGCGGGCGAAGCGACCTTTTTTGAAATCGCAGGCTGTTATCGCCGCTATCATTGCCCTCAATCGCGAACCCTATTCTTGGGCGAGCCGCCTGAAAAATATCGCCGTGCCGAAGAGGCGGTGGTCGAGGCAATCCATGCAGGCCTTGAACAAGCAAAGCCAGGGAATTTCTGTGAAGATATTGCGAATGCCTTTAACAAAAAGCTCAATGAAATGGGGTTCGAGAAAGACAGTCGCTGTGGCTACGCGATTGGTCTAAGCTATCCGCCTGACTGGGGCGAGCGCACGATGAGCTTTCGGCGCGGGGATCGTTCCGTTCTTAAACCAGGAATGACCTTCCATTTCATGCCTGCTTTGTGGTTGGATGATGGCGGGCTTGAAATTACTGAGCCGATCCTGATTACCGAGACAGGTGTTGAATGCCTGTCTAACTTGCCACGCGAGGTATTTGTGAAATGACCCCAACCATTGCCCTTGATGGCATGGGCAAGGCGCATGGCCATTTGCGCCTGCCCCATAGCCGTGATGACAGCGCATGGGGCCACGTTATGATTCCCATCTGCGTCATCGGCAATGGGGATGGCCCGACCGTTTTGTTGACGGGCGGCAATCATGGGGATGAGTATGAAGGGCCGATTGCCCTGCATGATTTGGCTTATTCACTTGAGGCCTCTGATGTCGCGGGGCGGGTCATCATTCTGCCGCAGATGAATACGCCCGCCTTTTTGGCGGCAAGCCGCACATCGCCGATTGATCAAGGCAATATGAACCGCGCCTTCCCTGGAAATGCGCGCGGCACGGTCACACAGAAAATCGCAGCATATCTCAACGATGAACTCCTGCCGCGGGTTGATGCGGTTTTGGATTTCCACTCAGGCGGCAAGACGTTGGATTTTCTGCCCTTTGCCGCAAGCCATGTCTTGTCCGATGCGGCCCAAGATCAGGCTTGTGCGCAGGCCGCCCGCGCCTTTGGCGCACCTTATACTGCTAAAATGCTTGAGATTGATGACACAGGTATGTTTGACGGCGCGGTTGAGCGCGCAGGGAAAACCTTCGTGACGACCGAGCTTGGTGGCGCAGGGATGGCGCGCGCGGAAACAGTCGCGATTGCCAAGCGCGGGGTGCGCAATTTTTTGGTTCATTTGGGCGTTGTGCAGGGCAAGGTAGAAGAGGCGCCAAGTAGCCTGTTAGATATGCCTGATGCGGATTGTTTTACCTTTGCCGAAATGAATGGGCTTTATGAACCCGTTGTTGATTTGGGCGCACGCCTGCGCGCGGGCGATCTTGTTGCCCGTATTTGGCCTGTTGAGGCCACAGGCAAACCCCCGCTCGGCCTTCTGGCCAAGCGTGATGGTTTGCTTGTGGCCCGCCACGCACCTGGCCTGATCAAATCAGGCGATTGTGCAGCGGTGTTGGCTGTCGAGTTGGGCGCTGCCTAATCTGCGCCCTCAACCTTGTGCAGGTCTTGCATGAGCACGGGATCGACCCCGCGCTGGGTGAGTTCGTAAGCCGTGTAAGAGAGCCATAGAGCGAACTCACGCCCTTTGCAGATGTCTTGACGATTTTCGCCATCCTTGAAAGTGCGTGCGATCACTTCGCAGGCCTTTAGCACTATGCCGATCAAATCGGACACGCGCACTTCGGGCCATTCTTTTGCAAGTTTTTTGGCGCAATCGCTGAAATCTGATGTTTCAGACACAAGCAAAGCCAAAACTGCCTCAAGCAGTTCTTCATCTTCCATGGACATGTGGGGTTTTCCCGTACCAATTAATTATGGCTGGATTCTCCGAGCCGTATCCTGACAGGCTTTTCCTGCGGGCGCTCTGGTGCTGCACATGCCGTGCCAAGATGAATAAAAAAACCCAAAAATTTGAAAAACACTTTCCATGAATTTTGGTTAACTTCTCCGAAGCGGTGTTTTTGCCGTGGAAGGGGGGCATCTTGGGCGTTAGGGTGCGCCCATGTCTGCGTTGACCTTCTCCTCTGATCAGGCCGAGGCCTTTGATAATGTTGCCGCCATGTTGGCGGGGCATGGTGTGGACATTGAAGCCGAGACGATCACCCCAATCTCAGATGGCCAATCAGGCGTTCTGGCGATTACGGGAAAAGCGGGCTCTGGGAAAACAATGCTGTTATCGGCCTTGGTAAAAGGTCTTGAGGCCGCAGGGGTCGACCTGATCACAGGTGATTTCGAGCCGCGCCGCCGAAAAGACCGCAGGTCTGCTGCAATCCTTGCCCCCACCAATAAAGCCGCAAGCGTTTTGCGCATGCGCGGGGTGCCAGCCACAACGATCCACCGCATTCTGTATACGCCTGTTTATGACCCTGAATTTGAAAAGGTCGCAGAATGGCTCACAGGGCAGGGGGAAAGGCCGCAGATTGAAGCCCTGAGTGATGAGGCGTTAGAGCGCGCGCGCCTGACCTATGAAACCCATAAATCGGTTCCTGCAGCCTTGGCTGCAGCGGGCTTGCGTGGGTCGGATTTCATCACAGGCTGGAAACGGCGAGAGGAGCCATTGGATATCGGTCTGGTCGATGAGGCCAGCATGTTGGATGATAAGCAATTCACGGATTTGCGCGAGATATTTCCCGCGCTTGTTCTGTTCGGCGATCCCGCCCAATTGGCGCCCGTGGGGCAGTCAGGCAAAATGGTGTTCGAGCAGATCAACCAAAAAGCGGTTTTTTCCTTGGGCCGTATCCATCGCCAAGATGCAGATAACCCGATCCTTGATCTGGCCCATGCCTTGGGGGATCCCGCGCTTGAGTTCGAGCAATTTGCACGGATGATTGAGCAGGCGGCCGCGCGGGATGAGCGCGTGGTTGTTTCGCCGCGCGCTGACAGTGATTTGATGGCTCGCAGCCCCGTTTTGGTTTGGCGCAATGCCACACGGGTGCGATTGATCACGGGCTTCCGATCGGTGCATGGCGCGCCCTCTGATGCGCTATTGCCAGGCGAACCTCTGATTTGTGATGGGATTGAATTGCCGCTGAAGCATCGCAAGAAGCGCATCGATCTTGAGGCGCGCGGATTGATTAAGGGGGCGCAGGTTGTCTATGTTGGGCCAGGCTCAAAACCTGGGTTTTCGCGCTTGCATGTCATAGGGGCCGAGGCGCCGCGCCTTTCGGCCGCCTCTATCGTGAAAATTGAACTGCCCGATGAGGAGGAACCATTCATCCCCTATGCCGCCCATATGGGCGCTGCGTTTTTGCATGGGGCTGCGGTGACGATCCATAAGGCACAAGGCAGCCAATGGCCCGATGTGCAGGTCTTTGCCCCTGATCTTTACGCGGCAAGCCGCATGGGCCGTGTCGAAGCGGGGCAACCATTATGGAAGCGCTTGGCCTATGTGGCGATTACGCGGGCCGAGAACCGCTTGATTTGGGTGACGCGCTATATGCTGTCAAAGCCCAAAAGCCCGCTTGGGGTCAGTGATCTGGAGGTGCCAAGCGCTCCTTTGGTCTTAGCTGCCCAATCAGGCCCGGATTATGCGGAATAGGGCGGAGACAAGCCACCCCACGGCAATGGCGATGAAGAGCGCCAAAAACCCGTAAAGCAGCGGCTGTTCATTTGCGAGACGATAGGCTGCGCGCTCAATCCCGACTTTTCGAACGGCAATCGTGTTTTCATGTGCACTGATGACGCGCCCTTCACGGGTCAGGAAAATGCGCACCAAGTAATCCCCCTCAACCAAATTTGCGGGCAGGGTGATAGAGGTCGAAAATAGGGTATCTTCCCGCAGATCGACACTGTTTTCATTAATCTGATAGAGGCCTTCTTCGGCGCGCAGACGGGCTAGGGCTTCGAGGAACCCACTGGCATGATCTGCTCCGCCAGCGGCATTGCGAAACGCACGCGGCAGAGAGATGCTATAAAGCACATCAGAAACACTGCTAATCGCGTCACGATAGGGGGCGCTGGTGGCGACAGCATAAAATGTTGGCGCAGCATCGATATGCGCAAAGGCGCGGTTGATCCAAATCCCGCCAAAGCGTTCCTTACGCCGCATTGTGACAGGGCGGCTTGGGCCTGCGACAGTCACCACGACCTCAAGGTCTGTATCGCGTGCAATGGGCGCTTCGCGCCGCACAGCCCCAAAAATCAAAATTTCGGAACCAGAGAAATTGGTCGTAATCGAGATGCTGTCTTGGCTGAACCCAGCGACCACATCTTCGGCCCAGACCGGCAGAAGCGTGGACAGATAAACGAAGAGTGCGACAAGCATTCTCATAGTCCCACCCCCGCTTGGTAAGAGATGGAATAGAGCTCGGCGGGTTCGACCAAGAGATCAAAAGCCAATTTTGCACAGACGATCAAGACGAGGCTCGCCAATAAAATCCGCAATTGCTCGGCCCGTAATTTTGTGCCGATTTGCGTTCCGATTTGCGCGCCAATCGCGCCGCCGACCAAAAGAACAATCGCCAAAAAAATATCGACCGTGCGGTTCGTTGCGGCATGCATCACAGTGGCAAAGCCAGTGACAAAAATAATCTGGAACAGGGATGTGCCAACCACAACTTTGGTGGGCATTCCCAGGAGATAGATCATGACAGGCACCATGATGAACCCGCCACCGACCCCCATGATGGCCGCCAAAAGCCCGACAAACGCCCCTGCAACAAGTGGGGGGATTACAGAAATATACAGCCCCGAAACACGGAATTTCATTTTGAAGGGCAGGGCGTGAACCCAGTTATGTTTGCGCCGCTTTGGGGCTGTGCCATGGCGACTTCTGCGCAAGGCGCGTAGGCTTTCGACAAACATCATGCTGCCGATGATGCCCAAGAACACCACATAGGAAATCTGCACCACCAGATCGACCTGACCCATGGCGCGCAAAATCGCGAAAAGCTGCACACCTGCGCCTGCGCCGATCAAGCCGCCAATCAGCAAAACCATACCCATGCGCAAATCAACTGTGCGCCGCTTGAGATGGGCCATCACGCCTGAAACGGATGACGCCACGACCTGACTGGCGGATGTGGCAACCGCCACAGCGGGGGGGATGCCGATGAAAAACAGCAAAGGCGTGATCAAAAAGCCGCCGCCGACCCCAAACATACCTGACAATATGCCAACCAATCCGCCAATCCCGAGAATGGCAAAAGCGTCAACACTGACTTCGGCGATGGGCAGATAGATTTGCATAAGGGGGGCCGTTCATCACTCTTATCCCCTTACAGCACAGGCAGACAGTCGGGAAAAGTTAAATTTCTTTAACCATTTTTGAGATAGTGCCGCAAAAGGCTTTCGAATTTCTGTGCTCCCAAGGGGGCCATGGCCTTTGTATGCTCATGGCTGATGGCTTCATCAGAGAGGCCTGCTGCCATGTTTGTGATGACCGATACCGCCGCGACCTCAAGACCTAAAAAGCGACATAAGATGACTTCGGGCACAGTGGACATTCCCACCGCATCTGCGCCAAGGGTGCGGATTGCGCGGATTTCGGCTGGCGTCTCGAAGGAAGGGCCAGAATACCACGCATAGACCCCTTCGCGAAGGCGGATGCCCTTTTCCTCTGCGGCATGGCGCAAGTCTGCACGCATCGCAGTACTATAAGCATTTTTCATCGGAACAAATCGGGCATCGTCTTCGATACCGATAAGTGGGTTTAGTCCTGAAAAATTGATGTGATCGTTTATTAACATTAAGTCTCCGGGAAGAGATTCTGAACTTAACGATCCCGCCGCGTTGGTGATTATAATCCTCTTGCCACCGAGTTTCTTGAAAGTTTCTAACGGTGTGCGCATTGCATCTGCTTTGCCTTGTTCATAGTAGTGACTTCGGCCATTAAAAATTAAAACTCTGCGACCTTCCAATTCTCCTATAACAAGTTCAGATTTGTGACCTGAAACCTTAGAAATTGGAAAATTTAAAAGATCAGAGTAGGGTATCTTGTGTCCCTGAACTAAATCTAAAAGATGGCCCATTCCTGACCCTAAGATTACACCTATATCGGGTGGCATAGTTCCCGTAATTGACTGAATTTTTGAGATATTATCCATTTTTTAACTGCAATAATTTCATTTATAGTTTGCGTTTGGTGGAGAACAAATAGTCAAATCACATTTTGAGTGGTTGGCTATTCTTTCTGGTACGGTTTTCCTATTGCGCCAGGAGGCCGTGCATGTCCGATTATACCTGCGACGACGACTATAGTTGCTAAGTAAGGTGCCATCGCAAGAAATTCAGATGGTATTGGAGTATTCAGCAGCGCAAGTTTTTGTTGAAGACTATCGGCAAAGCCAAAAACGAGTGCAGCTGACAATGCACCTACAGGATGCCAACGTCCAAATATCATCGCCGCCAAGCCGATGAAGCCACGGCCGCCGGTCATCCCTTCATCAAATCGTCCAACTGAACCGAGCGTGAACCAAGCCCCGCCAAAGCCAGCGACTGCGCCGGCCAACACAACGTGGAAATACCTCGTACGAATTACGTTTATACCTAAGGTGTCTGCCGCTTTCGGATGTTCGCCCACTGCTCGAGCCCTAAGGCCATTGCGCGTGTAGAAAAGATAATAGGTGGTGATTGCAACTAAAATTAGTGCGCCATAAACAAATATATTTTGGGAAAAAATTACTGGTCCGATTATAGGTATATCGCTTAGTAATGGGATTTTTATTGCCCTAAATACTGGCGCGTTGTTCAGATGTCTGTATTCGGAAAAAACCTGCGAGGATACGTATGAGGTAAGTCCAAGCACTAATAGGTTTATGACCACTCCGGCAATAATTTGATCCATACGGAAAGTGATAACTAACGTTGCGAGGATAAAGCCAAAGCTTCCACCAATGATTATTGCACTAATCATTCCGCCCCAGCCACCGAACAATGATCCTGCCAGTGCACCCGTGAATGCGCCCGCAAGTAGCATTCCCTCGATAGCAATATTGATCACTGCAACTCTTTCTGAAAGAAGGCCCGCAAGTGCACCTAATGCTATTGGTACGGCCCTCACTACGGTAGCTTGCAGCATTCCTGTGAGATTAAGACTTTTATCAGCAGTGGCCCAAACCAGAAAAGCGGCGACTGTGATCAGAAAGCCAAATCCTAAAGAAAGCGCGATCCATCGGCCACCTCCCTTCAAAAATTGCCGCACACCAATAAATGCGAGGATCATTGAAGCCACAGTGTTAAATGGTCCACCGGATAGAACTAAGTCTTTCAAAGGTAGGGCATCGTTTGGCCGCGATAGTTTGAAAGTTGCATACGATCCATCTGGTACATTCAAAAAGAACAGAACAATAGCGGAAAGCGTTAAAAGGATTATCCCACTCGTTTGAGATCTATTTATTTTTTTATGATTAAAAATATTGGAAATCCTCATGATGTTCTCTTATTTTTTGAGAATGCCCATGGAGTAATCGTACGAATAATTAAGGGTGCAGCGATAAACACAACAACCAATGCTTGGATTATACTAATTAGATCGATTGAAACTCCTGCATCAATTTGCATTTGACGGCCGCCTGCTTCAAGTCCCCCAAACAATATCCCCGCGAATAAAATGCCAATTGGATGGCTACGACCTAAGAGCGCCACCGCGATTGCATCAAATCCAATACCCGCGGAAAAACCAGGACTGGCGCGTTCTAAAACGCCCGAAATTTGCACTGCGCCAGCAAGGCCGGCTAATCCTCCGGCTATTGCCATGGAGCCTATAATTACCATCTTGGGGTTCATGCCCGCGTAAAGCGCTGCATGCGAGTTCTCTCCGTTTGTACGAATGGCAAAACCCATTTTTGATTTTCTTATTAACCACCACAGTAGGATGACAGCCCCTAGCATCAAAAAAACACCTACATGAAGGCGTAGATTTGGATCTATCCAGTCTAGTAATTTTGGTAATTGTCCATTGTCTGGGACCGACTTAGATATTGGATCCGAGCGACCATCTTTTTGTATGAATGGTTGGCGTAATGCATAGTCAAGGATCCGATAGCTTATTAAATTCAACATAATTGTAAGAATTACTTCGTGCGCGCCTGTGACAGCACGCAACACCCCCGCAATTCCCGCGTAGGCTGCTCCTGCCAAGGATCCCACAATTAACGTAAAAGTAACTAAAACGATTGTTGGCAGATCTGAGAAAGTAAAACTAAAGATTACTGCTAGTAGGCCACCGATAATTATCTGGCCTTCTGCTCCGATGTTGAATAATCCCGCTCGGAAGCCTAAGCCAATCCCCAAACCTGCTAATATCAACGGTATCGCGGCGGTAAAAGTTTCAGAAATTGCATTAATTGATCCAAATGCACCGTATCCCAATGCAGAAAAACTTCTACCAATAGTATCAATATCAACTCCGGTTGCAGTCATTATAAGCGCGCCAATTAGGAGCGCAGCTGCTATAGCTAT
This sequence comes from Roseobacter sp. HKCCD5988, assembly GCF_037830355.1. NCBI lineage: Bacteria > Pseudomonadati > Pseudomonadota > Alphaproteobacteria > Rhodobacterales > Roseobacteraceae > Roseobacter > Roseobacter sp. HKCCD5988. The sequence goes on along the minus strand of NZ_JBBLYJ010000002.1, from coordinate 536,984 downwards.
GATCGGCAAAACTATGGCGTCTCGGTAAGCGCCTTGCTGTAGCATTAGTAAATCAGCGGCAGTTTTTCGAAAGGTTGATTTAGTGATCATTGTAAATTTCTTCTGTCGAACCTGCCATCGCTAATCCAATTTGGTTTCGCTTGGGTTTTGCATCTGTATTGTCAAATTCTGCAACAATAGAGCCATCATACATGACAAGTATCCGGTCAGATAAAGATATGATTTCGTCTAACTCAGATGAAACAAGTAACACACCATTTCCATCATCACGGCTCTGGACGAGGCGGCTGTGGATATACTCTATCGAGCCAACATCAACGCCTCTCGTCGGTTGTGCAGCAATGACGATTTTTGGTTTGCGACCTAGTTCTCTTGCAACAACCATTTTTTGTTGATTGCCGCCAGACAAGCTCTTGCCATTAAGTTCAACTGACGGCGTCCGCACATCGAATTCTTCACACAATAGTTCTGCAATCGACCTAGCTTTTTTCCAATTTATTGTGATAAAATTAGAGATACTATTTTCATAGTAATTATTGATAATAATATTTTCTGTGATTGAAAAGTTTTCAACCATTCCAAATTTATGACGGTCTTCTGGAATGTGGGCCATACCTGCTATATGGCGCTGGCGTGCATTAGCTTTCGTAATATCTAGTTCGCCTAAAAACATTTCACCTGCGTAGTTTTTTCTTAATCCTGTAATGACTTCTATTAATTCTGTCTGGCCATTCCCCTGAATACCGGCAACACCTACTATTTCTCCAGCGTTAATACTGAAATTTATATTTTTTAGAACTCGTTCGTTATCTTTTGTATAGAGCTCGACATTATCGAGCTTTAAAATAGGATGGCCAATTTTTGACTTTATTTTATTTACCGTAAAAGATACCTGTCGCCCGACCATCATCTCTGCAAGCTTTTCTTTGGTAAGTCTTTTAGGATTTCCTTCGCCTGTAACACGCCCGTGCCTCAGCACTGTAACACGATCGGCGATTTCTTTGATTTCGTGTAATTTATGAGTAATAAATACGATCGCCTTACCTGACGCTTTAAGGGCCCTTACTATTGAAAAAAAGTCTTCTACTTCACTTGGTGTCAGGACCGCAGTTGGCTCGTCAAAAATAATTACATTAGCTTCTCGAAATAAAACTTTTATAATTTCAACTTTCTGTTGTATCCCAACTGGAAGGTCTTCGATAATGGCATCTGGGGGAACTGATAGGCCATATTCAGAGCTAATTTTATTAACTAGAGTGCGAGCCTTTGATAAATCTAAATAGTCAGCTGTCTTAATTGGTTCAACTCCAAGAATTACATTTTCAGCGACTGAAAATATTGGTACCAGCATAAAATGCTGATGGACCATCCCTATTCCTGCAGAGATACTGTCTCCAGGGCCTCGAAAATTTACTTCAATGCCGTCGATTAGTAATTTTCCTTCATCGGGCGCATAAAGCCCAGAAAGGATGTTCATAAGCGTGGATTTTCCAGCGCCATTTTCACCAAGTAAGCCCAGCACTTCGCCCGCTTTGATTTGCAGGTTAATTTGATCGTTCGCAATTACAGAACCAAACCGTTTTGTAATGCCTTTTAATTCTATGTCCATTGTCATAGACCCTTAAGGATCCCTCCCCCGAACTTATCAGGGGAGGGATTAGGCTGTTAAGGCCCTACAGAAATCGAGCCGTCAATTATTCCGGCACGAACCGCGTCAATTTCCGCCTTTAATTCAGAGGGGACAGCACTCTCAAAGTTATGATATGGTGCGATCCCTACTCCGTTGTTAGCTAAAGTGCCAACGGTAAGGCCTCCTTCAAAAGATCCATCCATAGCTGCGTTGATAACTGCTTCAACAGTACTATCCATACGCTTGAGGACTGAAGTTAGGTATACATCAGCACGTTCTGGATCAGTAGCAACTAAATCGGCGTCCACGCCGATAATTTTCAAACTGTCGGAACCTAGTTCTGCCGCTAGTGCAGCCGAGCCCAAGCCAACGGGACCAGCTACTGGCATTACAATATCGGCACCTTCATCATATAGGTTTTGTGCAAATGCACGGCCGTCATCCAAGCTATCGAAGTTATTCGTAAATAGGCCTTCCTGTGAACTTGGGTTCCAGCCAAGAACTGCTACGGATGTACCGTGTTGTTCATTATAATAGTCAACGCCATATACAAGGCCATTCATGAAGGCCGTCACAGGAGGTATGTTTAAACCCCCAAATGTGCCGATAGTACCTGTTTCTGTCATTCCTGCGGCCAGGTATCCGGCTAAAAACGCGGCTTCGTCAGTCGCGAAAACTTGCCCAAGGACGTTTGGAATTGTGGGATCATATGCAAAATCCACAATGGAGAATTTTTGATTAGGGTTTGCAGTGGCTGCATTAGCGGTGGCTTCTCCCATCAGGAAACCTACAGTAACAATTATATCGCATGATCCATCCATCAATGCGTTGAGATTAGCTGCGTAGTCAGTTTCTGATTGGGACTCTAAAAATCTTCCTTCGATCCCTCTATTGGCAATCGCGTTTTCAACCCCATGCCAAGCTGTTTGGTTGAAGCTAGCGTCATCAATTCCGCCAACGTCAGTAACTTGGCATGCAGTGAATGCATTGGCTGATGCAGTGCATAAGAGCGTGAAGCCTATTGCAAGGCTAGTTTGTTTTACAAATTTCATTTTAACCTCCATGTTTGTGATCTGAACCTAAGGAATGGGCCTGGTGGTTACGAGATCTAAGCCAAGTCGTTTTTTATTGGGTAGTCTACTGGCAGGAGAGGATATTGGAAAAAAAATAAAACTTTCACAATGATTTTAGATCAACCGGCGATTTTTAATTTGTATCTAGAGTTTTTGCTAACATTATCGCGTCGCTGCACTTGCCATTTTTGTACTGATAATAGCCTTTGCGAAATCCAATTTCGTTGAAACCAAAAGAGGTGTAGAGCGCCCGGCCAATACTGTTTTTGTTGTCCACTTCCAAAAAAATCTCTTTAATTTGAGACTCCTTAGCTATTGAGATTAGTCTAGAAAGCAGAGCTTTTCCGTGACCCTTTCCCTGATGGTTTGGGTCAATTGCAATGGTTAAGATTTCAGCCTCTGGTGGCACGATCCGAAGAACGGCAAAGCCGTGATCATGATGGCTGATGGTCATATTGTGCGCCACAAGCAACTCTTCAAAATCCTTGCGCGTCCATGCGCCGCCTTGGTTAAAGGCGCGGGCGTGTAATTCGGCCATTTGTGCAGCGGTGCGGGTCACAGCAAACGCGGCCCATATTCGCGCGCAGGGGCTGCATCTGCCGCGCGCAAGTAAAGCGGCGAAGGGCGCGGCAGCGGCATATCTGCCGCGTGTTTTGTTTCGGCGATATGCGCGATGGCCGTGGCAATCATGACGGATGGGGCGACATAGATCAGCCCGTAGGCATCGGCAATATGCTGTCCCAGACTTCCTGTGACCTGCTTTGCAAGCTCACGAGGGGTGAGCGTGTTCAAGCCGACAAGTCGCGCTTCATCTGCTTGGCCCTGATCATCAAAGCTTTGCAGATAGGCCTCATCGCGGCGGGCATCTTCGATCACGCTGAGGGGGCCTTTGATCCCATAACGGCGCGCTTCAAAAATTGAGACACCAATCGCAGGTCGCGCTAAGGCCAGTGCAAGACCACGGGCGGCTGAGACGGAAATACGTAGGCCTGTGAAATTGCCCGGCCCGATGCCAACACCAATGGCACCCAAGTCTGCGGCTGTTTTACCTGCTTCTGCGAAAATCTCATCTACCAAAGGCATCAGGCGTTCCGCCTGACCTTTCGCCATTGGTTCAAACCGCGCAGCAAGTACTGTGCCCCCGTCTACCAAAGCGGCTGCGCAATGCGCGGCCGATGTATCTATTCCTAAGCAAAGCAAAGGGGATTAGACCGTGACAGGGCGCACTTCCACCACTTCGGGGATGTAATGGCGCAACAGATTTTCAATACCCATTTTCAGGGTCAAGGTTGATGAGGGGCAGCCCGCGCAGGCCCCTTGCATATGCAGATACACCACCCCACGATCAAAGCCGTGAAAGGTAATGTCGCCGCCATCTTGCGCCACAGCAGGGCGCACACGGGTGTCGAGCAATTCTTTGATCTGACCCACGATCTCGGCATCCTCGCCGCTGTGGTCAGCATGGCCCCCTGCGGCGGGCGCCTCATCCCCCATCACGGGCGCGCCAGACTGGAAATGCTCCATAATCGCGCCGAGAAGGGCAGGCTTGATATGATCCCATTCGATTGTATCGGCCTTGGTCACAGTCACGAAATCGGTGCCAAAAAATACCGCCGTCACGCCATCAACCGCGAAAATGCGCGCGGCAAGTGGCGATTTATCCGCCGTCTCGCGCGATGGAAAATCGGCTGTGCCCATGTCCAGAACGGTTTGCCCTGGCAAAAACTTCAGCGTGGCTGGGTTCGGGGTGGATTCCGTTTGAATAAACATTGGGCTATCTCCTGCGCGCAAGCATGAGCCTGATATGATATGGCACCCCCGATAAGTCAAGTTTTAGAATAATTCTAAAACTTACCAATCAGGTGATCTGCTCAAGCTGTTCTTTGGTCAACTCACCTGGAACAATGGTGATCGGCGCAGGCAAACTGCCGGCCTGTTTCGTCAATTGCGTGACCAATGGGCCAGGCCCACCCTTGCCCGATCCTGCCCCAAGAACCAATACACCGATATTGGGATCATCGTGAATATGCGCGAGAATTTCTTGGACAGGTTCCCCTTCACGGATGGCGAGACTGGGATCAATTCCCTGTCGGTCGCGCATCCATTTTGCAAATACTTCGAAATGTGCCTCAATCCGTTCCCGCGCCTCGGCGCGCATCAAATCGCCAATGCCGATCCAGTGTTGGAATTCCTCAGGTGGGATGATGGAGAGGATTTCAACCGCACCCTTGGTGTTGGCTGCCCGCATCGCGGCAAAGCGCATCGCGTTAAGACATTCACGCGTGTCGTCTAGAACCACCAGAAACTTGCGCATTTTTCCATCCCCTCTCACCGCGCCAAAGGATGCGCATTTGCACGCGCCATTTCAACAACAAACGCGTGATGCCTTACGAGGCCGCCTCGCTACGCGCCCAATCCCAATAGAGATCGCGCGCTTTCAAGCTGATGGGCCCGATCTCATAGGTGATCTCGTCAAAGGCGCTGACAGGGGTGATTTTTTGCAAGTTGCCCGTCAAAAACACCTCATCGGCGCGGCGGAAATCATCAAAACTGAGCACGGTTTCAATCACCGTGATGCCATTTTCGCGCATGTTTTTGATATGGCGCGCGCGTGTTATGCCTGCCAAAAATGTGCCATTTGGAATTGGCGTATAGACCACGCCATCGCGCACCATAAAGACGTTTGCGGTGGCGGTTTCCGCAACATTCCCCATCGCATCGGCCACAAGTGCGTTGTCAAAACCCTTGGTTTTCGCCTCAAGAAGCATCCGCGCATTGTTGGGGTATAGGCAGCCTGCTTTTGCGTTGACCACATTATCCGCCAAGACGGGGCGGCGGAAATATGTGGTGGTCAGGCGCACGGTTTTCTTGGGGTCGGGCATTGGGATTTCTTCAAGGCTGATCGCAAATCCTGTTGCGCCCGCCTTTGGCAATATCCCCAATTCGCCCCCATCAAGCGCCCAATACATGGGGCGAATATATACGGCGGCATCCGCGGGATAGCGCGCCAATCCTTCCCAAATGATTTCATACATGGCCTTTGGGCTATGGCTTGGCGTGATCATCAACGCCTCGGCAGATCTGTTGACCCTTGCGCAATGCGCCATCAAGTCAGGCGCAAGCCCGTCCACATAGCGCGCGCCGTCAAACACATTCGAGCCAAGCCAAGCGCCATGATCAGCGGCGCGGATGACAGGGATATCCCCATCATGCCAAGCGCCGTTAAAATAGGTTTTTATATTGTTGCCAGTTGCCATGAGTGATCCTCTTCATGGCTACCTATAGGCCGCTTCAGCCCGTTGGGCCAGTCGCAAAGCCCAATTGATATTCCATCGCTGATGACGCGGGTTTTGGGCCAGCTTTCGGATCTTGAGCAGGCTTTGCCGCCTTTGCTGCTGCGCCCAATTTGGGCGGCTGCGGTGTTCCATTCTTCGATATCGTAGTCATGTCGAACCTCCGTTTCCCGTGAACCGTCGACCGAAATCAACCAACGGAGGTTGAGGGCGCAAAAGCGCCCTGCCTTAGAATGCGTGCAAACCTTAACAACGGTATGACAAAGAAAGTATTAAGCGCGGCACTATTCTTGCCGCGCTTGCAAAATATACGCTGCAATGCAGCAAAAAGTCAAGCCTCCGCTAAGAGCGCCTCTAGATCAAGCGGGGCGTTGACCATCTCCAATGCGCCTGATGCATCGCGGGGCCAATCAGCAGGCGCGCGGTCGCGGTAGAGTTCAATCCCATTGCCATCGGGGTCAGAAAGATAGAGCGCCTCAGACACGCCATGATCTGCCGCCCCTTCAAGCTGCACGCCTTTGGCAACCACATTCGCTAGGGCACCGCCAAGGCTTTTGCGGTCAGGATAGAGGAAAGCCACGTGGTAAAGACCCGCCGCCCGCCGCGGTGCGGGGCCAGCCCCCGCGGATTCCCAAGTGTTGAGACCAATATGGTGGTGATACCCCCCGGCCGATAGAAATGCCGCTTGGCGGCCATAGCGTTGTTTTAGCTCTAACCCCAAGACATCGCGATAAAATGCGATAGAGCGCTCAAGATCGGTGACTTTCAGGTGGACATGGCCAATGGCCAAGCTGTCAGGTGCAGTATATGTCATGATGTCCTCCTTTGCGGGCAATCTGCTCCCAAAGCACGCGCACATAAACTGACCATTTCGCAGGGGTTCTGTGCAAAAATGCACTAATGGCGTCTAGCTGCGCACCATCCCGACAATGTCATAGGCCTGCGCCAAAATCGGCGCTGCAATTTCGCGCGCACGTTCTGCACCGCGACCGAGAATGCGATCAATTTCGGCCTGATCCTGCATCAGGCGCGCCATTTCCGCCGAGATTGGGGCAAGTTTTGCCACAGCCAAATCAGACAGCGCCATTTTGAAATGACCAAAGAGCGCTCCTTGATGCTGATCCAAAACGGCCTGCGGATCAATTTCTGCCAAAGCGGCGTAGATATTGACCAGATTGCGGGCCTCGGGCCGCGCCGCCAGTTCGGCCAATGCATCCGGCAGCGGATCAGGGTCCGTCTTCGCCTTGCGGATTTTCTTGGAAATCGCATCAGCATCATCGGTCATATTAATCCGACTTGCATCTGCAGGGTCGGATTTCGACATCTTTTTGGTGCCGTCTTTTAGGCTCATAACCCGTGTTGCCGCCCCTTCAATCACGGGCTCAGCGATCGGGAAGAAGTCGACCCCAAAATCATGGTTGAACTTGGCCGCAATATCGCGGGTCAGTTCCAAATGTTGTTTTTGATCTTCGCCGACCGGCACATGGGTGGCGTGATAGACCAAAATATCGGCGGCCATCAGCGCGGGATATGCGAATAACCCCAGCGAGGCGTTTTCGGCGTTTTTCCCCGCTTTGTCCTTCCATTGGGTCATGCGGCCCATCCATCCCATGCGGGCCACGCAATTAAACAACCACCCAAGCTGCGCATGTTCAGGCACTTGGCTTTGATTGAAGAGGATGGATTTTTCTGGATCAATCCCTGCGGCAATGAAGCCCGCACAAAGCTCGCGGGTGTTTTTGGTAAGGTCACTTGGCTTCTGCCAAACGGTAATCGCGTGCATGTCCACCATGCAATAGATGGTCTGAAATCCGCCCGCCTCTTGCATATCTACAAAACGCTTCATCGCGCCTAAGTAATTCCCAAGGGTCAGCCCGCCCGAAGGTTGGATGCCGGAAAAGACGCGTGGTGTGAATTTTGTCTCAGCCATTAGTGACCTATTGCGGTTGTGATCGGATGCCAGAAGAAAATCATTCCACAATACTGGCATTTGCCTTGCGCATCGCTTACCCACGAGGCGCAACAAGGTCAACCGAAGGTGCAGCCATGGATCAAGAGAATAATAGCCCGTTCAACGACCTTCACCCAGTCGTTCTTGGTTTGGCTGTGGTGATCTTCGGCCTTGAGGTGATGTTTCAGCTGGTCACTGCTGGGCTTTTGGGCGGGTCAGGCGGGATTGGGTGGCGCATGGCCGCGGTGCGGGATTATGGCGTGTTCCACGAAATTGCCGCTTGGATGTTTGCCAATAACAGCTATCCCGCAAATGACCTGATGCGTCTTGTGACCTATCCGCTGATCCATGGCGGTTTTATTCATGCCGTGTTCGTTAGTGTGTTCATACTGGCCATTGGCAAAATGGTGTCACAGGTTTTCTCAGGGCTGTCGATCTTGGTTCTGTTCTTTGCGGGTTCCATCATCGGGGCTTTGGCCTTTGTGGGCCTGTTTAACAGCACCTATCCCCTGATCGGCGGGTATCCGGGTGTCTATGCTCTGATCGGTGCCTTCACCTTCATCCTCTGGGCCAATATGGGTCGGACAGGCGACAATCCGATGCGTGCTTTTTCCCTGATTGCAATGCTTTTGGGCATTCAAATCTTATTCGCTTTTTTGCAAGGCGATTGGGGCAGCGTGGTCTCTGATCTTTCAGGATTTGTGACAGGATTTGCTCTGTCGTTTGTATTGATCCCAGAGGGGTGGGCCTTGCTTTTGCAACGCCTTCGCAAACGCTAATCTAGCGGGCGGCAGCCACGATTATTGGCTCAATCGGGGATGTTGTTACCACCGCTTGTGGCGTGTTTGTGGTCATGGCCAAGATGGCCAAGCCAAAAATCACCGCAAGCGGCGCGTGAAGGATCAACCCGCGAGAAATGCTGTCACCTCATGCGATTGCGCCTCAAGGGATTTGCGCATCTTGGCAAATGCGGCAGCCTCAAGTTGGCGCACACGTTCCTTGGACAGGCCCAGTTCTTCGCCCAACGATTCCAATGTGCGCGGCTCATCCCGCAATTTGCGTTCGCGCACAATGAACCGCTCGCGCTCGTTCAATGATGACAAGGCATTCAACAACCATTCGCGCAGTTGCGCGCGGTCGCGGGCGTGCTCAACCAAATCTGCAGCCTGTTCGCTGTCATCCTCAAGCGTGTCGATCCATTCGCGCCCTTCATCCTCAACGGATTGCGTGGCGTTCAAAGAATAATCAGATCCTGCAAGGCGACCTTCCATCATCTCAACATCATGCAGCGGCACGCCGACCTCTGTGGCGATCATCTGCAACAATTGATGCTTGTCGAGGTTTTGGCCTGCGGCCATTGCCTCGCGTTCGATGCGCGTCTGCACGCGGCGCATATTGAAAAAAAGTGATTTTTGGCTGGAGGTAGACCCCGTGCGCACCATCGACCAATTGCGCATCACGTAATCTTGGATAGATGCCTTGATCCACCACACGGCATAGGTTGAAAACCGCACGCCACGATCAGGGTCAAATTTATCTGCCGCCTTCATCAAACCCAGACCCGCCTCTTGGATCAGGTCATTCATTGGCGCGCCGTAGCGCTTGAATTTCGCGGCCATGGAAATCGCAAGGCGCATATAGGCCGTCACCAGACGGTGCAAGGCTTCCTCATCGCGATGATCGCGCCAAGCATAGGCCAGCCGCAATTCCGTCTCTGCGTCTAACAGTTCCGCTTTCATCGCACGGCGCGAAAGCGCTTTTTCTCCACCCATGTCCAAAGCCATAACGCACCCCCTGTTGGCGTATCATTTTTGGCAGTGTCTTGTTCCGCATCTTGTGCGGTTCTATTGGTGTTACGCGGCAGCATGATGAATGGATCACTTTTGGTGAGGAATTTCTTTTGACGGGTTTGGCGGGTTTGACATTGGTTTTTGGCGGTGCGGCTTCTGGCAAGTCGCGCTTTGGCGAGGATTTGGTGCTGAACACGGGGCTGTCGCCCGTTTATCTCGCGACAGCACAGGCCCATGATGCCGAGATGGACGCCAAAATCGCCAAGCATAAATCTGCGCGAGCGGCGGCCCAGTGGCGCACAGTCGAAGTGCTGACCGATATTCCTGCGGCTCTGACGCAACTGCACAAAAGCGAGGCCGTGTTGATTGATTGCGCCACGCTGTGGTTGGCCAATTTGGGTATGGCTAAACGGGACTGGCGGGCTGAATGGGCGGCGCTGGCCCACGCCATCGCCGATTGCCCAGCCCCTGTTGTCATTATCTCGAATGAGCTTGGAATGGGCGTTGTGCCGGATCATTCCCTCTCGCGGGCCTTTCGTCAGGATCAAGGGGAATTGAACCAAGCCATCGCTGCCACAGCGGATCTTGTGGTGATGGTGGCCGCAGGCCTGCCTCTCGTCCTCAAAGGGCAGTTGCCGAAGGGGCAGGGGTGATGCGCCGTGCCTTTTGGCTGCGCCATGGGCCGACCCATGCCAAGGTGATCACGGGGTGGCGTGATGTTCCTGCTGATCTCAGCGATCACGCGCAAATAGCGCGGCTTGATGCCTATCTTCCCGCACAGGCCGTGATGATTTCCTCTGACCTCATCCGTGCTGCGGCCACTGCAGATGCGCTATCGCCGCGCCTGCGCCTGCCTCATGAGCCTCATCTGCGCGAATTTCATTTTGGCGAATGGGAGGGACAGGGGTTTGATGCGGTTAGCCAATCCGCCCCTGAACTTTCGCGCGCCTTTTGGGAGGGGGGGGAAGACATCTGCCCGCCCAACGGGGAAAGTTGGGCGATGGTCATGGCGCGGGTGAGCCGCGCGTCTGATCGCGTTCTGGCGCAGCACCCAGATCAAGATGTGATCTTTACATGCCATTTCGGCGCAATCCTAACGCAAATCGCGCGCCATTCAGGGCTAAGCGCATATCAGGCTTATGCACATACCATCCCCCCTCTCTCGGTCACTGAATTTCACCAGAGAGAAGGCAGATGGTCTGTTGTGAGAATCGGGTATTGCCCCTAGCGGTGGTGTCCTTGGCACAGGAAAATTGCTAGAGGAGATCGCGCAGATCACCCCTGCCGCACGCGCTGTGATGACACGGGCGGCAGAGCGGTTTGGACTATAGGCGCGTGGCTATCACCGCGTATTGCGTCTGGGACGCACCATTGCGGATTTGGCTGCCTCCGACAAAACCGAAGAGGCGCATATCCTCGAAGCGGTCAGTTATCGCATCAGCACAGGGCGTGAGGATTAGCCCGCACGCCTTGCCTCGATGGCTTGCCAAATGATTTCGGCGACATTGATTCCGTCAAAGCGTTCTAATTCTTGAATGCCCGTAGGTGAGGTCACGTTGATCTCGGTTAGGTAATCGCCGATCACATCAATCCCCACAAAAATCTGGCCTTTTTCGCGCAGCAGCGGGCCAATTTTGGCGCAGATCTCATGTTCGCGCGCGGTCAGCCCGATTTTTTCAGCCCGTCCACCAACATGCATATTTGATCTGGTTTCGCCTTCGGCAGGCACGCGGTTGATCGCCCCAACGGGCTCGCCGTCAATCAAGATGATCCGCTTGTCCCCTGCCGTCACATCAGGCAAGAATTTTTGCGCAATCAGGGGTTCGCGGCTGATAGAGGTGAACATCTCATGCAAGGAGTTGAGGTTGCGATCCGTAGGTTCAAGACGAAACACGCCCGCGCCACCATTGCCGTAGAGCGGTTTGATGATGATATCCCCGTGTCGCGCGCGAAACTCACGCAAAGCACCAATATCGCGGGCGATCATAGTGGGCGGGGTTAAATTGGGGAATTCCAGAACCAACAATTTTTCAGGATAATTGCGCACCCAAAACGGGTCATTCACGATCAAGGTTTTAGGATGAATCCGTTCCAAAAGATGGGTGGTGGTGATGTAACCCATGTCAAAAGGCGGGTCTTGGCGCAAAAGCACCACATCCCAATCGCCTAGGTCGATGGTCTGTTCTGCCCCAAGGGTGAAGTGGTTCCCTTTTTCGCGGCGCAAGGTGATCGGCCACCCGCGCGCGCAGACACGACCCTCGTCAAAAAACAAACGGTCTGGAGTGTAATAAAACAGCTCATGCCCCCGCGCCTGTGCCTCCAGCCCCACGCGAAACGTGCTATCCGCGTCAATGTTAATCGGCGCGATTGGATCCATCTGAATTGCGACTTTGAGTGCCATGTCTCACCCCGTAACTATACCAACCCTTTCATGGCCTTTGGCAGGGGGGGACGCAATGCCCAATTCATGTGAGGCAGGCTACTCGAGAAACGCATTCGCGATGATGTGAACCTGTCCGATCTGGTTGAGGGCTGCGAGATCATAACGGCACGGTGTCGCAAGGCCCATGGGACACAGACCCAAATACTCATCACCCGTCTGTAGGATGCGCGCCCTTTGCGCGGGGCTCACACGTGACACAGCGGTGTCAAAATCCTGCGATTTTTTAACTTCCACAAAAGTTATTTCGCCTGATTTTTCGAAGATTAGATCTATCTCGCCACCCCGCCCGCGCCATCGCCGCGCCCGCAAGTGATAGCCATGGGTTTCATAGAGCCGCGCCTCCTGATCCTCGGCTGACAGCCCCGCAAGATAGGCGGCTTTCCCGCTCACGGATCCGCGTCCAAGGACAGACCCAATTGATAAACATCGCGTTTCGGCAGGCCCAGTTCGGTTGCCACCTGTGCCGCAGCCTCCTTCAGCCGTGCAGTCTTAAGTCGCGCCCGAAGCGCCGCAATCACGGTGGCCTCATCAGCGGCCTGCTTTTCCGCGCGGTCAATGACAAGCACGATCTCACCTTTCAATGCTCGATCTTCGATTGCCGCAATCACATCTGCAAGCGATCCGCGAATGACCTCCTCAAATTTCTTGGTCAATTCGCGGCACAGAGCGATCTGGCGATCTTGGCTCCAAATCTCGGCCATCTCGTTTAACAATTTATGAATGCGCTTCGGGCTTTCATATAAGATCAGTGTCGCTTGGGTCTGATCTAAATCTTGCAGAAATTTGCGCCGTTCCCCCGATTTTGAGGGTGGGAAGCCCGCAAAAAGAAAGCGGTCACTGGGCAGGCCCGACACGGTCAGTGCTGCCAGTGAGGCGGATGCCCCCGGTGCGGTGGTGACCATATGCCCATCCGCAATGGCAGCACGCCCCAAGGCAAAACCAGGGTCGGCCACCAAAGGCGTCCCTGCCTCTGATGCATAGGCCACGGATTTTCCTTCGCCCAAAAGGGACATGATCTTTGGCCGCATCTCTGCGCCGTTATGATCGTGATAAGGCAAGACTGCGCGGCCATTCAGCGCCACCCCATGAATTTCCATCAAATGGCGCAAGGTGCGCGTGTCTTCTGCGGCGATGACATCGCAGCTTGCAAGGATGTCTAACCCGCGCAAGGTGATGTCGCGCGCGCTGCCAATCGGGGTTGCGACAAAATACAAACCTGCGGCCAGTTTGCTGTCGCTGGGGGTGTAGGCAAATTCGCGCCCGTTTTCTGTGTCGTTTCGCATCAGCTCACTTACATATCTGCGCGGTCTGTCCATTGCGAGCGTTTACTTGGCGGACAGGACTGGCTAGGGTTTGTGCAAATTGGCCCCACTGGGAGAGATCACTATGATCCCTGCTTTGAAAAAATTTCGCAAGTTCTTGCGGTTGAGTTTGCTTTTGCTCTTTGGCGTGGTTCTGTCGGCCTGTCAGGCCACAATGGGAACAGGGCCACAGGTCGGGCAATCTGTGCGCGTTGCGATGCTGCTGCCCCATGGTTCGCCCAATGCAGGGGACGACCTTCTGGCAAGTAGCCTTGAGAACGCCGCGCGCCTCGCTGCCGCCGAGGCCGTTGGCACGCAAATCGAATTGGTGGTTTATCCAACGCAAGCCGATGCAGGCATGGCCGCAGCTGTGGCACAGCAGGCGGTTGCGGAAGGGGCGGATGTGATCCTTGGGCCATTGCGCTCGGACGCGGCGGCGGCGGTCGGTGTGGCCGTGGCGAATACCAATGTCTCGGTTCTTAGTTTCTCGAACAATGCCAGCATTGCAGGGCGCAATCTGTTTGTGCTTGGCCTGACTTACGACAATGCCGCCGCGCGGATGGTGTCCTATGCGGCGGCGAATGGCCGTGATCGCATCATGGTGGTGCATGCGCGCAATTTGGCGGGTGAAGTGGCGCGTGATGCAGTGCGCCGTGCGGCGGCGGCCTCAGGTGCCACTGTTGTGGGTGAAATCGCCTATGAGTTCAGTCAGACTGGCGTTGTTGCTGCCTTACCTGAGGTTGAGGCAATGGTCGCACAAACTGGCGCAAATGCGATGATTTTGACCGCGGACGCCTCAGGGGCTTTGCCGCTCTTCGGTCAACTCTTGCCAGATAATGGCTTTGACACTGAGGCCACCAAAATCATTGGTCTGACCCGTTGGGATATCCCTGCGCAGACCTTGGAAATTCGTGGCTTGCAGGGCGGGTGGTTTGTCCTGCCCGATCCCAATGCCGAAAGTGCGTTCCGCACCCGCTATCAATTGGCCTATCAGCAAGCCCCCCATAACCTTGCGCCCTTGGCCTATGACGGGATGCGCGCTGTGATTGACACCGTGGGTCGCACGGGCCGTTTGGGCGGTGTGGATTTTGCATCAGGCTCTGGCTTTGCGGGCGCGAACGGCGTATTCCGATTGCTACCCGATGGCTCTATTGAACGCGGCCTTGCCGTAGTGACTTTGCAAGACAGGCAGATCATCCTTGTTGACCCCGCCCCAAGAACCCTCGGCGCTGGATTCTGAACAGAACCCACGCCTTTCGGTCATCCCATCTGCTGCGGGGCAATTGATTTGTCCCACGGAAGATATTTTTGACGCAGAGGCCGTTACTGCCGCAATTGATGGCGCGATATCTGATCTCAGCGATCCTGCCAAAATTCGCGCTGCGGTCGTGGCGATCTTGCAAGATGCCCAAGCAAAGGGTCGATCTGCCATTGATGCGGCCTTTGCGGAAAATCCCCTAACCGCACGCCGTGTGACGCGCGCCTATGTCCATCTGACCGATGGGTTGGTGCAGCAGGTGTTGCGTGTCTCATCTACACGCTTACACCCCAATCCCACCCCGACCGAGGGGGAGAGGATGGCGATCTTGGCGGTTGGCGGCTATGGGCGTGGCGAGATGGCCCCGTTCTCGGATGTTGATCTTCTGTTTTTGACCCCATGGAAAAGCACAGGTTGGGTCGAAAGCGTGATTGAATCTAGTCTCTACATGCTTTGGGATCTCAAGCTGAAAGTGGGCCACGCCACCCGCAACATCAAAGATTGTCTGCGTCTGGGGCGCGAGGATTTTACAATCCGCACGGCCTTGTTGGAAATGCGCCACTTGACGGGCAATGCCGAATTATCGGCCAAGCTCAAGACGGCACTGCGCAAAGATTTGTTTGAGGGCAGCCTTTCCGAATTCATCGAAGCCAAGCTTGAGGAACGGGTCAGCCGCCACAAAAAGCAAGGTGGCCAACGCTATATGTTGGAGCCGAATGTAAAAGAGGGGAAGGGCGGTCTGCGCGATTTGCAGACGCTCTATTGGATTGCGAAATATCAGCATGGCGTGGCGCGGGCCGAAGATCTGGTCGCCCTCAAGGTGTTCAGCCGCGAAGAATTTGACGCGTTTGATGCGGCCGAACGGTTCTTGTGGTCGGTGCGCTGTCATTTGCACGCAATTGCAGGCCGCCCGCAGGATGGTTTGAGTTTCGATTTGCAAGTGCAGGTCGCGGAACGCATGCAATATGCCGATCACTCAGGCCGCCGTGCGGTTGAGCATTTCATGCAGGATTATTTCCGCCATGCCACCCGCGTGGGCGAATTGACCCGCATCTTTTTGACCGCGCTTGAGGCCAGTCACGCCAAAAGCGAACCGATGATCTTAGGCTTTTTGCGCGGGCGCAGCCGCAAAAAGAAACTCAAAGACGGCTATGCGCTGAAACAAAATCGTCTGACTGTCGAAAATGAAAAGGCGTTTTTGGCCGATAAGATCAATCTATTACGCATTTTTGAGGAAGCGTTGCGCACAGGCTATCTTCTGCACCCCGATGCAATGCGGATGATCTCGGCCAATTTGCTCCTCATTGACACAGCAATGCGCCGCGACAAAGAGGCGAACCGCATTTTCCTTGATTTGCTTTTGAAGCAAGGCAATCCCGAACGTGCCTTGCGGCGGATGAATGAATTGGGGTTCTTGGGCGCATTCATCCCTGATTTCGCGGCTATCGTGGCGATGATGCAATTCAATATGTATCACAGCTACACTGTGGACGAGCATACGATCCAAGTTGTCTCTACCCTTGCGCAGATCGAACGGGGCGAATTGGTCGAGGAATTGCCGATTGCATCTGGTATTTTGAAGCGTGGGGTAAACCGCAAAGTGCTTTATGTGGCCTGTTTGCTGCATGACATTGGCAAAGGTCGGAAAGAAGATCATTCGATTTTGGGCGCGCGGATTGCACGTGCACTCTGCCCTCGCTTGGGCCTCAAACCCGATGAGACTGAAACAGTCGAATGGCTTGTGCGCTACCACCTGTTGATGTCCGACATGGCCCAAAAACGCGACATTGCAGATCCCCGCACAGTGCGGGACTTCGCCAAACTGGTAAAAACGCGGCAGCGTCTGGATTTGCTGACTGTTTTGACAGTTTGCGATATTCGCGGGGTTGGGCCTGACACATGGAACAACTGGAAAGCCACGCTGTTGCGCGGCCTCTATCGCGCCACGGCTGAAGCCTTGGAAACGGGTCTTGAGGATCTTAACCGCGACAAGTTGGAAAGCGAGGGCAAAAAGGCCCTGCGTGATGCCTTGGCAACTTGGCCTAAGGCGGATCTTAAAACTGAAATAGACCGCCATTATGGCCCCTATTGGCAAGGGCTTGATCTGGCCAGCCAGATTATCTTTGCCAATATGCTGCTTGGCCTTCGGGATGATGAAATTCGGATTGACACACAGCGTGATACTGACCGCGATGCGACCCGCGTCTGCTTTGCGCTTGTGGATCACCCAGGCATCTTTAGTCGCCTTTCTGGCGCCCTGTCACTGGTGGGCGCGAATGTGGTCGATGCCCGCACCTATACCTCGAAAGATGGCTATGCGACTGCCGTGTTCTGGGTTCAAGATGCTGATGGCAACCCCTATGAGGATGCCCGCCTGCCGCGTCTGACTTCGATGATCGACAAAACCCTAAAGGGCGAGGTTGTAGCCTCAAAAGCGTTTGAGGGGCGCGACAAGATCAAAAAGCGCGAGCGCACGTTTAACGTGGCGACCAATATCACCTTCGATAATGACGGGTCGGAAATCTACACGATCATCGAAGTGGATACACGCGACCGCCCTGGTCTGCTATATGATCTGACCAAGACCTTAGCCGCGAATAATATTTACATCGCCAGTGCGATGATCGCGACCTTCGGTGTTCAGGTGGTAGATGTGTTTTACGTGAAAGATATGTTCGGTCTCAAACTCCACTCCAAATCCCGCCAAGATGTGTTGGAGCGCAAGTTGCGCGATGCCATCGCGCGCGTGGCCGAGCGGGCAGGGGTCTAGCGGCTGTGGCGGCCCCGCAAATCAGATTGGGCTTTGGCTTTCTCACTGTCGGTGGTTGGACATTGGTAAGCCGCGTCTTGGGATTTCTGCGCGATATTCTGATTGCCCGCTATCTTGGTGCGGGCGGCGTGGCCGAGGCGTTTTTGGTGGCGTTTTCTTTACCAAATATGTTCCGCCGCTTTTTTGCTGAGGGTGCAATGAACACGGCCTTTGTACCGATTTTTTCCAAAAAACTCGAAGGCGGCAGCGATGCGATGCCATTTGCGCGCAATGCATTATCCATGCTTGCTGTGTTTCTGATTGGCTTCACCCTGCTTGCGCAGATTGCCATGCCTTGGTTGGTTTTGGCGATGGCATCGGGCTTTGCCGATGATCCCCGCTTTGGGATCGCGGTGGAATTTGGCCGTATCTGTTTCGCCTATATTTTGCTGATCTCACTGGCGGCGTTGATTTCGGGCATGTTGAATGCTGCGGGTCGCTTTGCGGCTGCTGCTGCGGTGCCTGTGCTGTTGAATGTGATCCTCGTCTCGGCGCTGATCTTTGGCGCGCAGAGCGCTACGGACAGCCCCGAAGCCGCGCGCATGATCGGGCTGGCCCTGTCTTGGGGGGTGCCCGTGGCGGGCGTGGCGCAACTGGTTTTGGTGTGGGGGGCAGCTGCACGCGCAGGGTTGGTCATCCGCCCAACTTGGCCGAAATTCACGCCTGATCTGCGCCGACTGGCCGTTGTGGCAGGGCCTGCCATGCTTGCAGGCGGGGTGGTGCAGGTCAATCTTTTGGTGGGGCGTCAGGTTGCAAGCTTCTTTGATGGGGCGATTGCATGGTTGTCTTATGCCGACAGGCTATATCAATTGCCGCTCGGTGTGGTTGGGATCGCAATCGGGATTGTGTTGTTGCCAGATCTCTCGCGCCGCTTGCGGGCAGGCGATGATGCAGGGGGGCGGCAGGCTTTATCGCGTGCGGCTGAGATTGGGATGACCCTGACCATTCCTGCCGCGGTTGCGTTGATGGTTATCCCAGTGCCTTTGGTCTCGGTCTTGTTTGAGCGTGGGGCCTTTGAGGGCCAAGACACTATTGCCACGGCTTGGGCGGTGGCGATTTATGGGGCAGGGTTGCCTGCCTTTGTTCTTCAGAAAATCTGGCAGCCCGTGTTTTACGCGCGCGAGGATACCAAGCGCCCATTTCACTATGCTTTAGTGGCAATGGTCATAAATGCCGCTCTCGCCATCGGGCTTGCCTTTTTCATCGGCTATGTTGCCGCCGCATTGGCCACCACTATTTCTGCATGGGTCATGGCCTATCAGCTGCGCCGTGGTGCAAAGAACTATGGTGATGTCGCTGCCTATGATGCGCGGTATCTCGCGCGCATTCCACGCATTGCGGGGGCGGCCATCGCGATGGGGGCGGTGCTCTATGGTGCGGGATTGATCCTTGCCCCCGTTCTTGAGGGGGGAGGCGTGCGCTATCTCGCGCTTGCGGGGCTGATTGCAGTTGGCGCGGGGGCCTATGCCCTTTTTGGTCGCCTGTTTGGCGCCTTTTCATTCGGAGAAATTCTGGGCGCGCTGCGCCGCAAAGAGGCCGCGTGAGGGGCATTTCCCATTGCCCCACGCCGCCGCGCCACATAGGTTTCGCAACAGAACAGGCGAAAAGGTGAGATCATCATGATTTCGGGGAAACGTATATTGTTGATCATAGGGGGCGGGATCGCGGCCTATAAATGCCTTGAGCTGATCCGCCGTTTGCGCGACCAAGGGGCCGCTGTTACCCCTGTTCTCACACAGGCCGCACAGGAATTTGTGACACCACTCTCGGTCGCAGCCCTCGCGGGCCAAAAGCCATACACGCATCTCTTTGATCTGACCGATGAGGCCGAAATGGGCCATATCGAATTATCCCGCGCCTCAGATCTAGTGGTGGTGGCCCCAGCAACGGCGAATTTGATGGCCAAAATGGCGGGCGGTCATGCAGATGATATGGCCTCGACCCTGCTGATGGCAACTGACAAGCCCGTGCTGATCGCCCCTGCAATGAATGTGCGGATGTGGGAACATCCCGCCACCCAGCGCAATTTGGCGCAGCTTTTGGGGGATGGGATTCGTTCTGTTGGCCCCAATGAGGGCAGCATGGCCTGCGGTGAATTTGGCTTAGGCCGCATGGCTGAACCCGATGAGATTGTCAGCGCTATTGCCGCGCAATTTGCTGAAGGCCCGCTTGCGGGGCGACATGTTCTGATTACTTCTGGCCCAACACATGAACCCATAGATCCCGTGCGCTATATCGCCAACCGCTCGTCAGGGGCGCAGGGGGCGGCGCTTGCTGCGGCCTGTCGCGATTTGGGCGCGCGGGTCAGTTTCGTCACAGGCCCTGCATCTGTGCCACCGCCGTATGGTGTGGATGTGATCAAGGTCGAGACTGCCGCGCAGATGGCAAAGGCCGTGACAGAGGCCCTACCTGCAGATGCCGCTATATTTGCCGCTGCCGTTGCAGATTGGCGCGTGGATAATGCCGCAAACCAAAAGATCAAGAAATCGGGCGATGGCGCGCTGCCCCGTCTCAGCTTTAAGGAAAACCCAGATATTTTGGCATCTGTGGCGCAGATGAAAAAAGGCCGCCCGGCCTTGGTTGTGGGCTTTGCCGCCGAAACCGAAAATCTGGTTGATCATGCGCAAGCGAAATTGGCGCGCAAAGGATGTGATTGGATTGTGGCCAATGATGTGTCCCCTGAAACGGGGATCATGGGGGGGGCATATAATGCGGTCACGCTGATCACGCGCACAGGTGCTGATCCATGGCCGCGCTTGAGCAAATCTGAGACTGCAGCACGGCTTGCCCTGCGCGTGGCCGAGGTTTTGGGGCAGGCATAATGGCGCAAGTAGAAGTAAAGTTCTTACGCGAAGACTGGGCCGATCCTGACCTGCCCTTGCCGCGATATGAAACCGATGGGGCGGCGGGTTTTGATCTGCGCGCGCAGTTCACGGCTGACGCCCGCGAGGCAGGGCTGACGCTTGCCCCTCAGACGCGCGCCTTGATCCAAACAGGGTTTCGTGTGGCTGTGCCACGCGGGTATGAGCTGCAAATTCGGCCGCGATCTGGCCTTGCACTGAAACACGGGGTGACGCTTGCTAATGCGCCCGGAACGGTTGACTGCGATTATCGCGGGCCGTTGGGGGTTATCCTCATCAATTTGGGCGATGCACCTTTTGTTATTGGCCATGGGGATCGGATTGCTCAAGGCGTTGTGGCGCCAGTGACCCAAGTCCGTTTTACGCTTGTGTCGCGTTTGGATGAAACCGCGCGTGGGGCGGGTGGTTTCGGCTCAACTGGGCAGGGCTGATGGTCACGGTTCTTGCAATCATGGCTGCGCTTTGGGGCTTTGGGGCGGTGATGAAAACTGCCTATACCCCCCGTCTTGTGATGATCGCCCTTGTCTATGGGGTGGTGGTCTTGGGCCATTTCGTTTTGCCCGAGGGCCACCCATTGCGCATCGCGACAGGCGAAACTGCCGCGCCATGGTTGATTTTAGGCGGCGCGGTTCTGTTGGTTCTGGCCTATCGTGCGGGTCTAAACCGCTTGCGCCGCGTGGCCCAGCCCATGATTACGCCCGCGCCGCGCCAAAGCGGCACCTTCACGCCAGAGGAATTAGAGCGCTATGCCCGCCACATCACCCTGCCTGACATTGGTGGGCAGGGGCAAAAGGCGCTGAAATCGGCCAAGGTTTTGGTGGTGGGGGCGGGTGGTTTGGGCTCGCCTGTTTTGCTGTATCTCGCAGCTGCGGGGGTCGGGCGCATTGGGGTGATTGACGCGGATCATGTCAGCCTGTCGAACCTGCAACGCCAAATCATTCACCGCGATGCCGATCAAGATATGCCCAAAGTGTTTTCAGCGGAACGTGCGATGAAGGCGATAAATCCGCATCTTGATATCCGCCCTTACAATCGTGCTTTGGACGAGACGATCGCGGCAGAGCTATTCGCGGACTATGATCTAATCATTGATGGCACGGATCAGTTTGAAACGCGGGCGATGATCAACCGCGCTGCGGTGTCTGCCAAGCGCCCGCTTTTGGCAGGGGCAATTTCAGCATGGGAGGGGCAGATCACCCTCTATCATCCAAGTGCTGGCGGGGCATGCATGGCCTGTGTCTTTCCCAATCCACCACAGGCAGGGATGGCTGCCACCTGTGCCGAGACGGGTGTCATCGGCGCGCTTCCGGGGGTGGTGGGCACCATGATGGCACTTGAGGCCATCAAGCAGATTACAGGTGCGGGTCAGGGGCTTCTGGGGTGTATGCTGCTCTATGATGGGCTTGCGCCTGAGACACGGATCGTCAAGCTAAAGCGCAATGTGGCTTGCCCCGTTTGCGCAGGGGACTAGTCGAAAATCTCGTCCTCCATCACGCCCCAAAGGGTGGATTTCTCGACCCATCCTGTATACCCATCAACGGCAAAGCGACACCAGTCGCGTTCGCATTCGCTCACCTGTCCGACCACGCCGCGTTGGGCTTGGGCAATGACAGTGGCCTCTGGATCAGGGCGTTGGCGCAAATCGGCAAGGTCAATGTCAATTTGCGCTGTGCGCCGCCCTGACAAAAGGGCGTAATGCATCCATCCGCCCACCCCATCATGATCAACGACCCGCCGCCAATGCCCATGCTCGGCCACAACCATCAGCGGCATATTGCGTTCTTGAAAGACCCAATCAATGCGGTGGTTGCGCGAGGGGCCGCGCCGTGCATAGCCGCGTGTCGCATCCATCGAAACATAGCGCGGCAGCGGAAAGCCTGTTTCTGGCCCAGTGGTCGGGGCGTCAAAACTGGGCGTTGGGGTGGGGGTGGCGGTCTCAAGTTCGGGTGTCTCGACTGGCACAAGATTGTCAGGGCGTGGCAACGGCACCGCGCCATCCGTGCTTTGCGCCCCTGCGGTGGCCGCAAACACAAGACAAACCGCACCCATCGCTAGGGTTATGCGCCAATCTGACCGTGGCATGACTATCCTCAATAGGCCTCGTCCCGCCGCTTTGGGCTGGGTTATTTTGATCTTTCCCACACCATAGCGAGAAAGCCATCGCGGGGGAAGATGACATTACGAAGCGCCTGTCGCGGCCAAGGCCCTTCGAACGCTTGCACCCGCGCGCAGAATGGGGAAGGGTAACAGCGTCAGACATGCCATCCGCCTCAGGAGAAGCCCATGCCCGCACCAAGGTTAAAAGTTGTCGTTACCCGCCATTTGCCCGAAGCGGTGGAAACCCGCATGAGCGAATTGTTTGATGTTCAGCTCAATGACGAAGACCGCAAAATGAGCCGCGATGATCTGGCCGCAGCTATGAAATCGGCAGATGTTCTGGTGCCATGTGTGACGGATCAGATTGATGCAGGCATGTTGGGGCAAGCGGGCGAACGGCTCAAGCTGATTGCCAATTATGGTGCAGGGGTCGATCATATTGACGTTGCCACCGCACGCCAACGCGGGGTATTGGTCACCAATACACCCGGTGTCATGACGGATGATACCGCCGATATGACCATGGCGATGATCTTGGGTGTTCTGCGCCGCGTGCCAGAAGGGCAGGCTGTCATGCAAACGGGCGCATGGCAGGGTTGGGCGCCAACCGCGTTTATGGGGGGGCGTATCGCGGGTAAGCGTTTGGGTATTTTGGGCATGGGTCGCATCGGTCAGGCCGTAGCCCGCCGCGCGGCTGCTTTTGGAATGCAGGTTCACTACCACAACCGCCGCAGGGTTCACGCTGATATAGAGGCCGCGCTCGGCGCGACTTATTGGGAAAGCTTGGATCAAATGTTGGCGCGGATGGATGTGATTTCAGTGAATTGCCCGCACACCCCTTCGACCTTTCATTTGATCAATGCACGCAGGTTGAAGCTGATGAAGCCATCAGCGGTGATTGTGAATACATCGCGTGGAGAGGTGATTGATGAAAACGCACTTACCCGCATGTTGCGCGCGGGCGAGATCGCGGGTGCGGGCTTGGATGTTTTTGAGCGTGGCCATGATGTAAACCCCCGATTGCGGGAATTGGATAATGTGATCCTCCTTCCTCATATGGGGTCAGCGACCCTCGAAGGGCGGATTGAGATGGGCGAGAAGGTCTTGATCAACATCAAAACCTTTGCAGATGGCCATCGCCCCCCTGATCTGGTTTTGCCGAGCATGCATTAAGGCAGCGATGATGCGCGGAAATAGTCGTTTCACCCCTGACAGTCCCGCCTGACCTCGCGTTCCCGCAGGCCTGTCTCGACCAACATGCATCTGTCCCGTGCTACATAGTAATAGCCACGCGCGTAATGCATGACGGCCGTGTCATAAGATCCATCTGACAGCAGCCATGCGCCGCGCAGATATTTGACCGCATAGGTGAGATTGGTTTCTGCATCCAGTAAATCGGCATCTTCACCCGTAAACCCCATATTGCGGGCTGTGGTGGGCATGATTTGCATCATCCCGTAATAGGGGCCGTTGCGGGCATGGGCGCGATAGTCGCTTTCACGTTGGATCACGCGGTGGATCAGGGGGGCGGGCACATCATATTGGCGCGCCATTTTATTCACGAGGGCCCGAATTTCTGCTGTTTCGCCTGGGTATAGATCAGGTTCGGGTGTGCCAATGCAGGCCACAAGCATCACGCAAAGGGCTGTGATCATAAGGCGGCGCATAGATCAATTCCCCCTGAACAGGCCGCGCAAGGCACCTTCGACCTCATTGCGCAGTTGATTTTCGATGGCATCGCGCGCATCGCCCTCGGCGGGCAGGTTAAGCCGATCGCGCGCCTCTTGTTCCAGCCTAGCACGCTCTTCGTCAATGCGGGCTTGGGCCGCAGCTTCAAGTTCTGCGCGTTCCAGTTCTAGCCGCTGATTGGCCAAATATTCTAGATCAGGTGCAAAACTGAGATCAGCCCAAGGGCCGCGCACGATGACGGGCACGGCAATATTCGACCCATCGGAGGATGTTTGCACAGCGGGGATCACGCGATATTCCACTGACTGGCCCCCAATATTGATCTCGCCCGTCCCTGTGACACCGCCCCATCCAGCGGTTAGGGTGAGGTCGTCATTGCGCGCCACACCGCCCGTGATCGCAAGGGTCGCGGTGATGCTGTCATAGACTGTGCGCGCGCCTTCGCCCCGATAGGAGCTGTCGAGATTGCGGATCATCCCCGCAAGATCAAGCCCCTCAATCGCCCCCTGACCAAAGTCAAGCGCGGCACTGCCCTCAAGGCTGTTCATCCATGCCGCTACAGACCGCCCGCCCGCTAAAATGTTAAAGGTGACGTTTCCCGTGCCTGAAAGGCGGTCATAATCTGCAAAATCTTGCAACAAGGGTTGCAATTGCACCGCACGGATCGCCATGTTGCTGGCCACGGATCCATTGCCACGGCCATTTATCACAGTTTGCCCTGCAATCGTGCCGCCATAGGCCACGGCGCGCGTCAAATCGAGCTGCAGACGGCCCGCATCAAGCGTGGTTTGTAGCGCAATATCTGACAGCCGCATCATACCCAAATCCAATTCGGCAAGGGCCAGATCAAGATTGGCATCTACCGCGAACAGGCCCGTGAGGTCGATTTCGTCACGCGGCAATCCGCCGCCTGCGCTGCTGCCCTCGGTTGCGCTGCCTTCTGTCAGGGCGCTTAGGTCAACGCGCCCGCCCGCGATGCGGCCCGTGATCTTAGGGCGCTCACCGCCTGTGCTGAGATCTGCAGATAGGGTTATGGCCGTGTCATCTAGCGCAAGGGTTGCATCCATGATCTGCGCAACGCCCTCGGGCGTGATCGCAATGGGGCCGTTCAGCGCGATACGATCAC
Source organism: Roseobacter sp. HKCCD5988 (assembly GCF_037830355.1). NCBI lineage: Bacteria > Pseudomonadati > Pseudomonadota > Alphaproteobacteria > Rhodobacterales > Roseobacteraceae > Roseobacter > Roseobacter sp. HKCCD5988. The sequence continues at coordinate 511,663 of NZ_JBBLYJ010000002.1, read as the reverse complement.
GACCCAATCCCGCGGGCAAAGTCACCGCTGCGACACCCGCCGCAGTCGTGATCGGGGTCAGGTCGGTGATATCGGCATTCACCTCGCCCGCAAGGCTGAACGGGGCAAGCATAAGCGCGCCGCGATAGCCAAGGCTGCCGCCTGTCCAAGACAGGGACATATCAATGCGCGCCTCACGCCCCGCAAGCGCATCAGAAAGGGTGGTGAGGGTCACATCGCCCCTCAAGCGCGCGCCATTGACTGCGGCGTTAAAGCTGCCTGTCAGACTGCCGTTCAGATCGGGCGCTTCAAGGCGAAGATTGACCGCTTCGGCCGCATAGCTTTGCGCTGTTGTGGCATCAGTATAGCGCAGGGTGCCATCGCTGATCTGTGCAAGGCTGCGGCTGATTTGCGGCAGGTCACCGCTTGTGCCTGTCTCGGCTGTGGGGGCGGTGGTTGAAAATTCCCAATTGGCCTGTCCATCCGCGTTTCGCAGCAAAATGATGTCAGGCTTTATCAGTTCAGCGCGCGCAATCCGCACCTCGCCAGAAAAAAGGGGCATGACTTCGACCCCAATATGCAACGCCTCAGCCCCCAGCATCGGGCCTTGATCCGCAGCCCAGTCAGGGTTGGAAATTTCAAAACCTTCGGCGCTGATCCCGATCATGGGGTAAAAACTTGGCCGCACTGCGCCCGTCAGGGTCACATCACGCGCGAGGCTGGCCGATAGCCGCTCTGTCGCCAATCTGGCAATGGTGTCCGTTGGAATTAACGCAATCCCTCCAACAACCACGCCCACGAAAATCACGACAGCCAAAATGACCCGCAACACCCACTTCATCGAGAATCCCCCAAACTATTTTTGTAACCCCAAGCACCTTTGTGTTTAGCGGCTATGGTTCGGGGCCGTAAAGCCTTGGCGGTGCCTTTATGTTCAAGGTTGCGCGAGGTCACGGCAGAACAAGATTAGGCTGGATGTGGCCCCGCGCCGATGGTGCCTGAGTGCTTTCTTGCTTCACGATGGCCAAAAGCCACGCTATAGCGCGGGATATGACACAGAACCCACCAAATCTTCGCCCAGATCTTGCCCGTGCGCGCATTGAGGAGACGATCCGCGAGGGTCAGCCCAAAATCGGGATGGTCTCGCTTGGTTGCCCCAAGGCGCTTGTGGATAGTGAGCGGATCCTGACCCGACTGCGCGCCGAAGGCTATGGGATCTGCGCCGATTATGGCGGTGCCGATGCGGTAATTGTGAACACCTGCGGCTTTCTCGACAGCGCCAAGGCCGAAAGTTTGGACGCGATTGGCGAGGCGCTGCGCGAAAATGGCCGCGTGATCGTGACGGGCTGTTTGGGGGCCGAGCCTGACTATATCACAGGCGCGCATCCGCGTGTTCTGGCCGTAACGGGCCCGCACCAATATGAGCAGGTCTTGGATGCGGTGCATGCTGCCGTGCCACCCGCGCCTGATCCGTTTGTCGATCTTTTGCCAAGTTCAGGCGTAAGCCTAACGCCCCGTCATTATAGCTATCTCAAGATTTCCGAGGGCTGCAATCACAAGTGCAAGTTTTGCATCATCCCCGATATGCGGGGCCGCCTGCAAAGCCGTCCCGCAAAGGCCGTGTTGCGTGAGGCAGAAAAACTGGTTGAGGCAGGGGTGAAGGAACTTCTGGTCATCAGTCAGGACACCTCGGCCTATGGCACGGATTGGGCTGGTCGGGATGAGAAATTCCCAATTCTTCCTTTGGCGCGCGATTTGGGCCAACTGGGCGCGTGGGTGCGGTTGCATTACGTCTACCCCTATCCGCATGTGCGGGAGTTGATCCCTTTGATGGCCGAAGGGTTGGTTCTGCCTTATCTGGATATCCCATTCCAACATGCCCATCGCGATACGTTGCAACGTATGGCCCGCCCTGCGGCATCGAGTAAAACCTTAGACGAAATTGCAGCTTGGCGTGCGGACTGCCCTGAGATCACCCTGCGCTCAACCTTTATCGTGGGGTATCCGGGCGAAACAGAGGCCGAATTCCAGATCCTGCTTGATTGGTTGGATGAGGCGCAGCTCGATCGGGTCGGCTGTTTCACATACGAAAATGTTGCGGGTGCGCGGTCAAATGATTTGCCAGACCATGTGCCGCAAGAGGTCAAGGACGAGCGTTTTGCGCGCTTTATGGAAAAGGCGCAGAGCATTTCCGAGGCGAAATTGGCCGCCAAAATTGGCACGCGTCTTGAGGTGATCGTGGATGAGGTGGACGATGAAGGGGCCACCTGCCGCACCAAATCAGACGCGCCAGAGATTGATGGCAATCTCTTTATCGATGAAGGGTTCCAAGATCTCAAAGCGGGCGACATCGTGACTGTGACAGTTGATGAGGCAAGTGAATATGATCTTTGGGGTCAGATCGCCTGACCCCCACCCTTAGCGCAAGCTTGCCATCGTATCCCGTACGATTTGAATGCGGTTCGCATTGGGCGGGTGCGTTCCAAGAAAGGTTTCGCCCGGATCAGGCAGGCGGGTAAAATATTGTGCGCCAAGCTCCGGATCAAACCCCGCGCGATAGGCGATGACAGTGCCCAAAGCATCGGCTTGCAATTCGTGATCTTGGCTAAAACGGCGCGCGCCCACTGTGGCGCCAATATCCGCCGCGTTTTGCACCATAGAGGCATCGCCACCCGCAATCCCTGCAAGCACGCCGAAAATTAACGCCCCCCCTTGGGCAGAGGCCCGTTGGCGGGGAATATGGCGGGCGATGTGATGCGCAGCCTCATGACCCATTACAAAGGCCAATTCGTCAATATTGCGCGCATCTTCAATAAGGCCAATCGTAAAGACCAGATATGGGTTGCCCGCACTGTCCAAGGTTTGAAACGCGTTGATGCCTGCATTTCTGTCACGCTCAATCGCAATGGTGAAATTACAGTTTTGATCTGGTGTTTCTTGGCGGCAAATATCTTCGGCAATGGGTTCGACCTTGGCGACCACTGTGCGGAAATTATTCATTGCCACATCTGGGGCTAGTTTGGGCAGATTATCGCTGCTTGTCGTGCTTGTAGGTGCGCCGCTTGGTGGCGGGCTTGCCACCTGACACGCGGCAAGAAATGCAAGCATCGGCAAAATCAGAATTGCACGCATCAGAACCAAATACCTTTGTGTTGAGGCCAACCCTATTTAGCCGCCCATTTTGAGATATCTCAATCGAATTCTCATCACCAGAGGATCACATGATTGCCAAGAGGGAAATTCCCCCCTAGCGTGATCTTATGTTTAGCATTGAGCATGATTTTGACGCCACGGTTGTAACCTTGATGGATGAGGGGGAAAGCCCGCTCCAAGAGGATGTCGTGCTGACGGCTTTTGAAGAGGTCGTTCAGGTTGAACAATATGACCCGCGCAGTGATAGCATTCAGAAAATCTCAATCTCTATGGCGCAGTTGCGGGAGTTGGCGGCAGCGCTGAACTTGCCAGAAGGGGTGTATCGGATTGATCGCCCGACCCGCTAAGACCCCCCAATGACCCCTGATACATCCCATCACGCGGCCAATTTGCGCGGCAGTTTGTTCATGGTTTTGGCAATGCTTGCCTTTACCCTCGAGGATGTCTTTATCAAGGCGGCAGCGGCGCATATCCCCTTGGGCCAAGTTATGGTGACCTTTGGGGTTGGTGGGCTGTTGGCCTTTGTGGCCATGGCGCGCCTTCGGGGCGAGGTGATGTTGCACCCTCAGGCCTTTGGTCGCGCCATGGCGTGGCGTGCCTTGTTCGAAATAACGGGTCGGGTATGTTACACGGTCGCGATTGCTTTAACGCCCCTGTCCTCGGCCAGTGCGATTTTGCAAGCCACACCTTTGGTGGTGGCGGGGGGGGCGGTGATGGTCTTTCGCGAAACCGTGGGCTGGCGGCAATGGGCGGCGATTGGCGCAGGGTTTGTTGGGGTGCTATTAATCCTACGGCCTGGGCTGGACGCGTTTGAACCGCTGTCCCTCTTCGCGGTCTTGGGCATGATCGGCTTTGCTGGCCGTGATCTGGCGACACGCGCCGCACCAAAGAGCATGACAACGGCGCAGCTTGGCGTTTACGGGTTTATCATGCTGAGCATCGCAGGCGGTATCGTTTGGGGTTATCAGGGCGGCGTGGCCCCACTAGGCGCGGGCGGCATGGTTCTGACAGGGCCTGCCATCTTATTTGGCGTTGCCGCCTATATGTGCCTGACTATGGCCATGCGAACAGGGCAAATTGCCGTTATTGCCCCATTTCGGTATACCCGTTTGGTTTTCGCTATGATCTTGGCCGTGGCCGTGTTTGGCGAACGTCCCGATGCCCTGACCTTGATTGGCAGTTTGATTATTGTTGCCTCGGGCCTTTATACGGTTTGGCAAAGCCGCAGGGTTTAGCCCATATTAACGCCAACCACTTTGTTCCGATCCGTCTCGCCGCGTATCAGCGTCAGGCATGAGGGCGCGATCCCGATTGCCTGAGCCAAGAGTTTGAGAACCGCACGATTTGCTTTGCCGCTATCGGGTGCTTGGGTCACATAGACCCGCAACAGGTCTTCTTCGACCACGATACGGTTCTGCGCGGCCTTTGGGGTGACGCGTAAATTTAGCCGTATACCGGTCTGCGCATAGGCGCTGAGGTCGGGTAGGGATTTGCGCAAGGGGTGCCTCTCAAAAGCCAATGAGCAGCAAACTTGCACTCTGTCTCTTAGGGTGCAAGATGCACGCGGTGGATTTGGTGATGAGGAAAGGTTTGATCATGGCAACAGGGTTTTTCTGGGATGAGCGCTGCTTTTGGCATTCGGGTGGCAATTATGCCTTTCTCGCCCCTGTGGGCGGATTGGTTCAACCTCTTGCCGCAGGCGGCCTGCCCGAAAATCCTGAAACGAAGCGGCGCTTGAAAAACCTACTTGAGATCACGGGACTGTGGTCTGAACTTGCGCCCCGCCATGCGGATCCTGCAACCGAAGAAGATATTTTGCGCATTCATCCCGAAACCTATTTGCGCCAGTTTCAAGATATTTCAGCGCAGGGTGGGGGCGAGTTGGGGTTGCGCACACCTTTCGGCCCCGATGGGTTCGAGATTGCAGCCCTGTCTGCCGGTTTGGCCAAATCAGCCCTGTTTGCAGTGCTTGAGGGGGATTTGGAGAATGCCTATGCGCTGTCTCGTCCGCCAGGGCATCACTGTTTGCCTGATTTTCCCAATGGGTTTTGCCTACTTGCCAATATCGCCATCGCGATTGAGGCCGCGCGGGCCGAAGGGCTGGCCACGAAATTTGCCGTGATTGACTGGGATGTGCATCACGGCAACGGAACTGAGGCGATTTTCTATGATCGTGATGATGTTCTGACCATCTCCCTTCACCAAGATCGCAATTATCCCCGCGATAGCGGTGCGTTTGAGGATCGTGGATCGGGTGCTGGGGCAGGGTTTAACCTCAATATCCCGCTGCCCCCAGGGGGCGGGCATAATGCCTATCTTGAGGCGATGGAGCGTTTGGTGATCCCCGAATTGGAACGCTTTGCGCCTGATGTGATTATCATCGCTTGTGGGTTTGACGCGTCAGGTGTTGATCCTTTGGGGCGAATGATGGCAGGCAGCCACACGTTCCGTGCGATGGCAGAACAGGTGCGGGACGCGGCTGACGCGCTGTGCGAGGGTCGCCTCGTGATGGTGCATGAAGGCGGTTATTCCGAATTGCACGTGCCGTTCTGCGCCCATGCGGTTCTGGAGGTTATGAGCGGCAGTCGCATCACCGCCCCTGATCCTTTGTCAGAACGGATCACCGCACAGCAACCCGATGTGCGGTTTGATGCATTTGTGAGCGAATGGATCGCCGAGATGGAAGCAAGCCTTTCTGATATGCGCTAACAGACCCGCAAACTGATATTTGCTGCATTGCAGCACGTTGACACCGCGCAGGTTGCGGGTCAATTTGCCACAAATCTTTTTGGAAAAAGGGTGAGACCCGATGAAGAAAATCTATGGCTCTGCTGCTGAGGCTTTGGATGGCCTTTTGCAGGATGGAATGCTGATCGCGGCAGGCGGCTTTGGCCTCTGCGGGATTCCTGAATTGCTGATTGATGGCATCGTGGACAGCGGTGTTAAAGATTTGACCGTGGCCTCCAACAACGCGGGCGTTGATGATTTTGGTTTGGGCAAACTTCTGGCCACACGCCAGATCAAAAAGATGATGTCTTCTTATGTGGGCGAGAACGCAGAATTCATGCGCCAATATCTGGCGGGTGAATTGGAACTGGAATTCAACCCCCAAGGCACTTTGGCCGAGCGGATGCGCGCAGGGGGGGCAGGCATTCCGGGGTTCTACACCAAGACAGGTGTGGGCACAGTGATTGCGGAAGGCAAAGACCACAAAGATTTTAACGGCGAAACCTATATCCTTGAGGAAGGGATTTTCGCGGATATCTCTATCGTCAAAGCGTGGAAGGCTGATGAAACGGGCAATGCGATTTTCCGTAAGACCGCGCGGAACTTCAATGTGCCTGCTGCGACCTGTGGCAAGGTTTGCATCATGGAGGTCGAAGAAATCGTGCCCGCGGGCAGCCTAGACCCTGATCATATCCATTTGCCTGGAATTTTCGTGCATCGCTTGATCAAGGGGCAGCATGAGAAACGAATTGAACAGCGCACTGTGCGCCAGCGTGAGGAGGCCTAATCCATGCCATGGGATCGCAATCAAATGGCCGCCCGCGCGGCACAAGAACTTGAAGACGGGATGTATGTGAACCTTGGCATCGGGATTCCAACCCTCGTGTCAAATTATATTCCAGAAGGCATGACCGTGACCTTGCAATCCGAAAACGGAATGCTGGGCATGGGGCCTTTCCCCTATGAGGGCGAGGAAGATCCAGACCTGATCAATGCGGGTAAGCAGACGATCACTGAATTGCCCCATACCGCCTATTTTGACAGCGCAACATCATTTGCGATGATCCGTGGCGGCAAGATTGCGATGGCAATTTTGGGCGCGATGGAAGTGTCTGAGACGGGCGATCTTGCCAATTGGATGATCCCTGGCAAATTGGTCAAAGGTATGGGCGGCGCGATGGACTTGGTCGCAGGCGTGCGCCGTGTTGTGGTTGTGATGGATCACACCAACAAGCATGGGGAAAGCAAGGTTTTGAAATCTTGCACCTTGCCGCTGACAGGAACGGGCGTTGTGCATCGCATCATCACCAATTTGGGCGTTCTGGATGTGGTCGAAGGCGGCCTCAAGATCGTGCAACTGGCCGATGGTGTCACCGAAGCTGAACTGCGCGCGGCAACAGAGGCGCATATTGTCTGACCCTTAGGGCTGCATGGTTGCAAAAACGCAGCCATCCGAAATCAATTCAGGTGGCGTGATGCATAACAGCCGCGCCACCTGCCACGCCCCAGCCACTTTTGGCACATAGGCACGGGTCTCGGCAAAGGGGATGGGCAGCATTTTTGGTTCTTTTTGCAGGCGTTTTGTTGGCGTCGTGGTTGGTGCATCGTATTGCGGGCAAAATCACCTTGATCCGCAAGGTTACCGCAACATGGGCCAGTTGGGAGGCCGGAAAATTGTTTCCTATGGGCGTGGCCTTAGCGGGCACATTGATCCTTTATCTTGGCTTAGGCGCGGCGCAAATCTGATCTTTGATTGGACGGGCAGGCGGGCCGCCCTATGATCGGGGTATGGACGCATTGCCTGCCCAAATTGACAATTGGTTCGCTACGCGCGGATGGCAGATGCACCCGCATCAGCGCGCGATGCTGCGCGCGACATCACCTGCGCAGGTTTTGATCGCCCCCACGGGTGCGGGCAAAACCCTGTCGGGCTTTCTCCCTTCGCTTGTGGATTTGATCCATGCACCCAAACAAGGGCTGCACACGCTCTACATCTCGCCGCTCAAGGCGCTTGCGGCAGATATTAGGCGCAATCTTCAGATCCCTGTTGCCGAGATGGGCCTTGATATTCGTATTGAGGATCGAACGGGTGATACATCGGCCCATATGCGGCGGCGTCAACGCGCTGACCCGCCTCAGATTTTGCTGACCACGCCTGAATCGCTTGCGCTGTTATTGTCCTATCCTGACGCGGATAAAATTTTTGCCTCGGTGAAGCGGGTTATTCTAGATGAAATTCATGCGCTGATTGACAGCAAACGGGGCGATCAACTGATGTTGTGTCTCGCGCGGCTTGCGCGGTTGTCCCCCCAGATGACCTGTGTGGGTTTGTCCGCCACAGTAAAAGACCCCTCTCAAATCGCGGCCTATTTGGCGCCGGACAGCGGGGCTGAGATCATCACCGCGCCGCAAGGCCCCGCGCCCGATATCGCCATTCTTGAGGCGGATATCCCGCCCCCATGGGCGGGGGGCGGCGGGCGATATGGCGTGCAGGCGGTCTATGACCAGATTAAACGCCATCGCGCCACGCTGATCTTTCACAACACCCGCGCCAATGCCGAACTGTTTTTCCACGAATTGTGGCAGGCCAATGAGGACACCCTGCCGATTGGCATCCATCACGGCGCGTTGTCGCGCGAGGCCCGCGCTAAGGTCGAGGCCGCGATGAGTGAGGGCAGCCTGCGCGCAATCGTCTGCACAGGCAGTCTCGATCTAGGGATCGACTGGGGCGATGTTGATCTGGTGATCCAAATTGGTGCACCCAAAGAGGTTAAGCGCCTTGTGCAACGCATCGGGCGCGCGGGGCACCGCTTTGATCTTGCATCTAAGGCGCGTATTTTGCCCGCCAACCGCTTTGAATATCTCGAATGCCAAGCGGCGCTTGAGGCGGTGCGCGATGGCGGGCTTGAAGATGACCCCATCCGTCAGGGCGGGCTGGACGTTCTGTGCCAGCATATCTTGATCTGTGCCTGTGCAGGGCCGATTGCACCCGATGATCTTTATGCCGAGATCACCTCAGCCGCGCCCTATGTGGGCGTGACCCGTGCCGAGTTCGACCGCGCCTTGGAGTTTTGCGCGACAGGTGGCTACGCGCTGCGCGCTTATGATCGCTGGCAAAGACTGGTCACGCGGCCCGATGGGACGCTAGCTTTACGAGATCCACGCAGTGCGGCGCGCATCCGCCAAAATATTGGCACGATTATCGAAACCGACAGGTTGAAAGTGCGCATGGCCAAACGGCGCGGCGGGGCACCTTTGGGCGAGGTTGAAGAAAACTTTGCCGCGCAATTGCGCCAAGGTGACAGTTTCCTCATCGGGGGGCAGATCGTGCGCTATGAGGGCATGCGCGAATTGGTGGTTGAGGTCAGCCCAAGCCCCCAAAAGCGGCCGAAAATTGCAACATTCATGGGCACGAAATTCGCAACCTCTCTGCAACTTTCTGATCGCATTTTGGCGCGATTGGAAAGTGGCGATTGGTCGGGTTTGCCCGCCCATATTGCCGACTGGCTGGATCATCAGACGCGGCTGTCCCGCTTGCCGCAGCGTGACCGATTGCTGGTGGAAACCTACCCCCATGAGGGCCGCGCGCATCTTTGTGTGCATGGTTTTGCGGGGCGCAATGCACAGCAGACCCTTGGCTTTGTTCTGACCCATCGCATGGATCAACTGGGTCTCGCCCCGATGGGCTTTGTGGCCAATGATTATGCCACGCTGATTTGGGGGCTTGATCCCATAGCTGATCCAAGGCCGCTCTTTGCGCCTGATTTATTGCATGCGGCGTTTGAAGGGTGGCTGTCAGAAAACGCCGTCATGAAGCGCAGTTTCAAGGCGGTTGCGTTGATCTCTGGGCTGATCGAGCGCAGCGTGAACGGCACCAAGAAAACAGGGCGGCAGGCTGTGTTTTCGTCAGATATCCTTTATGACACCCTGCGCAAATATGACAGCGACCATATCTTACTTGAGATGACGCGCCGTGATGCGTTGCGGGGTTTGGTCGATTTTGGTCGCATTGATGAAATGTTGGCCCGCGTAGGCGGGCGTATTGACCATATCGCGCTGCCCCGCGTCAGCCCGTTCGCGGCGCCCTTGTTGCTTGAGGCGGGGCGCATCCCTGTCCATGGTTCTGCCGATCAACGTCTGTTGGAGGAAGAAGCCGCAAAATTCCTGCCCCAAGCCGCGCTTGGTTACAGGTGAGGGGGCTTGCCCCTGTCTTTGGCTTGGCGCATCTATAGGCGATGCAAGCCCATCTTGAATTTCAGTTTGGCATGGAACGCCTTTTGGCTACGCCGCAAGGCGCGCTTTATTGGCCAAAGGCGGATGTTCTCATTGTGTCCGACCTTCATCTGGGAAAATCTGAACGGATGGCGCGGCGTGGTGCAGGGTTATTGCCGCCCTATGACACCCCCGAAACCCTTGCGCGATTGACGGAAGAGATTGCCACCTATGATCCCGCTGTGGTGATCTGTCTGGGGGATAGTTTTGACGACCTAGAGGCCGCGCGGAACCTCTCTCCCTATTTGGCGCGGCGTTTAGGGCCAATCCAAGCAGGGCGCAAATGGGTTTGGATTTTGGGCAATCATGATGCAGGCCCTGTGAATCTTTCGGGCGAACATCTGGATGAATTTGAAACGCCGCCCTTTATCCTGCGCCATATCGCGCGGGCTGATTTACCCGAAGGGCAGTTTGAGATTTCAGGTCATTATCATCCAAAAATGCGCGTGGCTTTGCGTGGGCGTAGCCTGTCGCGCGCTGCGTTTTTGATGGATGCACAGCGCCTGATCTTGCCCGCATTTGGGGCTTATACAGGCGGTCTTTGGGCCGATGATCCCGCCTTTGCGGGGCTGTTGGGGGCAGATGCGGCGGCCATCGTTTTGGGACAGCCGCCTGTCATGATCCCGCTTAAGCGGTAAGCCCTTCGGGCTCGGGTAAGCCATGGCTGCGCGCGCAGGCGGTGAGCGTATTGGCCAAAAGGCAGGCAATGGTCATTGGCCCGACACCGCCAGGAACAGGGGTGATCGCGCCCGCTTTGGCCGCGCAGCTGTCATAATGACAATCGCCGACAAGGCGGGTTTTGCCCTCAGGGGTGGCGATGCGGTTGATGCCCACATCAATCACCGTGGCCCCCTCTTTGACGAAGTCACCCGTGATCATCTCAGGGCGGCCGACAGCGGCCACCAGAATATCTGCGCCACGGCAAATTGCGGCCAAATCCTTGCTGCGGGAATGGGCGATGGTGACAGTGCAGCTGTCGCCAAGCAAAAGTTGCGCCATAGGTTTGCCCACAATATTCGAGCGCCCAACAACCACAGCGTTGAGGCCAGAAAGGCTGCCGTGATGATCGCGCAACATCATCAAGCAGCCCAATGGCGTGCAGGGCACCATGGACTTCTGCCCCGTTCCAAGCAGACCCACATTCGAGATATGGAACCCATCCACATCCTTCGCAGGGTCAATCGCATTGATCACAAGCGCGCTGTCAATGTGGTCAGGCAGGGGCAATTGCACCAAAATACCATGCACCGATTGATCCGCGTTTAATTGATCAATCAAGGCCAGCAGGTCCGCCTGCGAGGTTGTGGCATCGAGGCGGTGTTCATAGGAATTCATCCCCGCCTCAACTGTGCGCTTGCCTTTTGAGCGCACATAAACCTCGCTTGCAGGATCTTCGCCGACCAACACCACAGCAAGGCCTGGGGTGATGCCATGATCTGCTTTCATTGCGGTCACATGGTCAGTCACCATTTGCTGAACTTTGGCTGAGAAAGCTTTGCCGTCAATGATATGGGCGGTCATGGCGTCATTCCTTATTCGGGGTCGTTTTTCGGTCTATTGGCAAGCCACATATCCCCACCGCGTTACTGCTGCAACGGGCGGGGATCGCGTTATTGAAAAAGGCGCTTAGAACAGCCCCTCAACCTCGCCTGCGTCATTCAGGCGGATATTCTCCGCACTGGGGACGCGCGGCAGGCCAGGCATGGTCATGATCTCGCCGCAGATCACAACGATAAACCCTGCACCTGCCGAAAGACGCACTTCGCGCACGGGCAAGGAATGGCCTGTTGGTGCGCCGCGGCGGTTTGGATCTGTGGTAAAGCTATATTGTGTTTTTGCCATACAGACGGGCAGGTTTTGATAGCCTGCATCCTCCCATGCTTTGAGCTGATCACGGATTTTTTGATCCGCTAACACCTCGTCCGCGCGATAAATCCGCTTGGCCACTGTTTCGATTTTTTGGAACAGTGGCATGTCATCGGCATAGAGCGTTTGGAAGGCAGCAGAACCGCTATCCGCCAATTGCGCCACGCGGGTCGCAAGGTCGGTGATCCCCTTTGATCCTTCTGCCCAGTGGCGGCACAAGATGGCCTCAGATCCCAGTGATTTCACATAGTCCTGAACGGCGGCGACTTCGGCATCTGTGTCGCTGTAGAAATGGTTGATTGCGACAACCACGGGAACACCAAAACCTTTGAGGTTCTCAATGTGGCGACCAAGGTTTGGGCAGCCTTTTTTGACCGCTTCAACATTTTCTGCGCCCAAGTCAGCCTTAGCAACGCCACCATTCATTTTCATTGCCCGCACAGTGGCAACCAAGACCACGCAATCGGGCGAAAGCCCTGCTTTGCGGCATTTGATATTCATGAATTTTTCAGCGCCGAGATCCGCACCAAAGCCCGCTTCGGTGACCACATAATCCGCCAATTTCAGCGCGGTTTTGGTGGCAATGACCGAGTTACAGCCATGCGCGATATTGGCAAAGGGGCCACCATGCACAAAAGCGGGGTTGTTCTCGAGGGTCTGCACGAGGTTTGGCTGCATGGCATCTTTGAGCAGAACAGTCATTGCGCCATCGGCCTTGATGTCGCGTGCGTAAATCGGGCTGCGGTCACGGCGATAGGCCACGATCATATCCCCCAAACGGCGCTGCAAATCCGCCAAATCATCTGCCAAGCACAAGATGGCCATCACTTCGGAGGCTACTGTGATGTCAAACCCTGTCTGCCGTGGGAAGCCGTTGGACACACCGCCAAGCGAGGTCACAACATCGCGCAAGGCGCGGTCGTTCATATCGAGAACACGGCGCCAGACTACGCGGCGCTCGTCAATCTGCAGCTCGTTGCCCCAGTAGATATGGTTGTCGATCATCGCAGAGAGCAGGTTATGCGCTGCCGTAATCGCATGAAAATCGCCTGTAAAATGCAGGTTCATTTCTTCCATTGGGACAACTTGCGCCAAGCCGCCGCCAGCCGCGCCGCCCTTCATGCCGAAGTTTGGCCCAAGCGAGGCTTCGCGGATACAAATCGCGGCCTTTTTGCCAATCGCACAAAGACCATCCCCAAGCCCCACTGTGGTGGTGGTTTTGCCTTCGCCCGCAGGGGTGGGGTTGATCGCAGTCACAAGGATCAGCTTGCCATTGTCGCGGCCCTCAAGACTGTTGATGAAATCCTGAGACACTTTTGCCTTGTCGTGCCCATAGGGCAGCAGCGCCTCATATGGGATATCCAGCTTTTCGCCGATGTCTTTGATTGGCTGTTTGTTTGCGGCGCGTGCGATTTCGATGTCGGTTTTGAAGGCCATGATGCGCGTGTCCCATTCATAGTTTGGGGTTGAGAAAAAAGGTCGAATTCAGCGCGACTATAGGGAGACGATTCTGAATCGCGCGGACTGTTTTCGACCTTTTCGCGCCGTGGTGCGCCAGAAGCAGAGCGCGTATAAATGAAAACACCCCCAGATCGAAACGGATCGGGGGGTGTTTTGTGGTCTAGAAAACCATGGCCGCTTAGGGCGTAGGTTCAGGCTCCATCCCGCCATCATCATTGCGCGGTTTGCGCGATTTGGTTTTTGGGATCGCGGTGATCGAGGCACCGCCCCCTGTGCCTGTGTCATCCCCATCATCGCCGCGGTTCAAAGGTTCGCCCGCGATGACACGGGTGATCTCAGAGCCCGTGAGGGTTTCATATTCAAGCAGACCTTGTGCCAAACGCTCAAGATCATCGCGCTTTTCGGTCAAGATGCGCTTGGCGGTGTCATAGCCTTGATCCACCAATTCCTTGACCTTATCGTCAATGATCTTTTGCGTCGCCGCCGAATGGTTCGTGCCGCCGCCATAAGAGCCCAAATAAGATTGCTGCTCATTGGCGTAATCGACATAGCCTAGCTCTTCGGCATAGCCAAACTGCGTGACCATGGCGCGTGCAATGCGGCTGACCTGTTGAATATCAGAGGCGGCCCCAGAGGTGACGTTCTCTTTGCCAAATACCAACTCCTCAGCCACACGGCCCCCCATCGCCATTGCGATTTTCGAGGTGTATTTTGTGTAGCTGACGGACAGTTGATCGCGCTCAGGCAGGGAAAGAACCAAACCCAAGGCACGACCGCGCGGGATGATTGTCGCTTTGTGAATTGGATCGTGCTGCGGCACGTTCAATCCAACCACCGCGTGGCCCGCTTCGTGATAGGCGGTGAGGCGTTTTTCATCCTCAGTCATCACCATTGAGCGGCGTTCAGCCCCCATCATCACCTTGTCTTTGGCATTCTCGAAATCTTCCATCGTGACAAAGCGGCGATTGACGCGGGCCGCCATCAAAGCGGCCTCATTCACCAAATTGGCCAGATCAGCGCCCGAAAAGCCTGGCGTGCCCCTTGCGATGATTCGCAGATCGACATTCGGGCCAAGAGGCACTTTGCGCGCATGAACGCCCAAGATTTTTTCACGGCCTTTGATGTCTGGGTTGGGCACCTGCACCTGCCGGTCGAAACGACCTGGACGCAGAAGGGCAGGGTCAAGAACATCGGGGCGGTTGGTCGCCGCAACGATGATAATACCCTCGTTGGCCTCAAAGCCGTCCATCTCAACCAGAAGCTGGTTCAAGGTTTGCTCGCGTTCATCATTGCCGCCACCATAGCCAACACCGCGCGAGCGCCCGACCGCGTCAATCTCGTCAATGAAGACTATACAAGGCGCGTTCTTTTTGGCCTGCTCAAACATATCGCGCACGCGGCTTGCGCCGACACCCACGAACATCTCGACAAAGTCAGAGCCAGAGATGGTAAAGAAGGGCACACCGGCCTCGCCAGCGATGGCGCGTGCAAGCAAGGTCTTACCCGTTCCGGGAGGGCCGACAAGCAGCGCACCCTTGGGGATCTTGCCGCCAAGCTTGCTGAATTTCTGCGGATTCCTTAGGAATTCAACGATTTCTTCCAATTCTTCCTTGGCTTCATCGATCCCTGCAACATCGTCAAAGGTGACGCGGCCATGCTTCTCGGTCAGCAGTTTCGCCTTGGATTTTCCAAAACCCATAGCCCCGCCACGACCGCCGCCCTGCATGCGATTCATGAAGAAAATCCAGATCCCGATGAGAACCAGAACGGGCAGCCACAGTGACAAGATGGACATAAATCCTGACTGCTCCTGTGGCCGAACCTCGACCCGCACGCCTTGGTCAATCAAGGCGGTGGCGATGTCACTGTCCGCAGGGCGGGTGGTTTCAAATGTGCCCTCCGAAGTGGTGAACTGCACCGCTTCGCCATCTATCGTTGCCGTGCTCACCGAGCCTTGTTCGACTTGAGAGATGAAATCAGAGTAAGCCACTGATCGGGCATTGACCGATGACTGGTTGCCGCTGAACAGATTGAACAGCGCAAGGATCAACAAAAACAAAATGACCCAAAAGGCGATATTACGAGCATTGCCCAAGAGAATTCTCCTCGCTTTCGCGGCAGCCGCGCCACATGCGCGCTTGCGTTTCCCCTAAGATAAGGAAGCTTTGGCTGACTTCAATGCGATAATATGGATCGGTGGAACTCTGCCGATGGATCATATTGCGGCGCGCATAGTCCCGCGCGCGCCAAATAGGGCACGGCGACCAAGGCTTGCCCCGCCCAAAGCGCGGGATAAGACTGAAACGCGGCCTTTGGCAAACCCTTTGGCAGCTCAAGCGCAGCAAGGCTTTGCGCGCCCAAGGGGCGGATCACCGCCTCGTCCAAACGGCGCCCTTTGATGCGCCACCGCCCATCCCACGCAGACGCCCCATCTGAAGGGCATTCATAATCGGCCACTGCGCGCAATTCACGCACCAAGATCAGCGCATCATCTTGCACAAAACTTTGCACCCCTTGAAGCGTTGCCCCGCGCCCCGCATATGCGGCTTCTGCCAAGGCCTCTAGGCTGCTGAGGCGGGGCCTGTAGGGGGCTTGGGTCAAGCACCCAATCCCATGCGCCAAGAGGCGCAATTGGGTTTCTTCTTCAATCCGTTCAAGGCGCGTCAGGTCAAACCGCAGAATGCCTGGATAGGGTTCGGTGACAACATCGCGTGCCACATCCGCCGCGCGCGCCCAAAGTGCAACGCTGGCGCGGGCCATGTGGTCTGCCGTGCGCGTAAGGGTGTCGACATCAAGACCAATTTCGGCCAGATCGCGCATCGCCTTGCGCGTGCGCACGCGCAGATAATCTTCGTTATCGTTTGAGGGGTCATCGACCCACCCCATCCCGCGCGCTTGCAGGGCCGCACGCAGGTCAGCGCGGGACGCCCAAAGGATTGGGCGAATAACTGGGGCAGCCCCTGCCGCATCTGCGGCCTTATGCGAGAGCGGCAGGGCTTTCATAGCTGACAACCCCTCAATGCCCGATCCGCGCGATAGGCGCATCAAAAAGGTTTCGGCCTGATCATCACGGGTATGGCCCACAAGGATCGCGCCAATTTCAGGCCGTTTGCGTCTGCGCCATTCTTGAACAAGACTATAGCGCGCAGCGCGCGCGGCTGCCTGTAGGTTGCCCACGCCATCCCATTTCCATTGTAAAGTGACGTGATCAATTCCAAGATCATGCGCGATTTTCGCCACCCCTTCCGCCTCAGCCGCGCTTTCGGGGCGCAATCCGTGATCTACAGTAATCGCAATTAGCGTCACGGGGCCATTGTCAGGGTCTTGGCGCATCTCTGCGGCCCAATCATGGGCCAGCATCATCAAGGCAAGGCTATCGCTGCCGCCTGAAACCATGATGGCCAAAACTGGTGGTAAAGGCGCGGGGCATAGCCGCGCCATCTCACTATGAAATTTATCGCTCAGGCTCAATTGCACGCAAGCGCCGCACGCGTTGCTTCGGCAGTCGCAATTTCGCTGCGTGCCTCTGGATAGCGCGTAGCGACCTCTGACAGCGTGATACAGGCTTCCTCGATTTGGCCCAATTCGCCTAAGGATTGCCCAAGGCGGGCCAAGGCCGCAGGCGCGCGTGGGCCATCGGGGCTGCCTGAGAAACTGTCAAGAAAGGCGCGGGCTGCACGGCTCCACGCCCCTTGCTGGACTTCGGCCTCACCTCGCAGGAAATGCGCTTCGCCCGATAATGGGCCGCCCGGATAAGTTTCTGCGAAGCGGCTAAAGGCTTGCGCGGCCTCTGCCCAATTGCCCGCATCATAGGCCGCAAGGGCGCGGTCAAAATCTGATTGTTCTGCAACGGCCAATTGCGGGCCATCATTGGCCCCGCCGGTGCTTGGCGCGGGCGCAAGGTTGCTGCCTTGGCCCAAGGGCGTGCCTGTGTCCCCATCGGGGGCAACACCGCCCAAGGACGGCGTCTCACCCAGCGTTGCGATATCGCAATCAGGTTCCAATTCACAAAGGCGGAATTCCAGATCACCAATGCGGTTGGTGCCGTCACCCACAATCGCCTCGATGCGCAATTGCAGCGTTTCGGTTGCGGCGGTCATACGGCGCAATTCCGCCTCAATGGCATCAAGCCGCGAAAGCGGGTTCGCCGTTCCTGCGGGCAGGCTTGGCCCGCCCGTTGTTGAGAGCTCAAGCCTGAGGCGCTGTATCTCGAAGTAAAGCACCGATAGCTCTTGTCGAATATCGGCAAGGCTTTGGGCTTGGTCAGTTTGGGCAAAGGCCGCATGGGGGGGCATGCCACCCCCAAGGCCAATGACCATAACCCCGCAGATCAGCGCCCGCTTGAGCATATCGCTTAGACCCCCGCACCTGCGGCAATCACCGTCACCGCGCGGCGGTTGCGGCTATAGCACGCTTCGTTCGAGCAAATCTCAATTGGGCGCTCCTTACCATAAGAGATGGTCGACAGACGATTGGGGGCTACCCCACGGCTGATCAGATATTCCTGTGCCGATGCCGCGCGGCGCGCGCCAAGAGCAAGGTTATACTCGCGCGTGCCTTGTTCATCCGCGTGGCCCTCGATAATCGCGGTGTAGTTTGGATTGCTCAACAGCCAGTTCGCCTGTTGGTCTAGGGTCGCAATTGCCTCAGCCGACAGGTTCGATTGATCCACCGCAAAGAACACGCGGTCACCAATGGTTTGGTTGAAATATTCGGGGCTTGTAGGGGCGTAATTCCCGCCTGCGCCCGCGCCATATTGGCCACTTGCGCCATTGCCGCCAAGCCCTGCTTGCGAACAGGCTGCAAGACCAAGCATCGCAACCATCAAAGTTGATTTTACCAAAAGTTTCATCGTTTACATTCCTAAGACAAGGGGCAGGTCATTCTGCCCCGATTGTGGGCACCGCTTTGGCCCTGTGTAACATGTCCAAAGCGCGTTGTGAATCGGGCATAATGATTTGGCCAATCACGTGCGGGTTATTGCAACAGCGGCGACCAAGCGGGATCGGACGCCATTCCCGGTGTCGCGACACGCTGAAGGTTGCGACCCGAAATATCGACCGAATAAAGCGCGGGCGCGCCATTTGTGCCTGCAGTTTCGCGGGTGAACATAACCACGCGCCCATTCGGCGCCCAAGTTGGTCCTTCATCAAGGAAAGACGCTGTCAAAAGGCGCTCTTCGCTGCCATCAATACGCATGACGCCGATATGGAACCGCCCTGCCTCTTGTTTGGTGAAGGCGATATAGTCGCCGCGCGGGCTCCAGACGGGGGTGCCATAACGACCGCTGCCGCGGCTGATACGCTGCGCAGGGCCACCCGTGGCAGGCATGATGTAAAGCTGCTGGTTGCCAGAGCGGTCGCTTTCAAACACGACTTGGCGGCCATCTGGTGAAAAGCTTGGAGCCGTTTCAATCGAAGGCGCTTCGGTCAAACGTGTCTGCGTGCCCGTGACCAAATCAAGCACATAAATATCGCTATTTCCGCCACGCTCGACCGAAAACACAACGCGCTGCCCGTCAGGGGAATAGCGCGGGGCAAAGGTCATAGTTCCAGGAAGATCGGCCAAAGGACGATGGGTCACGCTCGCAATATCCATCTGATAGATGCGCGGTGTGCCACTTTCATAGGATGTGTAGAGCAAGCTGCGCCCATCTGGCGAAAAGCGGGGCGCAAGAACAATTGCGGTGCTATCTGTTAGATATTGAACATTCGCGCCGTCATAATCCATCAGGGCCAGACGCTTAAGCCGCGCGTTTTTGGGCCCTTCCTCGTTGATGAAGGCCACGCGCGTGTCGAAATATCCGCTTTCGCCTGTAATGCGGCTATAGACTTGATCTGCCACCCGATGCGCCATGCGCCGCCATGTTTCGGGCGTTGCCACGAATTGCAGCCCATCCCCGAGCGGCAGTTGCGAGAACACATCAAAAAGCCGAAAGCGCACAACCATCTGCCCCTCTGGGGTGCGGCCCACCGAACCTGTGATCAGGGCTTGGGCATTGATGGCTTGCCAATCGGCAAATTGCACGGGGCTGTCAAAACTGGTGATTGTGGAAATATGAGCCTCGGCTGGGATTTCGCGAAACAGGCCTGTGCCACGCAGATCGGCGGCAATCACCCGCGTGATATCTTGGGCGGCATCGGCCATGTCGGGCGTATCCGCGATAAAGATAGGCAGGGCGAAGGGGAGCGGCTCAATCACACCTTCGGTGATTTCAATGCGCAAAGGCCCGCCTGCACCTTGGGCCCATGCGGGTAGGCTGCTTGCGCCAAGCGCAAGGCACAGCCCCAAGCCGCGAAAAACTGTAATCAACTGCGCCTTCATCTCAGCCTCATCTGTTCAGGGTTGAAGACCATCTCGATGGTTTGCCATTGGTCATATTTTTCTGGAGGCAGGTTAAACCCGTTTGCGCCACAGCGCAAAATCGCACGGCGTCCTGCTTCAAATGCTTGGGAGACCGATGCATCCGAGCCACCAGAACTGTCGATCATTCGGATAGACCCCGCATCTGGCCGCCCATCTTGCCCCAAGGTGACCGAGATGGTGACAATTGTGCGCTGCGCGTCGGAGGATAGCGCGCCCACATTCCAACAGGCGCGCACATCCGCGATCAAACCATCCACCTCGCCGCTGCTGAGGGGCGGGCCAGAGGGGACGGAGGGTGTCGCAGGGGCGCTGACCGCATCTGCAACCGCCGCCGCAATCGCATTAGCGAGCGGGTCAGCAGGTTCAGGCGCGGGTTCAGGTTCAGGCTGCGGCTCTGGTTCGGGTGTTGGTTCGGGTGTGGGGCGCTGTGGCCGTGCGGTCGGCACAGGTGACGCAATCGGTGCAAGGCTTGCTGCGGGTTTTTCGGCCTCTGTTACGATCTGGGTCGTTGCGGCTTCGGGGGCTTGGGCCACCTCTTGTTCAACGGGTGTTTCACTCTGTGCATCAGGCTCAGGGGTTGCCTCGACAACAGTCGGCGCGATTTCGGCATCAGGCGGCGGTGCAGGCGCGGGTGTTGGTGCCACGCGCGGCGTAGCCTCAGGTGTTGGCGTGTCTGACGGGGGCGCATTCTCTGCGCCCAAAGGGGGTGCGCTGATTTCTGGGGGCTGTGGTTGCACCTCGGGTTGCGGTGCAGGGTCTGGCGCTGGCTCTGGCGCAGGTTCGGGCGCAGGCGGCAGGCTCGCCGCTTGGGTGAGTTCTTCAAATTCAGCGGTTGAGACGATTTGAACGCCCGTCACCTGAAAATCGGTTTCCGTGTTGCGGTGAAACAAAATATCTCCAAACGCCACCCCTAAGAGCAGCGCGATGTGCAGCCCAGCCGAGACATAAAGCTCCCGCCGCATCAAACCTACCCCTCAGGCCCGCTGCCCGCCGCGCCATCCAGCGCAGGCCCGCCCGCATCGGTCACAAGGCCGATTTCGCGAAAGCCGCCCGCATTCAGCGCGCCCATGATTTGCATCACTTGCTCATAGGAAATGGCGCCATCTGCGCGCAGGAAAATACGTGTGCTGTCGCGCTCGCCTGCAATGGCCAACAGCCGCGTGACCAGTTCATCCCGCGAAACTTCGGTGGTTTGGATCATCACCCGCCCATCGGGGGCGATGGTTACAGTGAGCGGTTCTTCTTCCTCACTCGGCAGGGCTTCTGCGGCGGTGTCTGGCAGGTTAATCGGCACACCAACAGTCATCAACGGGGCGGCCACCATGAAGATGATCAAAAGGCATAACATCACGTCCACGAAGGGCGTGACGTTGATTTCGGACATGGCGCGGCTGCTGCCCGCCCGTCTGCGGCCGCTTCTGCGACCGCCGTCCGATTTTTGCGCAAACGAGGCCCCCATCAGTCAAGCTGCCGTGACAAGAGGGTGGAAAACTCATCTGCAAAGCTCTCATAGCCTGCAATGATCCGATCTGAGTCGGACGACAGTTTGTTGTAGAAAATCACGGCAGGGATCGCGGCCAACAGGCCAAGACCCGTTGCAAGCAGGGCCTCGGCAATACCAGGCGCCACAACGGCAAGGGATGTGTTGCCAGAAATCGCGATTTCTTGGAAGGATCGCATGATCCCCCAAACTGTACCAAAGAGGCCAACAAACGGTGCCGTTGCGCCTGTTGTGGCAAGGAAGGTCAAGCCCGCGGTTAGGCGCTCTGCTTCGCGGGCAATCGCCACATCCATCGAGCGATCCACGCGTTGCTGCACACCAGGGATGAGCGCGCCATCGTCACGCAGCGAGTTGCGCCATTCGGCCATGCCGGCCACAAAGACACGTTCCGCGGCCGATTGCGGGCTTTCCGCGATTTGATCATAGAGCAAATCAAGCGGCTGACCCGACCAAAAAGCCGCGTCAAAATCCGCTGTGTTTTGCCTTGCGCGGCGATAAATCCGAAATTTGTTGATCGTGATCGCCCAGACCCAAACGGAGGCCACGATCAGTGCGATCATCACGGCCTGCACAATAAAGGATGCGCGGAAAAACAGCGCCATGAGGGTGAAATCAGCCTCTTGCGCCATGCTAAGCGTTGTAGCGTCCATGCCCGTTCTTTCTATTTGCCTCGATGCCCGACCTTGCCTTTTGAGCAAAGCACCCCCAAATCGGCGCCGTTCTTTTTGCGGCACTCAGTATGGGGTCACATGCACCTATATCAGGTTCAAAATCACTTGGGAATGGGCGCGCGCTCAAGCCCGCGTGATTGGCAAATCCTTGCTTTCAGGGCTTAGCGGAATTTCGACAGCACTTCGGGCTGCAGTTTCGCCACGCCGCCTTGACCATTGATCGTGGCGAGGGTGATTTTGGCGGCAAAGATCACGGTGCCTGCGCGCCTGACATCTTGGCTCAATTTCAAGCGCACAGGGCTTGCGCGCAGAATTTTGGTTTCAACCACCAATTCATCATCGAATTTTGCGGGCGCGCGGTAATCAGCCTCAACGCGGCGCACGGCAAATACGATATCTTGGGTGGCCTTTAGCGCCGCTTGATCAATGCCAAGGTCGCGCACCATCTCGCTGCGGGCGCGCTCAATGAATTTTAGGTAATTGGCATAATAGACGATCCCCGCCAGATCGGTATCTTCGTAATAAACACGGATGGGCCAGTGATGCGTCATGTTCAATTTCTATGCTCCAAGACAGCCACCCGTGCCGCCATGCGTAGGCCATGCGTGCTGTCTTGCGCGCAGACGGGCATAACAGGATCATAGCCTGCGCGAATAATCGCGGCAATTTCAGGTTTCAGGCGCGCCGCGCCATCGGTCCCTGCGGCCAGTGGGGATTGCCCTAGAAAGGCTTGATCCGACCATAGTAAAATCGTCTGCACCGCTTGTGACAGCGCGATGGTATCTGCGGGTAGACGCGATAAATCCGCATCCATGCGCACAAAAACAAAGGCCGCTTTGATGCCACCATCTGCATCAAACCGAAATGCGCGATACTGGTTGGCATCTATCGATTTGAGCCGCGCAATGATCTCGGCCAAATCGGGCAGCAGGCGATCCATATTGGGTGTGGCAAGCACCTCGTCCCAATCACGGATGAAAAACACCATGAAATTCGCGCCCAGTTCGGGATCTGTCTCGGCCATCTGGTGGCCCGCGAGTGCGACAATCGCCTCAAGCGCGCCCTTGACGATGGACACGGTCGCATCCTCAACCCCAAACACCACAGGGGCGATAGGCCGACCCCAACGGGCGAAGAGATAGCTGCCATCAGCGCGGGTGAAATAGGGTGTGACTGCATCTTGGGTCATAGACCACGGGATTAGCGGCTTGGGGGCTGTGGTTCAATCCCCTCAGCTGATCTCTAGCGTGCCAGTTTGATCCGTTATTTTGCCAATAACCCATCCGTTGTGACCTGCGGCCCGAAGTCCCGCTTGCACCTCTGGCAGGACGGTTTGGGGCAGGGCTGCCAAAAGTCCGCCTGCGGTTTGAGGATCAAATAACAAATCGGCGCGCGGGCCCGATGTTGTGCCCCGTATTTGCCCCAAAAGATGCGCGCGGGTTTGCGGGTAGAGGGTCGATTGCACCCCCGCCGCCGCCAAATCAAGCGCGCCTTGATAGAGAGGAATTTGATCAAGCCAAATCTGCGCCCCCAAGCCCGAGGCACGGGCGATATTCATGATATGGCCCGCAAGGCCGAACCCCGTCACATCGGTCATGGCGCGCGCATGGGGGACGAGAATATCCGCCACCGCCCCCTGCGGTGTCGTAAGTCCCTGATAAAGGCGCGCAATGTCGCCGCCCTTTGCCAATCCTTGCATCTCTGCCGCTAGAAGAACGCCTGTGCCAATGGGTTTGGTCAGGATCAGCGCATCCCCTGCTTGCGCCCCCGTAAGTCCGATTGCGCGATCTGCAACAAGACCTGTAACAGTGAACCCGATGCTCAGTTCCGCCCCCGCTGCACTATGGCCGCCGATAATATCGGCGCCTGCCGCTGACATTACCTCGGCGGCGGCTGACATGATTTCGGTCAACCAAGCACTTTGCAGCGGTTCAGATAAGGGGGGCAGGGTGATCATTGCCAAGGCTGACTGCGGGGCGGCCCCCATGGCCCAAATGTCGCCAAGTGCGTGAATGGCAGTGATACGCGCCATCACGGCCGGGTCATTGCAAAACGCGCGCAGATGATCTGTGCTAATCACTTGGCGCGCGCCGCCCATATGCAGCACCGCCGCATCATCCCCCCGCCCAATCTCAATGTCTTTGCGGTGGGTTGGGGGTGGGGGCAGGGCGGCCTCAAGCGCGGCTTGACCCAGTTTTGCGCCACAGCCGCCGCATTGCGGTTTTGGCCCCATGGCCTCGATTATGCCAAGCGCGTGTTCTTGCGGCGGTTGCGGTCGTGCCGCCATCTCAGGCAACTGGGTCAGCTGTCGCATGAACTTGCGATCAATTTGGTCTTTCCACATCCACAGAAAGGGAAAGGATGCAGCCACCCGCCCGCGCGTGGCAATGGCCCGCTTATCGCCCAAGGAAATCAGCTTGAGATAGTGGCGTTGCGGCTGATAGATGCGCGAACTGCGCCCCATCACAGCCGCGCGCAGATTGTGAAAGAGGGGCTTTGCCGCGCGCACCGCATAAACGCCCGCCTTACTGCGGGAGGCATGATCAAAATGCGCGCAATCCCCCGTGGCGAAAATATCGGGGTCTGTCACGCTGCGCAGATCGGCGCCCACGCGGATGAACCCATCTTTGAGTGCAAGCCCTGTCTCTGCCAGCCACGGATGCGCCCGCGCGCCTGCCGCGCCAAGGATCAAATCAAAGGGCAGCGGGGACTCATCTCGCAGATGGATCATTTGCGCGGTGATCTCGGTGATCTCTACGCCCTCGCGCAGGGTAATATTTTGGGTGCGCAAGTCTTGTCGCAAAAGCCGTGCCGCGCGCGGAGGCAATTCTTGCAACGCCTGTGCCCGCTCAAATATCGTCACCTCGGGCTTGCGCCCTGTGGTGCGCAGGCGGTGCGCCACGGCCATGGCGACCTCAACCCCCGCAATTCCGCCGCCGATAAGGGCGATGCGTGCAGGATTGGGCGCTTGGGTCAGAAAGCCCTCCCATGCGGCTGCAAACCCCTCGAGAGGTTTGACGGGCACGGCATGATCTGCAAAGCCTGCTAAGGCGGGCATATCAGTCGTGATGCCAATATCAATCGACATGATATCATAGGAAATAGACCTGCCCCCTGCGAGATGCAGGCGTTTTCCCGCTCGTTCAATCCCAATGGCGGGGGCAAGGATGAGGCGAGCATTGGCGAAACGGGCAAGGCGAACCAGATCAATCTCGATTTCGTCTTGTTGGTAATGCCCCGCAATCGCACCGGGCAGCATCCCTGAATAGGCCGCCGTTGGGTTGGGCGAGACAAGGGTCAAGCGCGCACCCGCAAGCGGCCGCATCCCCCACATACGCGTGACAAGCGCGTGACTATGCCCGCCCCCCACAAGCACAATTTCGCGGGTCACGGGCCAAGCGGTGGGGGTCATGATCCTTGACCCCTAAACGGATCATCTGGATACCCCACGCCCGTCAGGATTAATCCATCAGGCGGCGCAACAGGGCCGCAGGCGGCCCGATCGCGCGCCTCTAGGCTGATGCGCACATCGTCAGGCGACCATGATCCCGCCCCAACCCGCTCAAGCGTGCCGACAATCGAGCGCACTTGATTATGCAGGAACGAGCGCGCGCGCAGGTGAAATTGAAATTCGACCGTATCGCTGCGCGGGAAGGCCTCAATCCGTATCTCATCAAGGGTTTTGACGGGCGATTTCGCCTGACAGATAGAGGCACGGAAGGTTGTGAAATCATGCTTGCCGATCAAATGGCGTGCGGCCTCTTGCATGGCGGCAAGATCAAGGGGCTGCTTGACGGCCCATGCCTGCCCCACATCAAGGGTCAAGGGCGCGCGGCGGTTGATCAGCCGATAGGTATAGCGCCGCTCAACTGCGGAAAACCGCGCGTGCCAATCCTCTGACACGGGCGCACAGGCCACAATTGCCACCGGTAAAGGTTTCAAATGATAATTCAGCGCCTCAGACAGGCGAAAGGGATGCCACTCTTGGGCCATGTCACATTGCGCGACCTGACCCGTGGCATGAACGCCTGCATCTGTCCGCCCTGCCGCAGCGATGGAGGGCACATCCGCCTCAAGCTGTGAAAGCGCAGCCTCAATCGCACCCTGCACTGAGGGTTGATCAGCCTGACGTTGCCACCCCGCAAAGGGGCGACCATCATATTCGACTTTGAGCGCATAACGGGCCATGGCTTTGGCTAACGGAAACGCGCGCGCCATGCAATTGCCCATAACCCCCTATCCATGGCGGCTTTGGCATCCTATCTTTGCGCAAGGCATTAGATGGGGGCAGGCCAAGCGTGATATCATCTTTGGGCGATATGCTGCGTGACAGCGTGGAGAGCATGGGCGAAGCATTGACGCGCGCCTTTTCAAACCCAAGCCTGCGCTTGGGGGTGACAGGGGTGTCTCGCGCAGGAAAGACGGTGTTTATCACCTCTCTCGTGGCCAATTTGATGGAGCGGGGCCGCATGGCGGCATCCTCGCCCGAGCGCGAAGGTCGGATTGAAGCGGCCTACCTGCAACCACAACCCGATGATACAGTCGCGCGATTTGATTACGAAAGCCATCTTGCCGCGATGACGGGGCCAGAGGCGCATTGGCCGATTGGCACGCGCAGCGTTTCGCAATTGCGCTTGTCCTTGCGCGTCACGCCAAAATCACGGTTTGCGCGTCTGACGGGCCCACGCCGCTTGCATTTGGATATCACTGATTATCCAGGTGAATGGTTGTTGGATTTGGGACTGTTGACGCAAAGCTACGCGCAATGGTCTAAGTCCAGTTTGGCGCAGATTTCCGCCAAAGCGCAGAGCTTGGCCGCGGCGCGAGATTTCTTGGCGATGGCCACCGAAGCTGTGGCTGAGACGCGCCATGATGAGATGCAGGCCTCGGCCCTTGCGCAAAGTTTCACCGCCTATCTGCACGCGGCGCGCGCGGCGGGGTTCAGCCAATTGACCCCCGGCCGTTTTATCTTGCCGGGCGAATTGCAGGGCAGCCCTGCGCTAACCTTTTGCCCCTTGCCGATTGAGGCCCTGAGGCGTGGCACAATCGCGCGCGAGGCCGCGCGGCGCTTTGAGGCCTATAAATCGCAAATCGTGCGGCCGTTCTTTCGCGCGCATTTTGCCCGCATTGATCGTCAGATGGTTTTAGTGGATCTGCTCAGCGCCATGCAAGGTGGGCCTGAGGTCTTAGAAGATTTGCGACAGGCGATGGCGGGTATTTTGTCGGTGTTCCGCCACGGCGCGAATGGCCCTTTGGCGGCACTCTTGGGGCAAAAAACCGATCGTATCCTTTTTGCCGCGACCAAGGCAGATTACCTGCATCAATCCCAGCATCAGGCCTATGCCAATCTTCTTGAGGCTTTGGTGCAACAGGCCAAACAGCGCGCTGATTATCGGGGGGCGAAAACGCGGGCTATGGCGATTGCAAGCCTGCGCAGCACCGTTGAGGAAAGCCGCATTCTAGACGGGGCCGAGGTTGATCTGGTGCGGGGCCGTGTTGGGCAATCTAATCAGATGCGCGCCCTTTATGCGGGCCACTTGCCAGACCATCCCGACCATATCCTTGCCCCTGCACGCGAAGGCGCGCGGGATTGGTCGGATCATGAATTCGCGGTGACAGATTTCGCCCCGCCTATATCAAGCCTGCGCGCGGGGCTCGGCCCCCCGCATATTCGCCTTGATGCGGCGGCGGAATTTCTTTTGGCAGATTGTATGGGGTGAAAGTTTCAATTGCCAAGCCTAGCCCTTCGGGCCTATGGCAAAGTCTATGAAGCTCGTGCCCCTCTCTGAAACCTCACATTTGCCGCGCTGGCAGCGCCCGCAGGTTCTTTTGTTCCTGATGGCTTTTGCGATGCCTGTGGCCTTTGCCACATGGTCTGCATTGCTCAATAATTTTGTGATTGAGGCGGCAGGGTTTGACGGGGCTGATGTAGGATGGCTGCATTCAGTGCGCGAAATTCCAGGGTTTCTCGCGATTGGCGTGATTGCCCTATTGCTTGTGATCCGCGAGCAGAAATTGGCGCTTGTGTCCTTGGTTATGTTGGGTCTGGCCACGGCGCTGACCTCGCAATTCCCCTCCTTGGGGGGGTTGTTGATTGTCACCCTGATCTCCTCCATCGGGTTCCATTATTACGAGACAGTCAACCAATCGCTTCAATTGCAATGGATCGACAAAAAGCGCGCGCCACAGACCATTGGTTGGCTGATGTCGATGGGGTCTTTGGCCACGCTTTTGGCCTATGGGTTAATCGTGCTGACATGGCGTGCTTATGATTTGAGCTATGACTTGGTCTATGGGGTGGCGGGCGGCTTTACCGCCTTGGTTGCAGTGATTGCATTTTTCGCCTTCCCCCAATTTGAGGGCCCAACCCCGCAGAACCGCAAAATGATCCTGCGCCGCCGCTATTGGCTCTATTATGCGCTCCAATTCATGTCGGGCGCGCGGCGGCAGATTTTCGTGGTCTTTGCAGGCTTCATGATGGTCGAGCGCTATGGATTTGCCGTGCATGAGATCACAGCGCTGTTCATGGTCACATTGGTCGCCAATATGATCGCAGCACCGCTTCTGGGTCGTGCTGTTGCCTTTTTTGGGGAACGTGCGGCCTTGATGTTTGAATATGCGGGCTTGTTCGTGATTTTCCTACTTTATGCGGGCCTCTATCATTTTGATTGGGGCGTGGGTATGGCGGCGGTGCTCTATGTCGGCAACCACGTCTTTTTTGCGCTGGCCCTCGCCATCAAAACCTATTTTCAGAAAATCGCAGATCCCGCTGATATTGCGCCTACGGCCGCCGTGGCCTTTACCATCAACCATATCGCTGCGGTGTTCTTGCCTGCGATCTTGGGGTATATCTGGCTGACCTCGCCGATTGCGGTGTTCCTGCTTGCGTCAGGGATGGCTGCCACATCTTTCGCCTTGTCGCTTTTGGTGCCGCGTCATCCAGAGGCGGGGAATGAAACCTTACTTGCGCGGCGCGGTTTACCCGTGGCTGCGCCCATCACCACCGTGATCAAATAGGGTGCTTATGACGACCTTTACCGCCTTTACCACATTGCCTGCTAAATCCGCCGCCGAAGCCTTGGGTGAGGTCATAGAGGCACTTGATCCTGCGCCCTATGGCGTAGGGGTTTTTCAGATCGAAGACGGCTCTGGCCGTTGGGAGGTGGGCGGTTATTTCCTTGAGGCCCCCAATGAGATCGGATTGGCGCTTTTGGCGGCATCGCATGGCGCGCGGGAATTTGTCGTTTCAGAATTGCCCGAAACCGATTGGGTCGCGCAGGTGCGCCGTGAATTGCACCCTGTGCGCGCGGGGCGGTTTTACCTTTACGGCAGCCATGATGCCGATACAGTTCCAAACGATGCCGTGCCCTTGCTGATTGAGGCCGCAATGGCCTTTGGCACAGGGCATCACGGCACCACCTCTGGATGTTTGATTGCGTTTGATCGTCTGCTCACTGAGGGCCATGTTTTCAAAAATGTGGTTGATATTGGCTGTGGCACGGCGGTCTTGGCCTTGGCTGCGGCACGGGTCTTTCCGCAGACTGTTCTGGCCTCGGATATTGATGAGATCGCGGTTGATGTCGCCCGTGTAAACGCCCAAGCGAATGACCTCGCAGATCGGATCGAGGCTGTGCAAGCCGCAGGGTTTGATCATCCCACCCTTGCAGCCCGCGCGCCCTTTGATTTGATCTTTGCCAATATCCTAAAGGGGCCACTGATCGAACTGGCTCCCGATATGGCGCGTCATGCCGCGCAGGGCGGTTATTTGATCTTGTCAGGCCTTTTGTTGGAGCAGGCTGAGGACGTCACTGCCGCCTATCTCGCGGCAGGGTTCGAGCGGGTTTATGCGTCCGAGCATGGGGAATGGGCGGCGCTGACACTGCGCTATATGGGGTGATTGGCACGCCCCGCTTGTTGAATGTTCTTGTTTCGTGCTATTGATGGGCTAAGCTGACGCAAAGAACCACAAAGGGCGAGCAGGCCATGCGTATCATCGGTATTGACCCAGGGCTTCGCTATCTTGGGTGGGGCGTAATCGAGGCGGATGGCCCGCGCCTACGCCACATATCAAATGGCGTTATCGAAGGGGTGGGCGATGATCTCGCCCCGCGTCTTTTGGCGCTATATGATGGATTAATCGCCGTCCTTGCCGAATTTGCACCAGATTGCGCGGCGGTCGAACAGACCTTTGTCAATCGTGATGGCGCGGCCACGTTGAAATTGGGGCAGGCGCGTGGTGTTGCGATGTTGGCCCCTGCCAAGGCAGGCTTGCCTGTGGCTGAATATGCGCCAAACACAGTAAAGAAAACCGTGGTTGGGGTGGGGCACGCGCATAAAGATCAGATTGGACATATGGTGCGCCTGCAATTGCCCGGATGCGCGCCAAAATCCCCGGATGCTGCTGACGCTTTGGCGATTGCGATATGTCATGCCCATCATGCGCAATCGCAGACGCGGATCATGAAAGCAGTGGGGGCAAGCCTGTGATCGGGAAATTGACAGGCCGCGTGGATTACCGCGCCAGTGACCATGTGCTTTTGGATGTCGGTGGCGTGGGCTATGTGGTTTATTGCTCAGAACGCACTCTTGCGAACCTGCCGAATGCGGGGCAGGTGGCAAGCCTTTACACCGAACTTCTGGTGCGCGAAGACCTTTTGCAGCTTGTTGGGTTTTTAACCCCGTATGATCGTGAGTGGCATCGTTTGTTGGTGTCTGTTCAGGGCGTGGGGGCCAAAGCCGCGATGGCAATCTCGGGTGCGCTTGGCACAGAGGCCTTGGCCCGTGCCATTGCGATTGGGGATTGGGGCGCGGTCAAAGCAGCCCCTGGTGTGGGCCCGAAATTGGCGCAGCGTGTGGTCAATGAACTAAAGGATAAAGGTCCCGCTTTGATGGCGATGGGTGGCAGTCTGGCCCGCGATTTGACGCAGAATGCCCCTGCGCCCGTGGTGGAAGGCCCGCAGGGGCCTGTATCCACCCCTGCGGCATCGCCGCCGCCTGCAACCACGCAGGCCAATGCGCAAAGTCAGGCCGAGGCAATTTCAGCCCTGACCAATTTGGGCTATGGCCCCTCTGACGCGGCAAGTGCGGTTGCGCGCGCGTCAGATGAGGCCGACACGACCCCTGCGCTGATCCGTGCGGCACTGCGCCTCCTGGCCCCGAAGGATTGATATGAGCACGCCTGATCCAACATTGCGCCCCGATCCGCACCCGCAGGATGATCTGCGCGAAGATCGCGCGTTGCGTCCTGAACTTCTGACCGAGTTTATTGGTCAGGCCGAGGCGCGGGCGAATTTGCGGGTGTTTATCGAAAGCGCGCGCAAACGCGGTGAGGCGATGGATCATGTGCTGTTTCATGGCCCGCCCGGATTGGGCAAGACCACCTTGGCGCAAATTATGGCGCGCGAATTGGGGGTGAATTTTCGCATGACCTCTGGCCCCGTTTTGGCAAAGGCGGGGGATTTGGCCGCGATCCTCACCAATCTTGAGCCGCGTGATGTTTTGTTTATTGACGAAATCCACCGCCTGAACCCCGCAGTGGAAGAGGTGCTCTATCCCGCGATGGAGGATTTTGCATTGGATCTGGTCATAGGTGAGGGGCCTGCCGCGCGATCTGTGCGCATCGAATTGCAGCCCTTTACCTTGATCGGAGCCACCACGCGCTTGGGGCTGTTGACCACGCCCTTGCGGGATCGGTTCGGCATCCCCACGCGTCTGGTGTATTATGACACGCCTGAGTTGGAGCAGATTGTGACCCGTGGTGCGCGCCTGATGGGCGCCCCTGCCGATGAGGAAGGGGCGCGGGAGATCGCCAAGCGCGCTCGCGGCACCCCGCGCATTGCAGGGCGCTTATTGCGCCGCGTGGTCGATTTCGCCGTGGTCGAGGGGGATGGCCGCGTAACAGCGGCGATTGCAGATCGCGCCCTGACACGGCTTGGGGTCGATAAGCTAGGGCTTGACGGGGCAGATCGGCGGTATTTGCGCCTAATTGCGGAGTCTTATGGCGGCGGCCCTGTCGGGATTGAAACGCTTGCAGCCGCCCTTTCCGAAAGCCGCGATGCGCTCGAAGAGGTGGTTGAACCCTATCTCTTGCAACAAGGCCTGATCGCGCGCAGCCCGCGGGGGCGGATGCTGACGCAATCGGCCTTTGCGCATCTGGGGCTGCCCGTTCCTACCCCGCCTGCCCAGACGGGGCTTTTTGAGTGATCAGCCAAATTTCTCGGCCCATGTGGGCAGGGGATCATGTGCTGCAGGGGTGGCCTCATAGACCGCGCGGGCAATCGCGCGGCAAAGGCACAGGGCTGCCGCATTTCCCAAATGCAGCGTATCCATGAGCGGATCGCGAAGGGCGCGCGCGCCCGTTGCAGCGGCAAAGACCAAATCCCCATCCATCGGCGTATGCGCGGGATAAATCGCGCGCGCCATGCCATCATGCGCGGCGGTGGCCATGCGGGTGGCTTGCGCTTGGGTCAAGATGGCATCTGTCGCCACAATCGCGATGGTGGTTGCCCCGTCCCGATGCCCTTTGACCAAGGGGCGTACGGATGGATCGAACGCCCCTGTTCCAAGCCCGCCAAATTCTGCACCCATTTCAAATGGGGCTGCCCAGAATTGCGGGCCATCGCCCATAGTCACGCGGCCCAACGCGTTGACAGCGACCAGAGCGCCCACCGTAATCCCGTCAAAGGTGACCGAGGCTGAGCCAAGCCCACCCTTGAGGTCAGCGGTCAGCGCCCCAGTTCCTGCGCCCACTGTCCCAAGGTCAAAATCAGCCGATGCCGCCTCAAACGCCGCACGTCCCAAGGCGGCATAGGGGTTCTGACCCCATGCTTTGTCACCGCCATTGATCAGATCAAAGAGAATTGCGGCGGGCACGATTGGCACCTGTTGATCCCCAACGGCGAAGCCGCGCCCTGCGGCCCGCAAGCCATCCATCACACCTGAGGCCGCATCAAGGCCAAAGGCAGACCCGCCCGAAAGAACCAGCGCATCCACCTCCTGCACCAATCGCTCAGGCGATAAGAGCGCCGTTTCTCGCGTGCCCGGCGCACCGCCCATGATATGCACCCCTGCCACAAAGGGGCGCTCGGCTGTTAGAACAGTGACCCCTGTTTTGATCACGTCATCCTGAGCGTGGCCGACATGGAGGCCCGCGACATCGGTGATTAAGTTCTTTGCGCCTTTCTCAAACATCGCAATCCCCCTAGATGCAGCGCCCGCCATCAACCTCCAAGGCGGCACCTGTGATCATTGACGCCTCATCCGAGCACAAGAAGCAGGCAGCATTGCCCATATCCTCGGGCGTGGAAAAGCGGCCCAAAGGGATGGTTGATAGAAATTTTGCCCGCATTTCGGGCGTGTCCTCGCCCATAAAACTGGACAAAAGCGGGGTTTCCCCCGCCACAGGGCATAGCGCGTTGACGCGGATACCTTGCGGGGCCAGTTCCACCGCC
The DNA here is from genome assembly GCF_037830355.1 of Roseobacter sp. HKCCD5988. NCBI lineage: Bacteria > Pseudomonadati > Pseudomonadota > Alphaproteobacteria > Rhodobacterales > Roseobacteraceae > Roseobacter > Roseobacter sp. HKCCD5988. The sequence continues at coordinate 478,217 of NZ_JBBLYJ010000002.1, read as the reverse complement.
ATCGCCTTGGTTGCGGTGATCATCCAACCTTTTGAGGCATTATACCAATTCAGCTTTGGTCGTGGGCTGAGGCCCGCGGTTGAGGCGATATTGAGGATGGCGCCCGCTTGTGCAGCTTTCATATGCGGCACGATTTCGCGGGCCATCAGATAAACAGATTTCGCATTCACCGCGAGGACGCGGTCGAACATCTCCTCGGTGACATCTTCCATCATCTGCGGCAGATGGGTGATGCCCGCATTGTTCACAACAATATCAATACGTCCCCATGCGGAGAGGGCAGATTGGGCGAGGGCGGCCACGCTCTCGCCCTTGGCGACATCGGTTTCATGGGCAAGGCTGCCCGTGGCTTGTGCCATGTCATGGGCTGCAGCACCATTGAGATCGGCAATCATCACCTCGGCCCCTTCGGCGCGGAATTTGCGCACGATCCCTGCGCCAAATCCCGATGCGCCGCCCGTTACAATTGCGGTTTTTCCTGCAAGCCTCATGAAACTGTCCCTTTCTGTGGGGCCGCGTCCAAGCGGGGCGCGGTGTTGAGTAAGTTTTGTGTATAAGGATGTCTGGGGGCAGATAGAATTTGGGGCGCTGGCCCCTGTTCGACAATCACCCCATTTTCCATCACCGCAATAGTGTCGGCCATATGGGCCACAACCGCGAGATCGTGGGTGATGAAAATATACGAAAGCTGCAATTCCTGTTGCAGTGATTTTAGCAAATCCAAAACCCGTGCGCGCACTGAGACATCAAGGGCTGAAACCGCCTCATCAAGCACCACGATATCGGGTCGCGTGATCAGCGCGCGGGCAATGGCAATGCGCTGTCTTTGCCCGCCTGAGAATTGGTGCGGGTATTTTTGCGCATCCTGAGGCGAAAGCCCGACCTGCTCAAGTGCAGTCGCAACGCGAGATGTGACCTCATTAGATGGGACATTTTGCAGATCAAGCGGTTCCGCGATCACGCGCCCCACCCGCCAACGGGGGTCAAAGCTGCCATAGGGGTCTTGAAACACAATCGACAGACGCCGCCGATTTTCAAGCGGCATGTTCGGATGCACCTCTGTGCCGTCTAAGACAATCTTCCCTGATTGCGCGGCCTCTAGCCCCAAAATGGCGCGGGCGAGCGTGGATTTTCCGCATCCAGAGCCCCCTACGATCCCCAAACATTTCCCTCGCTTAAGGGTAAGATTTGCATCACGCACCGCAACGAAGGGTTCAGATTTGCGCAAGCCTAGGCGTTTGGGCGGATAGATGCGACTGACCCCTTCCACGAATAAGAGTGTCTCGCCTGCCACGGGTTGGGGCTCTTTTGGGGTGGGGCGGGCGCCGGATAAGAGCGCCTTGGTGTAAGGGTCGCGCGGGCGGGACAAAAGCCGTTTTGTCTCACCTTTTTCAATGATGCGGCCTTGGTTCATCACCGCCACCTCATCGGCCATCGACGCCACAACGGCCAGATCATGCGTGATCAGCAAAAGCGCCATGCCATCTTCGGCAACGAGGGTTTTCAAAAGCGCTAAAATCCCCTGTTGTGTGGTGACATCAAGCGCGGTTGTTGCCTCGTCCGCGATTAAAATATCGGGCGCTGCCGCGATTGCGGCGGCAATGGCCACGCGCTGCCTTTGCCCGCCAGACAGCTCATGGGGATAACGATCAAGCGCAATCTGCGCCAAGCCAACCCGATCTAAAACGGCGCGGGCCTGCGCCATTGCGGCCCGCCGATTGGGACTGATGCGATGCACCATAAGGGTTTCGGCAACCTGTGCGCCGATTTGCAGAACGGGGTTCAGCGCGGTCATGGGTTCTTGGAAAATCATCCCAATCCTTCGACCGCGCAACTGGCACATTTTTCGATCTGACAGGCCCAAGAGACTGTCAGTGCCATTGAGAAGAACCGAACCCTGCGCGCTGCATCCTTGGGGCAATAGGCCCATAATCGCCAGCGCCGTCATCGATTTGCCTGATCCAGATTCCCCAACCAAGGCCGTGATCCGATGCGCGGCGAGCGTCAATGACAGATCAGAAACCAATGCACCCACGTCATGGGTGATTGTCAGGTTCTTCAGTTCAAGGCGGGGCGAAGCGGTCATTTCAGGGCGCGCTCCAGTCTTGGGTCAAGGTGATCGCGCAGCCCATCCCCCGCCAAGTTCAAGCCAAGAACCAAGGCCATGATGCAGGCCCCGGGAAGAATGGCCAGCATCGGATGGGTGTAGATCATGGTTTGCGCCTCGGCCAACATGCGGCCCCAACTGGGGGTTGGCGGTTGTGCCCCAAGCCCGACATAGGAGAGCGCGGCCTCAGCCAGAATCCCTAGGCTGAATTGGATCGTGGCCTGCACGATGATCAGATTCAGAATATTGGGCAAGATATGTTCAAGGCTGATCCGAAACTTGGATTTTCCCGCCACACGCGCGGCAAGGATGTAATCCAATGTCCAAAGTGGCAGCGCCCCTGCACGTGTCACGCGGGCAAAGACGGGGATATTGAAAATACCAATTGCAAGGATCGCGTTAAACGCCGAGGGGCCGTAGGTTGCAGTGATCAGAATGGCGATCACCAGCGCGGGAAAGGCAAAGATCAGATCATTGCCCCGCATAATCAGTTCATCGCCAAAGCGCCCATGCTGTGCTGCCGCCAGCAGACCCAAAGGCACGCCAATGCTTGCCCCAATGCCAATGGCCGCCACCGCCACCGCAATAGAGGTTTGCGCGCCCACCATCAGCAAAGATAGGACATCGCGCCCGAATTGATCCGTGCCAAGCAGATAGGTGGCGCTTGGCCCTTGCAGGCGATTGGCAATCGCAAGGCTTGTGACCTCATGGGGCACCCAGAGGAGGCTAAGGGTGGCGAGGGAAAGGAAAAACAGGCTAATCGCACCGCCAAGGATTAAGGATCGCTGCACCTTCATCTGCGCAGCCTAGGGTCAAGGGCCGCATAGGCCAGATCAACCAAAAAGGTCACGAGGATCACGGCGAACACAAGCAGCATGGTGACCGACTCGACCACGATTAAATCGCGTTGGGTGATGCCCTGAAAGATCAGGCGACCAAGCCCAGGAAGAAAGAAAACATTTTCGATGATAATGGCGCCCGCAAGCAGAAACGAGAATTGAAGGCCTAAAATCGTCATCACGGGAATGCCTGCATTGCGCAAGGCATGACGCCATAGGGTTTGCCTGCGGCTGAGGCCCTTGGCGCGGGCGGTGCGGATATAGTCTTGCTCTAATGTCTCTAAGAGGGCTGAACGCAAAACCCGCGCCAAAATTGCCGCCTGCGGCAGGGCCAAGGCGAAGGCGGGCAGCGTGAGCGAGGCGAGCCCCGCCCCAAAGCTGTCCCATCCCGCAAATCCGCCCGCCGACACCCATTGTAATTGTATCGCGAACAGCAGCACCAACAGCATCGCAAACCAGAAATTGGGAATTGCGATGCCGATTTGCGCGGCCGCCATAACCCCAAGATCGGGCCATGCGCCGCGCTTGGCCGCGGCCAACACCCCCACGGGGATTGCGAGGGCCGTTGACAGGATCAGCGCGTAAATGGCCAAGGGCAGTGAAACGGCAAGCCTATCTTGGATCAACTCGGCCACGGGCACGCGATAGGTGTAGGATAGGCCAAAATCTCCCTGCACCATGCCCCCGACCCATGCCAGATATCGGGGCAGAAGCCCCCCATCGAGGCCCAGTTCCGCCCGTAGGTTTGCAACCGCCTCGTCTGTGGCGTTTAGGCCAAGCATGAAACTGGCAGGATCACCAGGGATCACCTCAATGAGGCAAAAGATAACCACGCTTGCCACGGCAAGGCTAAGGATCATCGCAAGCGCCCGATTGAGAAAATAGCTCAACATGGCAAAACCTTAGACCGAAGGCGTGCTAGGCCGCTAGAGGGGACTTGCGCGACTCAAGGCTTTCGCGGCAGATAGTGCCACGAGGTTGGGGACGATGGCGTCGTCCTATGGCAGACCTTAACCGCCCTGAACGCCGGGGTCTTCTGTCAAAGGAGGGTCGGCGATGCAGCGACCTGAATTCTTCCGTTTCCACAATGGCGAAAAAGCCATTCTTCCGTTTTCTCAAGCTGAGTATGACGCCCGTCTGATGGGGCTGCGCGCAATTATGGATGCGCAAGGCCTAGATGCGGTTGTCCTCAGTTCGATGCATAATATCGCCTATTATTCGGGTTTTCTCTACTGTGCCTTTGGCCGCCCCTATGCGTTGGTTGTGACCGCATCTGAGGCGGTCGTGATCTCTGCGGGTATTGATGCGGGGCAGCCATGGCGGCGCTGTGCCTGTGATGGGATCACCTATACCGATTGGCAGCGCAACAATTACTGGCGCGCCGTGGCCCATGTGGCGGGGCAGGGCAAGGCAGTTGGTTACGAAGCCGATCATCTCGTCTTGAGCCAATTTGCGCTTCTCAATGAGTTCTTGGCGCCAAAATCCACCGCCGATGTCGCGGCCGCCACGATGCGCCAGCGCATGGTGAAATCTGTCGCTGAGCGCGAGTTGATCCGCGCAGGCGCGCAAGTTGCCGATGTGGGCGGTTATGCCATTCGGGACGCCGTGAAGGCGGGGGTGCGTGAGATTGATGTCGCCATGGCGGGGCGTGATGCGATGGAGCTGGAAATCGCCAAACGCTTTCCCGATGCCGAATATCGGGACACTTGGGTATGGTTCCAATCGGGGCTTAACACCGATGGCGCGCATAACCCTGTCACGGGGCGGGTTTTGCAGCGCGGCGATATCCTGAGCCTCAATACCTTCCCAATGATCTCGGGCTATTACACCGCGCTTGAGCGCACGATGTTTGTGGGCGAAGTGGATGCGGCAAGCCTTGGTTATTGGCAGGCGAATATCGAGGCGCACGAATTGGGTATGAGCCGGATGAAGCCCGGTGTCAGCTGTGCTGAGATCACCCATGCGATCAATGATTTCTTCGCGGAACGCGATTTGCTGCAATATCGCAGTTTTGGCTATGGCCATTCATTTGGGGTGTTGAGCCATTATTACGGCCGCGAAGCAGGTCTTGAGCTGCGCGAGGATATCGACACTGTTCTCGAAGAAGGCATGGTGATTTCCATGGAGCCGATGCTGACAATCCCCGAGGGAATGGCAGGCGCGGGGGGCTATCGCGAACATGATATTTTGATCATCACCAAGGATGGGGCCGAGGATATTACGGGCTATCCATACGGCCCTGCCGAAAACGTGGTGGGGTAATTTATCGGAAGGGGCGGTCAAGTGACCGCCCCGTTCCGTTAAAGTTTCTGCTTCAACCTTGCCCCCTGCATAGCATAAGCTGACATCAGGCTTGCGGAACGCACGGGGATCTATGGCACGCAAAGGCATCATTTTGGCGGGTGGCACGGCGCCTGCGCGCGCCAAATCGGTGACCCCATCGGCGCGGGGAGAGTTGGAGATCACCTCGCTTTTGCAAAGCTATCTTGACGATGGGCAGTTGGATGTTTGCCAAATGGGGCGTGGGTATGCGTGGCTTGACACAGGCACTCATGCCAGTCTGCTCGAGGCTTCGGAATTCGTCTATACATTGCAAAAACGTCAAGGTTTGCAGACAGGCAGCTCCGATGAGATCGCCTATCACAAAGGTTGGATTTCGGTGGCCGATCTTGCCGCGCGGGCCCAGTTGTTTGGCAAGAATGAATATGGGCAATATTTGCAGGCATTCATCAAAGGGGGTTGACCTTCCAGTAACTGGAACCCTTATCTGAAGGGGGAAATACCCCAACTGACTGATAAGTGACCCTTTAGAATGCTAGACCACCAAGCGCAGCGCGTGATCCCTTTGACTGTTGAGAACCTCTCTTGTGGGGGCTGTGCTGCGCGGGCGGAAAAGGCGCTTGCGGCCTTGCCGCATGTTCGTTCTGCTCAGGTCAATTTGACCACCAAAACCGCCCGAGTGACAGCCACGCCAGAGTTTGATCTGTCGGCGATGGATGCAGCGATGCGCAAGGCGGGGTATCGCGTTGCGCTTGACCCTGCGCAGACCAATCACTGGCGTTTTGCCGTGGAAAATCTCAGTTGCGGGGGCTGTGCCTCCCGCGCTGAAAAAGCCTTAAATGCCCATCCCGCCGTGATCAAAGCCGAAGTCAATCTGGCCATGAAAGAGGCCTATGTCACCGCGACCCCCGATTTGGCCCTTTCCAATTTAACCGATGTGATGCGCCAAGCAGGCTATCCAATCCTGCCTGCGCCCGCCGCGGCAGAGGTGCAGCCCGAGAGCGGCGCAGAGGATGAAGGGCACCTGCTGAAGCGACAGTTGATCTTGGCGGCGCTCCTAACCTTGCCTGTCTTTATCATGGAGATGGGCGGGCATCTTATCCCCGCATTTCATCACTGGCAGGTTGCGATCTTTGGGGAATTTACAACCCGTCTGGTGCAATTCGCCCTGACCACCTTGGTCTTATTTGGCCCAGGTGCGGTGTTTTTCCGCCTAGGGGTGCCTGCATTGCTGCGCGGCGCGCCAGAGATGAATTCCTTGGTTGCGTTGGGGGCCACGGCGGCGTGGGCCTTTTCCACTGTGGTCACATTCGCACCAGACTTAATCCCAGAAGCCAGCCGTTTCATTTATTTCGAGGCCGCTGCGGTCATCGTCACCTTGATCCTCTTGGGACGTTTTTTGGAATTTCGCGCGCGCGGTCAGGCGGGCGCAGCTATTCGCAGCCTCATGGAACTGCGCCCTGACACCGCCACCCTCTTGCAAGATGGGGCCGAGCGCCAGGTGGCAGCGTCTGAACTGCGGATCGGGGATCTGATCCGCGTCAAGCCAGGTGACAAAATTGCCACCGATGGCATCGTGACCGAGGGCGAGGCCTTGGTTGAAGAAAGCATGATCACAGGCGAGCCTGTTCCAGTGACGAAATCTGTGGGTGATAGTGTTGTGGGCGGCACGATGAACCGCGCGGGCAGCGCCATTTACCGCGTGACTGCAACAGGTGGGCAAACGGTTCTCGCGCAGATCGTGGATATGGTCACAAAGGCGCAGATGACGCGCCTGCCCATCCAATCTTTGATAAATCGCGTTGCGGCGGTTTTTGTGCCTGTCGTGATCGCTGTGGCGTTTGTAACCACGGCGCTTTGGTGGATCTTTGGCCCATCCCCCGTACAGGCTATGGTGATTGGCGTGTCTGTTCTCATTATTGCCTGCCCCTGCGCCATGGGTCTGGCGACACCTGTTTCTGTTATGGCAGGAACGGGGCGCGCTGCGGAATTGGGGGTGCATTTCCGTGAGGGACGCGCACTGCAAGATTTGCGGCAGGCCGACATTGTGGCCTTTGACAAAACAGGCACCCTCAGCACGGGCGCGCCTGCGCTTGTGGCGTGTTACAACGCGCAGAACGAAGATCGCCTGATTGCCTTGGCTGCAAGTGTTGAGCGCGGATCAGAACATCCCTTCGCCCAAGCAATTGTGGCCGAGGCCGAGGCGCGTGGGCTGACCATCGCGGCGATGCAAGGGTTCCAGAACAGCATCGGTGGTGGCGTCCGCGCGACTGTCGGGGGCGCAGAGATCGCCCTAGGCACAGAGGCCTATTTGGCAGAGTTGGGTGTCAGTGTCCCAGACATTCCCCCTCAGGGCGCAAGCCTGATCCACTTGGCACAGGATGGTGCCTATGCCGGCAGTCTGGCCTTTCGTGACCCTGCTAAGAAAGATGCCCGCGACACGATTGACGCGTTGAAAAACATGGGTCTGAAGATCGCGCTTCTTTCAGGTGATGCTGCGCCTGCGGTTGATGAGCTTGCCGCAGAATTGGACATCACAGAAGCCCATGCTCGCCTCAAGCCCGAAGATAAATTGGCACTTGTGGCGGCGTGGCAAAAGGCGGGGCAGCGCGTTGTTTTTGTCGGTGATGGGATCAATGACGCCCCTGTTTTGGCGCAGGCAGATGTGGGCATCGCGCTTGGCAGTGGCACCGATATCGCGATGCAGGCGGCAGATGTGGTTCTGGTGTCTGGCGCGCCATGGGGTGTTGTGGATGCCATGACCCTGTCGCGGGCCACTTTGCGTAATATTTGGCAGAATCTATTTTGGGCTTTTGGCTATAATGTGGCGTTGATCCCTGTCGCAGCAGGGGCATTGGCCCTGATCGGAGGGCCGCTTTTGAACCCGATGTTGGCGGCGGGCGCGATGGCGGCAAGCTCGGTCTTTGTGGTGATGAACGCGCTACGCCTGCGTCATGTGGGGGGGCATTGATGAATATATCGCAAACGGCCATGGCCACGGGCCTGCCCGCCAAAACCATCCGCTATTACGAGGAAATTGGTTTGATTGCGCCTGCGCGCGGTGAAAACGGATACCGCAGTTTTTCGCAACAAGATGTGCATAAGCTGGGCTTTCTTGGGCGCGCTCGTGAATTGGGGTTTTCCATCGAGGAGTGCCGCGCGCTTTTGGCCCTTTACGAGGATCGCGGGCGCGCAAGCGCCGATGTGAAAGAGATCGCGCAACAACATTTGCAGGATATTGATGCGAAAATGGCCAAATTGGCCGCGATGCGGGCGACCTTGGCCGATCTTGTGTCGCGCTGTTCGGGGGATCACCGCCCCGATTGTCCAATCTTGGAGGATCTTGCGATTGAGCCAAGCGGGCGGGTGGATTGAAAAACTGCGCGGGCGCTTCGATTTTGAGGTTGACGCTTGCCCCCGCTTGTCCTACTTCCGCGATGCTTCTGGCGGAGTAGCTCAGTTGGTTAGAGCAGCGGAATCATAATCCGCGTGTCGGGGGTTCAAGTCCCTCCTCCGCTACCAAGCCTTTCCTTGCACATTTTGCACTGTGATTGACGCAGCAGCGGCGCTCGTGCGCCGCCGCGTTCATCTTAGCCCAATTCCGCCAAACGCGCGAAGGCGGTTTTAATCTTGGCTTCTTCTTCCTCACGGGCCGCAAGGTTTTCGCGGGCCTCCGCGACCACATCTTCGGGGGCGCTTGCCACGAATTTGGGGTTGTTCACGCGGCCCTTCAGCCCGCCGATTTCTTTGGCTAACTTATCCAGCAGCTTTTGCAAGCGCGCCTTTTCCTCGGCCACATCAATCAGATTAGCCACGGGCAGGCCGAACGTGCCGCCCTCAACCGCAACTGTGACCGCCCCTTTGGGCATGGTCTGGGTATGGGTCAGCTCCGAGATGCGGGCAAGCCGTTCGATCATCGCTGCGTTATTGTCCCACGCGGCCTGACCGCGCGCATCGAGATCAAGCTGAAGCAATTGCACCTTAAGCCCCACAGGCACATGCATTTGCGCGCGCACGGAGCGGATTTCTTCGATCAGCGAAATCACCCAAGTCATCTCGCGTGCGGCCTCGGCATCGACCAGTTCCGCGCCATAGTCGGGCCAATCTGTATGCACCAGCATCTTGGGGCGATCTGCAATCTCGCCCCACAGGTCTTCGGTGATGAAGGGCATTGTGGGGTGCAAAAGGATCAGACATTGGTCGATCACCCATGCCATGGTCGCGCGGGTTTCGGCGATGACAGCCGCGTCATCAGAGGCAAAAAGCGGCTTGGCGAATTCGACATACCAATCGCATACCTTGCCCCAGACAAAGGCATAAAGCCCGTTTGCCGCATCGTTGAACCGATATTGCGACAGCGCCTCGTCATGGGCCAAACGCGCCTGCGCGGTTTCGCCGATAATCCATTTGTTTACAGTTTGACTGACCGATTTTGGATCAAACCCTGCAAGAGGTTTGCAATCGCTCATTTCCGCAAACCGCGCGGCGTTCCACAGTTTCGTGCCGAAATTGCGATAGCCTGCGATGCGGTCTTTCGACAGTTTCAAATCGCGCCCCATCGCGGCCATGGAGGTCAGCGTAAAGCGCAGCGCATCCGCGCCAAATTCGTCAATCAATTCGAGGGGATCAAGCACGTTGCCGATGGATTTCGACATCTTGCGCCCCTTTTCATCGCGCACCAGCGCGTGGACGTAAACGTCACGGAAGGGGATATCATCGACCACAGCCAATTGCATCATCATCATCCGCGCAACCCAGAAGAAGATGATGTCAAAGCCCGACACAAGCGTTGAGGTCGGGAAATAGCGTTCCAATTCTGGTGTCTTTTCAGGCCAGCCAAGCGTGCCAATGGGCCAAAGGCCAGAGGAGAACCAAGTGTCGAGAACATCGGGGTCGCGGGTCAGGGATTTGTCGCCTGCCATCGCCTGCGCTTCCGCCTCTGTTGGGGCGCAATACATTCCGCCTTCGTCATCATACCACACAGGAATCTGATGCCCCCACCAGAGTTGCCGCGAGATCGTCCATGGCTCGATATTCTCAAGCCAGTGGAAATAAACCTTGCGGTGTTGTTCGGGCATGATCCGCGTGCGGCCCGTGCGAACGGCCTCTAGCGCGGGTTCCACGATTTTGGCGGTGTCAACAAACCATTGGTCGGTCAGCATCGGTTCGATCACGACCTTTGAGCGATCCCCGAAGGGCTGCGTGATGGTCTTTTCTTCGACCAAAGGCACCAAGGCATCAGCGCCCTCTGCATCCGCTTTCAGCGCGGCTTTGCCAAGGCGGGGGTCATCGGCGCGTGTCATCACGGCCAGACCTTCGGCGGTGATTTCGGCCACAACCGCATCACGGGCGGCGTAACGCTCCATCCCGCGCAGATGGTCGGGAACAAGGTTCAGCGCGTCCACTTCGGCCTCGGTCAGGGTCTTGTCCCCATTGGCCACTTCTTGCGCAATCTTCGCGGCCTCGGCATAGGCTGCGCCTTCGGCGCGCAGATGCGCGCGTGTGTCCATCAGGCGATAGCAGGGGATATTGCCCCGCTTGGCCACGGCGTAATCGTTGAAATCATGCGCGCCCGTGATCTTGACCGCGCCCGAGCCGAAATTGGGGTCAGGATATTCATCCGTGATGATCGGGATCAGGCGGCGATGTTCCTTTGGCCCGACAGGAATTTCGCAGAGCATCCCCACGATGGGCTTGTAGCGTTCGTCATCGGGATGGACGGCCACCGCTCCATCGCCAAGCATGGTTTCAGGCCGTGTGGTGGCAATCGAGATATAATCGCGCGTCTCGCGCAAGGTGACGTTTCCGTCCTCATCCTTCTCGACATATTCATAGGTGGCCCCACCCGCGAGCGGATATTTGAAGTGCCACATATGGCCTGTCTGGTCGATATTCTCGACCTCAAGATCGGAAATCGCAGTCTCGAAATGCGGGTCCCAGTTCACCAACCGCTTGCCGCGATAGATGTAGCCTTTGTTATACATATCGACAAAGACCTTGATCACCGCATCATGGAAATTGCCCTCTTCGCCTGCGGGCGCATTGGGTGCGCCTGACATGGTGAAGGCCTCGCGTGACCAGTCGCAAGAGGCGCCAAGGCGCTTGAGCTGTTCGATGATCGTGCCGCCAGATTTCTTTTTCCACGCCCAAACATGGGAGAGGAATTCCTCGCGGCTCATATCGCGGCGCGCTTTGCCCTCCTTGGCCAATTCGCGCTCGACCACCATTTGCGTGGCGATGCCCGCGTGATCGGTGCCCGGTTGCCACAGCGTGTCAAAGCCGCGCATCCGATGCCACCGCACAAGCACATCTTGCAGCGTGTTGTTGAACGCATGGCCCACATGCAGCACGCCCGTCACATTGGGGGGTGGGATCATGATGCTAAACGCCTCAGAACCTGCTTTGGCATTGGCCCCTGCCTTAAAGCATTCCCCTGCTTCCCATTTCGCTGAAATCCGCGCTTCGGCTGATTTTGCGTCGAATGTCTTTTCCATTTGATCTGCCTTCGGGCTGCATCTGCGTGTGGGTTCTCAGTGCCTCCCTTACCCAATGGGGCGGGTGAGGCCAAGGGGCAAGGGGGCGCTTCTCTACGGGAAATCGTGAGAAAGCGGCGGGCAAGACTGGACAGATCGATCTGGCCCGCTACTGTGCGACATAAGCGAAGGCGCGTTTCGCAGGTCAGCGCCATGCCAGTAGGAGGGATCATGAAAAAGTTTGGATCAAGCCAATCGGTGAAACGCCTTGAAGATGCTCGTCTTTTGACGGGGCAGGGGCGCTATATTGATGATATTGCGCCAAAGGATGCCTTGGTGGGGTTCGTGCTGCGCAGCCCTGTTGCACATGGGACTATCACCACCCTTGATCTTGATGCCGCGCGTGCCGCGGATGGGGTGCATCTGGTCATCACGGGCGCTGATATCGAGGCGGCGGGGTATCTGAATGCGATGCGCTATGTCACCGTGAAAAACGGCGATGGCAGCGATGCGGCTGCCCCGCCCCGCCCCGTCCTGACCACCTCGCGGGTGCGGTTCGTGGGCGAGGCCGTGGCCTTTATCGTGGCAGATAGCCTTGCGCAGGCGCGCGATGCGGCTGAACTGATCGAATTGGATATTGATGATCTGCCCGTGAAATTAGATCTTTCTGCAGGCGGCGCGGCGCTGCATGACGAAGCGCCCGATAACGTGGCCTATAATTGGGAACATGGCGATGAGGCGGTTGTCAAAACTGCGATGGCAAAGGCTAAACATCGTGTCAGTCTGCGCATCGAAGACAACCGGATCATCGTTAATTCAATCGAGCCGCGTGGGTGCTTCGCGGAACCGCAGGGTGAGCGTATCCATCTGGGCGTAAATGGTCAGGGGGTCTGGGGCACCAAAGGTGATCTATCCAAATTCTTTGGCATTGATCCTTCGCACGTCCGTGTGACCACGCCCGATGTAGGTGGCGGGTTCGGGATGAAGACCATGGGCTATCCCGAATATTTCCTAACCGCGATGGCCGCCCGCCATCTGGGCCGCCCTGTGCGGTGGATGTCCGATCGCACCGAGGCCATGTTGGCCGATAACGCGGGCCGCGATTTGGTCACAGTGAGTGAGCTTGGCTTTGACGAGAATTATCGCCTCGTGGCCTATCATTTGGACAGTTGGTCAAATCTTGGGGCCTATGTCTCGCAATATGGGCAGCTGATCCAATCAAACCTATTCGCCCGCGTTTTGACGGGCACCTATGACATTCAAAATGTGTTTTTCCGCAACCGTGCGGTATTTACCAACACCGCGCAGGTCGATGCCTATCGTGGGGCGGGGCGCCCTGAGGCGATTTTCTGCCTTGAGCGCAGCATGGATCACGCTGCCCGCGTCTTGGGGGTGGATCCCGCCGAATTGCGCAGGCGCAATTTCATTCGCCCCGATCAGATGCCCTATCGCACTGCAACGGGGGAGCTATACGATGTGGGCGAGTTTGGGGCGCTTTTGGATCGTGCTTTGGAAAAAGCGGATCTGTCGGGCTTTGACGCACGCCGTGCGGCCAGCGCCGCCAAGGGCAAACTGCGCGGCGCGGGGATTTGTTACTATATCGAGTCAATTCTAGGCGACCCCGATGAGCGGGCCAAGATCGAACTCACTGATGCCGGCGCGCGCGTTTATGTCGGGACGCAATCAAACGGGCAAGGCCACGAAACGGTCTATCCGCAGCTTGTCCATGATCAAACGGGCCTTCCGCTTGAGGCGATTGAGATCGTGCAGGGTGATAGTGATTTGATCGAAATGGGTGGCGGCACGGGTGGATCGCGCTCGGTCACTGTGCAGGGCATGGCGCTGCGCGCCGCAGGTGATAGCCTCATCGGTGGCTTGCGCGATTTCATGGCGGATCATCTCGATGCGGATGATGTCAATTTCGATGCCGATGAAGGTGTCTTCCGTGCGCCTGGCTCAAATGTGGTGGTTACGCTCCTAGAGGCTGCAGAGGCCGCGCGCGGTGCGGGCCGTGCTGATCTGTGTGTGGTGCAGGAATATGTCAAACTGCCCGGGCGTTCCTATCCCAATGGGTGCCATATTGCTGAGGTCGAGATTGACCCCGAAACGGGTGTGATGGCCGTGGATCGCTACACTGTGGTAGATGATTTCGGAAATATGATGAACCCAATGCTGGCCGAGGGCCAAGTGCATGGTGGCGTTGCGCAGGGGATTGGTCAGGCGGTTTGCGAGCGCGTGGTTTATGACGCAGATGGTCAGCTGTTGACAGCAACCTTCATGGATTACGCGATGCCGCGTGCCGATAATATGCCCTTTATCGGCTTCTCCATTCGCCCTGTTCCTTCAACCGCGAACCCATTGGGGATGAAAGGCTGCGGCGAGGCAGGCACAGTGGGTGCGTTGGCGGCAGTTTCGAATGCGGTCAATGATGCGCTTGCGGATATGGGGGCCAAGGTTGAGATGCCCTTTACCCCCGCCCGCCTGTGGGAGGCCATCGAAGCCACACGCGCGATTGCGGCAGAATAGGGTTATGTCCCGCGTGGTTTGGCCCGCAGGGTTGGGTCAGCCGCGCGTGGATCTTCGGGCCAAGGGTGGCGGGGATATTGCGCACGCATATCCTTGCGCACATCCGCATAAGAGCCTTCCCAAAATTGCGGCAGATCTTGCGTCACCTGAATAGGGCGCTGCGCAGGAGAGAGCAGCGTGAATTTAATGGGCAAGCGATCTGGCCCTATGCGCGGATGCTCGGTCACGCCAAAGACCTCTTGGATGCGCAGTGCAATGCCGGGTTGGGCATCTCCGTAGTCAATCGCGACTTGCCGCCCCAAGGGGGTTGTCCAATGCGCAGGTGCAAGACGATCAAGCTCGGCCAAGGCCTCATATCCCACCAACAGCTTTAGCCCCTCGCTTGGATCGAACCGCCCCAGATCATCCGCAGTGCGCGCTGTGCCGAGGAAGGGCAAAGCCCAATCTTCAAGCCGTGCCAAAAGCGCCTCATAGCTGACATCAGTCAAGCCCGCGAATGCAATGCGCGCCCGCAGAAATGTTGCGCCGCGTGTCCACCCTAACGCGTTTAGGCCAAGGTCGCGAATACCCGCGCAGAGGGCTTTTGTAACCTCCTCGGGGTTTGGCTTGGGGTCATGCCTCTCGTCTAGGATGAGTGCGCCAAAGCGTTCTTGCAGCTTGGTTTCAACGCGCCGCAGGCGCGGGTTCCAGTCGCAAATCTTCTGCCATGCAATTTGATCGCCATAGATGTCGCGCAACTCGGCTTCGGTCAGGGCAAGCGCGCCCCTGATCCGGGCTTCGCGCGGGTTGCCATCAAGGTCACTGGCAACAATCAAGCGCGCGCCTGCCAATTCATCGCCTGCGTCAAAGATGGCACCTTTTCCACCTGACAGAATGTATCGCGGGGCATCTCCCTTGCGGCGCATCCCGATACGGTCGGGATAGGCCAAAGCCAGATATTGGGCGTCACTTAACGCGCGACCTGTGGCCAAGGGTTTGAGGCGCGCCATTTCCTGACGGATACGCGCAAGGGGAGGGGATTTTCCTGCAGGGCCATCCAAAAGGCGCAGACGCAGCTTCAGATCACTTTGCGAAGTTTGCCCCTGCAGGGGGTCACGCTCGCCCAAAAGGGCCGCAATTCGGGCGGCGCGCGCATCCCCAGACAACAGCATATGCGCGAGACGCGGGTGCAAGGGCATTGCAGCCATCGCGCGCCCGTGAGCCGTGATCCGCCCTTCGGCGTCCAAACCCCCAAGCCCCTGCAACAAGGCCCGCGCCTCGGCCAGAGCGCCCAGAGGGGGCTGTGTGAGAAAAGCCAAGCCATCCGCGCTGCCCCAAAGGGCCAATTCCAATGCCAAACCTGTCAAATCGGCGGCCTCGATTTCGGCGGGGGGGAAAGCGGGTAGCGCGCCTTCGCTGCCCTTCGTCCAATTTCGATAACAAATGCCTGCCGAGACACGACCCGCGCGGCCACGGCGTTGATCCGCCTCGGCGCGGCTGACGGGTTCGGTTACAAGCCGTGTCATGCCTGAGGCTGGGTCAAACCGCGCGCGCCTTGCGCGGCCACTGTCGATGACCACGGATATATCCGCAATGGTCAGTGAGGTTTCTGCGATGGATGTGGCAAGCACCAATTTTCGCGCACCATCTGCCTCGGGGGTAATGGCCGCGCGCTGTGCGGCCAAGGGCATTGCCCCATAAAGTTGATGCAGGCGAATATCGCGGGGTAAATCAAGCAGGGCTGCGGTGCGCGCAATCTCGCCTTGACCCGGCAAAAAGGCCAAGATGCCCCCCTCCGTTTTGTGCAGGGCCTGCAGGATCAGATCGGCCATCGCGCGCTCAAGCCGCGTCTCCTTGGGTAGGGGGGCGGGCAGATGATGTGTCACCACCTCAAAGGCTTGGCCCGCTGATGTGACAACGGGCGCGTCATCAAGGAGTGCCGCCACGGGGGCCGCATCCAATGTGGCCGACATGACCAAGATCTTTAGATCTGGCCTAAGCGCGCCGCGTAATTCCCAACTCAAGGCAAGCCCAAGATCAGCATTGAGCGACCGCTCGTGGAATTCATCAAAGATGATCGCGCCAATTTCAGGCAGGTCAGGCGCGTCTTGGATCATGCGGGTGAGGATGCCTTCGGTCACAACCTCAATCCGCGTCGCAGGGTTTGTTTTGCTGTCGCCGCGCATGCGGTAGCCGATGGTCTGCCCCACCCCCTCGCCCAAGGTTTGCGCCATGCGTTCGGCGGCGGCACGCGCGGCCAAACGGCGGGGTTCAAGCATGAGGATACGACCCTGCACCGCCCCCGCCTCAAGCAGGGCAAGGGGCACACGCGTGGTTTTGCCCGCGCCAGGCGGGGCCTGCAAAACGGCGCGGCCTGCGCGCGCAAGGGCGGCGATCAGCTCGGGCAGGATATCATCAATCGGCAGGCGCATGGGGCGGCAAAAGTCTTTCGGGGTGGACGTAGCTTGGCCGAACAGGCAGAAAAGCCCTTGTAAGGTCAAGGAGTAATCAGCCCCGATGACGGCAGAATTGGATATTCTCGATCTCAAGGATCGGATTTTGGCGGGTGAACGCCGTGCGCTTGCCCGTGCCGTGACCTTGGTCGAAAGCAGCCGCGCTGATCATCGTGCGCAGGCGGCCGCACTTTTGGACGCGCTGCGCGGCCATGGGCGTGAGGCGCTGCGCATCGGCCTCTCGGGCACGCCCGGTGTAGGGAAATCCACCTTTATCGAGGCCTTTGGGATGATGCTGACCGATGCAGGGCTGCGCGTGGCGGTTTTGGCGGTTGATCCAAGCTCTGCGCGCTCAGGCGGGTCAATCTTGGGCGATAAGACGCGGATGGAGCAGCTCTCGCGCGTGCCTTCGGCCTTTATCCGCCCCTCCCCCAGCCAGGCAAGCCTCGGCGGTGTGGCGCGCCGCACCCGCGCGGCGGTGTCGCTGTGCGAGGCGGCGGCGTTTGATGTGGTCTTGATCGAGACAGTGGGTGTGGGCCAATCCGAAACGATGGTGGCCGAGATGTGCGATCTTTTCGTGCTGCTTTTGGCGCCCGCGGGCGGGGATGAATTGCAAGGGGTCAAGCGCGGGATCATGGAAATCGCCGATCTGATCTTGGTGAACAAGGCTGATGGTGATTTGCGCGCCACCGCCACGCGCACAGTTGCCGATTACGCAGGCGCGCTGCGGCTGTTGCGCAAACGCCCGCAAGACCCCGAAGGGTTCCCCAAGGCACTGGCCGTTTCTGCCGCGGAAGGGGCAGGGATTGAGACAGCATGGGCCGAGATGCAGAACTTGGCGCAGTGGCGAAGGGAGGCGGGCATCTGGGAAGAAACCCGCGCCACGCAAGCGGCTCATTGGTTCGAGACAGAATTGCGTGAGGGGTTATTGGCGCGGCTGCGCGAGGATCAAACGATCCGCGCCGCCATCGAGACCCGCGTGCGTGATGTGGCAGAGGGCAAAATCAGCCCCGATGCGGCGGCGGCGGAGATTTTGGGAAAAATGGCCCCTTAGGCCGTTTTCCGCATGAGCGCGCCTTTGGCGATCAACAAAAGCCAAGGCAGGCCGTGCATCACTGATCCAAGAAACTCCGCAGCTTCCTGCTCCGCGAGGGGTGCTTCAGCTTCCGCAGGGCTTTCGCCTCGATCTGCCTGATCCGCTCGCGGGTCACGGAAAACTGCTGTCCCACTTCCTCAAGCGTATGGTCGGTATTCATCCCGATGCCGAAGCGCATCCGCAGCACGCGTTCCTCACGCGGCGTGAGCGAGGCCAGAACGCGGGTCGTGGTTTCCTTCAAATTTTCCTGAATGGCGCTGTCCAACGGTAGCACGGCGTTCTTGTCTTCGATGAAATCGCCAAGCTGGCTGTCTTCTTCATCGCCAATCGGGGTTTCCAAGGAAATAGGTTCCTTGGCGATTTTCATGACCTTGCGCACTTTCTCAAGCGGCATTTGCAGCTTTTCGGCCAATTCCTCGGGCGTGGGTTCGCGGCCGATTTCGTGCAACATCTGACGGCCTGTGCGCACCAGTTTGTTGATCGTTTCAATCATATGCACAGGGATACGGATCGTGCGAGCCTGATCCGCAATCGAACGCGTGATCGCCTGCCTGATCCACCATGTCGCATAGGTCGAGAATTTATAGCCGCGGCGATATTCGAATTTATCCACCGCCTTCATCAGGCCGATATTGCCCTCTTGAATCAAATCCAAGAATTGCAGGCCGCGATTGGTATATTTCTTGGCGATGGAGATCACGAGGCGCAAATTCGCCTCGACCATTTCTTTCTTCGCCTGACGCGCTTCTTTCTCGCCCTTTTGAACTTGGTTCACGATGCGGCGGAATTCGCTGATATCAAGGCCGACATATTGGCCAACTTGGGCCATATCAGCGCGCAAGTCTTCGACCTTATCGCGGGAGCGTTCCATCAGGGCTTGCCACCCACGGCCAGGTTTTTCGGACATGCGATCCACCCATGTGGGGTCAAGTTCATAGCCGCGATAGGCCTCGATGAATTCATGGCGATTGATACGGGCCTGATCGGCCAGTTTCACCATGGCGCTATCGATCGACATGATGCGGCGGTTGATGCCGTAAAGCTGGTCAATCAGCGCCTCGATACGGTTGTTGTGCAGGTGCAGTTCATTCACCAATTCCACAATCTCGCCGCGCAGTTTTTGATAGGTGGCCTCATCGCCCGAATCAAAGCTAGAATCTTCATTCAGCGTGGCCGAGATACGCTTGTCCTGCATTTCGGCCAGATAGATGTAATCATTGGCGATACGATCTAGGGTTTCCAAAACGCGTGGCTTAAGCGCGGCCTCCATCGCGGCCAAGCTCATATTGGCTTGATCGTCCTCGTCCTCGTCATCATCGCGGGCGATTGGGTTCCCATCCGCGTCCAATTCTGGATCGTCACTCTGGTTCGATGCAGCACTGCCGCTGTCGCGGTTGTCGCCATCCAAACCACCAACCACGGGCGCTTCATCATCTTCTTCACCGATTGAGCGGCCAAATGTGGCGTCTAGGTCAATCACATCGCGCAGAAGAATATCTTCTTCTAGCAATTCGTCCCGCCAGATGGTGATCGCCTGAAAGGTCAGGGGGCTTTCACAAAGCCCTGCGATCATGGTGTTGCGGCCCGCTTCAATGCGCTTGGCAATCGCAATTTCACCTTCACGCGAGAGCAACTCAACGCTGCCCATTTCGCGCAGATACATCCGCACAGGGTCATCTGTGCGATCCAGTTTTTCGGTCTCGCTGCTGGCCAAGGCCACTTCGCGCGAGGTGGAGGTTTCCACCAACTCACCGCCTGAGGATTTGTTTTCCTCGTCCTCGACTTCATCATCTTCGATGATATTCACGCCCATCTCAGACAGCATCGACATGACATCTTCGATCTGTTCAGAGGAGACCTGTTCAGGCGGCAAGACAGCGTTCAATTGATCATAGGTGATAAAGCCACGCGCGCGGGCCTCGGCGATCATTTTTTTGACGGCAGCTTGGCTCATATCTAGACCGATTTCGGTCTCTTCGCCTTCGGGTTTGCCGTCATCGCTGTCTTTGGCCATCGGCGATTATCCTTTTCGTTCAAGCTCGGCCAAGGTCGGCTGACGCTTGCACCTGAAATCATTGTAGTGCGAATCAGTGATTCGCAAAGCGAATTAACGTTTTTTCTTCTCCCACACGCGCTCCTCTATCAAGTGGCGCAGGCGGTTTGAATATGCAGATGTGTCTTCACTGGCATCCGCTTGGTCGTTTCTTTTCGGCTTTGTGGCTTGTTGTAACGTCTTTAAGGCCTGAGTTAAACGCCATGACAGGTGCGGATCGTCTTCGGTGCGATCCAACCCCTCAAGGGCTTCGGCCATTTCATGGTCGATCCCATGCCACGCGGCCAGTTTCGCGAATTCCTCCGTGAGGCAGTCTCGTGCTTTGTCTTCCGCGCCCTGCGATAAAATGGGCGGTGAGATGCGCACATGGCCCATTGAGAGCAGATTTTCAAGAAGGGGAGATAACCCAAAAGCCTCTAATTCTTGGTTAAGGCTTTCTTTGTCACGGCATCGCGTCCCCAAAAGATGCGCACTCAGGCGGCGATATTCCTCCAGCTCAGGGTGTAGTCGGTCAAGCTGCGGCTCAAAATGATCGAGCAAGGCGGGGTAAAGACACAACAACGCCAAGATGACCGACCAACGCAGATCTTTTTCGCTAATTGCCCCTGATGCGAGGGCCGAGGCAAGGGTTTCCGCCAAAGGTTCGAGAGGGAGGTCAGGGCGCATAAACCCAGCCTTGCGGGGGCTGCGGGCTGTTTTAGGTGCTGCCGAACTCTGCCGTTTTTGGCGGAACAGCTGCCATTTGAGGTCTTTGAATGCTGTATCGTAGTGGTGGCGTAAATCAGGATCTTTGATCTGTGCCGTGGCGCGGCGCAGCGATTTGTCCAATTCGGCGCGCCGTTCGGGGCTGTCAAAAACACGGCCTTCGGTTTCGCGCTGCCACAAGAGGTTGACCAAGGGCTGCGCCCCGTCAATCAGGGTTTGCATTGCGCCGCGCCCTTTGGCACGGATCAGATCATCAGGGTCTTGGCCCTCAGGAAGGATGCAAAACCGCAGGGATTTTTGCGCACCCAACATGGGCAGGGCTAGATCAATCAGGCGCATTGCGGCGCGCAAGCCCGCCTTATCCCCGTCAAGGGCGATGATCGGCTCGGGCGAAATGCGCCACATGAGGTGCAATTGATCGGCGGTGATGGCGGTGCCAAGCGGGGCCACCGCCGCCTCAAACCCTGCACGCCATAGCGCGATGACATCCATATAGCCTTCTGCCACGATCAAAGGCTGGCCCTTGCCCGCGGCTTCGCGGGAGGGGCCGTGATTGAACAAGGCGCGCCCCTTATCGAACAGAGGTGTCTCGCGACTGTTGAGATATTTGGCGCGTGCGTTCGGATCCATCGCGCGCCCACCAAAGCCGATGCAGCGCCCGCGCGGATCACGGATGGGAAACATGATCCGATCTCGAAACGCATCATAGGGCGCGCCACCGTCATCGGGTTTGCTGGCAATCCCTGCGGTGATGATATCCTCGGCAGCGATACCTTTGGCCTGCAATGCTTCAAAGGCCCCGCGCCGTGCTGATGGGGCAAAGCCGATTTCAAACCGCGCAAGCGTGGCTTCATCTATGCCCCGCTTTTCAAGATAATCCCGCGCGTCACGGGCCGCAGAGGATTTCAACTGTAGCTTATAGAATTGCACCGCCGCCTCGGTGGCCTGTGCCAATTTCTCGCGCGCGTCTGATTTTTCCTGTGCGCGTGGATCTCGTTCTGGCATGGGCATACCTGCCTCACGCGCAAGGATTTCAATCGCCTCTATGAAGCTGACATTTTCAGTATCTTTCACAAAGCTGATTGCATCGCCTTTGGCCTGACAGCCGAAACAATAATAAAACCCCTTGCGATCATCGACATGGAAGGATGCGGTTTTCTCTTGGTGAAAGGGGCAAGGGGCCCACATATCCCCCTTGGCCGCATTGGATTTGCGGTTGTCCCACATGACTTTGCGCCCGACCACCTGCGACAGCGAGATGCGGGTGCGCAATTCATCCAAAAATCCAGGCGGTAAACTCATGGGGCGAGTATCTGCGCGAACGCAGGCGCTGTCCAGATGCCGCCGCGCGATCCTCTGTGGAGAACCCTGTGGGCAAATTCACAGCGCGGCTGATCTGCGCGCGGCCACCCCTTGCATTGCATGGGTCAGTTCGGTCAGGGCTGATTGTGCCATGGATCGCATCACAAATATCTCGATGTGATCTCCGTCATCGGCTGTCACAAATAGCGCATCAATATGGCCCAATAAACTGCGCGCAGAACGCCGTGGCCCGAAGGCGGTCGGGCGCAGATCCAAAGGACAAAGCCGCGCCAAAACCTCGGCCAGATCAGGCCCTGTCAGCGTGAACCGCGCCAAAGCCCCGCTTTGATCTGCCAAAAGCGCGTAAGGTGCCAAGGGGGCAAGGGGGGCTGAAGCCCCCAAAAGAAGCGCATGATCTAGCCCGTTCCAAATCAGCCGCAGTGTGTCGTTTGTGACGACCTCACTAGGTGCAGGAAATTTTAGGCCCAAATCAGATTTCAGGATGGTGTTCACCGCATTAAGGCAGTTTGGATGGGGCAAGAGTGCCGTGATGTTTTGGGGGGCATCAATGCTGAGCTGAATCGCGCCATGAGAGATTTCACTGGGGCCCGTTACAACTGGGGCTAGGGAAAGATCAGTCACGCATCCGCCCTCCGTCAGGGTCAAAGAAGACAGGCGGGCAAATCTCGCAAAGGGTTTCTTGCCCGCGTAGATGATCAACCATTTTCACCTGATCCCCATGTCGTGCGCGCCCATCCACAAAGAAGCCAAGTGCGATTGGATGGCCCAAGGTTGGCGAGAAACAGGCGGAAGATACGTAGCCTTTTGAGGTTTCCCGACTGGGTTTTGCATCGGCCTCGAACAAATGCCCGCCTGCAAGAATTTTTGATTGGCCATCAACAGGGCGCAACCCGATTAATGCGGGGCGCGCAGGGTCAAGCAACCCTTCGCGCGCCGCGCCTGCACGGCCGATGAAATCAGTTTTCTTCTTGGACAATAGCCCCGCCATGCCCAAGTCACCCGCGGTCACGCGGCCATTGATTTCGGCATGGGTGATAAAGCCCTTTTCAAGACGTAAGACATTGAGGGCCTCGACCCCATAAGGCCCGCCCCCCATCGCTTCGGCGCGGGTCATAAGTGCGTCATAAAGGCTTGCGCCATAGCCCACGGGAACCGCGATTTCACACCCTTCCTCGCCTGAGAAAGAGATGCGGAAAATGCGGGCAGGCACGCCCAAAACATCCCGCGCGACCCATCCCATAAAGGGCAATTCATCGCGGCGCAGGTCTGTGGTCAGACCCGCCACAAGGTCAAACGCCTTTGGCCCTGCCACCGCGAATTGCGCCCAAGCCTCTGTTGTAGAGGTCAGGCTGAGTTTCCAATTAGGGCAAAAGACCTGCGCCACAAATTCCAGATGCGCCATGACCTCGGCTGCGGCGGCAGTGGTCGTGGTGATCACATAGTCATAGGGGCCTACCCGCGCGCAGGTTCCGTCATCCATAACAAACCCATCTTCGCGCAGCATCAAACCATAGCGCACACGCCCCTCTGGCAGGGTCGACATCATATTGCTGTAGACAAAATCAAGGAACCGCGCGGCATCAGGGCCAGACACGGCGATTTTGCCCAAAGTGGAAACATCGACAACACCGACCGCATTGCGCACATAGCCCACCTCGCGGTTGCAGGACTGCAGCCATGTTGTCTCGCCATTTTGTGGGAAATAGGATGCACGATACCACAGGCCCGTGGCCACCATCGGGGCATTGCGGGCGACACTTGCTGCATGGCTGGTGGTCAGGCGTTCGGGTGCAAACCCTTTGCCTTGCGCGCCCGCGCCAATCGCACCAAGGGACACGGGCACAAAGGGCGGGCGATAGGTTGTCGTGCCAGTCTCGGAAATTCCACGACCCGTGGCATCTGCCAAAACCGCAATCGCGGTCGTGTTTGAACTGCGTCCTTGATCGGGCGCCATTCCTTGGGTCGTGTAGCGCTTCATATGTTCGACCGATTGATACCCTTCTTGCGCGGCAAGGCGGATATCTTTGGTGGTCACATCATTGGCAAAATCAATCCATGCCCGCTTTTTGCCAGAAACCACCCAATGGGGCCTCGCTGTCTCGCGCGAAGCGGGGGCGATTGGGCAGGGCGTATGAGGGGCCGTCAGGCCCAATTCGGACAGGGCATTGATCGCCGCTGCAAACCCCGAGGTGAAACACTCGGCAGTGCTGAAATATCCTGCAGCACTGCCTGCGTAATGCAGGGCAGGCACCGCGCCCTCAGGGGCAAGAAAACAGGATTTCTCCGCGTTCCAAATTGCGTGGGCGCCCATATGGCAGGCAAGGTGAATATTGGGGTTCCATCCCCCAGACATTCCCAAAGCGCCTATGTCCATATCGGTGGTTTTTCCCGCGGCATCACGAATGGTTATGCCCGAGATACGCGTGCGGCCGCGTGTCGCCACGACCTCCGCACCACGATAAAGGGGATAATCGCCAAGCGCAGGCGCATCGCTGCGCGGATCGATGACGGCGGCAAGGGTTGCCCCCGCGGCCTGCAAGGCAAGCGCGTCGCGATGTCCTTGATCCGTGCTGACAAACAGCGCGATTTTGCGCGCTGGCAAGACGCCGTAGCGGTCGAGATAGGATCGCATTGCGCCTGCCATCATAATGGCGGGGCGGTCATTGTCTGCAAATGCGATGGGCCGTTCAACAGCGCCTGTGGCCAAAATCGCAGCGCGCGCAGTGATACGCCAGAAACATTCGCGTGGCACAGTGCCATTCGGGGCGTGCTCAAGTCCCACGCGCTCGATCATGCCATAGGTGCCACCATCATAGGCCCCCGTGACTGTGCAACGCGGCATGATCCGCACATTGGGCATGGCAGAAAGCTTGGCCGATATCTGCGCGAGCCAAGTTTGCGCAGGCATATCGTCAATCGCAGCATCCTCAGGCCAAAGCCTGCCGCCGAGTTCTGTGTTCTCGTCAACAAGGATCACATCCGCGCCCGCCTCAGCCGCGACAAGGGCGGCAGTCAGGCCCGAAGGGCCAGCGCCAATGACCAGAAGATCACAATGCCCAAAGGCCTTTTCAGATGGTTCTGCCTGCATCTCGCGGGACAAGCGGCCCAAACCCGCTGCGCGGCGGATCAGGGGTTCGTAAACCGCTTCCCAAAAGCGGCGCGGCCACATGAATGTTTTGTAGTAAAACCCCGCGCTTAAGAAGGGCGCGGCCAGATCATTCACGGCCAAAAGATCAAACCCAAGCGGCCCAAGATGGTTTTGACTGTTCGCAACAAGCCCCTCATAGAGGAATTGCATTGTGGCGCGTGTGTTCGGGATTGCGGCCCCATATGGCCCGCGTGACAGTTCAACCAAGCCGTTTGGATCATCCGAGCCTGCCGTCACGATCCCGCGGGGGCGGTGATATTTGAAACTGCGCCCGACCAATGTGACATCATTGGCCAGAAGGGCAGAGGCAAGGCTATCGCCCTCGAACCCCTGATAGGTTTTGCCGTCAAAGGTAAAATTGAGCGGCTTGTCGCGATTGATCCGTCCTTTGCCCTCAACCCGCATGATCTTGCCTTCGATCGCGTAGCAACTGTGCCCCTAGGATGGCGTGGCTGACTGTGTTTCGAGTGACAGATATCCACGCCCCGCAGCCGTGTGCATGGCGCCAAATCTCAACGATTTGGCCGGGTTGATTGTCTCGCAAATGCAGATAGCTGTGCCACGCCGCCACGCCCGCCTCAGCCGCAGGGCGATCTGCATATGTAATATCGCCTTTGGGACGAAATTCGCGGCTGTCTCTTTCGCCGCAAATGGGGCAGGGGATACGCATAACCGTCTCGATCTCTAATGCAAATTATGTTGGCTGCCGCGGCCTTCTTCATCCATGAGGCCCCGCCCCGTCTCAAACCGGTCGAGGCGAAAGCGCTCGGCGCTTTGATGCGGCTGATCTGTGGCCATAAGATGCGCGAAGGCATAACCCGATCCCGGCACAGCCTTAAAGCCGCCATAACACCACCCACAATTCAAATAGAGGCCCTCTATCGGGCTTTTGTCGATAATGGGGCTGCCATCCGAGGACATATCCATAATCCCGCCCCAAGAGCGCAGCATTTTGGCCTGTCCGATCATCGGCATGAGCGTCATGCCTGTTTCCACCACATGCTCTGCGGTGGGCAGGTTCCCGCGCGAGGCATAGGATGCATAAAAATCAAGGTCACCGCCAAAGACCAGTCCGCCCTTGTCAGACTGGCTGATATAGAAATGCCCCATGCCATAAGTGATCACATGGTCAATTGCAGGCTTTAGCCCTTCGGTGACAAAGGCCTGCAACACATGGCTCTCAATGGGCAAGCGCAGGCCTGCCATTGCGGCCACCTGAGAACTGCGTCCCGCCACCACAACGCCAATCTTGCGTGCGCTAATTGCACCCCGCGTGGTTTGGACACCCGTGACGCGGCCCTGATGCACATCAATCCCTGTGACTTCGCAATTCTGGATGAGGTCTACACCGCGTTGATCCGCCGCGCGGGCATAGCCCCAAGCCACCGCATCATGCCGCGCTGTGCCGCCGCGTTTGTGGTAGAGCCCGCCAAAAATTGGGAAACGTGTTTGATCATAATCGAGATAGGGGATCATGCGCCGCAATTCATCGCGATCCAACAAGATCGCATCATCGCCTTGATTGATCATCGCATTCCCGCGCCGCGCAAAGGCATCACGTTGCCCGTCTGAATGGAACAGGTTGATGATGCCGCGCTGGCTGTGCATGACATTGTAATTCAGGTCTTGCTCTAGCCCTTCCCACAGTTTCAGGGAATGGCTGTAAAATTGAGAATTGCCCTCAAGTAGGTAATTTGCGCGCACAATGGTGGTATTACGACCGATATTGCCACCGCCCAAATAGCCCTTCTCAAGCACGGCAATATTTGTGATGCCATGATTTTTGGCGAGGTAATAGGCGGTTGCCAGACCGTGGCCGCCACCGCCAATGATAATCATGTCATACTGCGCTTTTGGAGCAGGATCGCGCCACGCGCGCGTCCATGATTTTTGCCCTCGCAATCCTTCGCTGATCACACGAAGGCCTGAATAGCGCATCTGACCTCTCCCTTTGTCCCTAGCCTCACCCTAGGACAGCAGCGCAGAAGGGTTTCGTCAAGTTGCGACAAACTCAGGTATTTTGCCGACCATCTTGGATGAAATAATCAGGGGTTAATCGCGAGGGCGTAATGTTTTGCGCGGTCAAATATTGTGTGACGATGCTAGAAACTTCGGCCTCATCATTGGCGGTGCCTGCCGCAGAAAGAACCGCACGATCAATCGCGCTTTGCAATTGCGCCCGTTGAGATTCGAAGCGGATCACATCCACCGCCAAGCCATCGAGGCTGACCATGACCATCGTCAACAGCACCACAAAGATCGTGACTGTGCCCTGCTCGTCCCGCCAGAATCGGTTCGCGCCCAAACCATGGCGGCAAAGCTGTGCCGTTTTTGGTTTTCCCTGCATCATCCTCAATCCATTGACCTGACCCACCGCAGATTTGGCGGAGGCTTTCCTGTCATGTCCCCAAAGAGCGGTGAAAATGCGGCGATTACGGGAAGAGTTTACGAAGTTTTTTGCAATCTTCGTTGCAAGGCGTAGGGTTTGAGGTGTGACACAGATCACAAACCCTTTTTGATTGTCATGATTTGGCAAAGTTTGGGTGCGATGAAGGGGGATATGCAAATTTAATCGCACTCGCGCCGTTTTGTTCGCTGTCTAAGGAAGGAACAGCTATGGCCAGCATCCCTGCAAATGAACCGAGTTTTCGCCAATCCGTTGAACTGATGTTCAACCGTGCGGCCGCGTTGATGGATCTCTCCCCCGGATTGGAGGAGAAAATTCGCGTCTGCAATTCCACCTATGTGGTGCGTTTTGGCGTTAAGCTACGCGGTGAAATTAAGACCTTTACGGGTTATCGCTCGGTGCATTCCGAGCATATGGAACCTGTAAAAGGTGGCATCCGCTATGCCCCCAATGTCAATCAAGATGAGGTTGAGGCCTTGGCGTCCCTGATGACGTTTAAATGTGCGCTTGTAGAGGCGCCATTTGGTGGCTCGAAAGGTGGTCTGTGCATTGACCCGCGCGAATGGGATGAAGATGAACTCGACCGCATCACCCGCCGCTTTGCCTATGAGTTGATCAAGCGTGATCTCATCAACCCCAGTCAAAACGTGCCCGCCCCAGATATGGGCACGGGCGAGCGTGAGATGGCGGTGATTGCAGATCAATATGCTCGCATGAACACAACCGACATTAATGCAAAGGCCTGCGTTACAGGGAAACCCATTCATGCGGGGGGTATTCAAGGCCGTATCGAGGCCACAGGGCGAGGCGTGCAATATGCCTTGCGGGAATTCTTTCGCCATCCAGAGGATATCAAGGCGGCCAATCTATCGGGCGACCTTGAGGACAAGCGTATCATTGTGCAGGGCTTGGGCAATGTGGGCTATCATGCGGCGCTGTTTCTGCGTGATGAGGATGGCGCGAAGATTACCCATGTGATCGAACGCGATGGCGCGGTTCATAATAATCAGGGGTTGGATATCGAAGCCCTGCGCGCACACATCGTTGCCACGGGCGGTGTGCGTGATTTCAAAGGCGGCACCTTCATCGAGGATGGCGCCTCTGCGCTTGAGGCTGAGTGCGATATCCTGATCCCTGCGGCGCTTGAAGGGGTGATTAACCTGTCCAATGCCGCGCGGATCAAAGCACCGCTCATCATTGAGGCGGCCAATGGCCCGATCACCGCTGGCGCGGATGATGTGCTGCGCGAAAAGGGCGTGGTGATCATTCCTGATCTTTACGCCAATGCGGGCGGTGTGACCGTGTCCTATTTCGAGTGGGTGAAGAACCTGTCACATATCCGATTTGGTCGGATGCAGCGCCGCCAAGAAGAAAGCCGCCATGAATTGATCGTAGATGAGCTCGAGCGGCTGTCGCGCGACACGGGCATTGGTTGGACGCTGTCGCCCGATTTTAAACAAAAATATCTGCGCGGCGCAGGAGAGTTGGAATTGGTGCGCTCGGGCCTCGATGATACGATGCGCACCGCCTATCAGGCGATGCGCGAGGTCTGGCACGATCGCCACGATGTGCCTGATTTGCGGATGGCGGGATTTTTGGTGTCCATTGCCCGTGTGGCGGCAAGCTATCGCGCAAAAGGGTTATGACCTCTTTCGGGGGCGGGTTCGCGCTTTAGGATTTCGCCCCCAAATCCCGCTCCGCCAATATGATTTTGATCAAATCAGCTACGGCCTTGGCTTCGCCCGCGGATGTGACGCCGCCAACGGCCACAGATTTCCCCCAACGCCGCCAAAGACCAGGGGCATAAACGCGACCCCCTTCCTCGGGTTTGTGCAAAAATACGATAAAGCCCCCCGCGGGCTTCATCGCGGAAAACCCGCGATCCACGCTTTCGACATTGTCGATATGGAACAGCACGCGGCCATTCTCTTCGCGTAGGCATTCGCGGGTTAGGATCAATTTGTGCGATGAGGCCTCCCACAATTTATAGGTCATCCCCAATGACCCCACGCCAAACACAATCAACAGCAAGAGCCAGAAGAGATTTTGGGGCGGGTTTGTGGCCGCAATCATGATCAGAAGAAACCCTAGGCCACCCAAACAAAACACCGCAAAGCTGCGGCGGGCAATATTGGGGGCGATATAGCCGATAATCTCGTCTTGGGCGCGTTTCTTGGCCACGAAGCATTCCTTTCGCTGAAATCTGCCCCCCGCTCATACATGGAATATCAGCCCTCGCAAAGATGCACATCTTTTTGCGGATTTGTGCAGATTGTCATGGTGTGGGATGCGCCCTAGTTTCACTCACAACACGCCCCAAAGATCTTACGGGGCATGAGAAGGAGAAAGCTTATGTCGATCCGTCCTGTTGTCGAAGCGCGCAGTGCAAAGCCCACGTTGGAAGGGGCAGGGGTGCATTTGCACCGTGCCTTTGGCTTTCAAGATCCAACCGAACTTGATCCGTTCTTGTTGTTTGACGATTTTCGCAACGAAGACCCCGCCTATTTCCAGAACGGGTTCCCTTGGCATCCCCATCGTGGGATTGAGACCATCACCTATGTGCTGGCAGGCACGGTTGAGCATTCAGACAGCCTTGGAAATACTGGCAAATTGGGGGCAGGTTCGGTGCAATGGATGACCGCAGGGCGGGGCATCTTGCACCAAGAAATGCCGCTCGGAAACGCCAAGGGGCAAATGCACGGATTTCAGCTGTGGGGTAATCTGCCGTCATCTATGAAAATGACAGATCCGCGCTATCAAGATGTCGCCGCGCAAGAAATCCCAGAGGTGATTGATGACGATGGCACCCGTGTCAAAGTGATCGTTGGGGAGTTTTGGGGCAAGAAGGGCCCCGTTGATGGCATTGCCGCTGATCCTCAATATTTGGATATTTCGATCCCTGCGGGCGTGAAGAAAACCTTCCGCATCGACACCTATCGCCGCGCCTTTGCCTATGTCTTCGAAGGTCAAGCCGCATTCGCGGATGCAAGCCAACCCGCAGGCGTGCTTTTGGAAAAAGAGGTCATGGGGCAAGAAGTGAACATTCGCGATATGTCGGGCGATCGCACCTTGATCCGATTTGGCACAGGCGATGAGATCACTGTGCAGGCGGGGCCTGAAGGTGTGCGGTTCCTTCTGATTTCGGGTGCGCCTATTGAAGAACCTGTCGCGTGGCATGGGCCAATTGTGATGAACACCCAAGACGAAATCCGCCAAGCCATTGCGGATTTGCGCAATGGCACCTTTGTGGCGCCCGCGCATTAAGTCACCTTTCCAAGGGGCGGGGGATCCCCTAAAAAGCGGCCTATGTTGAACATTGTCGAACATGGCACGCCGCAGGATCGCCCGCCTCTTTTAATCGCCCATGGTCTCTATGGATCAGCGCGCAATTGGGGTGTGATTGCGAAACGGGTCGAGCGGCATTGTCTCACCGTTGATATGCGTAACCACGGCGCAAGCCTATGGTATGACAGTCACAGCTACCCTGATCTGGCCAATGATCTGGCCCAAGTGATCGAGGCGCATGGCGTCTGTGCCGATGTGGTTGGCCATTCGATGGGAGGCAAGGCGGTGATGATGCTGGCTCTGACGCGGCCCGATTTGATCCGCCGCGCGGTGATTGCGGATATTGCCCCAGTGACCTATGGCCATTCGCAACAGCCTATGATTGATGCCATGCGCGCAATTGATCTCAGTGCGGTTGCAACACGCGGGGATGCAGATCGTCAATTGCAGGCCCATGTGGACGATGCAGGGGTTCGCGCGTTTTTGCTGCAATCTCTGGATGTTAAGGCACAGGCGTGGCGGCTAAACTTAGATGTGCTCTCGCGCGAAATGGCAAAGATCACAGGCTGGCCTGAGGGGGATTTCATCCCTTTTGAGGGGGATATCTTATTCCTGTCGGGCGGGCGTTCCGATTATGTCCGCCCCGAGCATCGCCCTGCCATTAAGGCGCTGTTTCCCAATGCGAAATTCGCAAAAATTCCGCAAGCGGGGCATTGGCTGCATGCTGACACCCCGCGGGAATTTGTGGAAAGCCTAAAGGTGTTCTTAGGCTAACCTGCGCGTTTCATGCGCTGCATGATATTGGTCTTCCAGACAAATTGATGCACCAAAACCGCGCCCACATGCACCAAGAACAAAAGCATGAGAAGCGACTTGAGAACCTCATGCACCGCGGCGCTCGCCTCAATCTGACCGCCCCATGCCAGCATCCCCGTGATTGGCAAGGCCAGCATAAGCGCATAAAAGGCCCAATGGGCGAGATGCGACAGCTGCGCAAAAATCGCGGGCTCTTCTGCGGGGGCATCAGGCGCGCCGCGCCGCAGGCGCAGAACAAGCCGCCAGATCACCAAAAGCAGCACCAAAATCCCAGGAATGGCGTGGCTCGCCCATCCCAAGGATTGCGCGTAAACGCCTGTTTCAAGCGCCTGCTCATAGGCCTCTTCAATGCCTTCGTGGTAGACGAATTGATAAATGATGAGGGCGGCTATGCCCCAATGCAGCGCAATCTGCGTGCCGCTATAGACCAGTGTTTTTGACATCTCTTTTCCGTTCCTATCAGGTTAATGCCTTAATACGCCCCGCTATTATCCACGCGGCGGGCAAGGCAATGACCGCACCACCCCCTGCGGCAATGGCAATCGGCTGCCACCCGTCAAGACCTGCGGCCAACACAGCTGTTACGCAGATCCCCGCCAAAGCTGTCGCGGCCAATGTAAATATGAGGAAAAACAAGCGCATGATATGATCCTTTTGGTTCGTTCTGCACGTTTCTTAAAAGGTATCATTGCCGTAAAGATCTGCCGCGCCTTGATTTAGATCAGGTTTGACGCGGCCAAAAGGGCCGACCGCCTGCAGGCCCCTACTGCCCCCACAAAGCGGTCGGTTACTTTGGCAAACTCACTACACCCCAGCACACCTGCGCAACTCGCTGGCCACGATTGACGCATGAGAGGAGGTGACACGACTTAAAGGGGATGTGTCAAGAGCGCAGACGCGAGAGAGGCGGGCATATCTGCCTCCCCGCGCCCTCAATCATCCATCTTCAACGCGTTGATGAACGCGCTTTGCGGGATTTCGACCTTGCCGAATTGGCGCATCTTCTTCTTGCCCGCTTTCTGCTTATCCAAGAGTTTCCGCTTGCGGGTGGCATCCCCGCCATAACATTTTGCGGTCACGTCCTTGCGCAGCGCGGCCAAGGTTTCGCGTGCGATGATGCGCCCGCCAATCGCGGCTTGGATCGGGATTTTGAACATATGGCGGGGGATCAGCTCTTTGAGCTTTTCGCACATCATGCGGCCCCGCTGTTCGGCGCGGTCCCGATGCACCATGGTCGAAAGGGCATCAACTGGCTCATCATTCACCAGAATTTGCATTTTGACCAAGTAATCCTGCTGATAGCCCGTCATCTGATAGTCAAAGCTGGCATAGCCTTTGGTGACCGATTTCAGGCGGTCGTAGAAGTCAAACACAACTTCGTTCAGCGGCAAATCATAGACCACCATCGCGCGGTTGCCCGCATAGGTGAGGTCAAGCTGCACCCCGCGGCGGTCTTGGCAGAGTTTCAGCACATCGCCCAAGAAATCATCAGGCACAAGGATCGTGGCCTTGATCCGCGGCTCTTCGATATGATCGACATAGGTCAGGTCGGGCATATCGGCGGGGTTGTGCAATTCCACCATCGACCCATCCCGCATATGCACATGATAAATCACCGAAGGCGCGGTGGTGATAAGGTCGATATCATATTCTCGTTCGAGACGGTCGCGGATGACCTCAAGGTGCAAAAGACCCAAGAACCCGCAGCGGAAGCCGAACCCAAGCGCGGCTGAGGTTTCCATCTCATAGGTAAAGCTTGCGTCATTGAGGGCCAATTTCTCAATCGCATCGCGCAGGTCTTCGAAATCATTGGCATCCACAGGGAAAAGGCCGCAGAACACCACGGGGATCGAGGGCTTGAACCCAGGAAGCGCTGCCGCACAGCCGCCTTTATCATGGGTGATGGTGTCGCCCACACGGGTGTCGCGCACCTGTTTGATGGAGGCGGTCAAAAACCCGATCTCGCCTGGCCCGAGCTCTGCAATATTTTCCATCTGGGGGCGGAACACGCCGAGGCGGTCAATTTGATACAGCCCGCCGGTTTTCATCATACGGACGCGGTCGCCCTTTTTGATCTTGCCATCCACCACGCGGATCAGAACGACCACGCCGAGATAAGGGTCATAATAGCTGTCAATCAGCATGGCCTTGAGCGGTGCATTCGCGTCACCTGTGGGTGCAGGCAGGCGGGTGACGATTGCCTCTAGAACGTCAGGGATGCCCAAACCCGTTTTCGCGGAAATCATGACCGCGTCTGAGGCATCAATCCCGATCACATCTTCGATCTGTTCGCAAACCCGCTCAGGTTCGGCGGCAGGCAGGTCAATCTTATTGAGAACCGGAACAATCTCATGATCCGCTTCAATCGCCTGATACACATTGGCCAAGGTCTGCGCTTCAACGCCTTGGCTGGCATCCACAACCAATAGCGACCCTTCCACCGCCCGCATCGAGCGGCTGACCTCATAGGCGAAATCGACATGGCCGGGCGTGTCGATCAGGTTCAGAACGTAGGTCTGGCCGTCCTTGGCAGGGTATTCAATCCGCACAGTATTGGCCTTGATGGTGATCCCGCGTTCGCGCTCGATATCCATCGCGTCAAGCAATTGCTCTTTCATATCCCGCTCGGCCACAGTGCCGGTCAGTTGGATCAGCCGATCCGCCAAGGTGGATTTGCCGTGGTCGATATGCGCCACGATGGAGAAGTTACGAATGCGAGAAAGCTCGGTCATGTTGGCCCTAGGCTATGCGTGCAGTAGGCGGTCAGATAGCGCAAGGCGGGCCAATAGGAAAGAGGGCTCAGATGATAAACCCGCGCAAGCACATGCCCTGCCTGCGCGGGTTTGCGGGATCAGTTGTTATGGCCTTCGCCCATCGACCCATGGCCGCTCATGGAATGGCCTTCGGGCATGCGATCAAGATCAACGGGGATGGTCACTGTCAGCGGGCTTGCCGTCTCGAACGTGAACGTCACTTCGATCTCAGCGCCATTTTCCATCGGTGCATTCAGCCCCATGAACATCACGTGCTTGCCGCCACGTTCAAGCAAGATAGTTTCGCCTGCTGCAATGGGAAACCCCGCTTCGACATGCACCATACGCATCACCCCATCCCCATCGGCGATATGAGTGTGTAGTTCAACTTTGGCAGCCGCATCTGACATCACGCCTGTGATGACGTCATCTTGGCCCGTGTCGTTGGTGATTTGCATAAAGGCCGCACCTGTGGGGGCCGAGGGGCCTGTGCTGCGGGCATAGGCATCGCTGACGACCATATCGGCCAACGCAAAAGAGGGCAGCGCGCAGAGGGCTGCCGCGACGAAAAACTGTTTTTTCATTTTGGATATCTCCATCCAGATCTGTGTTGAAATTCAAATAGGGTTGAACTCACAGAAGGATGGGGGGCTCGGGCCTGTTTGTGGCGGGGGAGAGAGGCCCCAATTAGGGTAGGGGCTTCACGTGTCTGGTCAAATTTATGATAGCTTGCATTCGCCTGCCAAGCGGGGCTTAGGATCAGCGGGGCAGCATGGGCCAGATGGCAATCAAGGCAGGCGTGTTTGTGCGCGACAGGCGCCCCGTTTTGATCCAGAAGTGGCAAGCCCTGCGCATCGGTAACGATCCAGACCTGCTCGGCCCCGAGGCATAATGTGGTTAAGTCGCCCCAAACCATTTGACCGCGCGCCATGGCGTGGGCGCTGCTCGTTAGCACCATCAGCGCAATCAGCGCTGTCATCAGCCAATTGGAAGCCTTGCGTGTCATGGCGCCAATCAAAACCACAAAAGATAATGTCTGGCCCTGCGCGATGGTGTCGCGCTGCCGCATAAAACGAAACACCCCGCAACCAAGGGTCGGGGGCATTTCTTGCAGCATCCTCACCCGCGAAGGTCAGGATCTCGATAAGCGATGATTAGGCTTGCGCAGCTTGCGCTTTGGCAATCTCGCGCTTGATCTTCAAGGCGCGGGGCGACAAGACGTCATCCTTCGCGCGCAGAAGAACAGCATCCAAACCGCCGCGCGCATCTACGGTGCGCAAAGCAGAGTTGGAAATACGCAGTTTGAAGCTGCGATCAAGAATTTCAGAGCCCAAATTCACTTCCGTCAGGTTTGGCAGGAAGCGGCGCTTGGTTTTGTTGTTGGCATGGCTGACATTGTTGCCAGACATCGGCCCCTTGCCAGTCAATTCGCAGACGCGTGACATTGGATCATCCTCGTCATAAGAACAGTGTGTAACTATAAAAGGGCGCGGAAGGC
The DNA here is from genome assembly GCF_037830355.1 of Roseobacter sp. HKCCD5988. Taxonomy (NCBI): domain Bacteria; kingdom Pseudomonadati; phylum Pseudomonadota; class Alphaproteobacteria; order Rhodobacterales; family Roseobacteraceae; genus Roseobacter; species Roseobacter sp. HKCCD5988. The sequence continues at coordinate 442,476 of NZ_JBBLYJ010000002.1, read as the reverse complement.
TCCACGCCCCTTAATCTCGCGAGGGGATACGGGCCTTCGCCGCAGGTGTCAAGCGATTCATCGGCAAGATTTCTGCATCCGTCCGAGATCGTGGAAAGCGTATTTTTGTCGCAAAATGCAGTAGTTTGAACCTGCCGCTACCCAATCGCTATTGATTCCCCTAGACTGGCTGTGGATAACTAACATCCAGATGCAGGATATTGAGCAGGGATAAGGAACCACCATGCGTTGCCCCTTTTGCGGAAATGTTGACACCCAAGTCAAAGACAGCCGCCCCGCCGAAGACCATGTCGCCATCCGCCGCCGTAGGCTCTGCCCAGGCTGTGGGGGACGGTTCACCACTTATGAAAGGGTGCAACTGCGCGATTTGGTGGTCGTGAAAACCAATGGTAAGCGCGAAGATTTCGACCGCGATAAGCTTGAACGCTCCATTCGTATTTCTATGCAGAAGCGTCCGGTCGAGCCTGAGCGGATTGATCAAATGATCTCTGGCATTGTACGGCGTTTGGAAAGCATCGGCGACACGGATATTCCATCGAAAACCATCGGTGAGATCGTGATGGAAAGCCTCGCGCGGATTGATACAGTCGCCTATGTGCGCTTTGCGAGCGTGTATAAGAACTTCCAAGCTGCGGATGATTTCGAAGATTTCGTTGCTGAATTGCGCCCGCCGATCCCCCCTGAGGGGTAAGCCGCAATGATCGCGGCATCGCAGGAAGAAGATTTACGCTTCATGCGGGCCGCGCTGACACTCGGACAGCGCGGGCAAGGTCGCACTTGGCCAAACCCTCCTGTTGGCTGTTTGATTGTTAAAGATGGCTTGGTCATCGGGCGGGGCGTGACCGCACCTTCGGGTCGGCCACATGCCGAAACGCAAGCCTTGGCACAAGCGGGGGAGGGCGCGCGGGGGGCGACTGCCTATGTTACGCTTGAGCCGTGCAATCATCACGGCCAAACCCCGCCTTGCAGCATGGCCTTGATCGAGGCAGGGGTGGCCCGTGTGGTCATCGCCCAAGATGATCCCGACCCGCGCACCGCGGGGCAGGGCATCGCGCGGCTGCGTGACGCGGGTATATCTGTGACGACCGATATTGCCGCGCCCGAAGCTGCGCAGGCCCATGCAGGATTTTTCATGCGTGTGACACGCGGTAGGCCCTTGGTGCATTTGAAACTGGCAACAACGCTTGATGGCCGCATCGCAACGGCCAGTGGCGAAAGCCGCTGGATCACGGGCCCTGAGGCGCGGCGTATGACCCATGTCATGCGTGGCTGCCATGATGCTGTGATGATCGGTGCTGCCACAGCGCGGGCCGATGACCCTGACCTCACCTTGCGCGATATTGGCAGCCCGCATCAGCCGTTGCGCGTCATCCTTTCGCGCAGGTTAGATTTGCCGCGTGGGGGGAGCTTGCAAGCCTCTATCGCGAAGGCGCCGCTTTGGCTTGTCCATGGCCAAGACGCCCCGCATGAGGCCTGTGCCTATTGGGGCGAGGCAGGGGCGCATTTGATCTCGCTAGCCCAGTCCCAAGGGGGGCATCTTGAGTTGAACGCCGCATTGCAGGCGTTGGGGGATGCAGGTCTGACCTCCGTTTTCTGCGAGGGCGGGGGGGCTTTGGCCGCAGGTCTATTATCGGCGGATTTGGTGGATCGTCTCAGTGTATTTTCCGCAGGCAGCCTGATTGGTGCCGAGGGGAAGCCCGCGCTTGGTGCTTTAGGGATTTCCGAACTTGCCGCTGCACCACGGTTCTCGCGCCTTACGCATCGTGCGGTTGGGGCGGATATTCTCAGCCAATGGTCGCGCGTCTAAAACGCCTTGCGCAGACGATTTAGGCGATCCATGGCCGCCAGAATGCGGCTGCGCCGTTGTGGATCTTTGAGACAGGCAAGCGCCACCTCAATGCTACAGGGGCTATTGGTGATCGGATCATAATATCGCGGATAGGCGATGAGCGCGGTACAGGTCAGCGAAAGAAGATCAGGCTGCATCCCTTTGCGCCGCTCAGGTCGTGGTAAAAGATCATCCGTTAGCCCCCATCCCGCATAAAAGGGCACGCCTGTTGTGGTCACGGGAACCCCCCGCAGAAGCGCCTCGAACCCATAAGTTGAGGAGATGGTCATAACCCGGTCAATTTCGGCGAGCAGCTTGGTGGGGTTGCAGTAGGGCTAAATTGTGGCACAAATTTGGCGCAGCTTTTGGGGCACGCTCTTGCCCTAAGGCAGGGGCGGCGCTAGGCAGAGGGGCAAAGAGGGTCTCAAACGAAAGGCGGGCCGATGTTCACTGGCATCATCACAGATATCGGAACGGTCACGGCATTAGAGCCGCGCGGGGATTTGCGGGCGCGCATTTCTACACATTATGACACGACACGCATTGATATCGGGGCTTCGATTTCCTGTGACGGCGTTTGTTTGACGGTTGTTTCATTGGGTGAGGATTGGTTCGCGGTCGATATCTCGGCCGAGACCGTGTCGAAAACCACGATTGCGGACTGGGTCGAGGGGCATCACATCAACCTTGAGCGGGCCTTGCGCTTGGGTGATGAGATGGGGGGGCATATCGTTTCGGGCCATGTGGATGGCGTGGCTGAATTGATTGAAATGTATGACGAAGGCCAATCCACCCGTATGCGATTTCGCGCGCCACGCGATCTGGCCGGATTTATCGCGCCAAAAGGATCGGTCGCGCTGAATGGCACATCGTTGACGGTGAACGAAGTGGAAGGCGATGTGTTCGGCGTGAATGTGATCCCCCACACGAAATCCGTCACTACTTGGGGGGCAATGGCGGTGGGCGCGTGCCTCAATATCGAGATTGATATGCTCGCGCGCTATGTCGCCCGATTGCAGGATTGGAAAGCTTAACACCTCTCTGCGTTGACGCGCCGCGCGAAGCACCTTAGATGCGGCGCGACTTATGACAGATGATGCGCGCGCGAGATGCTGCGCCCCAAGGATTGATACAAGCCCGATGAGCACCCCGTCAGATGACACCCCCAGCCGAGAGACTGCCCCACAAAATGCGCGGCAGATGAAATCGGCAGCCCGTCTATACGCGGTGCAAGCCCTATTCCAGATGGAGCATTCTGGCCAAAGCGTGGACGCCGTGCGCCGCGAATTCGAGGCGCATCGCTTTGGTGCGGTTCTCGATGGCGAAGAAATGGCTGAGGGCAATATCGACCTCTTCACCCAGCTTCTTGAGGATGCTGTGGCGCGTCAGGCCAAGATCGACCAAATGACCGATCGTGCCTTGGTTGCAAAATGGCCGATTGACCGCATTGATCCCACCTTGCGCGCTTTGTTTCGCGCGGCTGGGGCGGAATTGGTTGGGTCTGATACACCGCCTAAGGTCATCATCACCGAGTTTGTTGATATTGCGCGGGCGTTCTTTCCCGAAGGGCGCGAACCAAAATTCGTGAACGCCGTGCTAGATCATATCGCCCGCGAAGCACGCCCCGAAGCGTTTTAACCGCCAAAGCCATGCGACCGATCTGTCGCAGGAATCGCAGTTGCACTGGCGTTTCTTTGCGCTAACCTCTTTTTAGGGATTCCCAAATTATCCTGCAAAGGGAGGTGCGAGATGCCAGAACATATCCGTTTCATTCTACGCCATGCGGCTATTGGTGCCGTGATTGCCTTTGCCTTTGTTGCGATGCTGTTGGGGTTCAACCTTGCCAATCTGCGTCATTTGGTTCTGAACAGCGCCGATGGGGTTCTTGCCGTTGTAATGCTCTATATCTTTTGCACCATCACCTTCGGTTCGGCGCAAATCGGGTATCGCATTATGACCCTATCCGATGATGACAAAGGCGATCAGGGTCGCCGTGATCGGGCCTTTACCTCCGAGATGCAGCCAATTCCCGTTCGTATCCGTGAGGATAAGCGCGGCTGATTTTACGGCTGAGGTGACGGAACCGCATCCACCGTAGAGGCGTAATTCCCGAGAGCCTGCATATACAGGTGGGTGCCAGGTAACGCGACCAGGGCCGTGACAGAGCCAGCTCCCTCGGAAATGATTAAGGCCACCGGAATGTTGCCACAGGTACGAATGGCGCAGAACCGTCACCGCTTCACTTAGGTCTTTCCGTTGCTTTCGACAAGTGGGGCGGGATCAACCCAAGCCTTGCTTTTGTTCCGTGTTTGTTCCAATCATATGGCTATGACTGCCTCTGATCCGCACCCGTCCGATTTAATGACCGCAGGCCAACGTCTTGCACGGGGGGTGTGTCGACATTTCGCGCGGCTTGGTTTCACCACATTGGAGGAGTTTTGCCCCAAACGGGGCAAGCGCGTTGATGTCATCGCACTTGGGCCCAAAGGTGAAATTTGGATTATCGAGTGCAAATCAGGCGTGGCTGATTTTCGCAGTGACGGCAAATGGGATGGCTACCTCGAATGGTGTGACCGCTATTTCTGGGCGGTTGATGCCGATTTCCCAACCGGAATTCTGCCCGAGGATACTGGGCTGATCTTTGCGGACTATTACGATGCCGAAGTGATCCGCATGGGGTCAGAGGTGAAACTGGCCCCCGCGCGGCGCAAAAAGATCACGCATGATTTGGCGCAGACTGCCGCGCGGCGCTTGGCGCGGATGCGCGACCCGATGGGGCGTTATTGATTATTTGCGCGATTTGCGTGCGGCTTCGGCGGCGAGGTGCAATTCTTCGGCGATCTCATCTGCCTCGTCAGGATCGAAATCAAGCGGAAGGTCGACACCTTCGGCCTCGACATAGATGCGCACCATCCCAAGGCTTGTTGGCCCGATCTGTAGATTCGCGGCGATATCGCTGTCGCTATTGATACTCATCTCTTCCTCTCCAGATGGCAAAAGGCACGGATGCATTGCCCCTTGCGGCAAAGGCCCTAATCCTTTGCGCCATGAATGACAATATCCGCGTCATCCACCCCTTGCAATCGCGGCGCGAGGGGGCTATTTCCGCCGACAGTGCCGCCTTAGCTCAGTTGGTTAGAGCGCTGGATTGTGGATCCAGAGGTCCCCCGTTCAAGCCGGGGAGGCGGTACCATATCTCTCTCCCAGTCTGTCGTTACTGCGCGTTTGTGATTTCCAGCCGTCCGATTTCGGCCATGGTGGTCGCGTCAAACACAATGATCTGCGCGCCTTGATCGACCACCGCAATCCACCCATCGCCAAAGGTCACGGCCGTTGCTGTGATCCCTTCGGGCAAGGTAAGGTCGGTTGGAAGGGCGATTTCATTTTGCGCGGGCTTGGGGAAACGGGTGACAAAAACCGAAACCACCGTTATCAGGCCCAAGATCATCACAAGGGTCAAAACCCAAACCATACGCTGCAGCCAGACCAAATGGGATGGCAGCGCGGCAGATTGGGGATCGTCACCTGAGGAAGGCGTGTTCATGGCGGAACTCCGCATCATTAGTTTCCAGATTGGGCCAGAGCCTGCACCTCGTCTTGATAAGGCACTTGGCCGCGATGTGCCAGAAGAAGCCGCGCTCAGCCGATCCCGCCTTGCTCGGTTGATTGTGGCGGGGGATGTCGCGATCAATGGCGCAATAATCACAGACGCCCGCGCGCGTGTTGTTGAGGGCGATCAGGTCACCATTCGCGTGGCCGAGGCATCAGAGGTGGAAACCCGTCCTCAGGATATCCCGCTTGATATTTGCTACGAGGATGACGATCTGATTGTGGTGAATAAGCCCGCAGGTTTGGTTGTCCACCCCGCACCAGGCAGTCCTGACCATACGCTTGTGAATGCGCTGCTGCATCATTTTGGCGGCAATTTATCTGGGGTGGGCGGCGAAAAGCGGCCAGGCATCGTGCATCGCATCGATAAGGACACATCGGGCCTTCTGGTCATTGCGAAATCAGATCGTGCGCATCATGGGCTGGCCGACCAATTCGCCGCCCATAGTGCCGAGCGTCATTACATCGCGCTATGCCATGGCAGCCCTGACCCCGCTGATCCTCGCCTGCGCGGTGTGCGTGGCACAAGTTTTGAGGATGGTAATATCCTAAAAATCACCACCCAATTGGCGCGCCATAAAACTGACCGTCAACGTCAAGCGGTTCTGTTCCAAGGGGGGCGTCACGCCGTGACGCGGGTCAAACCCTTGCAAAGCTATCACGATGCCTTGGCCTTGATTGAATGCAGGCTAGAGACGGGTCGCACGCATCAAATTCGCGTGCATCTTTCCCATGCAGGTCACGCGCTTGTGGGGGACCCCGTCTATGGCGGGCGGCGTAGGGTTTCGGAGAAGCTGTTTGGGCCCGAGCTTGCGGGTGCCGTGAACCAATTTCCGCGTCAGGCGCTGCACGCTGCCTCGCTTGGCTTTGCACACCCTGCCAGTAGCGAATGGATGCGCTTTGAGGCGGGTTTGCCCGAGGATATGGCAACCCTCGTCACCCGCCTTGAGGCAACCTTAGCTTAGCGCGCCAAGGCCAAACCATTTGCGCGGGGGTCGGTCGCGGCCTCAACCAGGCCGTCCACATGGGTGACAACAGCGCCCGCATGACCAACCAAATCGCTGTAATCGGGTAAGATTTCTGTCTCATGCCCCATATCGGAGAGGGCCGTGATCCAGTCAGGGTCAAACCGCGCCTCGAGTTTCAGAGAGGTCGTTGCATCGCCCCATGTTCGCCCCAACAGCCATCGCGGCGCGGTAACCGCCTGCTGCAACTCCTGACCCAGATAGGCATAGCGCGCAAAAATCGCCGCTTGGGTTTGTGGCTGCCCTTCGCCGCCCATCGTGCCATAGGCCATGACCCGCCCGTTTTCGAACACGGCCATTGCGGGGTTGAGGGTATGGAATGGCACTTTGCGCGGCGCGATTTGGTTCGGGCCATCGCCCATGCCAAAGCCTGCACCACGGTTTTGGAAAAACACGCCCGTGTCGGGGCAGGTCAGGCCTGATCCAAATTCCCAGTAGACGCTTTGGATGAAGCTCACAGATGTGCCTTCAGCATCGCTGGCCCCCATCCAGATTGTATCACCGTTCTTAGGCTCATAGGGCCATGGCAATGCGCGCTTGTGGTCAATTTGCCCTGCCAGATCGTCTAGCACCTGATCTTGTAAGAACGTCTCGGGCGGTTGCCGCATGGCGCTGAGGTCACCCAATTCACGATTGCGCAGAATAAAGGCCTGCTTCGTGGCTTCGATCAGGGCGTGAATAGGCGCGACCCCTTCTTTGGCCCATGTTTGGATGCGATCATAAATCCCCAAAATCATCAGTGATGACATCCCTTGGGTGGGTGGGATCATGTTGTAAAGCATGGCTTTTGATGTCTTGACCGACAGCGGTGTCACAGCACGGGCGCTATATGCGGTGAAATCTTCAAGACGCAAAGGGCTGCCTTGAGCCTCAAGAAAGGCCGCGTGGGTTTTGGCCAAATCGCCGTGATAATAATCTGCAATGCCCTTTTGCGCGATCTGGCGCAGCGTTGCCGCCAAAGCAGGTTGTGTAAACCGCGCACCTGCAACAGGGATTGCGCCGCCAAACAGATAGGTATCCGCAAATCCAGGCACATCTTTCAGCCCGTCAATCTTATCTGCGATGCACTGGGATTGGTTGTTGCTGACAGGAAAGCCTGCTTCTGCGTGATAGATCGCATGCTCAAGAAGGCGCGACAGGGGCAGGGGGGTGGCGCTTGGAGCGGCTTCGAGCGCGGCGCGCCACCCATCCACTGATCCTGGAACAGTCAACGCGGCCTTAGCGCCGCGGGTGGGGATTGCATCGGTGAAACCTGCCGCCTCATACCACGCTTGGCTTGCCAACGCAGCAGAGTGGCCCCCAGCAAAAATCGCCTGCACGGGGGCATCCTTGCGTTTGATCAGCCAAAACCCATCGCCGCCGATCCCGTTCATATGCGGATAGGTCACGGCGATTGTTGCGGCCATGGCCACCATCGCTTCAACGGCGCTGCCGCCCTCGGCGAGAATATCCTGACCTGCCTGTGCGGCCAAATGATGGGGGGCTGTCACGGCGCCCCGAAATCCTTGTGTGGTGTTAAGCATGGTTTGTCCCTCGTCACGCGTTGAGCCTTAGCTTATGTCGCGGCTGCCTCGTGACAAGGGGTGGGGCGCATTGCGATCATATCCGCGTGAGCTTTGCTATAAAAAATGGCAGTATGCCTTGTTTGCTGCTCGTTGCGGGGGTAGGCCTAGGGTCTTTCTGCACGCTTCCCCTTGAATGGGGGATAAAAATTCCCATCTGAGGTGAAGTTAATCATCGTTACATTCACGGTTTCGTAAAAAAATCGTGCAAATTAAGACGAACATCAGGGATCACATGCTTATGAGCAGCTATGCAAATCTTCCAGCACCTTCCCCCGAACAGGGGTTGAACCGCTATTTGCAGGAAATTCGCAAATTCCCTCTGCTTGAGCCCGAACAAGAATACATGTTGGCCAAGCGTTGGGCGGAAGATCAAGATACCGAAGCCGCCCATCAATTGGTCACATCGCATCTGCGTTTGGCGGCTAAAATTGCGATGGGGTATCGTGGGTATGGCTTGCCGCAGGCCGAGGTGATCTCTGAGGCCAATGTCGGCCTGATGCAGGCCGTCAAACGCTTTGATCCCGAAAAAGGGTTTCGTCTCGCCACCTACGCGATGTGGTGGATCCGCGCTGCGATCCAAGAATACATCCTGCGCTCTTGGAGCCTTGTAAAACTTGGGACGACATCGGCACAGAAAAAGCTGTTCTTCAATTTGCGCAAGGCGAAGGCGCGGATCGGCGTGTTGGAGGAGGGCGATTTGCGCCCCGAGAATGTCGCCAAAATCGCCACAGATTTGGGTGTGACTGAGGATGAAGTGATCTCAATGAACCGCCGCCTGTCGGGCGGGGATGCCTCGCTAAATGCGGTGATTGGCAGCGATGGCGAGGGTGCCACGCAATGGCAAGACTGGCTTGAAGACGAGGATGCTAACCAAGCCGAAGATTACGCCGAGCGGGATGAGTATCAAAGCCGTATGGCCTTGATGGAGCAGGCCATGGAAGTTTTGAATGAGCGCGAGCGTGAGATTCTCGCGCAGCGCCGCTTACAAGATGTGCCTGTCACCCTTGAGGAACTGTCTGGAAAATACAATGTCAGCCGCGAACGTGTGCGCCAGATTGAGGTGCGTGCCTTTGAAAAGCTGCAAAAGAAAATGCGTGAACTGGCCGTAGAGGGCGGGATCATTCCCGCCTAACCTGCGTTCAGGCGGGTTCTGCGTTCAAAGCTGTGATGAGGGGGGTAAAGGCCTCTTCAAGTCGCTGTTGAAGATGCCAGTAAAACGCCTTTTCGGCCCGCGCTCTGCCGCTGCCTATTTGCACCAAACTGCCGGTTTCAAGGGGGCCTTTTAGCATGTCATGCGGGGCCGCGACCCATCCAAGCCCCGATTGTGCGCCAATCACGCAATCCCCGAGCGAGGGCATGATCCGCGCAGGGCCAAACGCATCATGCTTATTGCCAAAATGCGCCTTGGCCCAAATATCGGGCAGAGAGGATTTTGGCGCGGTGACCAGACGGGGGGCCTTTAGGATGGCTGCCTCTGGATAATTGCACACCATTGCAGGGCTTGCGCAGGCGACAATTTCCATCGGGGGCAACCTGTAGCTTGCCACATCCGAAATCGACAAAGGGCGGCTTGTGATCCCTGCATTCACCTCGCCGCGCCGTAATGAATCCAACACATCGTCAGAATTGCGCTGCACGATTTCAAAATTTTGCATTTGCGCGCGTCCCAAAGCCCGCGGGAGCAGGCCATTAATCGCCTCGCTTGGGGCGGCGATGCGGAAATGCGCGCTGATATTGGGCGCAAGCAGGCCCAAATCTTTGATCAGCTGAGCTTCCATAAGGGTAACATCGTCAATGTGGCGCAGCATCCTTTGGCCCGCTTCGGTTGGGCGGCCGGGCGGGTGCGTTGCACCAAATTGCACCTAAGCCGTTCCTCCAATGCTTTGACGCGCTGTGACACAGCCGATTGCGTGACGCCCAAGATTTGTGCGACCGCGTCAAAAGACCCAGTCCGCAAGACAGCAGCAAAATCGGCAAGCGCAGCATAATCCAACATGGCAAACCTGCATTATTTATAATTATTAGGAATAATTATAAATAATGCGAAGGGAAATCAAGACTTTCATCGCGTCACGCCCACGGGATTTTGCGGCTTGTGGTTTTTTGAGATTGGCGCATCATTCGCCCTATGACGACCACCCCACGCCTCAAAAACGAAACATCCACGCGCCCCGTGATTGGGATGGCGTGTATGCTGTTGACGGGCCTCTGTTTCGTTCTAGTGACGGCCTTGGTCAAACATGTTGGCAGTGATGTCCCGCCCGCACAATCCGCCTTTTTGCGCTATATTTTAGGGTTGGGTTTCTTGATCCCGATGATCCGCCCCATTTTGCGCGCGCGCCTGACGCGGGGGGATCTGGCGCTGTTTTCTTTGCGGGGCGTGTTGCACAGTTTGGGCGTGATTTGTTGGTTCTATGCGATGACGCAAATCCCCATCGCTGAAGTGACGGCGATGAACTATCTGAACCCTGTTTATGTCACTGTTATGGCTGTCCTCTTCTTGGGCGAACGTATGGCGCTGCGCCGCGCGCTTGCGGTGCTTTTGGCCTTTGTTGGGGCTCTTGTGATCTTGCGCCCAGGCTTTCGCGAATTATCGATGGGGCATTTCGCGATGATTTTCACAGCCCTGTTTTTCGCAGGCGGCTATTTGGTCGCCAAGATCATGGCAGATCGGGTGGATGCGGCAGTGGTGGTTGGGATGCTGTCGGTCACAGTGACCATCGGTCTTGCCCCCTTTGCTTTTGCAGTTTGGATCACACCCACGTGGGAACAGATTTTCTGGCTGTTCCTTGTGGCCTGTTTCGCCACGGCAGGACATTACACTATGACTTTGGCCTTTGCGGCTGCACCTTTAACTGTGACGCAGCCTGTGACCTTCCTTCAACTGGTATGGGCGACCACGATGGGGGCGGTCGTGTTTGGCGAGGCGGTTGACCCCTATGTGATTTTCGGTGGGGCGATTATCATAGGCTCGATTTCCTTTATCACATGGCGCGAAGCGGTTTTAAATCGCCGTCAAATCACGCCAGCGGTGCCGCAAACAAAGTAGGTGAATTTTGGATTGCCTGTTTCTTGGGCATCGCGCTTGTTTTTTGCACAAGCGCGCACCAGCCCGCCACGCTGCAATGCAGAAAGGGCGGCCATTTCATTGTTCCTTTACGTTGATCTGCTTCAGTCAAACCAAAGGAGTTGCGGTGAATGTCTGACTGGTTGCAGGGCTATGATGCGGTGATTTTTGGCGGGCTTGGCACATTGGCCGATTGTGCAGAGCTTGACCTTGCCGCGTGGAACGCGGCCTTTCGTATCCATGGGTTAGATTGGTTCTGGTCATGGGAAATATATGCATCCCTGACCCATGAGGTGGGGCATCGTCATTTGGCGGCGGCCTATGCGGCGTTGCATGGCGAAGATCATCGTGCCGATGCACTTGATGCGACCCATCAGAAAATCTTTGCAGCGAAATTGGCTCAGAACATTCACTTGCGTTCGGGTGTGCGCGATGTGCTGCGCGCTGCGGCCCATGGGGGGCGGGGTCTTGGCTTTGTCTCGCGCTCGGATTTGATGCCTGTGCGTGCGCTTTTGGGGGCAACGGCCCGTGCCCGTGAAGGAATTTCCTTTGACGCTGTGATGCTGCGTGGCGATGTCACCCGCCATGCCCCCCATCCTGAGGCCATGCAAAGCTGCATCAGGGCGCTAGAGGTGCCAGCAAACAAGGTTTTGGCAATCGTTGATCGCGGTGCCGCGGCCTATGCCGCGCAAGATGCGGGGTGCCATGTGGTGGGCTTTCCTAGCCGTTTGGCAGAAGAGGGCGAATTTCCTGCTGATCTGCCCTTGCTGCATATTTTGGATATTACAAAATTGGTCAGGCCCGCCCCCGATAGGCAAGGTCAACACGCCGCTGAATAAGGTGCAAAAAAGGCTGGCCACATGGCCAGCCTTTTTTCATTCTCATGCGGGCAGATCAGATCACAGTTGATCCATGATCTCGTCAGGAATTTCAAAATTCGCTGTGACGGTTTGCACATCGTCATCATCTTCAAGCGCATCAATCAGCTTCATCAGCTTCTGTGCCCCGTCAAGATCAAGCGGTGTTGTCGTCTGGGGGCGCCAGACCAATTTGGTGCTTTCCGATTCCCCCAATTGATCCTCAAGGGCGGTCGAAACATCCGACAGGTCGGTGTCGGCGCACCAGATGATATGGCCATCTTCGCTGCTTTCGACATCCTCGGCCCCGGCCTCAATCGCGGCCATCATGACGCTATCTGAATCCCCTGCTGAGGCGGGATAGCTGACCTGACCTTTGCGGTCGAACATAAAGGAAACCGACCCTGTTTCGCCCAAATTCCCGCCATTCTTGCTAAAGGTCGAACGCACATTTGACGCGGTGCGATTGCGGTTGTCTGTCATGGCTTCTACGATGACCGCAACCCCGTTGGGGCCATAGCCTTCGTAGCGGATTTCTTCGTAATTCTCCGCATCGCCGCCTTGCGATTTCTTGATCGCGCGCTCAATCACGTCTTTCGGCACCGAGCTTGACTTCGCTTCTTTCACGGCAAGGCGCAAACGTGGGTTTTTATCAGGATCGGGGTCGCCCATCTTCGCGGCAACGGTGATTTCCTTTGCCAGCTTAGAAAACAGCTTAGAGCGCAGCTTGTCCTGCCGCCCTTTGCGATGCTGAATATTCGCCCATTTTGAATGGCCTGCCATGGCATGCGTCCTTGTGTTTGAAACTCGCGCGGGGTTTTAGCCCTGCGGCCCAGATTGCGCAAGCGCGGCTTTCGGAATGATCAGCGAATGGGGGCCACGGGGCGGGGTGATACAAATTCGTAGGTCTGGCCCCGCGGATCGGTGATGCTCACGCTTGCCACCGGGGGAAGCTCGGCTTCGGGTGCCACGGATTTGACCACCAATTCGACCACGCGGCGCAAGATATTGCTGCGCGGGTCAATCTCAACCACATAGCCAAAGCCATCAGGGCAGCCCTCAAGCGCCCCTTGCCTCAGCGTCACATCCGCTTCGGGCGCGGTTGCGGTGCAGGTCGTGCCATCACTCATTCGCACCTCTAGGTCACCACGCGACAGGCGGATGTCCGTAGGGTTTGGGTTCGCTTGGGAAAGCGCGCAAGCACAAAGCGCAAAAACCAAAGGCACAAGTGCAAAACTGCGTGTCATGAAGAACCATCCTTTTCACAGTGGCCAAAGCAGAGGAATGGTCAAACAGACCACGACACCTAAGGATACATTCAAAGGGATACCCACTTTGAGATAGTCGGTAAAGCGATAGCCCCCAGGCCCGTAAACAAGCATATTGGTCTGGTATCCAATCGGTGTCGCAAAACAGGCAGAGGCTGCAATCATCACCGCCACGACCAAGGGGCGCGGATCCACCCCCATCGTCTGCCCAAGCGCGATGGCAATCGGGGCCATAATCACGGCGATTGCGTTGTTGGACACCAGTTCCGTCAGAAGTGTTGTGATGAAATAGATTGTCCAAATCAGAACCACGGGCGGCACATTTTCAAGCCAAGGGGCAAGACTGCCAACCAACAGCTCGATGGCGCCCGTGTGTTCAAGTGCTGCGCCAACAGCCAGCATGGCAAAAATCAAAGCCAAAAGCCGTCCTTCGACAAACGAGAATGCTTCCTCGGCGTCAATGCAGCGTGCAATCAGAACCACGGCCATGGCTAAGACGGCCAAGGGCAAAATAGGGGCCAAATTCAGTGCGGCCAAAACCACGATGCCTGCCATAGCCAACAGCGCGATTGGCGCTTTCTCGCGGCGATAGGGGCGTTCGGACGGGGTTGAGACATCGACCATATCCATGTCAGCCGCAAGGCGTTGGATGTCGGCGGGATCGCCCTCCAACAACAGTGTGTCGCCCACTTGCACAACCAAGTCATCTAATTGCCGACCGATATTTTGGTTCCGCCGATGCGCCGCCAATGGGTAAACGCCATAGCGCCGCCGCAGGCGCATAGACCCGAGAGATCGACCCACCATGCGGCAACCAGGTGTAATCAGAACCTCAACAGTGGTGGTTTCCACCGAAGACAGCTTATCAATCGTGCGCAGGTCTTTTGAGCTTTGCATCCCCAAAAGTTCGGCTATCTCGGTGCGCAAAACCACGCGATCCCCCAACTGTAGCGTGACCCCGTCCATGTTGCGCCGCAACGAGGCATCCCCGCGCAAAACGTCAATCAAGCGCACCCCGTCTCGGGTAAACAGCTCGACCTCGGTGACATTTTGACCGATCAGCGCACTGTCTTCTGGAATGGCCACTTCGGTAAAGAATTTCATTTTGGCCCGATTGCCACCCAAAAGCGTGGCCATAGAGGCGCGATTAGGCAGCAGATGCCGGCCGATCAAGGCAAGGTAAATCATCCCCCATGCGACCACGACAAGGCCAAGCGGCGTTACCTCAAAAATCGTAAAAGGCTCTAGTCCCTGACTGCGCGCCACCCCATCGACCAAAAGATTGGTTGATGTGCCGATCAATGTCAGCGTGCCCCCCATGATTGCGGCATAGGAAAGCGGGATCAAAAGTTTAGACGCAGATTGTTTGAGGATTTTCGCGACCTGCACGAAAATCGGGATCATGATGACCACAATGGGCGTGTTGTTGATAAAGGCCGAGGCCAAAGCCGCAAAACCAAGCAACAGCGTCACCGCCAATTTTGGATGCGTTTTGGCCGTGCTTTCCGCCAAACGCGTCACCCGATCAAGCGATCCTGTGCGCACCAAAGCCCCCATGACGATGAACATGGCCGCAATTGTCCATGGTGCGGGGTTCGACAAAACTGCCAAACCATCACTATAGGGCAAAAGACCTGTGATTAGGAGCAGCCCAACGGCCCCAATTGCCACCACCTCGGTCGGGTAGGTCTCGCGCAGGAATAGGATGAACATCCCAACCAAAATGATCAGGGTTGTAATCGCCTCACCCGTTGGTGTCAGTCCCAAGTCTAGCATTGGCACCCTCGCTTGTGCAGGCCAAGGTCAGCCCGCCCACAGCCCCATCTTCCCCATCTGATCAGGAGAGCGCAAGCACCCTATTCACGCAGTTGCCTGAGACAGCTTGCCGCCGACCCGCACTGCGCGCGCGACAGTGGCGCGGCCTGTGCGGTCATCGGTTTCAATGTAGACCCCAGATAAAGTCGCCTCACCGAGGGCGGGGCTGAAACGCTCTTTTGGGATATGGGTCAAGAAACGGCGCAGCGGTTCGGCCTTATCCATCCCGATCACGCTGTCATAATCGCCGCACATCCCCGCATCTGTTTGATAGGCGGTGCCATTTGACAAGATCATCGTGTCTGCCGTTGGCACATGGGTGTGGGTGCCCACAACAAGGCTCGCGCGGCCATTGCAGTAATGGCCCATGGCCATCTTCTCTGATGTCGCTTCAGCGTGGAAATCCACAATGACCGCTTGCACCATGCCGCCCAAGGGATGCGACTTTAGGATTGGATCAAGGGCTGAGAAAGGATCATCATAGGGGTGTTTCATGAACACCTGACCCAAGGCCTGCGCAACCAATACTTTGCGCCCACCCGGTGCTGTGAAAATACGCGCGCCCTGTCCGGGTGCCGCTTTCGAGATATTTAGGGGCCGTATCACGCGCGGCTCATTTTCGATATAGCCAAACATATCCTTTTGATCAAACGCATGATCGCCCAAAGTTATGCAATCAGCCCCAGCCGCCAGAATATCTTTCGCATGCCCACCTGACAGGCCCATACCCGAAGTAGCGTTCTCGCCATTCACAACAACAAAATCAAGTTTCCAGTCTTCGCGCAGACGCGGCAGATGGGTGGTGATGGCGGCGCGCCCCGCGCGGCCCATCACATCTCCTAAGAAAAGGCATTTCATGGGGAAACCCCTAGTCCCCTTTGGTGTTTTGCGCAAGCGCAGCATGGTGAAGGCCGCTTTCGGTGACGACCACATCCAAAGGTTGATCTGTTGGCTCAACGGGCAAGCCGCCAAATCGTTGGGCACTATAGGCAAAGCCAATCGCGCGCAAATTAGGCTTTGCTGCGCGCAGACCTTCTAGGCTGCGGTCGTAAAACCCGCCCCCATACCCAAGACGCTGGCCATGATCGTCAAACCCAACCAAAGGCACAATGACGATATCAGGGATCAGGCTTGCCCCTTCGGGCGGGATTTCTGCGCAAAATTCCCCCGTGATCAACGGGCCATCATAAGCCCATTCTCGAAACAGCAGCGCCGTATCCTTGGCCACGATTACGGGAAGGCAAAGGCGATTTTTCTGCCCCAAACGTGCCATTGCAGGGCGGGGGTCTATTTCCGTGCGAATGGGGATATACGCGGCGATGATTGCGCCCTCTACTGGCCCGATTTCAGCCAAAAGTCGCGCGGTCGCGGCTTCAGGCGCAGGCCCTAATTCGGTATGGGCCAATTTACGCGCGGCGAAGGCAGATTTGCGCAAGAGCGCCTTGTCATCCGGGGTTGTCATTTTTGCCTCTTGCCTTTGCGCCCAAATCTTCATTCAACACGATCATAAGGTCGTGCAAAGACGCAAGGATGTTTGCGCGCGACCATAACCCTGCATAAAGGCGACTTGAAGATGATGATGGTATTAGATCACGTGGCAATCGCCGCAGAAGACTTGGCTAGCGCCGAGGCAGAATTGACTGCGGCCCATGGCCTGACCTTTCAAGGCGGCGGTCAGCATATGGATATGGGCACTCATAACCGCCTGATTGGGCTTGGGCCTTCTGAATATTTGGAACTGATCACCCCCTGCCCAGACATTCCCGCACCTTCGCAACCGCGTTGGTTTGATTTGGATCGGTTCTCTGGCGCGCCGCGGGCGCGGTCTTGGGTCTGCGCGGTTACAGATTTGGACGCTGCTTTGACGCAAATTCCCTTTCCTGTGGGCAAGGTCTGGAATTTGGGCCGTGGTGATCTGCGGTGGCGCATGACGATCCCTGAAGATGGGATTTTGCCGTTTGATGGCCTTTTCCCTGCGCTGATCGAATGGCAATCGGGCGGCCACCCTGCAACGCGCTTGAATGAGGTTGGGGTGCGGCTTGAGGCGCTCGCGCTGGAAACGCCACAGGCAGAGGCGCTTCGGGCCGCGCTTGCGCCTCTTTTCGCGGATACTCGCCTGTCTATCGCCAAGGCAGACGCGGCTAAGATTTCCGTATCGCTTGCGACTGAAACTGGCACGGTGGTTCTTTAAAATGTGGTTCTCTCAACAATCGACACCTTCAAAATGACCCCGGAAATTTGTCCCGCCCGTGCCGCACATATTCCTTCGATCCTTGAGATCTGGAACCATGTGATCCGTGACACGGCCTATACGTTCACAAGCACGCTCAAGGCGATTGAAGATGTGGAGCATATCCTCACCGATCAATGCGCGCTTGTTATGGTTGAAGGCGCGCGGGTCATTGGGTTCGCGCGCTTTGGCCCGTTTCGCGGGGGGGATGGTTATAGGTTCATCGCAGAACACACGATCTTGATGGCCCCATCAGCGCGCGCACGCGGGCTTGGCCCCCGCCTCCTATTGGCGCTTGAGGACGAGGGGCGAAAGGCAGGCATCGCGCGTTTTGTGGCAGGTATTGGTGGCGAAAATGACATCGCGCAGAAATTTCATAAATCGATGGGATATACCGAAACGGGGCGGATGCCGCGCATGGGGTGGAAATTTGAACGCTGGCACGATCTGGTCTTGATGCAGAAAGATCTTTGAGTGGCGGCAAAAGCCCAAAAAACTCTGACAAGCCCTGCCAAACAAGCTATGGCTAGGCCCATGTCGATCTGGGCCAAAATATCGGATGCCATATCCGCCCTCGCCCGTGGTGAAAGCCTCTCGGTTCTGTTCGAGCGCCTGCGCCGTCCGCCCGAGCGCAGTGTGGCCTTTACCATCGCAGTCATCGCGCTTGGGGCAAAAATGGCCAAGGCGGATGGTCAAGTCACCCGTGATGAGGTCGCAGCCTTTCGGCAAGTGTTCCATATTCCTGCGGCGGATACCGCTGCTGCCGCGCGTGTTTTCAACCTAGCGCGAGAGGATGTAGCGGGATTTCAGGATTACGCGCGCCGCATCGCACGGATGTTTGAGCCCGCCGCACCAATTTTAGAGGATCTGCTTTCAGGTCTGTTTCATATCGCCCAAGCCGATGGTCATTATCACCCCGCTGAAGATGAATTTTTGGCGCGGGTGTCCGAGATTTTTGGAATTTCGCCTGCGCGGTTTTCGGCGCTGCGCGCAACATTCATCCCTGATGCGCCGCAAGATCCCTTTGCCATTTTGGGCATATCCCCTGAGGCCAGCGCAGAGGACATTCGCAGCCGCTATCGCACGCTTGTGCGGGAAAACCACCCAGACCAGATGCAGGCCCGTGGCGTGCCGCCCGAAGCGGTTAATCTTGCTGCTCATAAAATGGCGGCGATCAACCGCGCCTATGACGAGATTGTAAAATCCCAGACCCGGCAGGGGGGATAGATGCGCCTCGCCAGCTACAATGTCGAATGGTTTGATGCGCTGTTTGCGGATGATGGCAGCTTGCTTGAAGATGGCACATGGTCATCGCGCTACAAGATCACCCGCGCGGATCAAGTGCGGGCCTTGGGGCGGGTGTTCATCGAGCTAAATGCCGATGCGGTGATGATCATCGAAGCCCCAGACACCAAGAAATCCCGCGACACAGTGTGTACCCTTGAAAATTTTGCAGCCCGATTTGAGCTGCGCTGCCGTAAGGCTATCAAAGGGTTTGATAACGACACACAACAGCAAATTGCGCTTTTGTATGATCCTGATCAGATGGATGTGCGCCATGATCCCGTGGCAAGCGAGGCCGCGCCGCGGTTTGACGGAAAATTCCGAATTGATCTCGATATTGATGCGCGCGCCGATGTGATCGGCTTTTCCAAGCCGCCGCTTGAGGTCGCGGTGACAACCGCCAAAGGCGCAATGCGCATGATCGGTGTTCATGTGAAATCCAAAGCCCCGCATGGGGCCCGTAGCCCCGAGGAAGTGATGCGCCTCGCCATTGTCAATCGGCGCAAACAACTGGCCCAAGCGATTTGGTTGCGTGCCCGTGTTGATGACCATTTGGCCGCAGGTGATCCGTTGATTGTGATGGGCGATTTCAATGACGGGCCAGGTTTGGATGAATATGAAAAACTGTTTGGGCGCTCCTCGCTTGAGATTGTTTTGGGCTGCGATCTGCCGCGGACGCAACAATTGTTTGATCCGCATGCCGCGCGCGCGCTGCAAAGCCTGACTGCGGCAACACAAACCAGCGCGCGGTTTTATATCCCAGAGGAAAAGCGCTATCTGTCTGCGCTGCTAGATTACATCATGGTTAGCCCAGATTTACGCGCAAAACGGGGGCAGTGGCGCATCTGGCATCCGTTCGAGAATGCCGCCTGCTATGCGGATATTGATCTGCGCACGGCGCTATTGGTGGCATCCGATCACTTCCCCGTTGTTGTTGATCTTGACCTTTAACTGGGTGCCCTGAGAGGAAATCTGCGCCTTAGGGGTTGAGGGCGCGGGGTTTGCACCGCATATCTTGGGAAAGATATTTCGCAGTTTATCAAAGGCAGTGCCATGACCCATCATACTGATCCCCGCCGATTCGATGCCCAGTCCGAGACAGGTGGCGGGGCATGGGCGGACTTGCCCGAATGGGATTTGAGCGACCTTTACCCATCAGTTGATGCGCCCGAACTCAAGCGCGACATGGAATTTCTGACCAAAGAATGCGCGGCATTTGCCGCGGATTACGAGGGCAAATTGGCCAATCTCGATGCCAAGGCCATGCTGGACTGCGTGCTGCGCTATGAAAAGATCGACATGGTGGCAGGGCGCATCATGTCCTTTGCAGGTTTGCGTTATTACCAAAAAACCACCGATGCAGGCCGCGCGAAATTCATGTCCGATTGTCAGGACAAGATCACCAACGCGACCACCGCGCTGGTATTCTTTAGCCTTGAGTTTAACCGTTTAGACGAAGCCCATCTTGAGGCGTTGTCGGCTGCGAATGCCGAACTGGCGCGGTATCGCCCCGTCTTTGATCGGATGCGCGCGATGAAGCCCTATCAGCTGTCTGACGAGATGGAGAAATTTCTGCATGACCAATCGGTCGTGGGGGCGGCTGCGTGGAACCGTCTTTTTGACGAAACGATCGCAGGCATGAGCTTTGAGGTGGATGGCGAAGTGATGGGGATTGAGGCCACGCTCAATTGCCTATCTGAGCAGAACCGCGCCAAGCGCGAGGCGGGTGCGCGCGCGTTGGTAAAGGGGTTTGCTGCGCAATTGCCCCTCTTTGCGCGGGTGCATAACACTTTGGCCAAAGAAAAAGAGATCGAGGATCGGTGGCGCAAATTGCCTTCCGCGCAGGCGGCACGGCATTTGGCCAACCATGTCGAGCCCGAGGTGGTCGAGGCGCTGCGCAACGCGGTCGTGGCGGCCTATCCGCGCCTTTCACACCGCTATTACGCGCTTAAGGCCAAGTGGCTGGGCCTTGAGACCTTGGAGGTCTGGGATCGCAACGCGCCCCTGCCGATGGAGGATGAGCGCATCGTGCCATGGATCGAGGCGCGCCGTATTGTGACCGAGGCTTATTCGGCCTTTGATCCGCGCATGGCCGAATTGGCTGAGCCGTTTTTCACCGATGGTTGGATTGACGCGGCGGTGAAAGAGGGCAAAGCGCCCGGTGCCTTTGCGCATCCCACTGTGGCAGATGCCCACCCTTATGTGATGCTCAACTATCTGGGGAAACCGCGCGATGTGATGACCTTGGCGCATGAATTGGGCCACGGGGTGCATCAGCGCCTTGCGGCAGGGCAGGGCGAATTGTTGTCCTCCACGCCTTTGACCTTGGCGGAGACGGCAAGCGTGTTTGGCGAGATGCTGACCTTCCGCAGAATGTTATCCGAAGCTAAAGATCAAGCTGCGCGCAAGGTTATGTTGGCGGGCAAGGTTGAGGATATGATCAACACAGTCGTACGGCAAATTGCGTTTTATGATTTTGAATGCAAACTCCATGCGGCACGGCGCGAGGGGGAGTTGACCCCTGACGATATCAACGCGCTTTGGATGAGCGTCCAAGCCGAAAGCCTTGGGCCTGTGTTTAACTTCATGGAAGGCTATGAAACCTTCTGGGCCTATATCCCGCATTTCGTGCATTCGCCCTTCTACGTATATGCCTACGCCTTTGGCGATGGGTTGGTGAATGCACTTTATGCGGCCTATGAGGAGGGCCAAGACGGGTTCGAGGAGAAATATTTCGATATGCTAAAGGCAGGCGGATCAAAGCATCACAAAGAACTGCTTGCGCCCTTTGAGCTTGATGCCTCTGACCCTGCGTTTTGGGATAAGGGCCTGTCGATGATTGAAAGCATGATTGATGAGCTAGAGGCGATGGAATAACCCCGCGCCACCACAGCCAAAGAAAAAGGGGCCACGCGGATGCGTGGCCCCTTTTTTCTTACCCCGCCTTGGCGCGGATTGCGTCAATGGTTTCTTGGGTTTCAACCGCATCTTCCAGTCGCCATTTGAGTGCGGCACCATCCAAAATGGCCGCATTCAGATTTTCCACCTGCAACACATATTGATTGACCTTGGGGAAGCGGATTTCGCGGCGCTCCATCCCTGTTTCAATCACGAGGCGGGCTTGGTCGAACACGCCCGCATTATAGGGGGTTGGGACGCGCAAAACCCCATCGCTGCCGTGGAAGGTGACCTCTTGGAACGGGTGCATCCGCATCGAGGTGAGCCATTGCGCATCAAACCCGTCAAAGCCTGCACGCGCCTCTGCGGTAACTTCACAATCGCCCTCATATTCGATTTTCGCGTCATAAATCTCGCGTAAGGTTCCACCTGTTGCAAAACGGGTCGAGCCGATGGTGTAAACCCCGATATCGGGCAATGATCCGCCACCCATGGCTGCCTTATTGCGGATGTTCTGGGTATCGGCCGCATTGTTATAGGTAAAGGCTGCACGCACGCGCTGCACCTGCCCCAATTGGCCCGATGCAATAATCTCTCGGGCCATTTGCCATTGCGGGTGATGCACGATCATAAAGGCCTCGCTTGCAACCAGACCTGATTTATCTCGGGCTTCGATCAAAGGTTGGATTTCGGGCGCGGTCATTGCGGTTGGTTTCTCAACCAAAACATGCTTGCCCGCTTGGAGCGCTTTGATCCCCCATTCAACATGCATCGTATGGGGCAGCGGAATATAGACCGCATCAATCATCGGATCCGCCAAGAGCGCGTCATAGCTGTGATGCACGTTCAGGTCAGGGGCGATCCGAGTGAAGGGCGCGGCCTTGCCGACATCGCGCGTGGCAATTCCCGCCAGACGCCCACGCCCCGCCAGATGCAGCGCGGGTGCCATCTCGTTTAGTGCAAAATTGGATGCCCCCAAAATGCCCCAATTGACGTAATGTTTCATTCTGTCCCTCCCTTATATGCCGAAACCCTAGCGCCAAGCTGTGACGCATGCAAAGCGCAATCATTTGATTTAGCGCAAAGACCGCTGCCTGTTTGGAGATTTAGATGGGGCGTGACTGTAATGGCAAAAGGACGCGAACCGCTGTCGAACACCCCGCATGAACTGGCCGAAGATTTCCCGCAGGATGCTGAGAAAATCCATGAGCTGAAAACCCAAAACGCGCATTTTGCAAAACTGGCGGCTGATTATCACGCGGTGAACCGCGCCGTGCATCGTGCCGAGACAGGTGTTGAGCCATTGGAAGAATTGGCTGAAATGGCGCTGCGCAAGGAGCGGATGCGTCTCAAAGACGAAATCGCCGCCATGTTGGCGGTGGCGTAATCGCAGACTGAAACTTTGGGGGCGGGCCTGATTGGCCCCCGCCTTAAGCCTAAGCAGTTGCTTCGACCTGCGCCTGAAAGCGTTCAAAGAATTGATCAGCCATTTTAGTGGCAAAGCTATCAATCAAGCGCGAGCCAAGTTGCGCGATTTTACCGCCAACTTTGGCCTCAACCTCATATGTCAGTTCGGTGCCACCGCGCTCGGCATCGGATAAGGCCACTTTCGCGCCCCCTTTGGCAAAGCCCGCGACACCGCCTTTGCCTTCGCCCGTGATTGTGTAGCTTTCAAGCGGAACGATATCGGACAGCGTGACCTCGCCCTTAAAGGTTGCTGAAACAGGCCCAACCTTCTGTTTGACTGTAGCGGCGAAGCCTTCCTCAGGGCTGCCTGTCAATTCCTCGCATCCTGGGATGCAGGCCTTGAGCACCTCGGCGGAATTCAGCGCCGCCCAAACGGTTGCGCGGTCTGCGTTTAAAATACGAGAGGCTGCTAATTCCATGGATGTCATCTCCGTCACTATGTTGCGAAAACCCTATATCCTAGGGTAGTCAGCCGTCAATTCAGCATGGTCTAAGTTTCGAGGCGATAGGGCAGTGTGCCGCGTTCATGCGGATCAACGCGCAGTTTTCCTTCGAGAGGCGGCACAGAGCGTTGGTGACAATTTTGCCGTTCGCAAATGCGGCAAGAAATTCCGATGGGCTGATAGGCCCCATCATCATCCAAGGGCATGCCATCGGCATAGATCAATTCCTTGGCATGTTTAACCTCGCAGCCCAAAGAGATCGCAAAGCGGCGCAGCGGTGCGCCCCATGCCCCACCTGATTTCGAAACATCCCGCGCCAAAATAAAATAGCGCACCCCGTCAGGCGTTTCGGCCAATTGACGCAAGAATTGGGTCGGTGTTTCAAAAGCCTGATGGACATTCCACAAGGGGCAAGCCCCGCCAAAGCGCGCGAATTGAAAGCGTGTCGCAGAATGGCGCTTGGTAATCGTGCCTGCTTGATCGACACGGGTAAAGAAAAACGGCACCCCTTTGGCCCCTGGTCTTTGTAGGGTGGCCAGACGATGGGCAACTTGTTCAATTGAAGCGCCAAACTGGATCGACAGGCGTTCTAGATCATGGCGTGTGGTGCGCGCGGCCTCGGCAAAACGGGTATAGGGCATTAACACAGCGCCCGCGAAGTAATTGGCCATGCCGACTTGGGCAATGGCGCGCGCTGTCTCCGATTGGAACCGCGCGAAATCAAGCGTTGCGTCCAACAACTGCGCCTGCCCCAAAAGCGCGTATTGATGCAGCAATTGAAAGCGCTGTGTTTCGGGCGCGGCGCGTGGCGACAGCGTCAAAACGCGCGTTTCGGTGTCATAACGGCGCAATCCCTGATCTGTCGCGCGCCGAATTGTGACGCCTTGCGCGGCCAACATGGTCTCGGTATGCGCGGCCAAGTCCCCTTGCGCTTTCGCGGCAAAACGTTCGGCGGCATGAT
Source organism: Roseobacter sp. HKCCD5988 (assembly GCF_037830355.1). Taxonomy (NCBI): domain Bacteria; kingdom Pseudomonadati; phylum Pseudomonadota; class Alphaproteobacteria; order Rhodobacterales; family Roseobacteraceae; genus Roseobacter; species Roseobacter sp. HKCCD5988. The sequence continues at coordinate 418,159 of NZ_JBBLYJ010000002.1, read as the reverse complement.
CCACGGCATCAATGTAATTGTCGCAATAATGGAAGAAATCCCGCACCTCCTCCCAAGGTGAGGGGGCAGCGCCGCTGCCATCGCGGCCCAATGCCTCATCCAAGGAGGCGAGGCGCTCTTGCGCCTGACGATAGGCGCGATGCAGGGACAGGAAACTGCGGGCAAGCGCGGGCGCGTTCGAGGCGGCCAGCCTCAGATCGGTCAGCGCGGGTTGGCCATCCGTGAAAACAGGGTCTGCCAAGGCCTCGCGCATATCAGAGATCAGGCGTTCCGCATCGCCCGAGGTCAGTTCAGTCACATCAAAACCAAATTCTTGCGCCAAGGCCAAAACAACCACAGTCGAAAGCGGGCGGTTGTTGTTTTCCATTTGGTTCAGATAGGGCAAGGAAATGCCAAGCTTGGCCGCGAAGTCCTTCTGCGTCAGCTCAAGCCTTTGACGTAATTCGCGCAATTTCGCACCAACATAGAGCTTGCGTGTGTCTTGGCCATTTGCGCGCATGGATCTGCCCCTTGGTTGGCTTTGCAAACCCTATTTTGCCAATTTGCAAGATTGCGCGCAAGCCTCACGCGCGGGCACGGATCCCTTGATAGGCGAGGACGGCGATCCCGCCAACGGCGGCAAGGCTTAGCGATGGATCACTTTGCCATTGCGACACAATCACGCCAACCAAGGCCCAGATCACGGCAATCGGATAGGTGATGACCCTGAGCCGCGTGGTCAAGGCGGAGGCGGTTGCGAGCGCCCCCAAAAGACCTGCCCAACCTGCGATCTCGCGGGGCACTATGTCAAAACCCGTCAAGGTTGTTGCAAGCGCCACAAACCCCGCAGCCGAAAGCCATCCCGCGTATAGGCCCAAAGGCGCCCGCGCCCATGCGGTTGGGCTTATTGGTGCGCGCAAACAGGCCAGAACGGCGGTGATCAGCATGACGAAAATCAGGATCGTGGCCCAAATCGGACTGCGCAGCGCAACCTCAATCCAGATTGCGCCAATGCCTGCGCTGACGATTAGGGGCCAGCGCATAGCATCCCAGTTTGTAGTGTTGGCATGGCGCCACAACCCATAGCCCGCGCTTGCAATCAGCCATAGGTAAATGACTCCCCAAATCGCGAAAGCATAGCCCGCAGGTTGCACAGGGGGGGTGCTGACATCATAGGGCAGGGTTGCGGGATCAAATCCTGTGAAAGGCGCGGTTAAAAGCGGCGCGCCTGCAAAGGCCAAAACCAAGACCAGCGTGACCGCGGCACGAAATGTTGTGGGGTTTAAACCAGAGTTAGCCAAGCGTGCCATCCGCCAAAAGCCGTGTTTTGCCGCCCAAATAGCGGTGCAGCGCCGCGGGCAGGGTGACGGAGCCATCTGCCTCTTGCCCATTTTCAAGCACTGCGATCAAACAGCGCCCAACCGCAAGGCCAGAGCCGTTGAGGGTATGCACAAATTCAGGCTTGCCGCCGCCTGATGGGCGGAAGCGCGCATTCATGCGGCGTGCTTGGAAATCTCCGCAGCTTGAGACTGAGGAAATCTCGCGATAGCAATCCTGACCCGGAAGCCATGCTTCAATGTCAAAGGTGCGCACCGCACCAAAGCCCATATCGCCCGTGCAGAGCGTGACGGTGCGATAGGGAATATTGAGCGCCTCTAAAATGCCCTCAGCACAGCGCAACATCCGCTTTTGTTCATCATCCGAGTGATCGGGATGCGTGATCGAAACCATTTCAACTTTTTCGAACTGGTGCTGACGCAGCATCCCCGCCGTATCGCGCCCTGCGCTGCCTGCCTCAGACCGAAAGCACAGAGAATGCGCGGTATAGCGCATTGGCAATGCGGCCTCCTCCACAATTTCGCCCGAGACGATATTGGTCAGCGTCACTTCGGAGGTTGGGATCATCCACCAACCATTGGTGGTTTCATAACTGTCTTCGCCGAATTTCGGCAATTGGCCCGTGCCGAACATTGTTTCAGGGCGCACAAGGACAGGGCCGTTCATTTCAGTCAGGCCGTTTTGATCGACATGGGTGTCGAGCATGAATTGCGCCAAGGCGCGGTGGATCCGCGCCACAGCACCCCCAAGCATCACAAAGCGCGAGCCTGACAGTTTTGCGGCTGTCTCAAAATCCATGCTTGGCGCAACAGCGGCCAATTCAAAATGCTCTACAGGTTTGGAATCAAAGCTGCGCGGGGTGCCCCATTTGTGCAATTCCACATTGTCATTCTCATCCGCCCCATCTGGCACATCAGCGGCGGGCGCGTTAGGGATCGTGGCCAGCATATCGCGCAAAGCCGCATCACGGGTCTTGGCCTCGTCCTCAAGGCGGGCAATTTCGTCTTTCTTTTCTGCAACAAGGGCGCGCAGGCGCTCGAATTCAGCCTCATCACCGCGGGCTTTGGCCGCCCCCACATCTTTTGATGCGGCATTGCGTTCGGCCTGCGCCGCCTCGCATGCCGTGATGCAGGCGCGCCGTGCCTCGTCCAACGCCAGAATTTCCGCAGATAGTGGGGCGAGACTGCGGCGCGCAAGGTTTGCGTCAAATTGTGCAGGGTTTTCACGAATGGCGCGGATGTCATGCATTGGATTTGCCTTTATCTCAGAACGGGGCGCAGGTTCCCTTTTGGGCGGTATGCAATATTGCGCGGCGCGGGGAAAGGGGGTGTTACAATTCTTGGCGCCCCAGGGGCTGACAGCACTGCATCTTATACCCATATAGGGCGCGATGGCAGGATTGCCGCAGGGCGCAGTTGCAGTATTGGCCTGCCTTGCGCTTCGGGCGGGGGGAAAGTAACGTGCCGCCAAATTGAGGGGCCTTGGATCATTATACACCCAAGGCCGCCAACCATCTGCCCGATCTTGGGTGAATTTGATCAAGCCTCCGCCGCTGCGGGCGCGAATATAAGGATAGACCGACCATGGAAGCATTTGCACAATTCGTGCCGCTGATTTTGATCTTCGCGATCATGTATCTGCTTTTGATCCGTCCCCAGCAGAAAAAAGCCAAAGAGCATCAGGCGATGGTTGCCGCCCTGCGCCGTGGCGATCAGGTTGTGACCGCAGGCGGTATCATGGGCAAGGTAAGCAAAGTGAAGGATGAGCGCGAGGTCGAGCTTGAGATTGCAGCGGGTGTAAATGTCCGCGTTGTGCGCAACACCATCACGCAGGTTGTTTCAAAAACAGAACCCGCCAAAGAATAATTTTCGACTGACCAAGCCCTGCCATTTGGCGGGGCTTTGTGTGAGAAAAGGCTAAGATATGCTCGATATCCCGCTATGGAAACGCATCCTGATTTGGGGGGTGGTTCTGGTTGCACTGGCTTTGGCCGTTCCAAATTTGGCCTATGATCGGGTCGAGCGTCACAATGATGCTCTTGCTGCCCTCGAAGGTGGCGCGCCCTCTACGCCTGAACTCGAAGCGGATTTGGCGCTTTGGCCGTCTGTTCTGCCCTCAAGCCTTGTTAATCTTGGGCTTGATTTGCGCGGTGGCGCGCATCTTTTGGCTGAGGTGCGGGTTGAGGATGTCTATACCGCACGCATGGACGCGCTGTGGCCCGAGTTGCGCGATGCCTTGCGCGATGCCCGCGATGAGGTCGGCCCCATTCGCCGCACCGATGCCCCCGCAGGCGAATTGCGGGTGCAATTGGGTGAGGCTTCGGGCATGGCCCGCGCGGTGGAATTGGCCCGCGGTTTGGGCGGCCCTGTTGTCAGCCTAACAGGTGTAGGATCAGCCAGCCTTGAGGCGCGCGGCGAGGGCGATGTGCTGATCGTCTCGCTCTCTGAGGCGGAGAAGATCGCAACCGATGATCGCACTATGCAGCAATCTGTGGAAATTGTGCGCCGCCGTGTGGATGAGGCAGGCACCCGCGAGCCGACAATCCAACGCCAAGGCGAAAATCGGATTTTGATCCAAGTCCCTGGTGTCGGCTCTGCACAAGAGTTGAAAGACCTGATTGGCACCACGGCACGCCTGACCTTTCACCCTGTCATCACCCGCACCAGCGACCCTGAGGCCCGTGTGGACGCGCGGCAACTGCTGCTGCCCTCCATGGATGAAGAGGGCGCGTATTATATTCTAGAAGAAACCCCTGTGGTGACGGGCGATGATCTTGTTGACAGCCAACCCGGTTTTGACGCGCAAAATGGCCAACCCAATGTCAGCTTCCGCTTTAACCCGCATGGCGCGCGCCTCTTTGGGGAATATACATCCGCTAATGTCGGTGCGCCTTTTGCCATTGTTCTGGACAATGAGGTTATTTCAGCGCCCACAATCCGTCAGGCGATCACGGGCGGCTCTGGTCAGATTACAGGAAGTTTTACGGTCGAAAGTTCGACCCAATTGGCGGTTCTTCTGCGCGCAGGGGCCTTGCCTGCTGAGATGACCTTCCTTGAGGAACGCACCATTGGCCCTGAATTGGGGGCTGATAGTATCGCAGCGGGTCGGATTGCCGCGATTGTGGCCTTTGTGGCGGTGCTGCTGTTCATGCAGGCGAGCTACGGCCTTTTCGGCCTTTTCGCCAATATCGCGCTGCTGATGAACGTGGCGATGATCTTTGGTATCCTAAGCCTTGTGGGTGCTACCCTGACATTGCCGGGGATTGCGGGGATCGTCCTGACGATTGGTATGGCGGTTGATGCCAATGTGTTGGTCTTTGAACGGATCCGTGAAGAATTGAAAACTGCACGCGGCCCCGCCCGCGCGATTGAACTAGGCTATGATCGTGCGATGTCGGCGATTGTGGATGCCAATATCACAACCTTCATAATCGCGGTGATCCTGTTCACCCTTGGCTCTGGCCCTGTCAAAGGCTTTGCCGTCACTTTGGCCATTGGGATCATCACATCTGTTTTCACTGCGCTTTATGTGACGCGGGTCATGGTCGTGACATGGTTCGAACGCGCCCGCCCCAAAAAGATCGAGGTCTGATATGAAACGTCTGAGACTGGTTCCAGAAGTCACCAATATCGACTTCTTCCGTCATGCCCGTATCACCTTTGGGGCCTCTGTGGTGGCGGTGTTTCTGTCCATTGGGATTTGGTCCGCGCTTGGTCTGAATTTTGGGATTGATTTTTTGGGTGGCACGACCATCCGCGCCGAAAGCTCGACCCCTGTCGATGTTGGGGCCTATCGTGAAGCCCTCAGCCCGCTGGGCCTTGGCGATATCGCGATTTCCGAAGTGTTCGATCCAAGCTTTGGCGAAAACCGACATGTGGCCATGATCCGAATTCAGGCACAGGCGGGTGAAGAGTCTGTTACGCCCGAGATGATCGCGGCGGTTGAAGCCGCGTTGCAAACCATCGCCGCTGATATGACATTCCCATCGGTGGAATCCGTTGGCCCCAAAGTCTCGGGTGAATTGATCACCACAGCCCTCATTGCGGTGGGCGCGTCCCTTGCGGCGATTTTGATTTATATTTGGCTGCGATTTGAGTGGCAATTTTCGGTGGGTGCAATTGCGGCGCTGGTGCATGACGTTCTGCTGACCATTGGCCTCTTTTCCCTTCTCCAAATCCGTTTCGATCTGGCGACCATTGCCGCGATTCTGACGATAATCGGTTATTCGATCAACGATACTGTGGTGATTTTTGACCGCCTGCGCGAGAATTTGATCAAATACAAAAAACGCGATTTGCAGGATGTGATGAACCTATCGGCCAATGAAACACTCAGCCGCACCTTGATGACATCTGGCACCACCCTTTTGGCGCTTTTGGCGCTGCTTGTTTTGGGGGGGGATGTGATCCGCAGCTTCGTCTTTGCGATTTTCTGGGGTGTCATCGTTGGCACCTATTCCTCGATCTATGTTGCAAAGAACGTGGTGTTGATGATTGGCGTAAAGCGCGATTGGTCAAAACCAGACCAGAAGGCAGGCACGACCTTCGCGGAAAAAACCTAATCCGAAGGGGGGCGTATGTCCGATGGAACTTAACGAGGTGCGCTATAATGGCGGCATGCCGATTGATGGATATGGCGCAGGCTTTTTCCGCATTGACGAGGCGGTCTATCACGGCGCTCAGCTGATCTTGCCCAATGGGCGGCAGGATTGGGGCGGCTATGATGATCACGCGCCCCTGCTTGCAGCGGCGGGTTTAATTGATGTTTTGCTGATTGGCACAGGGGCGGAAATTGCGCATATCCCCGCCAAACTACGCGCGGCACTTGAAGGCGCGGGATTGGGTGTGGAGGTGATGGGCAGCCCCTCAGCCGCGCGCAGCTATAATGTGCTCCTTGGCGAGGGGCGGCGCATCGGTGCGGCCCTACTCCCTGTTTAGGCAACCTCCCGAAACACGGCGTTCAATGCGCTGTTCAGCTTGTCGCACATTTCGTCCATTTGCCCATTGGTCAGATTGAACGGCGGACATAGAACCACGGACTGTCCCAAGGGGCGGCAAATTAGGCCGTGATCCGTGCAGGTGTTGGCGATGCGCTCACTGACCGATAAATCAGAGGCAAAGGGGGTTTTTGTGGCGCGATCCTGCACCGCCTCAAGCGCCCACATATAGCCGATCCCGCGCAACTCGCCGATATTTGGGTGCTTCGCGATCTCGCGAAGACCTGCCTCCATGCGGGGTGCGCCGATCTTTACCATATCGGCCAATCCCTCGTTCAGAACCACATCGATTGCCTTAAACGCAACGGCGCAGCCCACAGGATGGCCTGAGGCGGTGAAGCCGTGCGGAAATTCCTCGACCGGGTCGATGGTGGATTGCAGTCGCGCGGATAATTCTGGCCCTAAAATCACGGCGCCCATCGGGAAATAGCCTGCGGTCAGCACCTTGGAGGAGATAATAGCATCAGGCACAAACTGATAAGTGTCGCATCCCCATATGTTGCCCGTGCGACCAAAGCCGCAGATCACCTCATCTGCGATGAGAGGGATGTTGTGCTTGCGCAAGATCTGTTGCACGATCTGGAAATAGCCTGCTGAGGGGGGTATCACGCCGCCTGCACCCATGACGGGTTCTGCGAAAAACCCTGCGATTGTGTCGGCACCTTCCCGCGTGATGACCTCCTCCAATTCTGCGCCAAGGCGGGCGCTGAATTCTGCCTCGGTTTCATCTGCGCGCCCTTCACGCCAGTAATGCGGACAAGTCAGGTGGATGAACCCCTCCATCGGAAGACCAAAGAGGCTGTTGTAAGGTTTGCCTGTCATCGAGGCTGAAACCGCGGTAACGCCATGATAGGCATTTTTGCGGGTCAGAATCTTGCGCCCCTGTGGCCGCCCCTCGGCCTGTGTCATGAACCATAGCATCTTGACCATGGTGTCATTCGCCTCAGACCCAGAATTGGTGTAAAACACCTTGCCGCTGTCAAAGGGGGATACCTCAATCAGACGTTCAGAGAGAGCAACAGTCTGATCTGACATCCGCCCGAAAAAGGCGTGATAGCCAGGAAAGCGGTCATATTGCGCCTTGGCGGCCTCGGCCAAACCTTTGTGATCAAACCCCGCCACCATATTCCAAAGGCCAGAGTTCGCGTCCAAATAGCGTTTGCCGTTTGTGTCGAACACATAAGGCCCCTCGCCATGGGTTAAAACGACAGTGCCACGATCCCGAACGGATGGCAGATCGGTAAAGCCATAAAGACTATATTCTTCAGCGCGGGCTTCCCATGAATTGAGCGGGCTATGATCATGCGCGGGCATCTGGTCACTCCTTCAAGCGTGTCTGTGCAGAGGCTAGCGCCGCATCTGCGCTGCTGCAATTGGGCAAACGCGCCAAAGCCATAATAAAAAGCCCGCGCAAAATTGTGCGCGGGCCTGTCTTGCTATTGGATCAGGGGTGCTGTGTTACGTGCCGTAGGCGGCCTCCTCTGACCCCATCACATCTTCAGCCGCCATCACCAGCGCGTTAATGATAAAGTCAAGCTCGCTGCGTGTCAGGCGGGCAGGCAGGCGCACATCGCAGGCGCGCATCAACATCGCGCGGGTCTTTGGCAGATCAGGCTTCTCACCGGGAATGAATTGCCAGTTCCAAAACGCACGGGCATTGTCGGTCGATAGGCCAAAGACCTGCACCTTCACGCCGCGTGCTGCTGCTGCATCTTGAAAGGCGACCGCATCTTCATCGCGCGCAAAATCCACCAGATTAAACTGGATAGAATCTGGTGCGCGTGTTTCTGGCGCCAAGGCAGGGGGCACATTCAGCCAAGGTGATTTGTTCAACTCACCCGCGACATAGTCGTGATTGGCAAGGCCATCGCGCACACGGCGCGCCAATTCAGGCAATTGCGGACGGATCACTGCGGCAGACAGGTTTTGCAGGCGCATGTTGTAAAGCGGCAATTGGTTTTGCCAACGTGCAAAGGCCTCAGCCAATTCTTGGTCATTTTGACCATTCGGGCCTTTGTGCTTTTTCCAATTATGTTCATAGGCCCCTGACATGATCACAGCGCGGGCAATCAGGTCGGGATCATTCGAGATTAAAATCCCGCCTTCGCCCGCGTTGATCATTTTATAAGACTGGAAAGAGAAACACCCAACTTTGCCAATGGTGCCAATTTTTTCGCCATGCCATAGCGTGCCAAGCGAATGGGCCGCGTCCTCAATCACGGGGATATTGCGCGCGTCACACAGCGCCTTGATGGCATCCATATCAGATGTATGGCCGCGCATATGGCTGATCAAAACCGCATCAATATTTTGGTCGATCTTGGCTGTGAAATCGTCCAAGTCAATGCGGTAGTTTTCGCCCACTTCGACCAATACAGGCTGCATCCGTGCATGCACGATGGACGAGGGGACAGCGGCAAAGGTGAAGGCAGGAATAATCACCCGCGCGCCCTGCTTCAGGCCAAGCGCCTCGAGCGATAAAAACAGCGCGGCGGAACAAGAGGACACCGCTAGCGCGTATTTCACGCCCATCAAATCTGCAAATTCGCGCTCAAGCAGCGCAACAGGCGCATCGGCGGGGGCGGTGTAGCGGAACAGGTCGCCAGAGTGCAGAAGGCGGTCGATCTCGGCACGCGCGGCTTCGGGGATCGGTTCTGCGACATAAACATTTGGCGCAACGGTCATGATTTCACCTTTTTGAAAAAGTCCCTTTCAAAAATCTTTACATAAAACGCGGTTCAAAATCTAGCGAAGCTTTTGTGACACTGGGGCGGTCAGGGCAATTCGCCATGCGTCTGTGGCATCAGTGACGCAACGCTAAATTCCCAATCGGTCGCGCAAAGCGAACCATGTCATTGCAAGGGCAAGGATTGGCGCGCGCAATGCGCTGCCACCTGGAAAGCGGGGCGTGGGAAGAGTTGCGACTGTCTCAAGCCCGCGCCCATCCCCCAAAATAGCCTCGGCCATAACGCGCCCCGCCATGCCTGACAGCGCAACACCCTGTCCCGAAAACCCGCCAGCGGCGATGATATTGGGCGCGATGCGCTTGACCATCGGCAAACGGGTAGGGGTGATGCCAAGCGCGCCGCCCCAAACATAGTCGATCTTCACCCCCTCAAGCTGAGGGAATAGGCGATGCATCCGTGCGACAAGCGCGGTGGAGATATCATCGGGAAAGCCAATCGAATAGCTTTCCCGTCCGCCGAATAGAAACCGCCGATCTGCGCTGAAGCGATAGTAATTCACAACAAATTTGCTATCCGCCACGGCAATATCTTGGCTCAGCACCTCTTGCCATTTTTGGGGCAGGGCTTCGGTCGCAGCGATGAAACTGTTAATGGGCATCACGGCCGCATTCACTTGCGGCAGAATATTGGGCAGATATCCATTTCCTGCGACAATCACGTGATCTGCTATGACGCTGCCCTTGGTGGTTTTCAGGGTTGCCTTTGCCCCGCGGACAATTTCTGTCACCTCGCTGCAGTCGTGGATGACCGCCCCTTCGGCCTCGGCCGCGCGGGCAAGGGCTTGGGCATAAGCCAAGGGGTGCAGATGTCCGCCGCTTGGGTCAAGCGTGCCACCGCGATAAAGCGGGGATTTGACCAATTCTGCAAATTGGGAACGATCCATCACATGGATTTCATGACCATAGGTGCGGGCCATATAATCTGCCTCGCGGGCCAATTCATCCCGCTCGGCCATGCGATAGGCGCCATGCGCGATGCCTGAGCGATATTCTGCTTCGGGCGCGTGGGTCTCGCAAAAATCGCGCAGGTTTTTCTTCGCCGCTTCGCTAAGGGCCCACAAGGCGCGGGCCGCATCGGCCCCAAGCCGCGCCTCAAGCCAATCTTGCCCTTTGTTAAAGCCAGAATGCACCTGCCCGCCATTGCGTCCCGATGCCCCAAACCCCACGCGATGCGCGTCTAGAACCACAACCCGCACGCCACGGCGAGCAAGGGTTAGGGCCGCCCAAAGACCTGTGAACCCTGCGCCCAAGATGGCCACATCAGCGCGGATCGTATCCGCCAATGCGGGCCGATCAGGCGCGGGAGGCACTGAGGCCGCATACCAAGAGGGGGCATGATGTCCCGAAATGTCGTTGCGATAGAGCGGGTTCATACGTTCAACAAAAGATGCTCGCGTTCCCAAGGGCTGATGACTTGCAGGAATTCTTTATATTCGAGGTCTTTGACTGTCTTGTAGACGCTACAAAATTCAGGCCCGAGGATTTCGGTCATTGCCGCGTTTTCCACGAATAAATCCAAAGCATCGCCAAGACCGCGGGGAATATTGTCATCGCCTTGATAGGCATCGCCCTTGAATTCTGCGCTTGGCATTTTGCTCTCTTGCAGCCCGATCAAACCGCAGGCCAGAGAGGCGGCAATCCCAAGATAGGGGTTGCAATCCATGCCTGGCAGGCGGTTTTCGACACGGCGGCTTGCAGGGTCGGACACGGGCACACGCAGGCCTGTCGTGCGATTATCGCGGCCCCATTCAAGGTTAATGGGGGCCGCGAAATCAGGGACATAGCGGCGATAGCTGTTTACATATGGGGCTAGTAGGGCAATCGCAGCAGGCAGGTTGTTCTGCAGCCCTGCGATGAAATGTAGAAATTCGGGCGTTTCATCACCTGACAGGGTCGAGAACATATTTTGCCCTGTGGCCATATCCACCACTGAATGATGGATATGCATCGCTGAACCGGGCTCACCCTCAATCGGTTTCGCCATAAAGGTGGCATAGCAGTTGTGGCGCAACGCGGCCTCGCGGATCATGCGCTTGAAATAGAAAATCTCATCTGCCAATCGCACAGGGTCGCCATGGCGGAGGTTCAACTCAATTTGGCCTGCGCCGCCCTCTTGCAAAATACCATCAATCTCAAGGCCCATGGCTTCGGCAAAGTCGTAGATATCGTCAATCACGGGGCCATATTCATCGACCGCAGACATGGAATAGGCCTGTCGGGCGGCAGCCCGCCGCCCTGAGCGGCCCATAGGTGGCTCGATCTCGCGGGCGGGGTCGGTGTTTGGGGCCACGAGGTAAAATTCCATCTCAGGCGCCACAATCGGCGCGAGCCCTTTGGCGTTATACATTTCGACCACGCGGCGCAGCACATTGCGCGGGGCAAAAGGCACCATCTGACCCTGTTGGTCATGAATGTTATGGATCACCTGTAGCGTCCAATCGGCTGTCCATGGCGCAGGCAGGGCAGTATCCCAATCAGGGGTCAACACCATATCAGGTTCAGTGAACCCATCGGGCGAGGCATCCGCCCAATCCCCCGTGATCGTTTGGAAGAAGATAGAATTTGGCAGGTAAAACTGGGTTTGGCTTGCAAATTTCTGGCCGGGCATGGCCTTACCACGCGCAACACCTGCAAGGTCGGAGACGATACATTCCACCTCGTCCAAGCGGCGATTTTCTAGAAAACTGCGCGCAACCTCAGGAAGCTTGTCAAGAAAACTGTCATAAACGCTGCTCATGCAGGCACCTTGGCGCTTTTGAATAGGCTGGCCATCTGTTCAGCCAAAATCCCGTTATCGGTAGGGGCTGACAGCTCGGCCTTGGCGCGCTGCAAGAGGGGGGCGGGCACAATCCCTTGACCCCGATGTACAATCAACCCCGCAATCACATCAGCCCCGAATTCTGGATGGGCCTGCACAGTAAAGGTATGCCCCCCGTAAGACAGCATCGCATGGGCGCAAAATTCATTCGAGGCAAGGGTTTCCGCGCCGTCACAGGGGGTAATGACCTGATCCTGATGCCATGCGTTCAAATGCAATTTGCGGCCATCTTTGAGGTGGTATTTTTGCCGTCCGACACACCAGCCGCCTGAAAATTTTTCAACCCGCCCGCCAAGGGCCTGCGCGATGATTTGGTGCCCAAAACATACCCCAACCAAAGGAATGCGTGCGGCGTGGATGTCGCGGATCAATGCCTCGAGCGGCGGGATAAACGGATGATCCTCGTAGACCCCATGACGTGAGCCAGTAATGAGCCACCCATCGGCATCAAATATGCCTGCGGGAAACTCCATATCGACCACGTTATAGACGCGGAATTCGAAATCTTGCCCGTCTAAAAGCTGGGCAAAAAGCCGCGCGTAATCGGTAAAATCAGGTTTCAATTCGTCAGGCATATGGCCTGTTTGTAAAATGCCAATGATCATGGGTGGCCTGTAAAAAAAGGATATCCAAAGGCTACGCCGCCGCGCATCCTTCGGCAAGGGGGCAGTTTAGACAGTGTCGAGGTAGAGTTGCATCTGCTCTTCGGGTGAAAGCTCGGCCATGTAATGCATCTCTTGACGCTTGGTGGCGAGGTAGTTTGCAACCAACTCCCGTGGAAAGATTTGCGCGGTCATCTGGCAGTCTTCAAAGGCCGCGATGGCCTCACCCCATGTGGTGGGCAAATGCGGGCTCGCCGCATCATAGGCGTTGCCATGGGTGGGCGCGGGGGGTGTGAGTTTGCCCTTAATCCCCGTGAGTGCCGCACCAAGGATACTGGACACCAAGAGATAGGGGTTCACATCGCCCCCTGCGACCCGATGTTCGATCCGCCGCGCGGCAGGCGCGCCAGAGGGAACCCGCAGCGCGGTTGTGCGGTTCTCATAACCCCACGCCAAAGCGGTCGGCGCATGGGCGCCTGGCACAAATCGATCATAGCTGCTGGCATGGGGGGCGCAGATCAGCATAGACCCCGCCATCCCTTTCAAACACCCCGCAATGGCATGGTGCAGCGCCTCTGATCCTTCGGCGCTGCCATTGTCGAAAATATTGCGCCCCTGCTGATCAAGAACCGAGAAATGCATATGCATTCCGTTGCCCGCGTAATCTTCGTAGGGTTTCGCCATAAACGAGGCGGCAAAGCCGTATTTGCGCGCAACGCCTTTGACCAAAAGCTTGAACAGCCACGCGTCATCCGCCGCCTTCAAAGCATCGGATTGGTGCATCATATTGATTTCGAACTGTCCGGGGCCTGCTTCGGAAATCAATGTGTCGGCGGGTATATCCATCGCCTCGCAGGCATCATAAATTTCGGTAAAGAACTGATCAAAGGCATCAAGCTGCCTGAGGGCCAGAATTTCGGCTTGATTGCGTCTTTTGCCTGAGCGGGGCGATGGCGGCACGCGCAAGTCGGGACCGCGATCATCAATGATGTAAAATTCCAACTCAGTGGCCACAACAGGGGTCAGGCCAAGCGCCTTATACCGATCTAGAACCCGCGCCAGCGCGTGGCGCGGATCACCCGCAAAGGGGCGGCCATCTTCGTGGAACATCCAAAGCGGCAACAGCGCGGTTGGATTGCTCAGCCATGGCATTGGCACAAAGCCCCGCTCGGTCGGCAGAAGCAGACCATCGGGATCACCGCTTTCAAAGACAAGCGGGCTGTCATCGATATCTTCGCCCCAAATATCAAGGTTCATGACGGAGAAGGGAAAGCGTGTTCCATTTTCCCATGCTTTTTGCGCATAGCGCCGCGCAATCCGTTTTCCGCGCGGCTGACCATTGAGATCAGAGGCCGCAACACGGATCGTTTTGATCTCAGGATTATCGTTGAGATAGCTGCTCATGCGGCCAGTCTAGCGCGGCATTTTTGAAATGGCAGCGAAATTCGCGCAGGCTTGCGCGTAATTTCCGCGCCTGCCTAAAGTTTGGCCACACGTTGGCGCGCAAGGGCGCTGTCGCGGTCGTTGATCCCCAACATGGGCCCCACCATACGCAATAGCGCGTCCTCATCCGCGCTGCGGTGCCCATCGGCTAAGGCAATCGCCCAAAGGGCCTCAATCACCACAATCCGATCTTCATAGGCGACCGACTCCTTGATTGCGCGTGTAAAGCGCACCGTGTCTGGGGCTTCTGCTTCAACCGCCTCGGCCTCATGGATCAGGGCATCAACGCCTGACGGGTCAAGGCGGTAGCGCGCCGCTAAGGTTTCCGCGATTTTTGCGCGTTCCGCTTGGGCATAATCGCCGTCACTGCGCGCAAGACGCACGAGTAAGGCGCAAAGCGCCAGCCGCGCATCGCTGTCAGTGATGGGTTCTGGTTTGGGCGCGCCAAGGCGGCGAAGGAGATCTGCAAACATAGGCCCCAATATAAGCTGTTTTTGCGATAAGAGAACCCGCCTAATGCGCCTTGGCTTTTACAAACACCGCTGCAATCTCGGCCAATGCGGCCTCCATGCCGAAAGGCGGGTTGAGAATAAACAGGCCCGAGCCAATCATCCCATGCCCTTCGCGGGCGGGGGGGAAGGTTTGGCGGTGGAGCATCGCATCAGGAAAGGTTTGGCGTAACTCTGTTTCCATCGGCTGATGGGCTGTGTTTGCGAGGATCGGATACCACAAGATTATAATCCCAACATTCCATTTGCGCGCCAACTGACCCATGATTTTTGGGATGCGGGCATAGTCGGTCTTCACCTCATAAGAGGGATCAATCAACATCAGGCCACGCCGTGGATCAGGTGGGCAAATGGATTGCGCCATCTCGAACCCGTCTTGGCGATAGAGCTGCGCCCCGCCCGCTTGGATCATTGCCGCCTGCAGGGCCTCATGTTCCTGAGGATGCAATTCCGCGAGATGTAAATTATCCATAGGCCGCAATAATTCAGCCGCCAAAAGGGGGGAACCCGCATAGGCCTGTGGGCCGTATTTTGCGGCAATTTTTTTCTGTAGGGTCGCATAAGGATGATCTGCTTCAAAACCTGCGCGCAAGCGGGCGATGCCTGCCTCTGCCTCGCCCGTTTTTACGGCTTCGGGGGCGGCAAGATCATAAAGCCCCCGCCCCGCATGGGTTTCAAGATAACTCAGCGGTTTGTCTTTGCGCGTCAGGTAATCCAATACCCATGCGAGGGCCGCGTGCTTATGCACATCGGCCAAATTGCCCGCATGATAGATATGTTGATAAGACAGCATCGCGGGCCTGTCAGGCAGGCTTAGACAAGCCTGCTGACATCCTTGGCCGCCCGCACAAAGTCACGGAACAGCGGGTGCGGTGCGAAGGGTTTCGATTTCAATTCTGGATGGAACTGAACCCCGATATACCACGGGTGGTCTTTGATCTCGACAATCTCGGGCAGTTTCCCATCGGGCGAAAGGCCCGAGAAGAGCAGACCGCATTTTTCAAGTTTATCACGATATTTGATATCGACTTCATAGCGGTGGCGATGACGTTCCTCGATGGCGGTTGTGCCATAGGCCTCGGCTACGCGGCTGCCTTCTGCGAGAACCGCATCATAGGCACCCAAACGCATCGTGCCGCCTTTGTCATCATCTGATTTGCGGGTGACTTTATAATTGCCCTGCACCCATTCTTTGAGGTGATACACAATCGGCTCGAACCGCTTTTGACCCGCTTCGTGATCAAATTCCTCCGACCCTGCTTTGACCATGCCCGCCAGATTGCGCGCAGCCTCGATCACCGCCATTTGCATACCCAAGCAGATGCCCAAATAGGGGATCTTGCGGGTTCGGGCGAATTCTGCAGCCTTGATCTTGCCCTCTGTTCCGCGCTCGCCAAACCCACCAGGGACAAGGATCGCATGGAAGCCCTCAAGATGTGGCGCAGGATCTTCGCGGTCGAAAATCTCGGCATCAATCCATTCGGCGCGCACTTTGACGCGATTGGCCATGCCGCCATGGGTCAGCGCCTCGGCGATAGATTTATAGGCATCTTCCAACTGCGTGTATTTGCCAACAATCGCCACGCGCACTTCGCCTTCGGGATTGTGGATACGATCTGATACATCTTCCCAACGGCTGAGATCTGGTTTCGGGGCGGGGGCGATTTGGAAAGCATCCAACACCGCCTGATCCAACCCTTCGCGGTGATAGGCCAAAGGTGCATCATAAATCGTGCTGAGGTCTTGTGCGGCAATCACGCTATCGGGGCGCACATTGCAAAATAGCGCAAGCTTCTCCCGCTCTTTGCGCGGGATCGGCCCCTCAGAACGGCATACCAAAATATCGGGGGCAAGCCCGATAGAGCGCAGCTCCTTTACGCTGTGTTGGGTGGGCTTCGTTTTCAACTCACCCGATGCTTTGATATAGGGCAGCAGGGTCAGGTGCATAAAGATACACTGGCCACGCGGGCGCTCTTGGCCGAATTGACGGATCGCCTCAAAAAACGGCAGGCCCTCGATATCGCCGACCGTGCCGCCGATTTCGCACAGCATGAAATCCACTTCATCCTCGCCGATGGCGATGAAATCTTTGATCTCATTGGTGACGTGGGGAATCACTTGGATGGTTTTGCCTAGGTAATCACCACGGCGCTCTTTCTCCAAAACGTTGGAATAGATACGGCCTGATGAGACGCTGTCTGTCGCGCGGGCAGAGACGCCTGTGAAGCGCTCGTAATGGCCCAAATCCAGATCGGTTTCCGCACCATCATCGGTCACGAAAACTTCGCCATGCTCAAAGGGCGACATCGTCCCAGGATCAACGTTGAGATAGGGGTCAAGCTTGCGCAAACGCACGGTGTAGCCACGTGCCTGTAGCAATGCACCAAGCGCGGCTGACGCGAGGCCCTTGCCAAGCGAAGAGACCACACCACCCGTGATAAAAATGTATCGTGCCATATACCTGTATTCTCCCGCGCGGGCTATTTTGTCTGTTGGAAATAGACCGCGTTTGCCACCTGTATCACGGGATTTGACGGTATCAGGATTCGTGTCCTTAGGGCAAGCGGTCAGCGCTATATCATGTGGCTAAAAATAACAAAGACCCAATATTTATTGGGTCTTTGCGGTGAATTAATTTTAGATGCTGCGTTATTCCGCCCGTGGCGGCAGCGCAGGCGCATCCCCCAATGCTGGGGGCAGAAGGCTATCTGCTGCGGGCGCGCTGTCGCTTGTGCCATCGGTTGCGGCCCCGTCAGCGGAGGCTGATGTGCCAATGCGGTCTAGCACAGATGTGGTGGCCGAGTTTTGCGCCGCCAAAATAGTCAATGTGACCGATGTAATTAGAAACGCAGTCGCAAAGGCCCATGTGAGTTTGCTGAGGGCTGTTGCCGCTTGACGGCCTGTCATAAGACCACCGCCTGCACCACCGCCGCCACCAAGGCCCATGCCGCCCCCTTCGGAGCGCTGCAAAAGCACCACGGCAATCAAGCAGATTGCAAGGATAAGATGGATGACGAGAACGATATTTTCCATGAGCGGCCTCAGGTGCGTGTCTGTGACAATCCGTCACTTTTCGCGGCTTACTTAGGGGATGCGACCCGCCGCCGCAAGCCAAGAGTTTCACAACTTTAAGGCGAATCCTTTGAATATTGCAACACATATGACAGTTCCATGACCCAAGGATGCGGGCCCGTCCCGCGTTCTGCTGCAGGCGGGCTATGCGTTTCGCGCTTTTCACCGAGGCTGCGTGTCGTTATAGACGCCATCGTTTGCAAGAGCCGGCCATTCTGGCCTGCGGATAAGGACGGATCGTAAAATGGCGAATGTTGTGGTTGTTGGCGCGCAATGGGGGGATGAAGGCAAGGGCAAGCTTGTCGACTGGCTCAGCGAGCGCGCAGATGTGATTTGCCGCTTTCAAGGCGGGCATAACGCAGGCCATACATTGGTTATTGACGGCAAGGTCTACAAACTCAACGCGCTGCCTTCGGGTGTGGTGCGCGGCGGCAAGCTGAGCGTTATTGGAAATGGCGTTGTTCTAGATCCTTGGCACCTCATCGAAGAGATCGGCAAGATCCGCCAAGATGGTGTGACCATCAGCCCTGAAACATTGATGATTGCGGAGAATACCCCGCTGATCCTGCCAATCCATGGTGAGTTGGATCGTGCCCGCGAAGATGCGGCTAGCGCTGGCACCAAAATCGGCACCACAGGCCGCGGGATCGGCCCTGCCTATGAAGATAAGGTTGGTCGCCGTTCGGTGCGGGTTGCGGATCTGGCGGATGAGGCCACCTTGATCGCCCGTGTTGATCGCGCACTGCAGCATCACGACCCGCTGCGCCGTGGCCTTGGCATCGCGCCTGTCGATCGCGATGCGCTGATCGAAAAGCTCAAGGCCATTGCGCCTGAGATTTTGCCCTATGCCGCACCTGTTTGGAAGGTTCTGAACGAACAGCGCCGCGCGGGTAAGCGTATTTTGTTCGAGGGCGCTCAAGGTGCGCTGCTGGATATTGATTTTGGCACCTATCCCTTTGTGACCTCCTCCAACGTCATTGCAGGGCAGGCTGCGACAGGTGTCGGTCTTGGGCCAGGTGCGGTTGATTATGTGCTGGGCATCGTAAAAGCCTACACAACCCGCGTGGGCGAGGGGCCGTTTCCAACGGAATTGGACGATGACGATGGCACCCGTCTGGGGACGCGTGGCCATGAATTTGGCACGGTCACAGGGCGCAAGCGGCGCTGCGGGTGGTTTGACGCCGCCCTTGTGCGCCAGACCTGTGCGACCTCTGGTGTGAACGGGATCGCGCTGACGAAGCTGGATGTTCTTGACGGGTTTGACACGCTCAAAATTTGCGTGGGATATGAATTAGACGGCACGCGGATTGATTACCTTCCAACCGCGTCTGAGGCGCAAAAACGCTGCACGCCAATCTATGAAGAGATGGAAGGGTGGCATGAGACGACCGAGGGCGCGCGCTCTTGGGCGGATTTGCCTGCCAACGCGATCAAATATGTGCGCCGTGTGGAGGAGTTGATCGACTGCCCCGTGGCGCTACTTTCCACCTCACCAGAGCGTGAAGACACAATCCTTGTGACTGACCCGTTCGCGGATTGATCTGATCACCGACCAAAGGGAGAGCTGCCTGTCATGGCCCTTGGCTATAAAACCCGCAAGCGTTTGTCCCTGCTTATCCTGATCTTCGGGCTGCCTGCCTATATCGCGGCGGCGTGGTGGCTGATGAGCTTGTTTGAGCGCCCCTCCATCTGGGTGGAGTTTGCCATATATGTGGGGCTTGGTATTTTGTGGGCCCTGCCATTCAAAGCCGTTTTCAAGGGTGTTGGACAGGCAGATAACAACGGCGACAAAGACGGTAAACACTAACGCGTTAGTACGTGGCTCTGCCTCCCGACATATCAAAAACAGCGCCGGTGTTAAATGAGCATGCACTAGAGGAAAGCCACATCACTATATCGGCGACCTCCCGTGCATCGCCAAGGCGCTTCATCGGTGACTTTGCTATCATAGTTTCCACAAAGTCAGGTTTCATCTGGTCGAGAATGTTCGTTTTTACTGCGGCAGGTGCCACACAATTCACTCGAACATTGGTTTCGGCCAGCTCTTTTGCGAGCGACTTAGTAAAGCCTATTACACCAGCTTTTGCCGCAGAATATGCAGATGCGTAGGGTGTACCCTCTTTGCCTGCAAGAGACGCCATATTAATTATGCGACCGTACCCCTCAGAGACCATACATGGAGCTACTGTTTTTGCTACGATATAAGTGCCAATTAAATTGACTTGCACAGTTTTGATCCAAGCTTCCGTGTCGTAGTTAATTGTGTTCTCAGTTGGGCCGGCATAACCAGCATTGTGTGAGAGGAAATCAATCTTGCCCCAATTGTTAATTGTGTCTTTGGTTGCATTTTTGACTTGGCTGAGGTCACTAACGTCAACTTCCTTGAAAATTGCATTTTTTCTTTTGTTCTTTGGGGGATGTAGATCCCATATGACTACCTTGGCTCCGGCATCAAGGTATTGTGAGGCAATCTGAGCGCCGATTCCGTTTGCCCCCCCCGTCACTACAGCAATTCTACCGGAAAAATCGTAAGTTACTTCTTGCATCGACTTCGGTATCCTTTTGGTTTGGTAGGTCCATCGTAACCCTGTCACTACTGGGCCAAAAAACCTCCATCGACGGGGAGAGTATGCCCAGTGATCATAGATGCTGCTGACGACGATAGAAAAGCGACAGCGGCAGCCACATCTCCTGGCTCAGCAATCTTGCCTAGGGGCGTCATTTCCTCGATGCGTCGAACAGTATAGGGGTCATCGAGTAACGGTCTAATAAATTCCGTTCTCACATACGTAGGGGCAACAGAGTTGACACGGATATCATAAGGGGCCCACTCAACTGCCAAGGCACGTGTCATATTTACTATAGCTCCCTTTGACGTTTGATACGAGACATTGGGGTAAATACCCCCCCCTGAAAGCCCCATAATTGAGGCTATATTTGTGATGCATCCCGGTTGTTTTGCTTTGACCATCTTTCTGGCTGCAGCCTGAGCACATAGAAAAGATCCGGTGGTGTTGACGTTTGCAACTAAATCCCAGTCCGACTTGTTATGGTCCAGAGCCGGTTGCCGACGCGCTACGCCGGCACTATTCACCAAGACGTCTACGTTCGGGACTTTCTCGAACACTTCGTCGATTTGGTTTGCGTCGCAAATATCAAGCTCGAATGAGAGTGAGTTTGGTATATTCTCGCTAACCGATTTGGCTGCAGCTCCATCTTTGTCCAATATTATTATATGCGAACCTAAAGACGCCATATAATTTGCACAGGCTTCGCCAATACCGTTTGCTCCACCTACTACAACAACAACTTTATCTTTGAGCTTGAATTGATTTATCAACTGGTAATCCTAACATTTTAAATGCAAATTCATTGGCGCAGCTTCACAAGCTATAGAGCCCCTTAGTATTTTGTTTAGCTATGCTCTATGTATTTTCCAAAAGCGTTTTTTAGCTTCTGCAGTATCACTTTGAGTGATACGCTAAGGCTAATGAGCCAAAACTAAAACGATTTTTTTCACTGTTGCAGAATTTGGATTGAACGCATTCGTGAGCGTAGAGGTGAATGATAACGAGGTTAGCTTTGGCGGGATATCAGCGTCAGAGAACACTTTAGCCTACACCGAACGTCTTGTGTGCCTGATAGGTGGTGGAGAAATTGAAGAACAGCCGGTAAAGGCGCTGGTCAACTCTGGAGCGATTGTGGTAGCGGCTGACGGTGGTGCTAATCACGCCTTACGCCTTGGTCTGCAGCCCGTTGCCGTGATTGGCGATATGGATTCCATCAGCCCTGAGACGCGCGCCCAATTCGGGGATGTTCTGCATCACATTCCCGAGCAGGACAGCACCGATTTTGAGAAATCTTTGCGGGTTTTGGATGTTGCGGGCATCATTGGTTTTGGGTTTCTCGGGCCGCGCGCCGATCATGGATTGGCCGCGATGCAGGCCTTGGCACGGCATCAAGGCGCGCCCGTCATTTTGCAAAGCGCGCAGGATGTGGTTTTCCACCTCCCTGCGCATCGCGAAATGGCTTTTGAATTACCGCGAGATACGCGGGTCTCTTTGTTCCCTTTTGCCCCTGTGGCCTGTGCCGCTGAGGGGCTGCGTTGGCCTCTCGATGGTTTGACCTTCGATCCGATGGGGCAGATTGGCACATCCAACAAGGCCGAGGGTGGGGCGCTGCGTCTGATGGCCAAGGGGGCAGGGCTGCTTGCCATTTTGCCTGCGCGCTACCGTGATCAGGTTTTGCAGAGTTTCGGTTTGTCTCTTTGACCCTCGCATCCCTGAACAAGTTTCGTTAAACATGATGCGAGATCGACAAACGCCACTGGCGCAGTGCGGCTGACCCTTTGGCATGACAATATGGAGACGCGCGAATGGCGGCTGACCTTAACCCAATTGATAAAGCAAAATATGTGGCGGCAAAGCGCGCTGTTGATTTTGTTGAAGATGGGATGCGCCTTGGGCTTGGGACGGGATCAACGGCAGCATGGATGGTGCGCTGTCTGGGCGAGATGGTGCGCGAAGACGGATTGCAGGTCACAGGTGTTGCCACATCAACCCGCACAGCAGAGCTTGCCCGTGAAGTTGGCATCACAGTCAAAACCTTGGACGAGGTGAAATGGCTGGATCTCACGATTGACGGCGCGGATGAGTTTGACCCAAATCTGAACCTCATCAAAGGTGGTGGTGGTGCTTTGTTGCAAGAAAAAATCGTAGCAACCGCTTCGGATCAGATGATCGTGATTGCCGACCCTGCAAAAGAGGTAACGGGTCTTGGGGCCTTCCCCTTGCCCGTTGAGGTTATTCCGTTTGGATGGCAAACCACCAAAGCCCTGATTGAGGAAGTTTTGGTCAATCTCGATGTTCTGGGTCGCAGCACATCTTTGCGCCTTTCGGGGGAAGAACCCTATCGCACAGACGAAGGGAATTTCATCATCGACTTGCATCTCAAGCGCATTGCCAACCCGCAACAAGCCTCGCTTGTTCTAAACCAGATCCCTGGCGTGGTAGAGAATGGTCTGTTCTTAGATATTTGCGACATTATCGTGATCGGCAATGGTGATGGCACCGTTGAGGTGCGCAATATCAACGATGGCACGGTCGAGCGGGAAAAGATCGAAATTCTTGAGGGTGATAACCTCTTTAACCTCTCCTAATCCCTCAACTCAGGCTGATTTATGACATTTGACTATGATCTTTTCGTAATTGGTGGCGGCTCTGGCGGGGTGCGCGCCGCACGCGTTGCAGCAGGTTTGGGGGCCAAGGTGGCCTTGGCTGAGGATAGCCGCATGGGGGGCACCTGTGTGATCCGCGGATGCGTGCCCAAAAAACTTATGGTCTTTGCCTCGGAATATGCGCCGATGGCAGAAGATGCAGCGGCCTATGGGTGGGACATTTCACTGGGGGCATTTCATTGGCCGAATTTTCAGCGCAAATTAGCCGCCGAGTTAGATCGCTTGGAAGGGGTTTATAACGGCCTGTTGGACAAATCAGGCGTCACTGTTTTTGCGCAGCGCGCCACCCTGTCGGATCCACATTCCGTGCGTCTTGCCGATGGCACAATCAAATCCGCGAAACATATCTTGATCGCTACGGGCGGTCGGCCTGTCCGCCCCGATGTCAAAGGCGCGGAA
Organism: Roseobacter sp. HKCCD5988; assembly: GCF_037830355.1. NCBI lineage: Bacteria > Pseudomonadati > Pseudomonadota > Alphaproteobacteria > Rhodobacterales > Roseobacteraceae > Roseobacter > Roseobacter sp. HKCCD5988. The sequence continues at coordinate 395,021 of NZ_JBBLYJ010000002.1, read as the reverse complement.
TATGGCATCGTATCGGATGATATTTTCAACCTGCCGCAACTGCCGAAATCAATATTGATCGTGGGCGGTGGCTATATCGCGTGCGAGTTCGCCTGTATTCTCAACGGCCTTGGGGTTGAGGTCACGCAATATTATCGCGGCGCACAAATTCTGCGTGGCTTTGATGATGAGGCGCGTGGGCTGATTTGCGATCAGATGCGGGCCAATGGGATTTCTATCCATATGGGCACCGATGTGATTGGGATTGAGAAAACAGACACGGGCTTGCGGGTTGAGGCGACCAATGGCGAGATGCAAAGTTTTGATCAGGTGTTTTTTGCCACAGGTCGCCGCCCCAACACAGATGGGTTGGGGTTAGACGCCCTCGGCGTGGAATTGGGCCGTGGTGGTGAGATTGTGGTGGATCAATTCAGCCAAACCGCCGTGCCTTCGATTTATGCAATTGGGGATGTGACCAATCGTGTGAACCTGACCCCCGTTGCCATTCGCGAAGCGATGGCCTTTGTGGCGACAGTCTTCGAAGGCAAGAAGACGCCCGTGGATCATGACTTAATCCCCTCGGCGGTGTTCACGCAGCCCGAATTTGGCACTGTGGGCCTGTCTGAGGAGGAGGCCCGCGCAGCAGGCCCAATTGAGGTCTACGCGACCTCTTTCAAAGCTATGCAATCCAGTTTTGCGGGGCGGTCTGATCGGGTGATGATGAAATTGGTGGTTTGCGCTGAAACGCGCCGCGTTTTGGGCTGTCACATTGTCGCCCCGCAGGCGGGTGAGATGATCCAATTGGCGGGTATTGCTGTGAAAATGGGCGCAACAAAGGAAGATTTTGACCGCGTCTGCGCCGTGCATCCCACCATGTCGGAGGAATTGGTGACACTGAAAACACCCGTCCGCGTGGCTTGAAAATCAGGCGCAAAGGCACATCTGTGACAAGACGGTGATGGCCCATGTGGTGCAGCGTGGCGCGGCAGGGCACAGATTTGACTGAATATGTAAGACGAGAGATCACAAGAGGATATAGCGCAGCATGGCTGGAAATAACGGCGGCCCTTGGGGCTCTGGTGGAAATCGCGGTGGCGATGATGATGGTCGCAATGGCGGCCCGCGCCGCCCTGAACAGGGCGGTGGGCAACAGATCCCCGAATTGGATGATTTGGTTCGCAAGGGCCAAGAGCAACTCCGCGTTTTGATGGGGGGGCGCGGTGGCGGCAATGGCGGCTTTGGCGGCGGCGCAGGCGGCGGTGGGTTTAAACCGACACGCAGCATGTTCCTGCTTGGCGCGGGCGCAGGCATCGTTGCTTGGTTCTTGACGTCCTTCTACACGGTGCAGCCCTCTCAGCAGGGCGTTGAAACATTCTTTGGCAGTTTCTATCGCACCACGGGCGATGGCCCGCATTTGGCACCTTGGCCCTTTGTGCGTGCACAAGTGATCGAAGTCACCACGCAGCGCACCGAGGCGATTGGGTCTTCCCGCGCGGGCGAAGGCCTGATGCTGACCACGGATGAAAACATCGTCGATATTGATTTCCAAGTTGTTTGGAACATCAAAGACCCCGCAGAGTTCCTCTTTAACCTTCGAGATCCAGAGGCAACTGTACGCTCTGTATCAGAGGCCGCGATGCGTGAAGTCATCGCGCAGTCCGAGCTGTCTCCAATTTTAAACCGGGATCGCGGCCTAGTTGCAGATCAGGTGCGGGATTTGATCCAAGCCACGATGGATGGATATGATTCAGGCATTAATATTGTGCGCCTTAACCTTGACCGCGCTGACCCGCCCGCCGAGGTGATTGACGCCTTCCGTGACGTGCAAGCCGCAGAACAGGAGCGCGACCGACTAGAGCGTCAGGCGGATGCCTATGCCAACCAAGCCCTCGCGGGCGCGCGCGGTGAAGCGGCGCAGCTGCTGGAAGAGGCCGAAGGGTATCGCGCCCAAGTGGTCAATGAGGCCGAGGGTCAAGCCAGCCGTTTTTTGGCGGTTCTTCAAGAATATCGCGGGGCGCCCGAAGTGACACGCCGCCGTATCTATCTTGAAACCATGGAGCAGGTTCTGGGTGATGTGAACCTGATCGTCATGGATGAGAATAGCGGGGGGAATGGCGTTGTGCCGTATTTGCCGCTCAATGAATTGCGCAGAACTGAGCCCGCAGCAGGGGGGAATAACTGATGTCTCGTATTGCTTTCCTAATCCCCGTTGGCGTTCTCGCCGTTGCCGTGGCGTTCAGCTCACTGTTCATCGTGGATGAGCGTCAAAAGGCGCTTGTTCTGCAATTTGGTCAAATTCGTCAGGTCATCGAAGAGCCAGGGTTGAACGTCAAAGTGCCGTTCATCCAAGAGGTGGTGTATTATGACGACCGGATCCTGTCGCTTGACACCCAACCGATTGAGGTGACCCCGTCCGATGATCGCCGCTTGGTGGTTGATGCATTTGCGCGCTATCGGATTTCGGATGTGGTTGCCTTCCGTCAGGCGATTGGCGCAGGCGGTCTGCGCGCGGCTGAGGCGCAGCTACAAGATATTCTCAACCCACAGATCCGTGCCGTGTTGGGTGCTGACGGTGTGACGTCAAACACGATTTTGTCCAGTGAGCGCGCCTCACTTATGGCACGCATCACGGAACAGGCACGCAACCTGGCCGATCGGGTTGGTCTTGAAGTTCTAGATGTGCGCCTCAAGCGCACGGAATTGCCACAGCAAAACCTTGAAGCCACCTTCGCACGTATGGAGGCCGAGCGGCAGCGCGAAGCCACAGATGAACGCGCCCGTGGTGCCGAGGCTGCACAGCGTGTCCGCGCCCAAGCCGACCGCACCGTGGTTGAGACCGTGTCAGAGGCAACCCGCGAAGCCGAAATCATCCGCGGTGAGGCAGATGGCGAACGGAACCGCATCTTTGCCGAGGCGTTTTCGCAGGACACAGAATTCTTTGAATTCTATCGTTCGATGAATGCCTATAGCCAAGCCCTGCGCACGGGGAATTCAACCTTCCTCTTGGCCCCTGATAGCGAATTCTTTGATTACTTGGGGTCTTCGCAGAGCCCGCGCTGATGCTGGGATTGTCGTGGGACATTATAATTGCAGGGCTTGGTATGGCCCTGCTGATCGAGGGGCTGGTCTTTGTGCTGGCCCCTTCGCGTTTGGAAAATCTGATTGCGTTTCTCGCGGCGATCCCCGTGGAAACACGCCGCCTCATCGGCTTTGGCGCGGTGTGTTTTGGGGTCATCATTCTGGCCTTTACGGGAAGTTTGTAATTTACTTTCACGGCCTTGTGACGGGGGTGTGAGATAGGGTGATCGGGACGGTTCTTGAATAACCTTGTGGGCGGCCAAATATTCATCTGACCCTATTGGTTATGACGGAACCTAACCACAGCTCGTCCGGGCGTGGTTTGGGAGATAAAAAGGAGTGTGCAGGTGAGACGCGATTATCAAACCACGGAATGGATGCGGCCAAGAGCTGTGGCGCGGGTGAAGGCAATTTCCATTGCGCCACAGCGGGTCTCGCGTCTGCGCCAAGCGGCGCTTTTCTTGGCGACTGCGCTGTTGGCGCTGGGGCTGATCACCCTGCAAAGCCCCGCGCATGCGCAAGCGGCGCGGCCTGACACATTTGCAGATTTGGTGGATCAAGTGGGCGATGCAGTGGTGAATATCACCACAACCTCAATCGTTGCCGCCCGCCAACAAGGGCCGCAGGGCATCCAACCCATGCTGCCACCTGGATCGCCATTTGAAGATTTCTTTAACGATTTCATGAACCGCAACGGTCAAGGGGGCCAAGCTCCCCGCCGCTCTCAGGCGCTGGGATCGGGGTTTGTGATCTCTGACAATGGGTTTATCGTCACCAATAATCACGTGATCGAAGGGGCCGATGAGATTTCGGTCGAATTCCGCACGGGCGAGGTGTTGCAGGCTGAATTAATCGGCACAGACCCCAACACTGATATCGCGCTTTTGAAGGTCGACCCTGAAAGCCCGCTCACCTCTGTCTCCTTTGGGGATAGTGACGCGCTGCGCGTGGGGGATTGGGTTATGGCCATGGGAAACCCGCTCGGGCAGGGGTTCTCAGTCTCGGTCGGTGTCGTTTCGGCACGCGGACGGGAATTGTCGGGGGCCTATGATGATTTCATTCAGACAGACGCTGCAATCAATCGCGGTAACTCGGGCGGGCCATTGTTCAACCTCGAGGGCGATGTCATCGGCGTGAACACTGCGATCCTGTCACCCAACGGTGGCTCGATTGGTATCGGGTTTTCTATGGCCTCGGCCGTGGTCAGCGATGTGGTTGATCAATTGCAGCAATTCGGCGAAACGCGCCGCGGATGGTTGGGCGTGCGCATTCAGGACGTGACCCAAGATATCGCCGATGGCCTGTCCTTGGAGGAGGCACGCGGTGCATTGGTCACAGATGTGCCAGAAGGCCCCGCCCGTGATGCGGGTGTCGAGGTGGGGGACGTGATCCTCAGCTTTGATGGGCAGGATATTCAGGATACCCGCGAATTGGTGCGTGTTGTGGCCGCGGCCCCTGCTGGGGAAACGGTGGATATGGACGTTCTGCGCAGTGGTGCCGTTGAAACCCTCTCGGTCACCTTGGGGCGCCGCGAGACCGCGGGTGCAGGCGGCGCGGGACGACCCGAACCGATTAAACCCGCATCTGTGGATGTGCTTGGCCTGCGCCTTGGCCCCATCTCCGAAGAAGATCGCTCAGATCTCGCGGCACGCGGTCTGACCGGCGTGGTGATCGAGGCGGTCGATCCAAGCTCGGACGCGGCCGCAAAGGGCCTACAGGCGGGCGACATCGTGACCGAAGTTGCGCAAATGCCGATTTCCAACCCGCAGGAATTTGACCAAATTGTTGGAGAGGCGCGTGATGCAGGGCAAAAATCGATCTTGTTGCTGATCCGCCGCGCGGGTGATCCACGATTTGTTGCCCTGACCCTGACGGATTAAGGCACCCCACCTAGCATACACAGGCGCGTGCTGAATTTATCTTCGGCCCGAGCTATTTCTTTGCCCCAAGCGCAAGGGTTTGCTAGGGGAGGCGTGACCAGAATTTCGACTGCCCCAAGGAGGGTCAAACCCATGCACTACTTGCCCGTTGCTTTGATTATGACCGCCACCCTCCTTGCAGGGTGTCAAACGATGAGCATGCCCCCTGTGGAAGAGTTGAGCCCCCCCCAACAGGCTTTGGCGCAGGTGATCCCGCCCCGTGGTGGGGTGGTTCTTGCCGCCTTCACAGATCCCGAATTGCAGCCGCAATATCTGACCGATGATTTGGTGCAGGCCTCGGCCCGAGCTTCGGCCTGCCACCAGGAAGCCTATGGGGTGCCATTAGAGATGAGTGACGTCCTGCCAATCCTCACGGAACTCCCCGAGACCTTGGTCTACGAGAGCCATATAGAGAGCCAGCAAGCAGCACAGGTATCCGTATTGACAGGTCGCACTCCGGGCTCGCAGCGCGTAGATGTGACGTTATTGCGCGACGGGTATCGTTGGAAAATTGCTGACCTTTCGCATGACGGTAAATTACTGTCGGCTCAATTGGGTGCTCACTGTGACTTCATAGCTCGTGAGGCGGCTGCACTTGAGCGCGCGGCTGCCCAGTCGGAAGCTGAAGTAGACGCGTCAACTGCAGAGGCGCCCCCAGCCAGCTGAGGGCCTGTAGGGTCACGTATATCATTTGCCACTCGTCTCGCGATAAATTTTCATCATTTCTGGCGATTTCTAATGTAATGGTAGCTTGATAAAATGGTCGCCGTTGTATGAATAATATTACCCTCGATTGCTGGCGCAACTGATTGATTTGACCTGCTGAGGTACATCGTCCGCGTGGATTAAATTATTTGGAGTGGCTTCCAATGGGGCGGCATGCAAGTTTAGCTCGTATCTGTGTACTGGCATCGCGTCTGGAGCGCATGGAGCAGGCTGCTGGGATAGGCAGCCTGTCTCATCTTGAGAGGAAGGTGTTGAGGGCAGCCTTTGCGGCATCCAATTCGGAAAATATATTTTCTCCGGTTGAGGTTCTTGAAATGTTGAGGGGAGAGGACGGTGTGTCTCGGAGTTCTTTTTTTCGTTCACTCAAAGCTTTGTGTGCAGGTGGCTAAGTAACTAGGCTCGGAACGGACAAGAGAGCTGGGTACGCAATTTCGTTGCCAGATTGATATTATTATATTTTTGGTATTAAATCTTCTCTTTCATTCTGAATTTTTTAGTTAGTTAATTATTTTCGCTTCACCAATTAATTATTTATGAAAAATTTTAAAAAAAATTTTTTTGGGCCCCCATTAAAAAAAATCTTGAATTTTTCTTCCATTCATTGAATTGGTTTCAAGCAATTTATTTGGAGTATCAAAATGAATATAGATCTTGATAACCTTTCCTTAGCTGAACTCCGTGATTTGAATAAGCGCGTCAGTAAGGCTATCGATGGCTACGAAGACCGAATGAAGAGGGAGGCGCTAGCCAAACTTGAGAAGCAGGCTGCTGAGATGGGCTTTTCGCTTTCGGACTTGTTGGGGGGGAAACCAAGGAAGTCGGTATCCAAGGTGGCGCCAAAATACGTGAACCCTGACAATTCAGAGCAGACTTGGACTGGGCGTGGGCGCCAGCCAAAGTGGGTCGAGGCACACCTTGCCTCCGGCAAGTCACTTGACGGTTTGCTCATAAAGTAACTGAAGCGTTGTGTGGCCAGGCCGTGCTTGGCCACATGAGAGGCTATGCAGCAAGTGTTTCGCGGGTTATAATTCAACCCAGTGAGGCAAACTTTTGCGAGGTGGAGGCAATTGGCTTTAAATTTTGACATCCTCACCAATGTCGCGCGGTTGCGCTATACGTTGGAAAAAATGGAGGCGTCAGTGGGCATTCACCAACTCACTGAGGCTGAGAAATATGTGCTCAGTGCCGCGGCATTGGCCGCAAAAGCAGACGGCTCATTTTCGCTTCATGATTTAGAGGCCCAGGATTTGATCGCGGACATGCCCGTGAGCACGAAATTCCGCACGCTGCGCTGCCTGATCGATAAGGGCAAGCTGAAGCGCGCAGGCGCAGGTCGCAAGTCCGATTATATTATCGTGGCTTGATCTTTTAATTTCCCGAGTAAGGCTGTGCTTATGCGGCATCCACTTATGACCGATCTTGTGGCCTTGGTCATGTGTTCGATCTTTTACGCAATGGCCTTTGAGGCCGTATTTGTTGTCTCGGATAAATTGCAGCAGTTCGTGCTACCTGACATTATTTATGCCAGCGTGCTGTTCTTCCCTCATGGTGTTCGAGTGCTGGCGGCCTATTTGTTTGGCTGGCGAAGCATCCTCTACCTTTTGCCTATCAGCATTGTCTTTGTGTGGTTTGGGGATGATGCTGGCACGATCTTCGAAGGGCTTGTTCTGGCATTGGGGAGCCTCGTGGCCTGCGTGCTGGCCTTCGAGGTATTGAGCCGCTTTGACTTTATTGAGCGCAATTATCTCTTGGTTTCAATCGATTGGAAGAGTTTAGCCCTCGCAGGTGCGTTTGGTGCAATGATGAATGCGACCCTGCACTACACTTTGGATATAACAGACGTGCGGGCCTCTGGCGCTATTTTTGTCGGAGATGTGTTAGGTTTTGCAGCAGTGCTCGTAGTTTCGATGCTTTTCTTCAGATTGCTCCGCGAAGTCTCCTGAGCCCATCTGCAAATGCGCTGATTGGCAAGCAGACTGCCCGTGGAAGTAAATTTTTGCACACCCAAACATAACTTATCCCCACTAGCAGTATAGCTCAGTCGTCACGCCTACTCGGCGGCAAAGTTTTTACTTTGTTTGTGTGGTGCCAGGTGCTCTAACTTTTCTGATAGTGCTTTATGAAGCCGCGGGTGTACAAAATCAGGTTCCAAGTTCGCCATCATACACACTTCTCGAAAGTCTCTCGATGGGTATTCTCCAATCCAGCGCCTGACGTCTTGAAACTCTCGACCTCTGCTGCTTTCGCTTGTTTGTAAATCCTGAGTGGCCCTCCACAGGACGGCTTGCCACAGTCTCAACTCTGGAATCAGATCGCTCATTAAGTGAGGCTACCATGCGTGTTTTTTCTATCAAGATGAAAGATAACTGCACGTCGATATAATTTGTAGACTTAGCCCCGCAGACTAAGCCACCGTCTTGATCCAGTTAATAAACGAGCGGGTATTTTGTGTCGGTGTTTTCGAGCTTGAGATGTAATATGCCGTGCCAAAATTATGGGCTAGATCTGTGAGTGGTCGAAGTGTTCCGTCATTAATCGCGCCAGCAGTAATTGAGCGCCACCCCAGCATGAGGCCTCGGCCATCCAGAGCTGCCTGCATGGCTTGGACATAGTTATTGAATGAGTGCCCTGCCTGCTTGGGCGCTGGCATGCTCTTGGCTGAGAGATAGGCCTCCCACCCGGCCCAGTGTTGTGTGTGCGGGTTTCGCACATGTATCAAGGGGGCGCTCCATATTGGAGTGCCACTTGCTCGCAGTGTGTCGATGAACTTAGGGGCTCCCACGGGACAGACCACTTCATCAAACAGCTTTTCGTTGTGCCCGTCGCGCCAATTCTGAGCCCCATAACGCAGGGCCAGATCGATATCCGGCGACAGTACCGGTAAGTCTGTGGGTGGCGCCTGGACATTCACCGTTATTTCTGGGTGCAGCGCGTAAAACTGCGGGAGGCGGGGCATCAGCCAATAGGTTGCAACCCCCAGAGTGCAAGCGACTGTGATTTGCAGCTCATGTCCCGCTTGCGCTGCCTGAATGTCGCTGATGGTAGCGCGAATTTGGCTCAATCCCTCCCGCACAGAGCGTGCCAGCATCTCACCTTCTTCCGTCAAGCTTGCTGGTTTGCGGCGCCGATCCAATAGTGTGGTGCCAATATATTCCTCGAGCGTCTTAATCGCCTGGCTGATCGCTGGCTGGCTCACGTTCATTTGTGCGGCAGTCTCGCGCATGGATCCGTGCCGGGCGAATGCCTCAAAGCAGACTAACAAGCGAAGTGGGGGGAAGTGGTTCATAATATGATTATAACTCATGACTTATGTTATATTCATATAAATCCATCTATATTTAAAAAATCAATGTGCAATTGTAATTATTTATTATTGCAATCATCTGGACTAAAGTAATGCTTGACGGAAAATCCTCAGTCGTGACGGCAGTAGAGTTGGGGGATAGGGGCCTGTTCGTGACCCTGCCCAAGCAGGACCGTCGCTACCTAAATTATTATTGGCTGCGCGACAATTGCCCTAGTTCCTTCAGCCCAATCACGCGTGAACGCAGTTTTGACATTTTTCATTTAGAGCAAGCGCCACGAGCGAAAGCAGCCAGGATTGTTGATGGCATCCTGCACGTTGAGTGGGCAGACGAGGATCACGTGACGCGCATGCCGCTGCACTGGATTGAAACTTATGCAATTGGCAAGCCCCGCCCAGATCCAGCTGACCTCAAGCGTGAGGCTTGGTACAGCGATCACTACCCCAACGTTCCGCGTTTTGCGCAAGCGGATCTCCTTGCAGACACTGGACAGCGCTCAGCGTGGATTGAGGCCATGATCGTCCATGGCTTTACGATAGTCACGGACATGCCCGACAGTGACGAGGGATTGACCCAGACTGCTGAGTTGATGGGGTATGTTCGCCCGACATTCTTCGGCACGTATTTTGATGTGCACACTCACATCAATCCAACCAACACCGCCTACACCTCGGCTGCGCTCGAGCTGCACACAGACACACCTGCCGAGGAGTTTGCGCCGGGCATTCAGTTCCTTCACTGTCGTGTCAACACAGTTGAGGGAGGGCAGAGCCTTTACTCTGATGGCGTTGCAGTGGCTAATGACTTCCGGCTGCGAGACCCACGGGGGTTTGAGCTCCTCTCAACGATCTCTATTCCGTTCTTCTGTGAACACGACCACTACGATGCACGCTCACGCCAGACTGTGATTGAACTCGACAATCATGGCGAGGTGTCGGGTCTCACAATTAGCCAGCACATGGCAGATATTTTTGACCTCGATCAGACGCTGTTGGACGAGTATTACCCCGCCTTCTGCCGGTTTGGCCGTATGCTCCAAGAGGACAAGTATATGATGCGCTTCATGATGAAGGGCGGCGAGTGCATGGTGTTTGATAATCACCGAATTGTTCACGGGCGCGCGGCCTATTCAGCAACGAGTGGAGATCGCTATCTGCGCGGTTGCTACGTTGATCGCGGCGAGATGCGCTCGACATATCGCGCATTGGTCAGTGAGGGGCGGTTCAAGTCATGATGGACGAACATGAAATTACCCTGCGCGCAGAATTAGCCGATGCGTTTCGAATTTGTCACGCTCTCGGCTGGAGCGAAAGTGTCGGTAACCACTTCAGCGCGGTGCTAGACCCGGATGGCAAAGTCTTTCTTCTAAATCCCCGGTGGCAGCACTTTGCGACTATCAGTCCCGAGGATCTCTTGGCCTTAAACTCAGGTGACCCATCCGTCATGACGCGGGATAATGCGCCCGATGCATCTGCTTGGTGTATTCATGGGACAATCCACCGGCGACTGCCGAGCGCGCGTGTGGTGTTGCACGTGCACTCGCCCTATGCGACTGCCTTAGCCTGCCTTGAAGACCCCACACTCTGGCCGATTGACAATAACACTGCACGCTTCTTCGGCCGGGTCGCGTACGACCTGCACTTTGGTGGCATTGCGGACGCGCTAGAGGAAGGCGAAAGGATTGCGGAGGCACTGTCTGATAAATCAGTGCTCGTGATGGGCAACCACGGCGTCACTGTCGTGGGACCTACCGTTGCCGATGCGTTTGAGGATCTTTATTTTTTCGAGCGTGCGGCCCAGACCCTCATGCTGGCCTATTCAACTGGACGCCCCCTGGCGGTGCTAGAGGATAAAGTGGCGAGGGATACCGCAGAGGGTTGGGTGGCCTATCGTGGTATGGCGGCACGCCACTTTAACCACCTGAGGACTGCCTATGGGCTAGCAAATAACGCTGGCTAGACAATAGTCGTCTCAGAGGTTTGAAAATACCAAGTAAATTGCTGCTGAAATTAAGGCCGCAGATGGGACTGTTATCACCCATGCGGCGATAATCGTCATGAAGTGTGACCGGCGTACCAGCTTGCGGCGCTTCTTCTCCTCGCGCCCCGGTAGGTCAGATTTAGATAGGCCAATCTGTAGTCTCTGTCGCCGACGATCTGCATCCCACTCTCGGAAGAAGCCCACTCCGAAGACACCACCAACCGCTATGTGAGTTGAGCTTACTGGTAGCCCGAGCCAGCTGGCCACAATAACCGTAATAGCCGCTGAGAGGGCCACGCAGTAGGCCCGCATTGGGTTAAGTTTCGTGATTTGATTGCCAACCATGTGGATCAGCTTAGGGCCAAATAGGAATAAGCCAAATGAGATCCCGAGCGCCCCAATAATCATGACCCAAAGGGGAATGGCTGCGGTACTTTCCACCATACCTGATTGCGAGGCCTGCACAATGGCAGCAAGCGGACCCACGGCATTGGCCACGTCGTTTGCGCCATGTGCGAAACTCAACAATGCCGCGGAGACGAGTAGCGGTATGCGGAACAATACCTTGAGCGACTTATTTCTATTTTCCAGTCCCTCGGATTGTTTCTTGATCACTGGAAACATTAGGATTGTGACTAAGATGCCCGCTGCCACTCCGATACCGAGCGCTGTGGTGAGATCAATCTTCACTAACTTCTTGATGCCCTTGAGCGCCAAGTAAGTTGCAAATGCACCGGCCATAATTCCAAGTAAAATCGGGACCCACTTTCGAGCAGCCTGAATTTTATCTTCCTGATAGATGATCCGGGACTTGATCAGCGCCAAAAAGCCCGCCGCGATGACGCCACCCAACACGGGTGAGATGACCCAACTCGCCGCGATCGCACTCATGGTGGGCCAATTAACGCTGGCCAACCCCGCGGCGGCGATGCCCGCGCCCATGACCCCGCCCACAACTGAGTGAGTGGTGGACACTGGCGCGCCAATCCAAGTCGCTAAGTTAACCCACAGGGCAGAGGCCAATAGGGCGGCAAGCATAGCCCAGATGAAACTCTGGGTGTTAGACAGTGCGGATTGGTCAATAATGCCCTTCGCAATGGTCGAGACCACATCTCCGCCCGCTATCAACGCGCCCGCGCTCTCGAATACAACGGCAATCGCGATCGCGCCGGCCATTGTAATTGCCTTTGCGCCTACGGCTGGCCCCATATTATTTGCGACGTCGTTGGCTCCAATGTTGAGTGCCATGTAGGCACCAAAAATTGCTGCCAACACAATTAGGAAGCCACCATCGGAGAAGCCGAACATTGTGGCACTGGCTAAACCGGCTATCGCAATGAAAACAAACGCAAGGCTGGGGCCAACAATTGGGCGCGAAACATAATTAGACGCAACTTCAATTGAAGAAAGACGATCGAGGTCACGGTCCAGGGTCTCCAAGTGCCGTGGATCAAACTGATTTTGCGCCATATCTCTCTCCAAGGCCATGAAATTCGTCAGCGTCCCACGGGTGTATCTTGTCCTGCTATCGCTGTCGAGAAATCTAAGATCATCTTTTTTAATTCGGGTTCCGAAACTTTTTTGGCTGCCTTCTTCGGGGTGAACCACTTACGCTTACGCTGGCTTTTCTCGGGGTAGTTTTTTGTGACCTTCGATACCTCGCAGGGATACACAAAAGTCGTGACGGGCAGGGCCAGGCCACTCGCCATTTTCTTGCGATAGCGATATTGTCCGAGCGGTTCGCTTTCGATCTGAGCAACAGCTACGCCGGCCTCCTCCCAAGCTTCCTGCTTTGCAGCGGGGGACCCGTGCTTGCCCGGCATTGGCCAGCCCTTCGGAATAATCCAGCGCTTTGTGCCGCGGCTCGTAACCAGAAGGATCTGTAATTTCCCTTTTTTGTGGCGATAGCATAGTGCGCCGACTTGAACCCACTCGGGGCGCTGCACCAACAGCTTGAGGCTCTCTTCAACGATTTTTGGAATAAAATTTTTCATGCGGTGCGGATGCCGCCTCTCTGCCGAAGGTGCTTTTGAGCCTCAATGATATTTTGTAGTGTGGATTAGATCCAATAGCCAGCTCAGGGCCCAATATTGTCTTGATGACTAGATCGGCCCTCTAGTTGTAAATGAGCTGGTGTGTTTTGTGCGCGGCAATAAACTCCCAGTCGTAAGCCACGCCAAGCCCCACGCCATCAGGCAATTGGACCATGCCGTTTTCGTCAATGCAGTCGAGTTGGTCAGTGTAGCCGCATTCATACACTGGCGGAACTGCATTTGGGCAGTCAGGCCCTACCAGGGCCACCTCGTAGAAATTTGAGTTGCGGCTGCGGGCGATCATATGGCGATGCGCGGGCCCACAGGCATGCACTTCGACATCCACGCCAAAACTTTCGGCCATATTATGAATTTTAAGGCAGCCCGTGATCCCCATGTCATATTCGGGATCAGAGCGCAGGAAGTCAGTGCCGCCCGCAATTAAGAAGTCAGCTTTGGGTTCAACGCCACGCACGTGTTCAGTTTGTAGCAACGGAGTGCGCAACATTTCGCGTAATTTCTTGTGGGCAAAGGCTGAGACGCCGCTGTCGCGGTAGGGATCTTCAAGCCAAAAGTAATTAGCCTCGTCGCAGGCCTTCCCGACGTAGAGCGTGTCCGCGAAATTGCGCAACTGACAGGCTGGGTCGAGCATCAGCGTCATCTCATCTCCCACAACCTTACGCACGTGAAGCACTAACTCTGCCTCCTCTCGGGCATTGCCATCATGCCAGCCGTGGATTTTAAAGGCGCGATATCCCATTTCCTTGCAGGCCAAGGCGAAGTCACCGTAGGCCTCCTTGCAGTCTAGCCCACCACTGCGGTCGCCGTGGTAGGTGCTCGCATAGGCGGGGAATTCCCGCCGGTGGCTACCGAGTAGTGTTGCTATTGAGCACCCAAGCGCTCTCCCCTGCCAATCCCACAGGGCGATATCAAGCGGCCCATGCCCCATATGATCAAACTGGCGGGCCTCACGCTTGAGGTCGTCGTAGATCCCCTCACGCTCCTCCGCCTCGCGGCCAATTAGCATTGGCGCCAGCATCTGCATTTGCCCAAATACCGAGAGTGATGCTCCCCAGTTCACGATGTAACTTCCAATGCAGCCGTCTCCTGTCTCTATTTCGACGGCGTACTTTTTGATTGGAGTGGATGCGCCCTTTCTGTAATAGAGCCCGCCGATTGAACTGCCCCCGGCGGATGGCGCCAGATTTGCGGCTTCAAATTCGAATTCAGTGAGGGTGACGCGCGTAATCTTGGTCATTGGAGAGTTTCCTAATTTAACTGATTTATGAGTGGGCGGCCCTCAGCGAGGCGCGTGATGTTGTCCGCGATTGTTGCCTGCCGCCGCGCTACAGTGCCGTCCGTCCAGCCGGACATGTGCGGCGTCATAACTATGTTTGACAACTCCTCGAAGCGGCGTGTCGCGGGGCGGTGCGGTGTGGCGGCGTCGGTCGGATAGCTGTACCACGTGTCTATGATTGCGCCGGCAATTTTCTCGTCCGCGAGGGCCTCGTATAGTGCGTCTTCATCTACCACGCCGCCACGGCCCACGTTCAGTAAAACGCAATGGCGCCTCATGGCGGCGAAGGCTGAGTGGTCAATCAATGAGACTGTAGAGGGCGTGAGCGGGAGTGTGTTGACCACTATGTCAACCGCGCCCAGCATATTGTTTAGTTTGTCGAGACCGTAAACGGCGGTATAGCGTCTGTCGGTGACGGGGCTTCGATTGGCAACGTGCACCGCCATGCCAAAGGCTACCGCCCGATCCGCGACTGCCTGCCCGATGTGGCCATGCCCAATGATCCCAATGCCCTGCGCACCCAGTTCGGTTCGCAGCGCCTTGGGGCCCGCACCAGCCCAAAAATTCCAAGCCCCCGCTCTCAATTGAGCGTCTGCCGTCGCCAGGGGTACGTGACGGGTTAGGAGGGCAGACATCACATATTCGGCAATCGCATTCTCGTGGCCGAAGGCGTTACACACTTTGCAGGTGGAGGGCAGGGCATCAAACGTTACCTGGTCGTAGCCTGCCGCGGGTAGCTGGAACAGCTGCGCATTTCGAGCTGTGACGGGTGACTTGAAATGGACACCCACTACAACGTCCGCCGCGTTCAGTTCATCCTGCGCAATTTGATCAACCGCATCCGGTACGCTGGTGATCTCATGGGGGATTGTTAACAGGTCTGACACTCCCGGTAGAAAACTGACTGCATTCGCTCCGTAGAAGACAATTTTCATTCTGATCACCTTTAGAGAACTGAAATCATGCCGCCATCGGCATAGATAATTTGGCCTGACACGTAGTTAGAAGCGTCCGAAGCAAGATATATGCACGTGCCGGCTAATTCCTCAGGCCGCCCCCATCGCCGCATTGGTGTGCGTGACTTGACCCACTCATCAAACTTTGGGTTGTTAATAAGCGCCTCGTTCATGTCTGTGATCATGTAACCGGGTCCAATAGCATTGGCCTGAATGCCTAATTCTCCCCACTCTGCTGCCATGGCTTTAGTAAGCATTTTGATGCCGCCCTTGGCTACAGTGTAGGGAGCCACCGTGGCACGCGCGAGCTCTGAGGTGAGCGAGCCGATATTGATAATCTTGCCGTGTCCGCGTTCGGCCATCCGCTTAGCTGCCTCGCGACCAACAATGAAGGCGGCAGTCAAATTTGTGTCTAGTACGCGATGCCAGTCCTTAGTCTCCAGTTCAAGCATTGGTTTGCGAAACTGGATCCCCGCATTGTTGACCAAAACGTCAACTTTAATTCCGTTTGCATCAAGTTCTTGGAACGCACAGATAACGGATTGCTCATTAGTGACATCAAAAGCGGAAACTCTGGTGCTCAATCCCAGTCCCTGTAGCTGAGCACGGGCAACCTCGAGGTTCTCGTCGTTAGTACCATTTAGGATTACACTTGCTCCGGCCTGTGCCAGACCCTTGGCAAAAGCAAGTCCCAGCCCGCGTGAAGACCCTGTAACCAGTGCGGTCTTTCCTGTCAGATCGAAGAGCGTAACGCTCATATTAACCCTCCTAATAATGCCTTTTGGAGAGCTTGGCTTTTAAGGCGTCAGGAAGCAAGGCCATCGCAATCTTAGTCAAATTTTGGTCAGGATGAAAATAGACCAATGAAAAACAATCTTTAAAACCAGGATTGTTGCCTCGGATGCTCTAGCACGCTTCTGTTTACAATGTATTGAGGTGTTCTCCGGTCAGCGTATGACAGAACGCTCCCGATCGCATCTCGTGCGATGTTATCGAAGCATTCATCTGTCCAGCATAATGAGTGAGATGTAGTGATCACATTGTCCATTTTGAGAAGTGGGTTCGCCATGTCTACGGGCTCTTGTTCAAAAACATCTAACCCTGCGCACGATAGATAATTTTTTTGAAGCGCCTCGATCAGATCAACTTCCTTAATCACTGGACCACGTGCCACGTTTATTAGAGCTGCAGTTCGCTTCATTCTGGACAGCTTACTCATGTCTACCAGGTGATAAGTATCCTGGTTGAGTGATGTCGCTATAATTAGGACATCACTTTTTTCAAAAAGCTCTTCAGTACTTAACTTTTCCGCGCCCAACGCACTTAGTTCTGCTACGGAGCAATTTGGGTCAGCAGCTGCTAATTTCATTTCAAAAGGTTGCGCAAGGCGAAGTATTTCTTTGCCGATGCTGCCCGCCCCGAGGACACCTAACACCTTACCAGTCAGCCCCGTGCCCATGTAATCGGCATTGTGGGACCACCCGCCGGCACGCGTCAAATTATGCTTCTCAATAATGCGATGGGTCACAGCCAACATCATAGTCATGGCCATCGTGGCAACCGGGCGGCGCACCGCATCAGGAGTATTGGTGACCATAATTCCTAAGTTGTTCATGCCATCAATATCAACTGAGTCAAAGCCCACTCCGTGGCGCGCCAGCAGGCGTAACCGACCAGTGAAGGGGCCAGTGCGTGGCGCTATTTGTGAGAATGAAACTTTCTCCAGCATTAAGTAGATTGCATTGAAATTTTCGGCATCATGCGCGTCAATTTCGGTCTTTTCTACCGGTAGGATCGTGGCATCAACGTCCGGGCGATCCATGAGTTTTTGCAAGATCTGTGGGTCGAAGCACGGTGCACCGTCACTTCCAAAAATTGAACCCGATATTCCTACCCTGAACTTTTGCACATCAATTCTCTACGGTTTTTTTACTGAGAGAATTGATGAAATTAATTCCGCTGTTTAGCTCCGCCTTGAGCAAAATGTGATCTATGCCATAGGCAATCATACGAAATCCATGCCCCCAATACTCCTCAGCGACCGCTTTGTTGACGGCCATGAAGCCTGCAAGTTTCTCATTTTTGTTGGCTGCAGATACAATCCGCGACACAGCGGCAAGATAGTCGGGGTGATCTAGTTGCCCGGGTATACCCATAGAGCTGGTTAGGTCGAAATGTCCCAGCCATAGCACGTCAATACCCTCGACGGCAGCAATTTCGTCTACGTTTTTAAGCCCTTCAGCTGTTTCGATCATGGCGATTAAAATGGTTTTTTCATTGGCGTCTGCCATGATTGCCGCCGGGGCCCTGTCTGAATAGTCGTCGTGTGCCACACCAAATGCAGTGCCGCGCTTGCCAATCGGTGGGTAGTAGGCCCGCTTTACAAGGTCTCTTGCCTGGTCAGCAGTTTCTATCATGGGTATCATCACACCATGGGCGCCTATATCTAGTGCCTGGCCGATTGTGTTCCCTTCCACCGTAGGTACCCTAACAAACGGCGCTATATCGAGCCCTCTACATGCCGCCATTTGATTTTTTAATGTCTCAAATCCAATGCCGGTGTGCTCCATGTCATACATCAGAAAATCAGCATCCGCGGACGCGGCTATCATGGGCATTCCAGTCGAGAAAAATTCGAAGACTAACATCCCAGAAAGGTGGCCTTTAGCTACTTTATTCTTTGTTACGCTTTTTTTGTTTTCTAGAACCATTGTCTCGACACCTTGTGACTAAACTAACTGTGTCTAGTGGATCACTTTAAAAGCAAGAAAATTTTAACCGCGCACCGATCCATTTTTTCGGTCAACTTCGCCAACACGCTCCTGAAACTGGCCTAAATTGAGGACTATCGGCGTAATCTCCATCTAACGAAAATTGATAGCCAGTGCGCTGTAAATTTGTCATTCTTTGATTTTTACAAGTTAAAGAAAAGGTGCATCATGATTGAAAATCCGCCTAGGTTAATCATCAAGAAGAATATTAGCCGTCCTACCAAAGCTCAGGTTGCGGCTTTTCAAAATGTACCGACCAGCTTTGTTGCAGATGCGCTAGATGGAAAAGGCGCTCTGAGTGAGAACATACAACCTCTGGGTGCAGGCCGAGACATCAAGTGTGTCGCGGCAGGACCAGCAATAACGGCTTATTCTGGTCCAGCTGACGTTTTAGCTAGCTTTGCTGTCCTGGATTTAATCGAAGGCGGCGAGATGGTGGTTGTGTCTTCTGATGCCCATCAGGGTTGCGCTGCGGCTGGCGATCGATTGATAGGAATGTACAAAAACTCTGGCTCTGCTGGATTTATAACCGATGGCCCCGTCCGCGATTATTCAGGCATCGTCGAAGTAGGTCTGCCGGTTTGGTGTACAGGCCTCACACCTGCATCTCCCTACATGTCGGGGCCCGGAACAGTTGGCTTTCCAATTCAAATTGGTGGCCAACAGGTTGAAACCGGTGACATGATTGTTGCTGACCTTGACGGAGTAGTTGTAGTTCCCTTTGCCAAGATCGATGATGTTATTCAAAAGCTGGAACGCATCAAATCTCTCGAAGCCGAGTTGGATGCGCAGGTCGCACAAGGCCTTAAAATGCCGAAGTGGTTGCCAGATTTAATGAAAGGCAGTGATGTCAGATACGAAGATTAGAAGTTCCTAAGACTTAACGCGCTGCTTTTCATTCAATGGTAGAAAACTAACTAATTTCAGCCGCGCCCCCTGCGCACCTGGGGGTTTGGTTGTACGGAAATAGGCCTCGGCTACCATGAAGCCTACCAGACCACACAGAAACTGGAATTTAAGCACAAAATGGCGCGTCGCTGGTCCAGCGGTGGATCGGTATGTGGCTCTGCGTCGAGAGTTTTTTCCGCGCTTCTTCCCATGATTTTTTCCAAGCTTTCCAGTCTGTCAGCACCTGGCCGGGATCTGCTTTGCTACGCGCAATAAATTCTGGGAAGTGTGATCTACCTGTGGGCTGCCCGGTTTTGTTGAAGCGTATATCGAAAGACCATCTGAATTTATTCGTCATGTTGTCTAGTGACGCGTGGGGCGTCAACGGATGTAGGATTAAAATGCCGCCCGACTTAACAGGCAAAGGTATTGCATTGCTCTGTTCTAAAAAGCCGTCCGCTATTGTGGTTTGTCGCTGTGGGCAATGAGGCAATAAGCTCTGTTCAGTCTTCTTTGGAATAACCTGCAGGCAGCCGTTACTGACGGTCGCGTCGTTAACGGCACACCACACAGTAACCATGTCGGTGGCGTCGGCTTCATCGTGGGCCACACCACGGTCTTGATGCCATGCCGTGTTACCAATGTGGGGACGCACCTCGTCATGGTGCAATCTTTTCGCTGGTGGTTTCAATCGAACATGTTGGATTGGGTTAGAAGTGATTTCAGGACCAATGAGATCTTCTACGATGTCAAGAAGTCGGTCAGCGGTGAGGAGTTTGAAGACGGCGGGACCAAAGTGCATGGGTGTGTTTTCACTGATCTCATCCCCTGGCAGGGAAATATCCATCGGCTGGAACCAGTCGCACCCTGCTTCATAGCAGTGCATGAGCTTGGTGTAGAAGTCTTCTTTTTTTATGCTAGCTGCAATTTTCCCCTCGGAAATCCAGCCGTCAACGAGCTCATCGAGTAGGTTTTCGTATTCTTTACGTACGGGTTCCAAGATAGTTTCTTGATCAAACACATCTTCGACCACGAGGTAGCCATTGGTGTGAAAAGATTCTTTTTGTTTATCTGTCAGCACATCAATTTCCTCCCAAGCTCAACTCACCATGCATATGAGAATTACAAACGCCCTCTGAGCTAATCAGCAGATAAAAATTTGGTCAAGTTTTTAGCGCATTAGGCTGGGCTCTCAAAAATTTTAGTAATCTTCAAGAGGGCTTCGAAGGTTCTGCCTAGCAGCTTGGCATGCGTTTTATTTGATAAAAAACTTAAAAATCTTTCCATTAGTGTGAATTTTTTTTGCCAAATAAGGAAATTAAAATAGCCATGCTGAGTGCAATCGACGGGCCAATCCCAAATGCGAATAAAAGAGTTCCGATGCCCACAATTCCACCGAGCAGCCACCCTACGGTCACCACCAAAATTTCAATAGCGCTTCGAACCCATACAATCGGTAATCCCGTAATCCTCTGAGCTCCTGTCATCAGGCCATCACGCGGCCCCGGGCCAAGATTGGCAATCAAATAAATTGCTCCACCAAATCCAGTCGTGAATACACCCAATGCGCCTTCAGCTATTTTGAAGATTGGTTCTTCAAAAACTGGGATATGTGGCAGCGCCAAATCCATCACTGAGGCTACGATGATAATGTTTAGAATGGTCCCGATGCCCGGCATTTGTCTTAGCGGGATCCACAGAAGAAGCACTGCACAGCTGACCACGAAAGTCGTCAACCCTATGCTCCAGCCGGTAAGGCGTGAAATCCCTTGAGCAAAAACCGTCCATGGGCTCACCCCTGATCCTGATGCTATGAGGAGTGTCTCCCCAAACCCAAAAATTATTAGCCCAAATATGAGCATGGCGCACGACGTAAAAGGGGGGCGCATACTAAGTGGGACCGGCGCACTCCAAAAGAGCTGTGGTATGGTTTTAATTTTGAGAAAGCTCAAGAATGCTCCGAAGTCATATCGTTTATGTTGTGAGCATGACGCTCACACATGATCGAAAGTGGCAATAAATAAATCATTTATTGAGGCAAACTATTCAATGTTTGCTGGCCGCTATCACGAGGTTCCAGATTTTCCCTGGTTATAATCTCTACAGGCACGTGAATGTTGTCACTTTGCCCGTTGATTAGGTAGTTTAGGCAAACATTTATGGCGCGCTCAGCCATCAGTCTCATATCTTGGTGAAGAATAAATTGAAAAATGCCCTCTCCTAGATGACTTCGGGTTCTGGGTGTTAGGTTGTGTGCAATGACGCAAATTTCTGAAGTTAAATTGGCCTCACTCAGGGCACGCACAATCCCTTCGTTGCCGCCACCTACATTGTACAGCCCGACCAAGCCGGGAGTGTTACGGATAATTCGGCTTAAGTTCTCGTGATTTTGTTCAGCCGTGTCATGGCCTAGCACAGTTTCAAGTATTTTAAGGTGCTTTGCGTGGCTCCTGAGATAAGAGCGAAACCCCATTTCTCGATTTTCGTGGGAACGATATAACTGGCCACCCGAAATAATTACAACTTCGCCGCCGTGAGGGCATGCTAGACCCATTAAGAGCCCCGCAGTTCGCCCCGCCGCTCGTCCGTCACTACCAACAAACCCAATAACTGGCGCATTAGGCAGGGGAGAGAGAAGACTAAGGCAAGGCACTCCTCTGTTATTAAGATAGGAGACAGCATCACGAACCCTTGGATCTTCCAGAGCTTGAAATATAACCACGTCCCACTTGCCCGAACCACAGTTGCGTAGTTTGCGAGCTAAGGCGGCAGGCTCCAGCTTGGGCGAAAATGCGCATTCGACAATGGCATTCCCCAGAGCTCCAAACTCGTTAAAACATTGGGCAAGATATTCAGTAGATAGCCCGGCCATTTCAGGCAAAATCACCTTCAAATGCCATGGCCTAGGGCTGCGCACCGTCCACGCACCACTCTCTATTGCAGATTTGGCCTGAAGAACCTTTTGTCTGGTCGTGTCCGACACATGGCTGCGTCCATGTATAACCCTATCGACAGTGGCACTGCCAACATTTGCGAGATTTGCAATTTCTTTAATACGAGCACGACCGGTCATAGGGCACTTACTACATCAAAATACATCAAATAAATCCATTCTAAGCCATACTTCACATCAAAATTCATCAAATATGAAAGTTGCAAGTGATTTTTCTTGGCTTTTGGCTGCTTCTGCGATGCTTTCGAACGGCGGATGGCAAGCACAACGGTGGAGGGTGATAATGAAAGCAGCGGTTGTTGGTCTTGGGGATATGGGCAGCGGCTTGGCTTTGAATTTGATCAAGGCTGGCTTTGAGACTTGGGGCTTTGACATTGATCAGAAGCGGATGGCTAGCTTTTCTGAGTTTGGAGGAAAACCAGCAGAAAATTTGTTCGAGTTAGGCCGCAATGTGGACGCAGCCTTCGTAATGGTGATGACTGGCGCGCAGGCCAAGGAGGTAATCTTTGGAAGAGGTGGGCTAGTGGAAGCCATGCGCAAGGGTGGAATTATTCTGATCACGGCCACGATCAAACCGCATGAGCTTGTAGAGATCGCAGAAGGATTAAAATCGACTGGGCTCGATTTGGTCGATACTCCAGTGTCAGGCGGGTTCCCGGGAGCGCAATCGGGCACACTTACAATGATGGCCGCAGCTCCTTCAGATATCCTTGATCGTGCGGTGCCAGTCATGGAGGCTGTGTCAGCCAAAATTCATCGGGTTGGGTCAGTCCCCGGACAAGGTCAGACAGTTAAGGCGTGCCTGCAGACAGTAATTGGATCGATTTTCGCAGCGAATTTTGAGGCGTGTGTTCTTGCTGCAAAGGCGGGCATTTCGGGGCAAGTGATCCACGATGTTTTCACCACATCTGGAGCTGGAT
This sequence comes from Roseobacter sp. HKCCD5988, assembly GCF_037830355.1. Lineage (NCBI taxonomy): Bacteria > Pseudomonadati > Pseudomonadota > Alphaproteobacteria > Rhodobacterales > Roseobacteraceae > Roseobacter > Roseobacter sp. HKCCD5988. Next base: position 372,216 of record NZ_JBBLYJ010000002.1, on the reverse strand, counting down.
GTGGCGTTACTAAGGCGGCTCTAGAGAATATAATCGACCGTAAATTCGAGGGGACGGGCAGTCACATCTCCACCATGCACAAGGATTTAACCATTTCCCTTGATTTGGCACAGCAAATGACTGTGCCGCTGCATATGGCTGCTCAAGCGATGCAAGTGTTTCATGCAGGTAAAATAAAGTACCCCAATGGAGACAATTGGGTTTGTACGCGGGTTATTGAGGAAATAGTCGGTGTAGAATTGCACCGCGATGGGGCGAGGGCCATTAGATGAAACTTGGTGTGATTTGTGACGGTATCAGCCGTGATCTCTACCATGCCGTCGATGTAATGGATGAGTTCGACTTAGAATACGCAGAATTACAATTTGTTTGGGATGCCGAGGTGGGTGATCACACGCCAGAGCAGATCAAAGAAATGGACAGTCTCTTGAGAGATCGCGGTAAGCCCGTCTCCTGCCTCTCCCGTCACATCTTTGCGGGTATGACCCAAAACAACAAACCCGGTGACACACTCCACACAACCCATATGGACGCACTTAAACGCGTCATCGACATGGCACACATTTTAGATGCGGGATTAGTACGGATCATGACGCCAAAGAAGGAGCAAATACTTTGGGGTAGTCATGGAGCAGAGCAATGGAACGTCGCGAAGGGCGCGTGGGACGCTATTCTGCCGCTGATTGCGCCAGCAATCGAGTTGGCCAGGGCTGAACGTGTCAAGTTAGTGGTTGAAACGGGTAATGGCACGATGGTTAATTCCAGTTACACGGGTCGTCGTCTGATTGATGATCTGGATGCAAAGGACGTCTTGGGCGTTCTGTGGGATCCAGCTAATAATTGCTGGTGTCACGAGGTGGCATTTCCTGATGGCTACAAGGAATTGAGCCAGGGTTACTTAGGCCACGTTCATATAAAGGACGTCCAAGTTGACACCCCAAGGGCACACCTTGAAGTGCGCCGAATGGATGAGGGACAGCTAGCGCCCTACTTTCCGAAAATTGCTAGTTCCTTACGACAAGACAGCTACCAAGGGGTAATCTCTTTTGAGAGCGTATACCACAAGGGAGACGGAGACTTTGAAGCTGGTTTCAGGAGTTGCATTGATCGCTTCAAGGCGCATTTTTCTAGCTAAGTTGTGTATTTCTTACTACAGCTGACCCTGTAAATCCATAAAGCGCTCAGGATACTGGCGAATACATTCACCAATCGCTAATGGTGATGAAGTAACAGTGTGTGCTGCTTGAACACTATAATGTTGCGCTAAAGTTTTTTCTGCGAGTTAGGGTTGATCGAGTGGCAAACGAAAGCACAGATAGCCGTTCGGGCCTCGCATTTGCTGTATCAGCTTACCTCCTTTGGGGAATACTTCCTATTTACATGAAGCTACTTGCTCATGTGCCACCGGCGGAGGTTGTCGCTCATAGAGTGGCTTGGTCTGTTCCAATAGCTGCCGCAGTTTTGATATCATTGGGTAGAGTGTCTGACCTTGTGCAAGCCTTAAGGTCGCCGAAGATGTTGTCTATGGGCCTTCTGACCGCGGCACTCATCTCTTTCAATTGGACAGTTTATGTTTGGGCGATAGCTAATGACCACGCGCTAGATGCCGCGCTAGGGTACTATATTAATCCCCTCTTTAGCGTTGCACTTGGGGCTATTTTTTTAAAAGAGCGCCCTAACTTAATTCAGCTTGTGGCAATCGGTTTTGCAGTAATTGCTGTGGTGATATTGACAGTTTCAGCGGGTAGCCTGCCTGTGGTGACAGTGGCACTTTTTGTGAGCTGGGGCATGTACGCACTAGCCAAAAAACGTTTGCCCATTGGCCCCAATCAAGGCTTCCTTTTGGAGGTCTTAGTTTTGCTGCCATTCGCCCTGGGTTACATATTTTATTTAATTTTAACTGGAGCGGGTAGCTTTCTCGTAGAGGGTCCTGTGACAACACTGCTGCTTCTGGGGTGTGGTGCGGTGACTGCTGTCCCTTTGTTGTTGTACTCCAACGGCGCTAAGCGGCTGCGTCTGACAACGATTGCTATCTTACAGTATATTGCTCCGACCATGATATTCCTGTGCGCGGTGTTCATTTTTAAGGAACCGTTTACTGGGCCTAAAGTAATTGCTTTTCCACTTATTTGGATCGCACTTGTCGTGTACACAGCGTCATTGATTAGTAGCCTTGGCAGCACAAAGTCGGGCTCAAAAATTCGCTAAAGCGAAAATATTTTTAAAGGTTAAGTACAACGCTGAACCACGCAGGCTAGATTTTGCCGCGGGTTGGAAAAAATCGACATGACTGGGTGTGCGTCTCTAGAACACTATGAAGCCAATAATGCTGGGTCAAACGGATAGGTCGAGAGATTTTCGTATCCGCACTCAGTGATGACGACCTGGTCTTCCAACTTGATCGAGAAATCCTGTCCCACTTCACTCACCAGTACCTCCACGCAGAGCGTCATGCCGGGCTGCAGAGTGTAGTCGAATGCCCCGGCGACCTCCTGGTCGGGGTAAGCCACCAACGGCCACTCGTCGCACAGTCCGACGCCGTGCATCAGGCACCCATACTTTTGGGCTTGGTATTTGTCTGCGAGGCTATGCGATTTCGCCACGAGCTCTGGGATGCTGATGCCGGGCCTCAGTAAGCTCATGTTGGTCATCATGTGCTGGTGAGCGTGCCGCATTGCCTCCACCATATCGGGGCGAGGGCGTTGATCGCCCACCCACCAGGTCCGGCTCATGTCAGTGCAGATGCCATAACTGCCGACGAGGTCAGTGTCGAAGGCTATGATTTCATTGTTCTGCACGATCCGTCCACCGCACTCCTGAAACCATGGATTGGTGCGCGGGCCCGAGGTGAGTAGGCGTGTCTCGATCCACTCACCCCCTCGGCGAATGTTTTCTGCGTGCAGCACCGCCCATATGTCGTCTTCTGAAACTCCGCCACGCGGCACCTCGGTCCGGGCAAAGTCCTCCATCTTCTGCATGGCGGTCTCGCAGGCGTGGACCGAGCAGCGCATGGCCCGTATCTCGTCGGGCCCCTTAATTGAGCGGGCCTTCTCGGTCAATTCCTCGCCCTCCATGATCTCCAGGCCCTGCGCCTCGAGCGCGCGGAGCCCGTGGATCATGATTTTGTCAACGGCGAGGCGGTGGTTTTGGCCGGCGTGCTCCTCAAGGAGGATCCTCACCTCATTGGAGAATTGATCCGCGGCCACGTCAATTTTGTCGCCGCGGTCAAAATAGAAGAGATCAGCCCCGGACCGGGCCTCGCGCACAAGTGGATTGAATTGTGACAGGAATGGCGCGTTCTTATAGTCCCACATTACCATATACCCGTCCGCACACAGCAGGACTGCGCGGAATGGGTTGTGGGTGTTCCACAACTGCATGTTGGTGCTGTCAGTCGCATAGCGAATATTGAGGGGGTCAAAGAGCAAGAGGCCGGCGTAGTCGCGCGCCTGAATTGCCTGCGTTAGGCGGAACCAACGATAACGTCGCATCTCCTGCAAATCAGGTAGAAGTAGACCCGCATCGGCCCACTCCGCATAGGCAAGTTGAGTCGGCCCAATTTCAATTCGATCTTGGTCATTGGGCGTATTGTCACCGGTGACAGCACCGCGACTGGGGTCAATCTTGCGACTGTCTCGAAAGTGATTGTTCATAACACGCCTCCCGCCTCTAGCGTTATGAAAGTTCGGCGGACGAACGCGTCAATTTGCGACCAAGTTTCGAGGATTTCTTGACGCTTTTGGATCTCTGTACCGCTACTAGTACGCTTTGTTTGTGTTATGAATGGTGTTCCGGACAAGCGATGATCGGATGTGGCTGCAACTAATAACCCCATTGAGCCAAAACTTACGCAAAGGTAGCGTGCAGTAGGCGTAATACGGTTCTTCGTAAGTGTATTGTGCCTTTGTGGTAGGGGAGTGAGTGAGCATGGATAATCAGACAGTTGCTGTCCTCGACCACGGCAAATCAAACGTCAAATTATTCATATGTAGCAAGAGTGGTGACGTCATAGATAGCCGCTCGACTCGGAATGTGTCGGTAGAATCTAAAAATTGGCGGCATACAGATCTTATCGAGCTAAACGAATGGGTGTTCTCTACACTAGCTGAATTAAATCAAAACCACTCCATTGGAGATCTCATCGTAGCGGCCCATGGGTCGGGTGGAGTGTTGGTTGAGGATCGTAATGAGGTCGTTGGCGATGGAGCCTTAGTACCTATGATCGACTATGAACAAGAGCTTCCAGAAGACATCGCTATGGCGTACGAAAATATTGAGGCCAGCTACCTAGATCGTGGTTCGGCCTTAATGATGGGTGCCAGTCACGTAGCCCGTCAGCTTTTTTGGATTGAAACTGAGCTACCTGAAGCCATTAAGCATGCTCGGTGGTTTTTATGCCTTCCACAGTACTGGGCATGGCGTTTGAGTGGTGTGGCTGTCAGTGAATTTACAATTTTAGGTGCCCAGTCTCACTTGTGGAATGTGCCTCAGTCTAGTTGGACGGAGTTAGTGCGGGATCGCAACTGGCAGAGAATATTACCACCCATGACCTCGTCTGATGCGGTGCTTGGAAAGATACGACCGGAATTGGCCCAAAAATATTCACTGCCTCTTGATATTAAAGTGCACGCGGGGATCCATGATTCATCGGCCAATTTTTATAGTTATAAATCGTTAGGCCTTGAGGAGTTCACCGTTGTGTCTACCGGCACTTGGACCGTGGCCCTCGCTGGGGGATTTGACCCGCTGCAGCTGAATGAGGCACTGGGGATGACGTGCAATTCAGATCCGTTTGGCAACCCAGTTTGTGGCGCACTGACGATGGCTGGACGTGAATATGAGACTATCGCAGGTGTCCAACCCGCCGGAGCAAGAGCCGACCTAAGTGTGATCCAGGAATTGGTATTGCAGGGGACCATGGTGCTACCGAGTTTGGGCGATGATAATGGCCAGTTTCCAGGTTCTGCGCGTTCTGGGCAGATAGTCGGTCCAAAACCAGACACACAAGAACAGCGTCTTGCCTTGGCGATCATTCACAGTGCGCTTCTTACGGTGGAGTGCGCAAACACCTTGGGACCTGATCGAACATGGATATTAGACGGGAGCTACTTGCAGGAGCCACTCTACGCAGCAATGGTAAACTCAATACGCTCCCTATCCGCGCCTAATGCGAAAACTTTTATAAATGAGGCGGCTGATGGCCTCTCAAGGGGAGCGGTCGCATTATGTTACCCATCTACAGTTTTACCACCAACGCTCGGGCATCCATCCAAACTGGATAAGGTCCAAGGTTTGAAAAAATATGTCGATGATTGGCAAAGGCTTGCAAGGGAGAGAGTTGAATGAAACCTGATGAGAAGAAACTGCGCGGCAATATGATTGAGACCTGCTTAAAGATGAATGCGCACGGTATAAATCAGGGCACATCTGGAAATCTTTCCGTACGCTATGGTGATGGATTTTTGATTACACCCTCTTCAACCCCATACGATCAAATCAGCCCTGAGGATATTGTGCAGATGGATTGGGACGGCACCTATCTTGGCCCCCGGCCGTCATCGGAGTGGCGCTTCCATCGCGATATACTAAAAACACGTGTAGACGTTGATGTTGTGTTGCACTGTCACTCCACCTTCGCCACTGCTGTGGCTTGTCACCATCGAGACATTCCGGCTTTTCACTATATCGTTGGGTTAATGGGCGGTAATACCCTTCGATGTGCCCCTTATGCGACTTTTGGCACACAAGAGCTCTCCAATGCAGCGATAGACGCCCTGGACGGCAGAATGGCGTGTCTGCTCGCGCAGCATGGTCAAATTAGCCTAGGGAAGAATGTTGACGGCGCCCTTGCAATGGCCATCGAGGTAGAGTCCCTAGCAAAAATTTACATTAACGCCTGTGCGTTTGGTGAACCGCCAGTGCTCTCCGATAATGAAATGGATCGGGTATTGGAGCAAATGAAACGCATGAGCTACGGTAGAGGGCCTGAGGCTGACGACGCACTGGATATCGCGAAACCAAGGTTGGCGTGAAATCAATGCTTATGCCGCCTCTGAGGAGGGTTTGTTAAAGACTTACACGTGCGGTTGCACGTGTGATCCAGGTCCACATTTCTTATATATCAAGTCAAAATGTTATTGATGCGTTGGCCTCCACTTATCTAAGGCCTCGAGAAATTTGTCTTTCTCGCCTTCGTGCATCGAAATGTTATTTTTTGGATATGGGAAGTTTTCGTTTGCTACCTCATTATGAAATTGTGTGAGTGCGGCGACGCGTTCCTCGTGAATTTGTTTCTGTAAGCGTCCAACATTGCCAAATGCGTGTGCATGCTTTGGCGGCCTTTCCTCTTCGCTATCTTCCCCACAAATGTCGGCAACAAAGGACATAATCACGTCCCCGGCCATGCCTGATCCCAGCGAGAACGTGACGATGGACGTCTTGTAGTTCACGGCCTCCAAAACTTCCTCTGCGATGCATTCGGCTTCGACCGCAATTACGCCCACTTCTTCGAGGCGTTTCAGATTTTCAAAAATTTTAATTGCTTCATCGGCATTGCGCCCCCAACCCCTTAAGCCACCACAGTACTGACTAAAGGTTGGGATCAACCCAATGTGGCTTTGCACCGGGATCCCCTCTCTCGACATCATTTCCAAAGCATCGAGCGAGCGCAGTGTGTAGTACATGTCGGCGCCACGGCGCATAGCCTCAAATGCGTCAGCTAGGATTTCTGCGTTCGATCCAAATTGTGCCCACCTTGAGCCCACTCGTGCGAAATGGGTCGGCGCAATTTCTCGAATGTCATCTATTTGCTCCATCCCTCCAACGAACAAGTCTATGCCTGCCTCTTTGCACGCGAGTATTTCAGCGCGGTTTGCCGGGTTGGCCATCGACAGTTTTTTGGGATTTACCTTTAGGTCTTGCAGGTCCGCGATGGTGTAATTGCGTTTCGCTGGTTTTCGGGAGAAATCATAAATGCGTTTCATATCGGGCATGCTCCTGACGGCTGCTCAACTCATCCATCAATCAGTCCAATGATTGGTGAGTTATAAGAGAGTATAAGGTATCAGGAGAAATAAAACGAATAATTAAACTTAGCGCAGGAGCCGTTGGGATTTTTCATCAGCATGGCAATGCGGGCTGATGTGCGGCTAGTGAAACGTTTTTGATTAAGCTATTGAATCGTCAACACCGCTCTACAAATGCGCGCATTCATCGTTCAACGTTTACGGTGCTCGACCGCATCTAGCCAAAGTCTATCAATTGCATCGATTACCTTTGGGTCGAAGTTACTTTTCGCTTCCCAGTATCGTCCTGAAGGGACGAAATAGTTTGCGGCTGCTTCGGCTTGCAGTGCTTTGTCCACGAAATTTTTTTTGAATTGGGTTGGTCTTAATTTTTCGAGTTCGGAGTGACAAGCTGTTGGGAATGTGAGCCGTGTTCGCTGCGCCGTAGATAAATTAACGACCGAACAGCCAGCCCGCGAGGCTAAGGCCCAAAACCTTGCTGATTTTGCCTCAAGTGATCGGAGGGTGATATCATCTCGCAATGGATCTGCTTTGCCGTGGCCATAAAAGTGAGTGGGTCCCGTATCCGGGTATACCATGTCGCATCCGATCATCGCGATCACCCGAGGCTTCAGTACTCCGAGCGCCCAGTATCCAGCAGTAAAAGCCATTGTTCCGCCGGCATACACAAAGCCACCGAATTCATTTTGCACCGGGACATACTCTCGTGCGCCAACGATACGTTGTCCTCTTTGCAGTGAATTTGGCCGTCGATTTGCGGGAAAGTCTTCGGGGTGTATCAGCCAGTCCCAATCCTCACGCACCCGCCAGGCATTGTTGATGGCAACAAAAAATTCTGAGGGTTTGCGCGGATGGTTACGTGTCTTTGTAACACTTGGCCCAGATCCCAGAATGATAACAGTGCAATCCGTCATTGTTTCTTCTTGCAATACAATCCTATTTTAAATGTTAGCTCAGCCTGGGCTAAATTCTAGAAATTGGCCCACGGTTGACGGTTTGCAGCTTACTCCTCCACAGTGAAAAGCTTTTTTTCCGACATGTTTTTGATACTCTGCTGAGGGTAGGCATCTTACGAAATCGATATCACTGTGTGTGATGATTGATTACTACAAGAGTGATCCCATCACTCGTCGAGGAGACTTAGACATGTCCACTTTGAGGATTGAGAGTGTTGATTTCTTTTACCTGTCAATGCCGCAAGTCACGGTTGCAGCTGATGGGAGCCAGGACGCATTGGTGGTCAGGGTGCGTGGGGGCGATTACGAGGGATGGGGAGAGTGTGAGGCAGCTCCATTACCGTCAATTTCTGCATTTGTCTGCCCAATCTCGCACGGCGCATGTCGTCCAGTATCTGACGCAGTGCTCGGGGCGCGGATCGAAAGCCCAAATGATATCAGAGCAATTGCCGCAAAGGTTGCTTACAACTCTATGGACCTACTGCAGGCCGCTCACACGTGGTCCGGAATTGAAATGGCCCTATGGGACTTGCTCGGCCGGGCTCGAGGCGTCCCAGTTTGGCAACTCTTAAATTGGGAGAAGGCATACGCCAAAACTCCCTACGCCTCAGTCTTGTTTGGCAGCAGCCCTGAGATAACATTGTCCCGTGCCAAAGACATAAGATCCAGTGGCTTTCGAGCCGCAAAATTTGGTTGGTCACCTTTTGGCCAGTCTGTTGAAGCTGACGCCAATCAAGTGGCAGCAGCCCGCGAAGGATTGGGTCCAGACGGCATCCTCTTGATAGATGCCGGTCAAATATTTGGTGAAGACGTGGAGGCGGCAGCGGCGCGGCTGCCAGCTATGGAGGCTGCCAATGTCATGCTATTTGAGGAGCCCTTTCACGGTCACGCATATCGTGCGTATCAGTCGCTTTCTAGCCAATGTAGCACAGTCAAAACCGCTGGCGGAGAGGCGGCACATAATCGGCACATGGCAGAGCACTTGATCGACTTTGGAGGCGTTGGCTTCATCCAAATTGATTGCGGTAGAATTGGTGGTATTGGGCCTGCGGTCGATGTGGCGCGCTATGCCGCCGAGCGAGACGTGGTCTACATAAATCACACGTTCACATCGAACCTAGCTCTGTCAGCCTCAATCCAACCTTATGCCGGCCTCCAGAACCATAAAATCTGTGAGTATCCCACCGGTTTGTCGGCGCTGGCACGCGAGCTGACGATTACTCAGATCGCCCCCAATGCCAATGGAGAGATTGAATTGCCAGATGCTCCAGGGTTGGGAATTGAGCTGAACCTCGAAGCCCTGGAAACCTATCGGGTGGATGTGGACATCCGCATTAATGGGGAGCGTGTTTTTCAGTCTCCTAGAATTTAACGTACCCCAAAGCTATGCTCTACACATTAGGAACAAATGAATTTTGGTGAGTGCAAAATCACGAAATAAAAGCAAAAAGCTGATGTCGAAAAAGATTGTGTTCTAGTGATGATAAAGACAGCTTTTCCCAGTGAATTAGGGACAATAGATAATGGGTAAGCCGATTATAGCCTCTCAAAAACATCTCTTCGATATTCCTGACGAGGTCGCCTATCTGAACACCGCATACATGTCGCCGCTCATGCATTCTGTTGTCGCAGCAATCGATGAAGGCGTGCGGTTGAAGGCGCAACCCTGGCGGCTAACCATTGATCATTTTTTTGAAGAAGTAGACACCGCCAAAAAGTTATTTGGGCAGTTGGTTAATGCGCCTGAGGACCGAATTGCGGTCGTTCCCTCCGCCTCTTACGGGTTGAGTGCGGCGGCCAATAACATTCCCCTAACTCAGGGTCAGCGCATTATCACTCTGAAAAATCAGTTTCCCTCACACACCTATCCGTGGAAGCGCAAAGCGCGTGAGGCCGGTGGGGATTTTGTTGAAGTAGACGTTCCCCAGGGTGCGGCAGCAACCGCTGCGCTCCTACAGGCAATTGATGAGCGCACCGCTATCGTGGCCGTGCCTAACGTGCTCTGGACCACAGGGGCTTATATTGACCTGGTAAAAATGCGCTCGCGATGTGACGAAGTGGGTGCTGCGCTCGTCTTGGACTTGACACAATCTGCAGGAGCGCTGGTCACTGACTTTACTATAATCCGCCCAGACTTTGCGGCCGTGGCAAATTATAAGTGGATGCTCTGCCCATATTCTACTGGATTTCTTTACGTGGATCCCACCTATTTTGATGGGAAGCCACTCGAAGAAGGCTGGGTTACGCGGCAGGGTGGGCGTAATTTTTCTCGTCTCACTGAGAACCCAGAAACATTTGAGGCTGGCGCAGTCCGATATGATATGGGTGAGCGAGCAAATTTCGCGCTTCTACCCGGTGTGAACGAGGCGCTGCGACAATTGCTTGATTGGAATGTAATGGCGATTGAGAGCACGCTCGCTGCCCGTAATGCAGATTTGTGTCGCAGGCTCAATGCGCTTGGATTGAAAACTGTTCCCGCTGAAAACCGTGGGGCACATTTCATTGGTGCACAGCTGCCGTCAGGTGCGCGCAACGACCTCTTGCTCCAATTGGCAAAAGAAAATGTATATTTATCGGAGCGCGCGGGTTCTTTGCGCATTACGCCGCATCTCTGGAATGATGACAGAGATTTTGATCGGCTGATAGAGACCTTGGGGAAATTGGTCTGATTTGTAATCAGCGAGACTCAATTTTGATCCCGTCTGAGGGCGTGTCATTCGAAGTCATATTCTTTATTTTCATTTTCCCGCTGAATTGCGTTCAGCCCAACCTCTGGCATAAGCCAGTCCAGCTTCGGTTGGTCGGAGTGCTGGCGCTCGATCATAAATCGTAATTCCAGTTTGAAACCCGAATATTCGTTTGCCGTAGCATACCAAATATTCAAGTGACTGCATGGCAAAGGTTGCTGCGGGTAGAAAGGATGCATAGGCTTTTTCGGCGCTGGCTTCGTCTCCAGAGCGCCAGTGTTTCAAACAGTTCATCACACCGCTCAACACATCAGGCGCCACAATGAATCCCTCACAACCGGCGCGCAAGCAGTCAGTCATCTCGAGCCCGCCTCTGCCATTTAGGACGGTGAGCTTATCGCCTGACACGGCAATGAGGTTAGCTAAATCACCTGCGCTCACTTCTGCTTTGACGTGGGTAAAGCCAGGACAATTGTCAGCCAATCTGTTAAGATCGTCTGATGACAGTGAACGTCCCAGGTATTGTGGCGCGTTCTGTACCGCGAAGGGCAGACTTAAATCACTGCCCACCCGGGTCATGAAGTTAATGTATTCATTGGGGGCGTAGTTTCCCGCGAGGGGTGGTTGAAGAATTAACCAGTCAGCGCCGGCAGCTGTTGCGTGAGCGGCGAGAGATTTTTGCTCCGCAACCGAATTTCCAGTGACAGTGACCCCGAGTGGCAGGTCGCCCCGATCTTGAGCGGCCCAATCAATAATTTGCCTCTTCTCAGTTTCACTGAGCTTCCCGACTTCCGTTGCGAGACCAAGTACAATGACCCCGTCAGGGCTTGCTTGACGGATCCACGCCATCTGGCTTGCCATTGCAAAGCGATCTAGCTCTTCGTTAGCGTCAAAAAGAGCGAAGAGAACGGCATGTATGCCCTTAAAGCGTTTTACCATTCGGCGATTGACCCATCTTTGTGCCTCCAAATGGGTGCGCGCCATCGATGGCCCACTCGAGACAATTCCTCGACTTTTTCTTGATTAACCTCGATCCCAAGGCCAGGGCCCCGTGGAATAAGTAGGTCACCGTTATCTATTTCGATGCCCCCTGGAACCAGATAGTCCAACACATCAGCGCCTGTATTGTAGTGGATACCGATTGACTGCTCCTGAATGAATGCGTTGTGGCAAACTGCATCAACCTGTAACGAGGCTGCAAGTGCTATGGGGCCTATCGGGCAATGAGGTGCAAGCGCGACATCGTAGGCTTCGGCCCAATGGCCTATCCGGACCATTTCAGAGATCCCACCAACGTGGGCTGTGTCCGGATTGATGACCTGCGCCGCGCGAAGTTCAAATACGCGTTTAAAGTCGTACCTGCTGTGCAGGCGTTCTCCGATACAAAGAGGTATTGAAGTCGAGCGAGCTAGGTCTGCCATTGTTTCAATCATTGCCGAAACTACTGCATCCTCAACAAAAATTGGCCTTAGAGGTTCTAACTCTTTAAGTAACACGCGCGCCATTGGTGCGTGCACGCGGCCATGGAAGTCAAATGCGAGATCCATTTCGTCTCCAACTGCTTCCCGTAGCTCGAACAAGCTTTTTACTATCCTATCTACTGCTGCATATGTGTCTACGATCTGAAGTTCCGCGCATATGTTAAATTTTGCAGCTGAATAACCATTGCTTTTTACAGCTTTCACCCCGCCAATAAGATCTGAGGGTTTGTCGCCGCCACACCATTGGTAGGTGCGGATGCGATCTCGTACTGGTCCACCAAGTAATGTGTGAATAGGGGCGCCAAGAGCTTTGCCCTTTATGTCCCAGAGCGCCATATCAACGCCCGCCAAGGCGCTCATCAGCACTGGCCCGCCCCTATAGCAGCCGTTTCGGTAAATCATCTGCCATATATCTTCAATCCGGCTCGGATCGCAGCCTATCAGTACATCTTCCAATTCATGTACAGCTGCCTTCAGAGTTTCGGCGTGGCCTTCGAGGATAGGTTCGCCCCAGCCAGATATACCCTCGTCGGTCTCTATTTTTAGAAATAGCCAACGTGGAGGTACGACCCAAGTCTTCAGACTAGTAATTTTCACATTCGGCTCCTCACGTTCATGCCAGAAGATGATCTGAGGTTGGCCTCGGATCTGTCAATAAGAGCCAGTAGTGCTTCTATTGCAGCGCGTTCATCTTTGAGCCGGACGTGCTCTAGTACCTGAGCGTGTTCATCACAAACACTCAGTAGGGTATCTCTTGATCTTTTCTGAAAGCGGCGACTACGTTTGAAACTTTCAATTAGGGCACCCTCCATTGCCTCAAATAGAAATGTGAGGACTCGGTTCCCTCCCGCTAAAGCAATTGACTGGTGGAATTTTACGTCAGCGTGATCAAACGCCTGCCCAACTTCGACATTTGCCTCGCCTTCAGGCATGCTTTGCGCGATCTCTTGCATTACTGCTAGGGCAGATGTCACACTGTCAATGCCGGACCGGCTTGCATTTCGGCAGGCGAGCGTGACCGATTGCACTTCTAAGGAACGCCTTACTTGAGTGAGGTCAAACACAGCCCGTGGGTCTGAGTGAATGAGCGCCTGTAAAAATGCGCCAAACATAGCGCCATCTGGCTGTTGGATTGCGGCTCGCCGGCCTCGCGATAAATTTATGAGGCCACGCCCTGCAAGAAGTTTGAGTGCCTCTCGCACGGTAACTCGGCTGACTTTGAAACGAGCGGCGAGTTCCGTCTCAGAGGGAAGCTGTACTCCTAAATCAAATTGATCAAAAATTTCCGCTGTGATCAGCTCTGCAACGTTTTGGGCCGCAGTCTCACCTGGTGAAGTTTCTTTTTTCTTAAATGCCATGGGCAACTTGTATGACAAGTTTTCGAGCCCGTAAATGCAATAATTTATTTATTTCAGTTGCGAGGATAATTTTTTCAATAAAAAAAGATTTTTGATACAGAATAGATTATTTGCAAGGCGCTATTTTCCGTTGCTTATAAAACTATTTACAGGTTTGTATGACTAGTTTACCCATTTAGTTGTGCTCCATAACAACATACACCAAAAAGCTGTAATCGTGGCTGGAGCTTTAAAAGGGAGGAAAATAAATATGAAATCAGCAAAGATTTTGCTTTCTGCGCTTGCCTGCTCGACAGCTGTGTTGGCTGCTACTGGGGTATCCGCAGAGCCAGTTGAAAAATGGTGTGAGGGCGTTCGAATTGCGGCATTCCCTGGTGGTCCGCAGGGCGGCGTTTTCGCTAACAACGTGTACAACGGATTTCGGCAGGCTGAGCTAGACCTTGGCGCGGACGTAACCTACTACTTTTCTGATTGGGATCCAAACTTGATGCTCCAGCAGATCCAGCAGGCGGTTGCGACCGGTGTTGACGGAATTGCTACCTATGGGTTTGCGGGCGAAGCGGCCACTGGCCCTATTGTCCAGCAAGCTTACGATCAGGGTATAATTTTTACGACGCTCAATACCTCGCTGCGTGACAGCCAGGCAGCGTATGGGCCCAATGGCTTTGGTTATGTCGGCGCGCCTAACTATGACGCAGGCTATGCTCTAGGTGCTGAGGCAGCGGCTCGTGCGGGTGTTTCGCCTGGCGACAAAGTGTTTGTCTGGGGCCTTCAGGCTCAGGGCGGCGACCGTGGACAACGTACTGTTGGGGTTATCGAAGCCTTTGAGGCTGCTGGCTTGGAGGTACTGTATCAAGAGATCGACGCCGCCACGAATGCAAATCCAAACGCTGGCACGGCGACATTTGTTGGTCTCATGGGTGCCAACCCTGATGTAAAAATCGTTGTAACCGACCACGGTGGCTTGACCTCAAACGTAGGCGTTTATGCAGTGGCTGCCGGGCTCGAGCCCGGCCAGGTGTATTTTGCAGGCTTCGATATGTCGCCCAATACTGCCCAGGCAGTGCAGGACGGTTATCAGAACCTTGTGATCGACCAGCAACCGTACCTACAGGGCTATCTGCCGATCTTAAATATTTGCCTGACTGAAAAGTATGGCTTCTCAGGTCTGGATGTTAACACCGCCGGTGCATTCGTAGACTCGTCTAACGTGGACGCCGTTGCGCCACTTGCGGCCGTTGAGATCCGCTAACCCAAAAATTACTGCGGCGGCATGCTCGCCGCAGTAATGCTGCTTTCAAAGGATCTGAAATGACTAAGGCGACGCCTCCCACCGGCACACCGGTGATTGAACTACGCAACGTGTCCAAGACATTTGGCGAGGTGCGTTCCCTATCAAATGTAGATTTCGCGGTATATCCTGGCGAGATCGTCGGGCTCCTTGGCGACAACGGCGCGGGAAAATCAACTTTGGTGAAAACGGTGATGGGGTTTCATTCACCTGACCCTGGGGGTGAAATCTGGTTTGACGGAAATCGCATTGACGACTGGTCCGTGGCGCGAGCCCGTGATCTGGGGATTGAGACAATTTATCAGGAGCGGGCGCTCTGTGAGAAGCAGCCGATTTGGCGGAATATGTTCATGGGCCGCGAACCGCGCTCGAAGTGGGGGTTGCTGGACGTAGCGAAAATGCGCTCCGAGTCGGCTCGATTGATGTCCGATCATATGGGGTTCACGTCCGCCGCAGTACACCCTGACAATGTTGTCGCAACAATGTCCGGCGGTGAGAAGCAAGGTGTGGCGATAACCCGCGCGCTATATTTTGACGCAAACCTAGTGATCCTCGATGAGCCCACTGTCGGTCTGTCGCTGACTGAGACCAAGAAAACGCTGGACTTTGTGGGTGGTATTAAGAAAGCCGGAAAATCCGCGATTTTCATAGATCACAATATTTTCCATGTTTATCCAGTTGTGGACCGCCTCTATGTGCTCGACCGTGGGAAAGTGGCTGGGATCTACGACAAGAGCGAGATCTCAATGGATGAATTAATCGAGCGCTTGTATCACGTCGCCCGTACTGGGTCGTTGGACTGAGGAATAATTATGACAGCGAAGACAAAAACCTCTAAGGCAACACCCCAGAAGCCTAAAGACAATCGGGTCGGCCCTCCTTCGTTCTGGCGCCGCTATGTCAGCCAAATAGGAATTGTCGGGGTGGGCCTGATCATGTGGCTTGCCTTCGTGATCGCGGCCCCGGAGGTGTTCACAAACAAGAACATCTATTTAGCGTTTGCGCAGACAACTCCACAGTTCGGCATAATCGCAATTGCACTAACGTTTGTGGTGATAACTGGGGAGATGGACTTGTCGTTCCCCTCTATCATGGCTTTAGGCACAGCGGTGTTTTGCCTCTTGGCTCAAGGAGGGCTGGCGTGGCCACTCGCCCTTGTCGCAGCCTTTGGCACTGGCGCAATATGTGGCTGGATCAACGGAACGCTTGTGGCTTTTCTAAATATACCGTCGCTAGTGGTTACAATTGGAACATCGTTTTTATTCCGCGGGCTTGAACTTGTGATGATGGATGGATCAGGCGTTCCGCTGACGGCACAAGACTATCCAGAGATGCATGCTCTACTGCGCTCGTCACCGTTTGGGATACCGGTCCAAACAATTTGGATGGTCGTGATATTAATTGGGGCATGGCTGTTACTCAATCGGACCCGCTTTGGTGCACATGTATTCCTCGTTGGAGATAACCCGACCTCAGCCAGACTAATGGGCATTAATGCCGTGAGCGTTAAAACACGCGCATTCATTCTTGTTGGCATAATGGCGACTTTTTCAGGTCTGATGACATCGATTTACGGGTTCTATTTTTGGCCAACCACTGGTGAGGGTTTCCTACTGAACACAATTGCGTCCGTGTTCTTGGGCGGGACTAGTGTTTTTGGGGGGACGGGATCTGTCGCGGGCAGTTTCTTCGCGTCATATATCATTGGCGCCATTAACGCAGGTGTCGTTGCGGCCGGTATTAACGCTTTCTACACTCAATTAGCTTTTGGCTTGGTGATTGTGGTTTCCGTAGTCCTGCAGACGCTGATTGATCGGCGAATGAAGCGGCAGTCTCTGACTGGACGCTGAAAAATCGGTCACGGGCACATGTGATTTACTGCCTGAGATGAATGAATTGTTGTGATTGAACTATCTTGAGCGATGAATTCGATGGCACTGCGGTGCCACGACTTTGAATGGTCATTCAGTTTATCTGTTCACGGAGGCAGTTAACATCATGGGGCGATTAGAAGGCGCGCATATACTTGTCACCGGCGGTAGCCGTGGGATTGGTGCAGCAACTGTTGAAAAGGCTCGGGATGAGGGCGCGTATGTGAGTTTTGTGGATGTACTGCGCGATGAGGGCGAGCATCTTTCGGATAGCCTTGGCAAGGATGTCATGTTTCGTGAGGCAGACATCTGTTCACCAGAAGCTCTTACAACTGCACTTAGTGAGTTTCATTCCGCCTTTGGCCCAATAACTGGCCTGGTAAATAATGCAGGACGGAATTCCTACGCGGATCCGGTTAGTATGACAGAAGCCGAGTGGGATGATTTTATGTCCATAGACTTGAAGGCGGCATGGCTCGTTGCCAGAGCCGTGTTGCCCGACATGATTGCTCGTGGGAACGGCGCAATTGTCAATGTCGCCTCTGTTCACGCAACAATGACCTATCCTGGGTTTTTTCCATATGCCGCCGCAAAGTCTGGCCTAGTTGGTCTAACCCGCTCTCTTGCACTTGAAGTTGGCAGACATCAAATCCGTGTGAACGCTCTAAGTCCTGGCTATACTGAGACTGCACTCGTCAAAGAATTTTTTGAGCTAAACGATCCTAAATTGCGGGATAAGGTGCTTGATGTGCATGCTATGAAGCGCATGGCGCGCCCAGCTGAGATTGCTAACTGCATTGCCTTTTTATTATCTGATGAAGCGTCATTTGTTACTGGTGCGAATTGGACTGTAGACGGCGGCTTGACGGCAAGGTTTGCCGGCTAGCGTATTTACACAGCTGTCTGTTCTTGCCTTGCGATCAATCAAGATGGTTTTAAGTTTTATCCTTAAAAAAGCAATACTAAGACAAAACCATTCACGTCCGACCTGATTTTGCTATGGCCTCGAAATCTTAAAATGCGGCGACGCTTAGACGGCAATCCAAGAGTGAACGTGCAACACTAGGCGCAATTGTGAAGCAATCGTGCCCAATATCGGCAAGCGACACCATCTGGTCAGGTGAACGCAATGACGCCACAAGGACAGAGCAGGGTTTTTCGCATCCGTTATTCATTTGTGCCATCGTCGCTAGATGACCCATTGCGTCTACACCGGCCTCCATCATTCGGCCAAAGTATGGAGCAATAAAATCCGCTTCCAGAGCCTGGGCCACAAACATTTGTTTGGCATCATAACAGGCAGTCATCAAAATCCGTCCTCCCAGTTTTTTTATGCCTGGCGTGGCACGAATTGCTGCCTCTACTAATGGAATTTTCACAATTGTTTCCGGTGAGATAGGTATTTCAGCCCGCGCGATTGGTTCTGGTATTGCACCCATCTTAGAAGAATATGCCTTAGATAAACTCTAATCGCTAACGCTCCGAGCAATCATAAAAGCTGAGATTGTTCTATTTAAATTCTTGGGGAGCGTTTTATTAGATTTTACTTCTCCTGGTTTGCGTTACCCTGGGCATTACGATCCGTTATCGGCTGGACTGGCACGGGTGGGCGTTAAAGTGCGAATATCACCAAGTGTCTCAGTAGGGTCATGCTGAATAGCCTCCGCTTATCCGTCATGTCCGCGTTGAGCCGCACGAAATTTTCACTTCTATTTACTATTGGAGTTCATTCAACAACCATTTCGCAAATGCTGCGGCGTCCGCACGCGTTGTTGATGTTAGAGGCTCTAATAGGAAGAACCCTTCTTCAATTTCTTGAGTAAACTCAAATGGTGCTACCAACCGGCCCATTTTCAGGTCGTTAGCGACCAACGAACTTCTGCCGAGTGCAATGCCTGCGTCTTGTGCAGCCAGTTCATATGCGGCTAGCGAGTTGTCGACTTGCAGCCCAAGTCCGTGGTCAACGCCCTGAAGATTTGCGGCATTGAGCCATGTGCCCCACCCATCTTGATAACCTTGTACATGGATTAGTCGCTCAGTGCTAAGCTGTTCAGGGTGCTTCAGGGTTTTCGCCCTGGATGGCGCGCAAACTGGAGTAATTTTCTCATACGATAAACGATAGCTTTTGGCGCCAGGAAAAGTCCCCGTTCCATATTGGATATCAAAATCGTAGGCTTCATGATCAAATGCATCGACCCACACACTTGATATGATGCGTATTTTCTGATCGGGGTGATCAGCTAGGAATTTTGGAATTTTTTCAGATAGCACGTTTACCAAGAATGAAATGGCACAGCGGATTGTCAGTACATCCCCTTGAGTGCTTCCAAAAACTTCTCTAGTCCCGCGCGATAGCCTTTGTAGCGAGTCCTGAACTTTTGGGAGGTACGCCTCCGCCCACTTTGTCATTTCCAAGCTTCGGGGATGGCGAATGAACAATTGGCGTTTCAGGCGCAGCTCTAATGACTTCACATGTTTGGAAATTGCCGCTTGTGTAAGGTTCAATTCATGCGCCGCAGCCGTGAAGCTCAGCAATCTTGCTGATGCTTCAAACGCACGAAGCCATGTAAGTGGTGGAAGGTCGCGATACATAGAATATGACTATGCATAACTTTTTGTAATGGCAAAGATCATAAATCGATTGATTGAGTGCCACAGTACTAAATTCTATCTTTTGTTCGATCTTGGGGAGCGAGCAGATGTTTTTATTTCAGCCTAATAGTCGAATTAAGCCTTCACCCTTTCTAGAGGCAGCAATCCTTGATGGTCTCAAAATGGCAAACGTCTACAACCGTATGATTATGCCTACGTCATATGGGGACCCAGAGGGTGAGTACTGGCGACTAATTAATGGGGTGTCGCAATGGGATGTTGGTGTTGAGCGCCAAGTCCAGCTGAAAGGAAAAGACGCAGCCAAGTTGGCACAAATTCTTGTGACAAGAGACCTATCAAGGTGTGAGGTCGGACAAGGAAAATATGTGGCGATATGTGATCACCGGGGCACCATTTTTAACGATCCGATTTTGCTAAAGTTAGCTGATGATTTGTTTTGGCTTTCCATCGCCGACAGTGATGTAGAGCTCTGGGCTAGGGCAATCGCTGCGGAACGTGGTCTCGACGTTGAGATCTGTGAGCCCGATGTTTCGCCGATGGCAATCCAGGGCCCCAAAGCCGAGGATGTTGTCGCGCATGTGGTCGGGAATTGGGTGCGAGAGCTGAAGTATTTTTGGTTTAGAGAATGTGAAATTGAGGGGATCCCCGTCGCCATTCAACGTTCCGGCTGGTCCAAGCAGGGAGGGTTTGAAATCTATCTGAAGGACGCCCAGTTTGGGACAAGGTTGTGGAACATATTCAAGGAAGCCGGAAAGCCCTGGGATATTGGTCCAGGCGCCCCTGCCACACCCGAGCGTGTAGAAAGTGGCCTTGTCTCAGTTGGCGGTGACACCGATGATGAGACCAATCCTTTTGAAATTAGAATGGAAAAATACATCGACTTACATGTGCCCGATGACACCATAGGGATACAGGCTTTGCGGCAAATTAAAGTTGAGGGTTTTAGGCGTCACCAGCTTGGGATCATTTTGGAGGGCGATACCCCCGCTCCGCTTGGAGTGCACCGCGAGGATATTGTAGCCTCCGGAAAAAAAATTGGAATGTTGACCAACTGTGTTTGGTCCTATCGGCTCAAAGCCAACATTGGTTTTGCTTTGGTTGACCGTGCCGTCCCCGTGGGTGCCCAAGTTGAAGTACTCCGCCAAGCAGGGCGCAGTAATGGCCGTCTCGTAGAAATGCCTTTTTTGTGATGCAAGCGCGGCTTTTTTCCATCTTCCGCTTAAGTTGGCCTTTGTTTGCAAAGGGTATTTTTTGGGTCGGATTTTATGGGGTCATTCTTATTTCGTGGGTTCTTTTAATTAAGATGAATGCCTCGCCATTACCTGGAATGACCGCCGCTGAATACTGGGCAGCTCTGTGTGTTTCAGCCGGTTCCTCCAATCCAAGTTTGATCTTTAGCATGTGGGCACTGATGTCTGCGGCGATGATGTTACCGACGTTTGTTCCAGCAGCTCGAGTGTTTGGCGACCTTGGGAGCGTGGACGCCACAAGTGCTGGATCCATGACTGCTCTAGCTCTTGGCTATTTGTCGGCTTGGTTAATATTTGCAAGCGCCGCCACTACATTGCAGATATTATTGGCTAGAGCCGGAGCTCTAAGCGATGCTGGGCAACTATTAAACCCTTGGATAACCGCAATCCTTTTGGGTATCTCAGGCGGCTACCAATTCAGTGCGTCCAAAATGGCTTGCCTGTCCAAGTGCCGTCATCCGCTATTGTTCTTCATGGAGTATTGGAAACCGGGATACTGGCCGGCGTTTTCAATGGGCGTCAGGCTTGGACTGTGGTGCATTGGATGCTGTTGGCTTTTGATGCTGATTGGTTTCATTGGTGGCGCGATGAACGTTCTTTGGATGGGTGCGGCGACAATTTTCATGGTTTTTGAAAAGCTTCCTGAGTTTGGTCGATTTGTGACTAAGCCTCTGGGGGTTATCTTGATTGGTGCTGCGCTGATAAAATTTGTTATATTAATGACGGTAGGAGGACAGTTATGAAAAATACGATCCCAGAATGGAACTTGAAGGGCGAGTTAATTTTAAACTGTAACTGTACAGTTTTCTGCCCATGCGTTGTAAGTTTAGGGAAGCATCCACCGACCGAAGGTTATTGCCAGGCATGGATGGGCGTTAGAATTGATGAAGGCAATTTTGACGGTGAAAGTTTGGCAGGCCTGAACATAGGCATGGTGCTAGACATACCTGGCAACATGGGCCGAGGAAACTGGAAGGCAGCCGCCTATATCGACGAACGGGCAACTGAAAAGGCCTTTGAGGGACTGGTGTCAATTTTCTCTGGTAAAGTGCGCGGCACAACTGGGTTATTTTCAATGCTTGTTTCAGAGTTTCTGGGAGCTGAGCGTGCACCTGTTGTTTTTGAAAATGACGGTCCGAAGCGTCGTTTAATGGTTGGCAAAATAATTCAGGGCGAGGTGGAGCCCATTGAGGGTCCTGACCCGAATGAAGACGTTAAAGTAATAAACACGGGCTACTGGATGGGTTCTGAAATCACTATCGCCTCTGCCAATAAGGGGCGAGTTCGCGCCCACGGACGTGTATGGGACTTTGAAGGTAGATCTGCGGAAATTTGTCAGATTAACTGGCATGGCCCTGCGTAGGAGGAGTGGGTATGAGAGAGCATTTTGAAGAGCTTAAATTCAATCCAGCTAATCATGTGCCTCTTTCGCCCGTGTCTTTTTTAAAGCGCGCATCCGCGGTGTATTGTGATCATCCGGCTTGGACTTATGGCAATGAGCAGTGCACTTGGCGTGACATGGCGCTCCGTTGCCGTTCAGTTGCGGGCGCACTGGTTACGCGTGGCATCAAACCGGGCGATACAGTTTCGGTAATTTCTCCAAATATACCTCAGCTTTTTGAGTTGCATTATGCTGTCCCAATGAGCGGCGCCGTATTAAATACGATCAATACTCGCCTCGAAAAAGAAACCGTTGCCTATATTCTTGAACACTCTGACAGTTGCCTTGTTCTTTGCGACCAAGCATTTCTGCCGCTTCTCAAGGCAGCATTTGAGATCAACGGAAAAGCGTTACCTGTAATTGAAATTGTCGATGCTCAGGCAGGTCAAAGTGCAAGTGGCGATGACACATATGACAAGATGATAGAATGTCAGCCGATTGACTGGCGGCTGCCAGGATCCGAGGACCAGGCGATTTGTTTGAATTACACCTCAGGAACATCGGGTCAGCCAAAGGGAGTAGTCTATCATCATCGCGGCGCCTATCTGATGGCTATGGGTACAGTCGCTGCTTGGGCACTTCCACAAATGCCAACTTACCTCTCCATCGTACCAATGTTCCACTGTAATGGCTGGAACCACCCGTGGGCGATGGCAGTTGTAGGTGGAAATATGGTTTTCACCCGCGACCCTCTTCCTGCGAAACTTATTTCGGCGATTAAGGTTCACGGTGTTACTCACATGGGTGGGGCTCCCATTGTGTTGCAAATGTTATGTGAAAGCCCTGATGCGCCAGAGAATCCTTTTTCACCAATGATAAAAGTGATGACTGCGGGTGCTCCTCCTCCTCCATCTGTCTTGGAAAAGGCGGCTGCTTTGGGCCTCGAAGTCATGCAAGTTTATGGTTTAACCGAAACTTACGGCCACATATCTCAATGTTTGTGGAAGGATGAGTGGGCTGATCTTTCAATGGCAGAACGGGCGTCTATGCAGGCCATGCAGGGCGTTAGTTTTCCGATGGTTGAAGATGTACGTGTGGTGGATCGTCAAACAGGTAACGATGTTGTCGCAGATGGAAAAACTCAGGGAGAAATTGCTATCCGCGGCAACACCGTAATGACTGGCTATTATAAGAATGAGATTGCCACTAAAGACGCATTTTTAGATGGGTGGTTTTGGTCGGGAGATGCTGCCGTAGTTCACCCAGATGGGTATGTGCAAATTCGCGACCGCCTAAAAGATGTCATTATTTCTGGGGGAGAGAATATTTCCTCCGTCGAAGTTGAGGCTGTATTGCACCGCCATCCAGCAGTGCAACTGGCGGCGGTTGTTGCGAGACCTCACGCCAAATGGGGTGAAAGCCCTTGTGCATTTGTAGAATTAAGAGTTGGGAGTAATCCTACAGAGCAAGAGATTATTGATTTTTGTAGGAACAATATCGCTCATTTTAAGGCGCCAAAAACAGTTGTTTTTGGAGAACTCCCCAAGACAGCGACTGGGAAAGTTCAAAAGTACTTATTGCGTGGTTTGGCGCGAGAATTGGGTGAACAAAATTGAACCTTCACGAGAACGTTTTCAATTTTTCGCTCCATCGACAGCTGGACGAATACAAAGATATTTGTGCGCCAAAGTAGGGTCCTTTGGCTCTTTTTTTTGCGAATGAAACTCGGGGGAAAGGACTGCCAAAAATATCAACCTCTGTCACCAATCTGAGAGTTGATCATGCGCAGAGCGCAAATTAACAGCGGAAAACTTCAACACTTTTTTGAAAGTGGTCCATAAAGTCTATGGTGAGCATGGATGGCGCTTTATGGACGGGTCTGACCAATGAAATTCTATGTGGGAGCGATGGCCTAAATGGCCTAAAGCTAAGTCCTTTTTGAGCATATTGGACTGCGTCAAGCTCGCTGACGACCGAAACGCCAATCCCATTACAAATTAGCTCGCAGGCCGCAGTGAATTGGCGAACTTCAACATGCGAATTGATGGCACAATTCGCCATTTGGAAGCGATTGGAAAGTTGACTGAAAAAGATACTGTCCTTGCGCGTATGTATCATGGGCTCGTCCGCTAAATCTGATGGCGAAATCTCCTCCAAATTTTCAAGCCGATGCCCACTAGGAAAGATACATACTGTACGTAGGTTCAGCGCGATTTGTTCGACCGCGGGGTGTCCAAAAAATTCACCTGTGATGCCGAGGTCGTATTGCTCATTCACCATCCACTCTAAAATTCTTTCTGGACGATCTGGTTCAATGGTCATTGTCACACCGGGGCGGTCTTTCAAGAAGTTGGCGACGACTATTGGCAGGTGGCTGGTTGCAAATCCTGGCAGGCAAGCAATTCTGAGATGCCCTGCTTTGTGACGTGTGATGTCAGCGCTCACGTCGGCAATGTGACGCATCAGTTCGAGCACTCTACGGATATCAGGTTCTAAAACTTGAATTTCTTGGCTTGGGCGAAGTTGGCCATCGCGTTTTTCAAAAAGCTGAAAATCAAAATCTTTTGCTAGGTCTGAAAGCAGCCGACTAATTGCGGGTTGGCTTATGCCTAGATTTGATGCCGCTGCAGTCATTGAGCCGCTTGCTATAACTGACATAAGCGCTTCAAGCTGACGAATTTTTGGAATGTTGCGTGATGTCATGTGGTTAACCCCCTAGTGCCATAATTATAATGAAATGTTATGAAAATCCACAAGAATAATTACTTGCATTATAAATATTTGAAGATACGCTTGTAAATCTGAGGATCTTTTCGGGTGGGTACCCGTGTGATTTTTTGCGCCAATGAGCGCACAAGGGAGGGAAATATGAAAAAGTATCTCGTGAGCGGTGCAGCGATTGCCGCAGCATTATCACCAGTGGCGGCATATGCTCAGACGGAAGTCCATTTCTGGCATGCGTTTACTGGTCGGTTGGGAGATCTGGTTGCCGAGCAAGTTGAACAATTCAACGCAAGCCAAAGTGATTATGTCGTAGTGCAAACTCATAAAGGCAACTACTCGGAGACGTTGAATGCCGGTATCGCGGCTTTCCGCGCAGGTGAGCAGCCTCACGTCTTGATGGTCTTTGAGGTTGGCACAGCAACAATGATGGCAGCAGAAGGTGCCGTGCGTCCCGTTTATGAAGTCATGGCTGAAAGCGGTGCGCAGTTTGATCCAGACGCTTATATTGGGGCAGTGAAAGGTTATTACACCTCTACCGATGGGGACATGTTGTCCCTTCCATTTAACTCCTCGACACCTGTTTTGTGGGTCAACCGTGATGCATTCGAGGCAGCTGGCGTCGATCCCGATATTGATCTCTCAACTTGGGAGAAAGTTGGGGACGCCCTCGACGCTCTGAAGGCAGGAGGAGAGGATTGCCCGCTCGTGACGGCATGGCAGAGCTGGATCCATTTGGAGAATTTCTCCGCTTATCATGATGTTCCATTTGCGACCCGCGACAATGGTTTTGCAGGTCTAGATACGGAACTGACATTTAATGGCCCCGCTCAGATCGCACACCTGACTGCTATGCAAGAGTGGGCTCAAGACGGTAAGTTTATTTACACTGGTCGTCGCAATGAGGGTGGCGCGAACTTCCGTTCTGGTGACTGTGCTCTGTTTACGGAGAGTTCCGCTGGATACGCGGGTATCAGCTCCGAGGCTGAGTTTGATTTCGATGTGAGGCCACTTCCTTATTGGGAAGCAATTGCATCTGAACCTCAAAACACAATCATTGGCGGTGCGTCTTTGTGGGTCATGGAGGGTCATGATGCTGCTGAATATCGCGGTGTTGGCGAATTCTTAAGCTTCCTGTCGTCTACCGATATCCAAGCCGCTTGGCACCAGAATACTGGATACTTGCCCATCACTGCGGCTGCTGGCGATGCCACACGCGCTTCTGGCTTCTATGACGAAAACCCAGGTACCGATGTGGCTGTTATCCAAATGACAGCTAATGAGCCAACGGCAAACTCAAAAGGTTTGCGCTTGGGCTCGTTTGATCAAATCCGCGGAATTATTGATGAAGAACTCGAAGCGATTTGGTCCGGTGATAAGTCGCCACAGGAGGCGATGGACAGCGCAGTTGAGCGTGGAAACGGCTTGCTTCGTCGGTTCGAGCAGGCGAACCGCTAATCACCATGGTTCAGGTGCGGGCTATTACGGCCCGCACCTCATCGGGGTCTCACAATGGAAAAGCGTGTAACTTTTCGTGGCTGGGTTCTGCCCTTGCTTTTGATAGCGCCACAAGTACTGGTGTCGGCTGTTTTCTTTTTCTATCCCGCTGCGCAAGCCATTTGGCAGTCACTCTTCATTCCAGATCCCTTTGGTCTGTCCGCAGAATTTGTCGGGCTTGGAAATTTTGAGTTTCTATTTTTGGATCGGTACTACCGCGCATCTTTTTTGACAACGGCCATATTTTCCGTGCTGGTAACTCTATGTTCTATGGTGCCCGCGCTGTTTCTAGCCGTAGTCGCCGATCGCTTAATCAAGGGTTCAGGACTATACCGAACGCTTCTCATTTGGCCGTATGCCGTGGCTCCTGCAGTAGCAGGAGTTTTGTGGATGTTTATGTTTAATACCCGTGTTGGGGTAGTCTCGTGGTATCTAGGTCACCTTGGCTACGATTGGAACCATGTGCTGAACGATGGCGAGGCAATGGGCTTAGTTGTCGTTGCTTCGGCATGGGGGCGCATTAGTTATAATTTCCTATTTTTCTTTGCCGCCCTGCAGTCAGTGCCGAGATCGGTTATTGAGGCGGCTGCTATTGATGGCGCTCATTTTTGGCGCAGGTTTTTCGGCATCGTTCTACCATTGATCACTCCAACAGCGTTTTTCTTATTGGTTGTTAATGTAGTCTATGCGTTTTTTGAAACTTTTGGAGTAATCCACACGATTACATCTGGTGGACCACAACAGGCGACAACTATCCTCGTGTACAAAGTGTTCTCTGATGGATTTGTCGGACAAGACTTGGGATCTTCTTCCGCCCAGTCAGTGATTTTGCTGTTTGTGGTCGGATTATTGACAGTCATTCAATTTAAATATGTCGAGAAAAAGGTGCATTATTGATGGCTCAGTCTCATGGAATGGTGGAGCGTCGTGGTGCGGGATTGTGGCTGAGCCATCTCTTTATGATTTGCGGCGTTTTGTTAGTTTTTTTCCCAATATGGCTCGCATTTGTCGCCTCTACGGTCACGCAGCCGGAAATTGTTCGACCGCCAATGCCGCTGCTCCCCGGAGAGCACTTTTGGGAAAATTATAAGGCGGCTCTCTTTTCAGGCGTCAACGTGCCAGTTCTGCAGATGCTGTTTAACAGCCTTGTGATGGCGCTTGGCATCGCTGTTGGGAAAATTGTGATTTCATTGTTGTCAGCTTTTGCAATTGTATATTTTCGCTTTCCTGGGCGCACAACTTTCTTTTGGATGATCTTCATCACTCTCATGTTGCCAGTTGAGGTGCGTATTGTGCCGACATTTGAGGTGGTTGCCGGGTTTGGAATGCTCAACAGTTACGCGGGGCTGATTTTCCCTCTCATAGCCTCTGCGACGGCGACATTCTTATTCCGTCAGTTTTTCTTGACGATACCAGATGAATTAGCTGAAGCGGCTCGCGTCGACGGCGCAAAGCCTATGCGATTTTTCATCGATATAGTTGTGCCTATGAGCCGAACTAATATTGCGGCCCTTTTTGTCATCTTGTTCATCTATGGATGGAACCAGTATTTGTGGCCGCTTTTGATCACCACGGATCCAAGCATGAACACGATTGTGATGGGGCTAAATCAAATGTTCCCTTCTGGTGACGATGTTGCTGAGTGGCCTGTAATTATGGCGACATCGATCCTAGCAATGGTTCCGCCCATATTTGTAGTGGTTTCGATGCAACGGCTGTTTGTACGAGGCCTGGTTGATAGTGAGAAATAGGATGGCGACGGTAAGTCTTAAAAATATAAAAAAGAGCTTCGGTCCGGTCGATGTCATACACGGTATAAGCGTAGATATTGTGGACGGAGAATTCATCGTTATCGTTGGGCCATCAGGCTGCGGAAAGTCCACTCTCCTTCGAATGGTTGCCGGTTTGGAGACTGTAACTGCAGGCGATATTTTTATTGCCGATCATCGTGTGAATGAGAAGGAACCGATGGAACGGGATATTGCAATGGTTTTTCAAAACTATGCGCTTTACCCGCACATGTCGGTACGCGAGAACATGGGATACGGCCTCAAAATTGCGGGGCTTCCTAAGGCACTCATTCACTCAAAAGTCGAAGATGCTGCAAAGTTGCTGCAATTGACTGAGTTGCTAGATCGTAGGCCACGACAATTGTCCGGCGGTCAGCGTCAGCGCGTCGCGATGGGGCGCGCAATTGTCAGGGAGCCATCTGTCTTCCTTTTTGATGAGCCACTGTCAAATTTGGATGCCAAATTGCGCGTCCAGATGCGCTTAGAGATACGCGAGCTGCAACAAACTCTCGGAGTTACGTCTCTATACGTTACGCATGACCAGGTTGAAGCCATGACCATGGCAGATCGGATGATTGTCATGAATGATGGTGTTGCGGAGCAAATCGGAACGCCTCTAGAAGTATACGAGAGGCCACAAACCTTGTTCGCAGCCCAATTCATTGGCAGTCCTGCAATGAATGTGTTTGACGCCCACATAAAAGATAAAGTGGTTTGCGTTGACGTTGTTAAAATTGGAACTGCCAGGCTCCCAGATGGCCCCGTTAAACTTGGCATTCGACCAGAACATCTTGTGCCTGATAATGAGGGATCAATAAGCATTGAGATGCGCATGTCAGAGCCCCTGGGCGCGAATACGCTTTTGCATGGCCGCTTACAGGCATCTGATGACCAGCAGGTAACTGCAAGCTTAAATGGGGTGCACAATCTCGAAGGCGTGCAAGCGCCCATGCGGTTTAGTGTGGCTGCAGACAATATTCATTTGTTTGATCCAGTTTCGCTAAAGAGGTTGGTGGATGATTGAGCTAGATGCGGCGGAAGCATTTCGCGGTGCACAAAATACAGTTCGAATAGTTGGTCACCGAGGCGCCCGCGGCGTACTCCCCGAAAATTCTATGATTGGCTTTGAATTTGCCATTAATACTGGGGTAAAGTTGCTTGAATTTGATGTTGTTATGACTGCGGATATCGTACCCGTGATTACGCACAATCACAGGCTCCATGCGCCAACATTCCGAGGGCTCGACGGTCATTTTATTACGGAAGAACGACGTATCTCAGAGCTGACTTGGGATGAACTCCGTCAATATGAAATTGGATGGATTGATGGATCTACGGCTTATGGTCAGCGGTTTCCTGACCAAGCGCAGGTTGGCGATGTCCATGTGCCAAAACTTGAAGACTTGCTCACATTAGTTTCGCATCCCCAGCATTCAGATACTTTCTTAATGCTAGAAATTAAGTCTGATCCCCAATTTGTTTCTGCTCCCAGATACCGTGAGCGCTTAGTCGCGGAAGTCGTCAAGGTTGTTCGGAGGACTGATCTGTCAAAGAGAACGGTGCTCCATAGTTTTGATTGGGACTTGTTGAAGGTTTGTCAGGCATATGCGCCGGATTTGCCCACATCATTTTTGACGTACTTAAATCCGCCGCAGACGCATTGCGGTGAGGATTCGTCCCGAACGGTTTCACCGGAATTTAATGGGTGTGAAGAAACAATCCCCCAGCTGGTAAAAGACGCGGGCGGCAAGCTTTGGTGCCCTTATTTTGAAGATGTAAGCCAGGATATTATTGATCAGGCAAAAGAACTTGGCCTAATAGTGGCCGTTTGGACGGTGAATGAGCCGGCTGACATCAAGCGAATGTTAGGGTTTGGGGTAGATGCCATTGTGACTGATTATCCTGGTCGAGTTCAGAGGTTAATCGCAGATTACGGCTACCGAATTGCCACACAAACCCGCAGCAAGGCTCGGCTGGAGGCGTCTAAGCAGGCCAGCTGATCTTTTAAATTCTGGACAAGCGCCAAGTTGGGTTCAGCGCAGCAGCGGCCAGAAAGTTGTTTGTTTCGACCCCTGCGAACATTCCGTCTCGTTCTACTAAGACGGTCCGCCAATTACGTGCAGCCGCTCCAAGAATATCAGTGTGCAGTGTATCCCCGCACATCACTATTCTGGAGGGAGGTACATTGGGCAGGGACTGCTCAATCATCTGGAACACTTCTGGAAACGGCTTCCCGTAAAATCTAATGTCTGTCACGCCGCTATCCGCCAACAGATGGCCAAAGTGACCTGGTTCAAGTGAAAACCCGTGATCACGAGGAGCAGCGATATCGGCATTGGCAATGATTACGGGCCGTGGCCGTTTCAGGAGGCTGTCACGCAGTATCGACTGGCGCTCAAGGGTCCACCTCTCGGTTGAAAGAAACAGGAAGCCATCTACTGCGTCATAATCATTGCTTTTATCCGATAGTTTGATGGTATCTTTTCCAATATCGCCTAGATGATCGAAATCTGCAGCAATACAGCCCCAAACTCGTTCGTCTAAATCTCTGATTGCAGCATCTCTGCTCGTTATGACTTCGTGAGGTTCGACCCGCATACCGAGCTTGTTAAATTTTTTTGTCGCCTGATCGTGGGGATAGCTCGCAGCATTTGACAAGATGCGTATTCTGAACCCGTTTTGACGTAGTTGATCAAGTCTATGCGCCGCTCCAGGGATAGGCGTCTCACCAACGTTTAAAACTCCAAATGCGTCGAACACAAAGGCATCCGCATCATCTGAAATTTCGATGAGAGAGCCGATAAGCTTTGATTTCTCTGGAGGGACAGCCCGTGGAAGTCTGTGCCGAATGGCTTCGTACCGTTCAAATATGCTTGCTACGTCATGCATGAATGTAGGTGGCCTTTCGATCAAAGTGTCAGCGCATTCACCCTGCACTCTTCTTCTATAGAAAGAAAGTTACAAAACAACATAATTTGAAAAATTAAGATTATTTTTCTAATTTACCAAAGAGTTTTACCAAAATTTTCGTATAATTGTAACATAAAATTACAAATTTTGTTGCTTTGTTGTTTTTGTGGTGTATCGTCTGATTCTGTGGGAGGCACGGGTCGTGGCGTCTAAAAAAATTCGTAGGCATGAGTTGATTTTGGAGCTCGTCAGAGAGCGCGGAGGAGTGAGCGTTGGCTCGCTATCTGAGATGCTTGGCGTATCAATGCAAACCATTCGCCGAGACGTTGACGTGTTGTGCGATGGCAAGACGTTGCGGAGAGCTCATGGCCGTATTGAGCTCACGGCCGGGCACATAAATACACCGTTTGATCAGCGTGCCGGTACGAATTTGATGGGCAAGCGCGCCATCGCATCAGTTGTGGCGTCTCAAATTCCCAACGGTGCAACACTTTTCATGTCGATTGGCTCGACGCCTCTCACTGTCGCGCGCGCGCTGAGGTATCACAAAGAGCTGACCGTGATTACGAATAACTTAAGCGTTGCTATGGCGCTTAGCGAAGAACTTTCAAATCGGATCATTCTTCCGGGCGGAGAACTGCGCTTGCCTGACCGGGATTTTGTCGGTGAGGAAGTGGTATCGTTTTTCAGCCGTTATCGCGCTGAATTTGCGGTTTTTGGTACGGCTGGAGTGGCTGAGGATGGTCGACTGCTTGAGTTTCATGAGGCAGAGGTCAGGGCGAGTGAGGCCATGCGTCTAAACGCACAGCGTTCAATTCTTGTCATAGACGGCAGTAAATTTGGTCGGCTTGCACCCGCGGCCGGGGCAATGATTTCGGATGTGAGTGAGGTCATTTGCGATGTAAGGCCCGATCCAATTTTTGATCCTGTAGTTGAGTCAGTTGCAGATCGAATTTCGTTTGTAGGAAGAACTGAATGACAGAGCCTTCCACTTTTGTAAAAGTTGACAACGTTGCCAAACGCTGGAACGGCCAGCTCGGTGTTGAAGATGTTTGCTTGTCTATTCCTAGAGGAGCGTTCGTGGCTCTCTTGGGGCCGAGTGGGTGCGGCAAATCTACTACTTTGAGACTTTTGTCGGGCTTAGAGCTGCCCGATGAGGGCCGCATCATAATTGATGGAGTGGACGTCACTGATGCTGCGCCATCAGATCGTAATCTTTCTATGGTCTTTCAGTCCTACGCTCTATTTCCTCACTTGAGCGTCGCTGAAAATGTAGTTTTCGGGCTTAAGGTACGCAAAGTATCAGCGGCAGAGCGTCGGAAGAAGCTTCAACGCGCACTAGAGATAACCGGTTTGCTTGGATACGAGGCGCGCAAGCCTGGCGAATTGTCGGGGGGACAGCGCCAGCGTGTTGCTCTGGCGCGGGCAATTGTCGCAAACCAGCCACTTTGTTTAATGGATGAGCCGCTATCAAACCTGGACGCTAAATTGCGTGCATCAGTGCGCAAGGATATTAAAAAGCTACAAATTGATCTCGGTATAACTGTTGTCTACGTAACTCATGATCAAACAGAAGCCATGAGTATGGCTGACATGGTCGTCTTAATGAAAGATGGCCGCATACAGCAATCTGGCACGCCAGAAGACCTTTATTATTCTCCTGCAAATACATTTGTTGCTGAATTCGTCGGGGCGCCGCCAATGGCACTCATCAATGCCTCTGCACTGGGAGGTTTCGATGGCGCCGACAAAGTTGGCTTGCGTGCCGAAAACATAACAGTGGCCCAAAAAGGCAAGGGACGGCTCTCGTGCAAGGTGACTGAGTGTGAATTTTTGGGTTCCGAAACTTTCGTGGGATTGGAGCACAAAGCCGCTTCAGGTTTAACTCTAAGCCTGCCTGGGCTGCACAATATCCCATCAGGGGAAACGATAGAAATTTCGTTTTCTGACAACGATCTTCACTTTTTCAACAGTGCAGGCAATCGACTTGCAAATCATGCCCATTAAGGGCTTCGCGCATTAGCTGTCTAATGCAAATCAGGGAGGACTAAATGACACTTTCACGCAAATTAGGAGTTGTTGCTACCGCTGCGACAGCGCTTGCCACACCCGCTATCGCGGACACCGAACTCACTATGTACTACCCGATTGCGGTAGGGGGTGCTTTGACGGAGGTGGTCGATGGGATCGTTGCCGATTTTGAGGCGGCGAACCCAGACATCACAGTCAATGCGATTTATTCAGGCAACTATGATGACACGCGGGTTCGAGCGCTTTCGGCTCTTTCGTCGGGCGAACCTGCTCAGTTGGCAGTCATGTTTTCAATCGATGCCTATGATCTGATTGAACAGGAGCTGATTGTTGCGTTTGACGACATCGAAGGTGTCGACCCAGCTTGGCTGGATAGCTTTTATCCTGCCTTGATGGCGAATGGCCGCATTGAAGGGAAGACTTGGGGGATCCCATTCCAACGCTCAACAATTGTGGCTTACTATAACAAAGATATGTTTCGGGCCGCTGGTCTAGATCCGGAAAGCCCCCCCAGCACGTGGGAAGAAATGATTTCTATGGGACAGGCGCTCACGAACGGTGACACCTACGGTCTCATGATCCCATCAACCGGCTATCCGTATTGGATGTTCCAGGCGTTGGCCATTCAGAACGGAAAAGAAGTTATGTCAAACGATGGCTTGACTACTTATTTCGATGATGAGGCAGTGGTCGATACTTTGGAGTTTTGGCTGTCTCTCAGCCAAGAGCATGGCATCATGCCAGAAGGTACTGTCGAGTGGGGCACATTGCGCCAAGCCTTCCTAGAAGGACAAACAGCAATGATGTGGCACTCCACGGGTAATCTTACCGCAGTTAAAAATAACGCTACCTTTGACTTCGGTGTGGCAGAACTGCCGGCCAATGTTCGTCCAGGCTCGCCAACCGGCGGCGGTAACTTCTACGTTTTCGAAGACACCACGCCAGAAGAGCGCGCAGCCGCTCTTCGGTTGATTGAATTTATGACGTCGCCTGAGCAGGCAGCTGCTTGGTCAATTGCAACGGGTTACATGGGTGTGTCACCTGCCGCATATGAGACCGAAGCTCTTAAGGCTTACACTGCTGAGTTTCCACCTGCATTGGTTGCTCGGAACCAACTTGAAAATGCAGTTGCAGAGTTCTCAACCTTTGAGACGGCTCGAGTTCGTGAAGGCTTAAATAATGCAATTCAGGCGGCTTTGACGGGTGCTGCGACGCCTGAGGCGGCATTGTCCGAAGCACAAGATGCTGCAGAGCGGTTATTGAGCGCTTATCAGTAATAACTTGTTGGGCGCCCATATTTTTGGGCGTCCAACGTCTTGCAGAGGTCAACTTGATGTCAAGATTTGTTCAGATAGAGCGACGTCGGCAGGCGATTTACGGGTGGATTTTGCTTTCGCCCGCTGTAGTTTTGTTGAGCACATTTGCATTTTATCCCTCAATAGCAACTTTTTGGTCCAGCATCTTCAGTCGCCAAACCCGTCGGCGTCCGAGTGAGTATGTGGCGTTTGAAAATTACTCTGACTTATTTGCCGATCCGACATTTTGGAAAGTTGTGATAAACAATTTGATCTACGCTGGTGCGACGATCCCAATATCAATTGTAATCGCATTGGCGATGGCGCTTTGGGCAAACTCTAAAATCCCGGCACGCGGCTTCATTCGCACAGCGTATTTTACGCCAACGGTTCTGCCGATGATCGCGGCAGCAAATTTGTGGTTATTTTTCTATACACCGGGTCTCGGTGTGTTGGATCAAATTGGTAGCTTGGTTGGGCTGCCGAGTGTCAACTGGCTAGGCCAGCCCTCGACGGCCTTGTGGGCAGTCATCATGGTTACGATCTGGAAAGAGGCTGGCTTTTTTATGATTTTCTATCTCGCTGCGCTTCAGACCATCCCGGAAGATTTGAAGGAGGCGTCTGATATCGAGGGCGCGAGCAGGTGGACTTATACAAGGCGTATTGTTTTGCCTTTGTTAATGCCGACGACCCTTTTCATAATGGTCAATGCGCTCATTAATTCAGTGAAGCTGATAGATCACCTGTTTATTCTGACCAAAGGTGGTCCCAATGACGCATCAAAACTTATCCTCTATTATATATGGGAGATGGCTTTTGCGTTCTTTGATGCGCCGCACGCCGCCGCGATGACGATCCTAGTGCTTTTGGTCCTAGGCATTGTCGCGGGGATCAAATTCACAATTCTGGATAAGCGGACCCATTATCAATGAGCCGTACCATTCAAAATATCGAGCCGCTTGGAGCCATTGTTCTTGCCATAATCTGGGTCTCGCCCCTCGTGTTCGCGTTCTGGGCAGCGTTTCATTCGACGTCTGACGCAGTAAACTTCAATCTCACGGCGAGTTGGACGCTAGATAACTTTCGTACAGCGTGGGATGGTGCGCCCTGGATACGTTACTTTCTAAACACTTTTGCATTGGTCACGGTAATTCTGAGTGGCCAGTTTATTGTTACCACGCTAGCGGGCTTTGCCTTTGCACAAGTTCGTTTCCCGGGACGAGATTTGATGTTCATTCTGGTGTTGATGCAGTTGTTTATTCTTCCAGAAGTGCTGATCGTTGAGAACTACGCAATGGTGTCGCGTCTTGGCCTCTTCGATACGATACTGGGTGTCGGTATGCCATATATGGCCTCGGCGTTCGGCATCTTTCTCATGCGGCAGGCATTTAAAGGGGTTCCAATTGAGCTCCATGAAGCTGCGCGCGTAGAAGGCTGCAGTTGGTTTGGAATTCTGTGGCGCGTTTACGTACCATTGGCTCGTCCAACCTACCTCGCCTACGCCTTGGTGTCCGTATCCACGCACTGGAACAACTTCCTCTGGCCGCTGATTGTCACGAACTCCCCGGATACGCGCCCGCTGACTGTGGGCTTGTCGATTTTTGGAGCCCCTGAAAATGGGGTAGACATTAGCGTAATTTCAGCGGCGACTATGATGTCCGTAGCGCCATTGCTGTTAGCTTTCCTGATTTTCCAGCGTCAGTTTGTTCAAGCGTTTTTAAGAGCGGGGATTAAATAATCCTATGGCTCGGTTTCTACATCTGTCGGATCTGCACGTTGTTGCCGAAGGCACGACTTCATCTGGCGTGTTAGATACCCGGAGTGTTTTGTCGTCCACGATTGATCACATTATCGAAATGTTGCCCGGCTTAAGTCCTATTGATGCAGTATTGGTGAGCGGGGATATAAGCGACGATGGAACCCAATGCAGTTACGAATTTGCGCGCGTGCAGCTGGATCGATTAGGGCTCCCGATTTTTTCAGTACCTGGAAACCATGATAAGCGAAGCATATTTCGGGAGGTGTTCTGTGACTTCATGACCTTACCAAAAAGTGGCTCCATAAACTGGGAAGCAGAAATAGCTGGCACCCAAGTAATTGGACTTGATACTCTTGTAGAGGGGAGTGGGTCAGGGACGGTCGACGAAAATGGATTGGCGTTACTGACGTCGACCCTCGCCCATTCAAATAAAAGTCCGACCGTCGTATTGATGCACCATCCACCATTCCTAACAGGCATCAAATTTATGGATGCCATCGGTTTGACCAACATTGGCGCGATGACTGCAGCCTTGGCTACAGAAGATCGTAGTCTTATCGTTTTAGCGGGCCATGTTCACGGTGTGCACCATTGTCAGTTGAGCGGCCACCCGGTGGTCACAGCCCCGTCCATTTGCAGTGCGTTTGCGTTGAACCGACAGCCCGATGCATTTGTCGGTTTTTTTGAAAGCCCAACGGGTTTTGCCGTTCTGGACACGGGTGCGGGGTATCATTGGAGTGCTGTTCCCACGTCCTACTTCGGCGGTCCACACGCGTTTTAGGTCACATTAGGATGGAAAATTCACCAATCATAATTGCTCTGAATTTGGCCGCCGCTGCGGGGCTTCTGATTTGGGCTGTAAGGTTGGTGCGCACTGGTTTTGAACGCGCATATGGAAACAACATCCGTTTGTGGATGAAGCGCACCACTAAAAACAGAGTGAGTGCATCAATTACCGGCGCGGCGGCAGCTATACTGCTGCAGAGCTCGACTGCCGTTATCCTTCTACTAGCTGGTTTCATGTCCGCAGGCGCCATAGCCACCAGGGCAGGCCTCGCGCTTGTTTTGGGCGCAGATTTGGGATCAGCAATCGCAGTCCAAATTCTTAATTCTAAAATTGCAGTATTGGAGCCCATTCTACTCTTGGCTGGCGTGACCCTCTTTCTACGAAGTTCTCGTCGAACTTTTCGACAGCTTGGGCGCATTCTGATTGGACTGGCCTTAATCTTTGTTTCATTGGATTTAATTAGGCTTGCAAGTCAACCTGTTGCTGAGGCTCAAGCTCTTCAGGCAATTACGGTATATTTATCTGGGGATCTGATTACAGCTTTTATTCTGGCTGCTTTATTCGCCTGGTTTGTCCACTCGAGTGTCGCTGCTATCCTGTTGCTCGCCATGTTCACAGCCTATGGAATTCTCCCTGTGGATGCTGCTTTTGCAATGGTTTTGGGAGCAAACTTGGGTGGTGCTTTAATTGCATTCGTTTTGACCCTTCGATCTGAGCTGCCCGTTCGAAGAGTTGTGATTGGAAATTTATGTTTACGGGGTGGTGGTGCGTTTGTGGGCCTATTCTGCATTGCGCAGTTCCAATTGAGCGATCTGCTTCAGGGAATGAGCGACGAACAAAAAGTATTGGGCCTGCACGTACTGTTCAATTTTTCTCTGGTCATGATAGGCCTCCTACTTTTGCGACCAGTTTTACGTTTAATCGAATTAGTGGTGCCATCTCGCGCAGCCTTTGACGGTCAATCTATCCATCGCTCTGTGCTAGATCAGGCAGTTCTCAATCAGCCTGAGCGCGCATTTTCTTGCGCACGCCGCGAAATGGTCGAAATGGGTAATAGGGTCGAAGCTATGTTGCGGGAGGCTATGGATTTGTTCGACGTCTTCGACCAGCGCGCTGCAGATGGATTGAGAGATGAGCATGCCAAAATTGCCAGAATGGCAAACGATGTAAGAGTTTACCTGTCAAGTGTACGAAGCACTGATCGCAAAGAGGCAATAGGAACGCGCGCATTCGACCTAGCGAGTAACGCAGTCAATATTGAAACCGGCTCAGATATAATCGCCAGGAAGATTATTAGCTTGGCTCGAAGAAAACACCTCGAAAAGACAAATTTCTCAGATCAGGGCAAGGCAGAGCTTCTAGATTTTTATGATCATGTGTTGCGCAATGTTCAGCAGGGCATAGTAGTACTGATGTCCGACGATGTGGACATTGCGCGCTCATTAGTTGAACAAAAAGAAACAGTTAGAGACCTGGAGCAAGAGTTGGAAAAGAAACATTTGATCCGTTTAAGTGACGGGCAAACGGCGTCGATAGAGACGAGTGCAATCCATATAGATCTTCTGAGGTCTTTGAAGACGCTGAATTCATCATTTGCGACACTAGCGTATCCGCTCCTAATAGAGACTGGTGAACTGTTAGAAAGCCGTCTATCAAGCGTTTAGTTAATGTTTTTGTGGATTTTATTCCAAATTTAATCAGTGCTGCGCACGCAC
This sequence comes from Roseobacter sp. HKCCD5988, assembly GCF_037830355.1. Lineage (NCBI taxonomy): Bacteria > Pseudomonadati > Pseudomonadota > Alphaproteobacteria > Rhodobacterales > Roseobacteraceae > Roseobacter > Roseobacter sp. HKCCD5988. The sequence goes on along the minus strand of NZ_JBBLYJ010000002.1, from coordinate 333,798 downwards.
GAGCTTCCGGCGCCACCACTAGCTAGTTCAGGGATCTCGCTGAATTGCGTGCTCGATGCGCTTGCCTAAGTTCATAGCAATTTGAGTGCCGAATGCCACGCAGTATTTGTGATTTTCTGCGACAACAGCCGGTAGGTGTGTCGCATTCATCAGGGCCTTGTCTATCCCTGTGAGGCCAGCCCCACCTCCCGTGAGAACTAGTCCGTTTTCCTGAATGTCTCCAGCCAGGTCGGGTGGCGTCTGCTCCAGGAGTAGCATCACGGCCTCGCAGATATTGTTTACCAATGGCCGCAGTGCCTCGGCCATGTCTGCCTGAGTGACCTCGATCTCTTCCGGTAGGCCGCTGACGCCGTGGCGGCCGCGCACTTTTGTCTTCCTCCCGACGCCGTCACTGGGGGGTGTGGCGGTCCCGATCTCGAACTTCAGCATTTCACACGTGGCCAGGCCGACGTTGAGGTTATATTTCTTTTTCAGGAATGCCGCTATCGCCGCGTCGAAGTGATCGCCACCAACTCGGATGGATTGCGCCACGACAATGCCCCCGAGAGACAGTACCGCGACCTCGGTCGTGCCGCCGCCAATGTCCACGATCATGGAGCCCGTGGGCTCCAAGACTGGCATTCCGGCGCCCAGTGCGGCCGCCATCGGCTCCTCAACGAGGCCAACACGGCGGCCACCAGCCGCCTCAATGGACGCCTTGATCGCGCGCTTCTCCACCGGGGTGGCGCCATATGGCACGCACACGAATACTATCGGTTTCCTGAAGGCAAAATTATTCAGAACTTTTTTAAAGAAGGCAGAAATCATGTCCTGGGCCGCGTCGAAATCCGCAATCACGCCATCGGACAGGGGGCGGATGGCCAAAATACTCTCCGGCGTCTTGCCCAGCATTAGTTTGGCGTCATCCCCAACCGCTAAGAGCCGCTTCTGCCCGTTTTTCAACTGATAGGCGATCACTGAGGGCTCATCTAAGACGACGCCATTCTTGTTGTCGACGATGACGATGTTGGCAGTGCCGAGGTCAATGCTAATCTCATAAGCCAAGAATTTGTCCTCACTATTAAATTCCTGGCCTTTTGATGACGCAGGCTAGTTGCCGACTGCGTTGCCCCTGGAATTCCAAGGCGCTCCATTCTTCATTTTTTTATTCAACCAAATTCACAAAAATATCAAATGCAATCAATGTTTTTTTCTGAGCTACAAAATTCTTCTACACACTTTCCCAAACGTTGTGCTCTGCCTTCTCAAGGTATCGAGCCAAAGGTGCATGGGTCCTCCAGTGGCCTCCAGAGGTCGTCGTCAATAATTCTCAAATGTTGGACGGTGCTGACCTTGAGCTCGTGTTTGGCATTGTGGCGTGAAACACGCTGATTAGTTTTTGGCTATCAATTAGGTATGTCAGCTCAACATATCCGGCTGGTCTAGCACAAGCTGGTTCCATATGGTTTGGAAGTGAAGCCATCCAATGTACTCGCTGCCAACGTGCTCTCGGCTGTATCGAGCACGCTCATCAGGAATTCGGATTGGCGTAATTCCGCTTGCGGCGATATCAAGCTGCTGTTTGCAGCAGCGCTCAAGTGCGATAAACCAGAAGGCCGCACTCTCGATGGAGTGGCGCGAGGCAGTTAACAGGCCGTGGTTTTGATGGAGCGCCGCCTTAACCCCTTTGAATGCTTTTGCGACATCCGAGCCAGCATGGCTTTCAACTGCAACTGCTCCAGCCTGTTCCCCAACGACAACGTGATCCTCAAAGAATGCACACGCGTCTTGAGTGATCGGATCGATTGGGCGCCCCGTAGCGCACCAAGCTGTCCCATAGGTGGTATGGGCATGGCACATCGCAATAATATCAGGGTGCTGCTCATGTACGTTAGCATGCAGTACAAACCCAGCTCGGTTAACTGCGTATTCGCCTTCGATTACAGTGCCATTGTGATCCACAAGTATGAGATTGGATAACCTCACGTTACTAAAGTGAATGCACATAGGGTTTGTCCAATACAGCTCAGGATGCTCTGGGTCGCGGACTGTTAAGTGACCAGCAAAGCCGTAATCAAACCCTTGTTGAGCAAATGCACGGCAGGCTGCTACGAGGCGTTGTTTGCGGTGTTCCCGTTCTGCTTCAAAGGTTTCATTTTTTGGCTCTTGTGGGAATATTAAGCCGTCCTGTTCTGGTTGATAGATGGACTTTCTTTTGCCGAGATCGAGCATTTGGTATCCTTTGCTTAGAAGGCGCTTACAGCTACCTTATTTTTCATGTGCCATAAGCGCGGCCAGTGTGCTTTCCTTCGCTCTGTGTATATGGTCGCGCATTTGTACTTCGGCCAAATCACCTTTTCCTGTCTGGATATGCTCCAATATCATGCGATGATCTTTCCAAGTGGATTTGATAAACTTTTCATCGCTTAGAACGCGTCCCATGAAGCGTTCGACGTGATGCCAATTAGCGTTTAGAGATTGCGCAACCACAGTGTTGCCAGCCCATTGATAAATCATTCTGTGAAAGGCTGCATCTGCCGCGATTAGGTCAAAGCTATCCGCTTTCTCCACCGCAGACTGTCCTAATTTCATTATTTCTTCGGCTTCTGCCTCCGCATTGTCTGGCTTACGGTCAGCCGCTAGTTTTGCGACTGAGGGCTCAACGATTAATCTAAATTCGTAGATATCTACGAAATACTGAGGATCGATTGGGGCAACAATCACCCCACGTTTCCCGTTGTCATGTAACAGGCCGTTGGCTTTCAGGATTGCAATGGCGCTGTTCACGGGTTGTCGTGACACGTTCAATTGTTCAGCTAATTGGTCTTGGTTCAGTCGCTCACCGGGCCCCAGTTCCCCAGACGTGATTGCGGCAAGAAGGCTGTCATATGTCTCTTCGACCAATGATTTTTTGTTACGTATCGAGCGCATCAGATCTCATCACCTTTTGAATGATGCAGGATAGCATTTTATTTGGTGTTGACAAGACTTTGTATTTTGTATTTCGTATACGAAATTTGAAAAGCCTGGAATCAAGTATGAAAATTTTTTTCTTTTTGGCGTGAGGGAGCGCTTCTCTGGGTGAACTTCTGACACTCAGGGGCGAGTTAAGGGAAAAAATATCGTACTTTGTCCTGGACGGTAAAAAATATTTTTTTTGTAAAAATTGTTAAAAATATGAAAATATGTATTGTTTTTCCTAAAAAATCTAATCGAAAAGAAAAAATGAAGAAAATTATTTACAAAAAAATTTTTTACAATAACGTGGGGGCGCTGACTCAAGAATCGAAGGGCCCAAATGGGTGGGAGCGATGACTGAGGTCAGGTTTGGCCGGACGGCCACTCTAAAAAGGGAGAGACTAAATGTTTTATAAACCTAAACAGGCGATCCATACGCCTATTAGTCGCCGCAAGTTTCTTGAGTTGGGCGGTGCGGGAGCCACCATGCTTGGAGCGGGATCTCTGGCAGTAGGCTTGAATTCCACCATCATGAGCACAAGGGTTCAAGCGGCCTCATCCGAAGAAGCAAAATGGCGTCAATACGCTGGTTCAAAACTGGTTTTTCTTTCGGAAAACACCCCACCATCGTTTGCGATCCGCGAAAATATCCAGTCGTTCTATGAGAAAACTGGCATTGAAGTAGAGATCCTGACGGATGACTTGCCCGTTGTTCAACAAAAAGCTGGGATTGATCTGCGCTCCGGCAAGTCCGACTACACATTGAATTATGTGCAGGATAAACCAATCGGTGCGCCATTTGCTGATTTCTACGTCGATTTGAGCACCATGTTTGGCGACGACACCCTTCCGCAAGATCCCGAGGGATATGGGGACGGTGCTTGGTTTGAAAACTTCCTGTCAGCATGTGGGCGTTTCTATGCCGAAGACAAGATTATCGCCCTTCCGTATGATGCGGCCGTGGCATGTACTTTCTACCGGCAGGACCTCTTTGAGGCGCACACAAAGGACTTTGAGGCCGAGTATGGCTATCGTTTGGAGTTCAACGAAGAGACTACATGGAAGCAGGTCCTCGATATCGCTAAGTTCTTCAAGGCGATGAAGGAGGGCGGCGCGGACGTTCCATACGGCTACGCTCAGCACCAGGGCTCGTTTGCTTGGACCACTCAGCTTGATATCCAGCGCATGATGTTCTCGCATGGGCAGTGGATTGACTTCCCAATCGACGACAAGCTTGGCTCCAAACGTCCCGGACCCACCAACTGGGGCGACGAACAGTCAGTTCTGATGTTGGAAAAATTCAAAGAGCTCGGCGATGCCTCTCACCCAGACAACCTGGCTAACGGAACATTGGAGCTGAATACTGTTTACCAGTCTGGCAACATCGCAATGCAAGTCCAATATCATGAATTTGCTGCGTCGGTGGAAAATCCAGAGACCTCCGTTGCATCTGGTGGACGTACTGCCTACGCGCCATGTCCAAAGGGTGATGCTGATTGGAACCTGACTGGTGGTCCGCTCGTTAATGGCACTAACTGTGGCATCGGTGGCATTGGCATTAATGCTAACGCCTCGGAAGATATGCAGCGTGCTGCTTATTTGTTCGCAATTTGGTCGACCAGCAACCAGATCCAGTACGATGTTTTGGCAGGCCTAGGCGGCACCCCGACTAGAAAGTCTGTTTTGGAGCGGGAAGATGTTAAGGCGGCCCAGCAACGGCCAACAAACATGCCAAACGCTCTTACCTTTGACGCTGTATACAATCACGGCATCAAGGATCCACACTTTGTATTGGGGCCAAAAATTCCTGAGGCGAACGAGTATCACTCCATCTTAGCTTCAGAAACCCAGCAAATGCTATCTGGTCAAAAATCGCCTGCAGAGACTGCTGCAGCGATGAAAGAGCAGTTCGATTTCTTGAATGATGTCTGATCTTTAAAAGCGAGGTTCAGCGGATCTTTTTTCTGCCGCTGAACCTACCTCCCAGGAAAAGCAGAACCACTTCGGAGCGTCACTCATGACTGATGTCACAAATTTCGAAAATAAATCTATGCTGTCCGGTGCCGCCCAATTGTTCAGAGCTAGGGAACACTCAGTCGAAGTCGAGGCCAGACCTCTCACAGATGCGCTGCCTGCGCCAACGATTTTCAATCCTCCGGCGCCAAAGCGTTACTACCTCTACCTAATGGCGCCAGCGATTGCGGTTCTCGCATTTATATCCCTGTACCCATTTTTCTGGCTCATTGTTATGTCGCTGCAATCTGTCGACATTGGGAGCTCGGAGTGGGTTGGCTTCCGTAATTACGCTCGCTTATTGAAGGACCCTAACTTTTTAAGCGGATGGGGTTTGCTTCTTAAATACAGCGCGATGTGCCTGTTCATGCAGTTGGCTATCGGTCTGATGCTTGCTGTGATTGTGAATAACCACCGCTACGAAAAATACCTAGTAACTGCTCTTTTGATGCCAATGATGATGGCCCCAGCAGTGGCCGGCTTACTCTGGCTCTTCCTATATAATGGTACTTTTGGATGGTATCACTGGATCCTCCAAAGCCTGGGTATCCTGGATAGTGCGTCAATCTTGGCAAGCCAATCGACATCAATGTACGCGATTGTCTTGGTGGATGTTTGGCAATGGACTCCATTAATCACTTTGATTGCACTTGCAGGGCTTAAAAAGGTTCCTCGTGATCAACTTGAGGCCAACATGGTGGATGGCGCATCACCAATTCGGAACTTTTTCGCCATCACATTGCCCAACCTTTATCCAGTACTCCTGATCGCTATCCTATTACGCTTCATGGATAATTTCCGCTTCATCGACCATATTCTGGTGCTCACTGGTGGGGGGCCTGGAAATTCCACCAAGATCCTCCCGGTCTACCTTTTTGAAGTTGCATTCAAGTTCTTCAAATTAGGCCGAGGAGCCGCAATCGCCCTTACTTTGCTCATCGTAACCATAGTACTCGGCATGATTTTGGTGCGCGTATTCGACAAACCGCAATCGGAAAGGAAATAATTATGGCCTCTCAAGACGTCGTTCACTACGATACGCCATTACAAAAAGCGCTGCGTGTTTCTGCTGCGTTGTTCCTGGCCGTGTACCTGATTTGGACGCTCCTTCCTTTTGTCATCATGTTTGTTTCGTCCTTCAAAGACTTGTTGGAGGCGTTCAACCTGCCTGAAGTAGGAGATTGGTCGGGTGTCGGTATTTTTTTCGAATTCACTCCGACGTTTGAGCACTACTCAAGCCTGTTTTCCGAGGGAAATTTTGGGCGCTACATGGCAAATAGTCTAATCGCAGCGGGTGGCTCTGCGATTGTGTCAGTAGTGTTCGGATCTCTGGCTGCGTACAGTCTCAGCCGAGTAGAGTTTCGTGGAAAGAAAGACCTCTTCTTTTGGATTATTTCTACGCGAATGGCGCCCGTTGTGGCCGTCATGGTGCCGCTCTATTCGATCTTTCGTACACTTGATCTCGTCGGAACTCTTCCAGGTTTGATCCTTGCCTACACCACATTCAACCTCCCATTCGCAATTTGGATTTTGAAGGGCTTTTTTGACAACGTTCCATATGCAATCGAAGAGTCTCAGATGGTTGATGGAAGCACTCGCTTCCAAGCATTTTGGTCGATTGTACCATTAGTGGCCCCTGGCATTGGCGCCTTTGTTGTTCTCTGCATTTTGTTCGCGTGGAATGATTTTCTCTTCGCCGCGATTATTGGGTCAGGCGGTGCAAAAACTTTGCCGGTAGCAACGCGTGAGCTGGTTCAACCTCAAAATATTCAGTGGGGCTCAATTATGGCCGCGGGGGTCGTGACAACCGCACCCATGATGCTGCTTGGCTTGGTTATTCGCAAATATCTTGTCACTGGCCTCACCATGGGCGCTGTGAAGGAATGATTGGTTTGTACGGCATGAAGGATGTTCAGAGCCGTCACATTGGGAGGCTATTATGGCTACAGTAACGCTTAAAAACGTTTGGAAATATTACGGTGAAACGCCGGCGGTGAAGGACCTCAACATTACCTGTCCAGATGGAAGTTTTGTTTCGATCTTAGGCCCTTCTGGATGTGGGAAATCATCGACAATGCGGATGCTTGCGGGGCTTGAGCACATCTCTTCTGGAGACGTTTTGTTTGATGATGAGCGTATTAACGATCTGGCTCCAAAAGATCGCGACGTAGCAATGGTCTTTGAAAACTATGCGCTCTACCCGCACAAGTCGGTTTTTGAGAATATGGCAAATCCATTGCGACTGCGTAAGATGGACGACAGTACCATCAAGGATCGCGTTGAGGCTGCGGGTAAGCTCCTCGAGATTGATCACTTGATGGAGCGGCGGCCGCACGAACTATCGGGTGGTCAGAAGCAGCGAGTTGCAATTGGTCGCGCGATTGTACGTGAGCCGAAACTCTTCCTCTTTGATGAGCCGATCGCGCACCTTGACGCCAAGCTGCGCGCTCACATGCGAGGTGAAATCAAGCACCTTCAAAAGTCACTGGGTACGACGATGATTTACGTCACCCATGATCAACTCGAGGCTCTGTCAATGGCTGACTATATTGCGGTCATGCATGACGGAGAGCTGCAGCAGTGGGGTACCCCCAGTGAGATTTATAATCATCCTGTGAATGCTTGGGTGGCTGGTTTCGTTGGCGAGCCGGCAATGAATTTCTTAACCTGCGACCTTCAAGGCAATGGGGATCAGGTGCACCTTAGCCATAAAAATTTCCAAATTCCGCTGCTCTCCGAGCAAATAAAACGCCTTAATGGCGCTCGTAAGGCGAAGCAAGCGCGCATGGGCGTACGACCTGATGCGCTGAGTATTTCGATGACTGATCCAGGCGAACCCAGCATCAAAGGCAAGATTTTTGTTAATGAATTGCTGGGGGGCGACATGCTCGTGGAAGTGGAGTTGGAAGATGCGCGAATTCGCGTGAAAACAACCCCTGAGTTCAACGGCAAACCGGGCGATAGCTGCCACCTCACTGTAAATCGCGACAAGTGGCACGTCTTCGACTCAGGTGATGGGCACGCCTATTTCTGAGGAGGATTGATCGGTGAGCGTCAGTGGATATCAGTCCGAGTTACAAGGCTTTGTGCGCGATAACATTTCGAGCTCAGGCCATGCTGCCCTGGTTGAAGTCTATCACGCAGTACGAGAGATCCCATATTTCTCAAGTGGGGACAGGTCTCCGTATGCAGCCCTTAAAGCGAGAAGGGGGGCATGCACTGCTAAACACATAATCCTTCGTGATGCTCTTCGAATTGTGGGATTTGATGCAGTGATTGAGCTAGTTGACTGCGACTTTGCCGCAGGAGTTCCCCCGCATAGTTCAATGTCCCAAGACCTCCTCGATCAAGTTCGTGCTGGAAATATTCGCGACATTCACTGCTGGGTTCGAACTCGAGGAGATACACCACAATTGCTCGATGCCACATGGCCATCCGGATTAGCGGTCTATGGGTTTTCAACAAACAGTGGATGGACTGGGACAGGTGACACCTACCCAGCGGTGGATTGCGTTCAATCGATCTCCGTCAGTGAAGACGTTTTGATCGAGAAACAAAGACTACTGGATGATTTCTCGGATCAAGAAAAAAAGCGGCGCAAGAAATTTTTAGGCGCTTTGTCGTCATGGCTAGACAGCCATTCGATCTCTGTGGGAGGAAAAAATGAAAGCTAAACGTGCATTTGTCGGAATTGATGCGGGCACAACTGGCTGCACTGTTATGATCTTCAGTGAGCGTGGGGACGCTTTGGGTCATGGCTACAAGGAATATGATTGTCAGTCCCCGAAGGCTGGGTGGATTGAGCAGGACCTTAAGGCTGTTTGGGACGGTATATGTCAGGCCTCACGCCAGGCAGCCGCTCAAGCAGATTTGTCACCAGACGCATACGTGTCTCTCGGCCTCTCAAGTCAGCGTGGAACGTTTGCGCTCCTGGATGAGCATAAAAAGCCCCTGATGAATTCAATTGTCTGGAACTGTGGGAGGGCCCTCAAATGTGAGGAGAAGCTCGCAGATGAATTTCCGGGCGAGGGAGAGCATCAAGAACACACCGGCATGCAAATAAGCCCCCTCTGGTCTGCAGCAAAAATTATTTGGCTTAGAGAAAATGCCCCAGAACTCTTCGAGAAAACTCGTTGGTTCGCGAATGGCCAAGAATATTTTCTCTATCGGATGGGGGGAGAGGATTGGTCTACAGACCCGGCCTCCCTCACGCTTAACGGCATGATGGATATTGAAAAACTTGATTGGTCTGATCGCATTCTCAAAGTATGTGGCATCGACCGTGATCGCCTTCCTCCAGTAGGTATTCCATCAGGTCAAGTCGGTAGGCTATCCAAGGAAGCGGCTGAACAGATGGGCCTCCCGGAGGGTTTGGTACTGTGCCGTGGCGCCGGTGATCAGCAGTGTGCTGCCATTGGTGCCGGTGTCATCAAGCAAGGAATGGCTGAATTCACCGTGGGTACCGCTGGTGTAATGGTGGCCCATATCGACAGCCTTCAACGTATCAAAGGCAAAAATCTTTGGTGGGGCGGGCATGGTGTGCCTGGAGCATGGGACATTGAAGGGGGCGCCTTCAGCTTGGGTGCCTGTCTCCGCTGGTGGCGCGACCACTTGGGCCGCAATGAGCTTGATGAAGCGGCAAAAAGGGGAAAGAGCGTCTACAGCGTGATGGTGAACGAGGCCGAAACTTCGAAGCCTGGCGCGAATGGGGTATTGTTTCACTCCTTTATGGCTAGCCAAGTCACGCCCTATTACGACGCAGTTTCTCGCGGAGGTTTCCTCGGGCTCGGTCTATACCATCAGCGCGCAGACCTGATCCGGGGCCTCTTAGAGGGGTGCGCAAACGAAATGCGCATGGTTTTTGACGCATTTCAAAGCGACGTGGACGGCGGGATTACGGATTTCCGGTTAACAGGCGGCGGCACAAAGTCAGACGGCTTTGTGCAAATAATGACTGATATAATCGGCCAGCCGACCACTGTCTTGAAAGAGCGCGAGTGTACGGTTCTTGGTGCGGCAATTCTGGGTGCATTTGGCGCCGGCGCCTTCGCTTCTATCGACGAAGCGGTGGACTCTATGGTGCAGGTTGAGAGCACTTTTGACCCAAATCAACAACTTCGGGGCCTCTATGAAGACCAGCATCAAGTCTACCGCGGCTTCTATGAGGCTGTCGCTCATTCGGGGCAGTACCAAGCGCTGAGTGACTTTGTTTCTAAGCATCTGTGACGCAATAGGGAGATTAGTAAAATGGCAATGCCTGGAATGCGAGGAATGGAACACATCGGCTTCACTGTGCCAGACATCGATGAAGCTTGTGAATTTTTCGAAAAAATCCTTGGCGCGGAGGTTCTTTACACCGCTGCGAAAGATTTCAAGGGCGAGGGCTCTTGGATGTCGGAGCATCTAAGGGTGGATGACCGGTGCGTAATCAAAGAGTTTCGATATGTCCGCTGTGGAAACGGGACCAATTTGGAGATTTTTCAGTACGAAGCTCCAGACCAAGTTAAAATTCCGCCCAAAAACAGTGACATAGGCGGTCACCATTTGGCGTTCTATGTCGACGATATGGATGCTGCCATAGATTTCCTCAAGGCGAACAATGTGGAAATACTCGGTGAGCCAACCTCTTATACCGATGGCCCAAATCTTGGACTGACCTGGTGTTATTTTATGGCCCCATGGGGCATGCAGCTTGAGATTGTATCAGCTCCCAAGGGAACGGTGTTCGACAACGAGGCGAAGGCCGCTGGAAGATCAAGGCTGTTTCATCCTGCAAAAGTCGACGAAACCAAAATTTGACCGCGGGCAGCGCCGGCTATTGCCGGCGCTTCACAGCGTTTAGGAGTGTTAAAATGCCGCTAGTATCGATGGGGCCTATGTTGAGGCGCGCGAGATCCGAAGGCTTTGGGGTCGCCGCATATAACATGATAGATTACAACAGCGCCCGATCCATAGTGGATGGTGCCGCGGAACTTAACGCGCCCGTGATCGTCCAGGTATCGGTTAAAACAGTTAAGTATTGGGGGGCCAAGGAAGTCGGAGCGTGGGTCGCAACGATGGCTGGCAATGTAGACACGCCAGTCGCGCTGCACCTCGATCACTGTACTGATGTCGATATCATAAAAATGTGTATCGACGCCGGCTGGACAGCCGTGATGTTTGACGGATCGTCACTTCCTTTTGAGCAGAACCTCCAAAAATCCAAGCAAGTATACGAACTCACGCAGGCAGCTGGCGTGGGTCTGGAGGCTGAAATTGGGGCGATCGGTGGCGTAGAGGACGATAAAGTTGTTAGCGATGAGGCCGCAATGTTGGCGGACCTCGCGGAGTGCGTTGAGTTTTGCCGAGAGCTTCCAAATCTTGATGTTTTTGCGCCGGCAATAGGCACGGCACATGGTTTCTATAGAGGAGAGGCCAAAATTGATTTTGGCTTACTCCAGAGCATCTCTGAGGCAGTAAAAGTGCCGATAGCCCTTCATGGTGGGACAGGGTTAACCCCGGATCAGTTCCATAAGTGCATTAGCTTGGGTGCAGCAAAAGTTAACATCTCCACCGGCCATAAACAGTTGTTCATTGATGGATTTTGTGGGGTGAAGGCGACGTCTCCATCACTGGGTGAGCCGATACCATATGTGGAGGCTCAGTATCAGACTATGAAGGCCGATGTGAAAGGATCGATCAAACTATTTGGCTCCAACGGCACAGCTTCAGGAGCACGTCAATGAGTGAAAGTCCAATTCAAGCACTTATTTTCGACTGTGATGGCGTCTTAGTTGATACTGAGCGCGATGGCCACCGGGTCGCCTTCAACATGGCCTTTAAGGAACTTAATATCGATGCGCATTGGGATATTGAGCGTTATGGCGACTTACTAACGACTGGCGGTGGCAAAGAAAGACTGCGCCGCCATTTCGATGAAGTGGGCTGGCCTGTTGCGCGTGAGGACCAGCGCGACCAGATGGTTATAGACCTTCATAAAGTGAAGACAGGGTTTTTCCTGAACATAATCGAAAGTGGGGCTTTAACGCTGCGCGATGGCGTTGCCCGAATGATAGACGCCGCGTTCGAAGCGGGGTTAAAGGTTGCCGTGTGCTCAACCTCTAACGAAAGAGCCGTTGCTACATTGGTTTGGAAACTTTTGGGTGACAAAAGATCATCCAGAATACAAATCTTCGCCGGTGATGTGGTTAAGCACAAGAAGCCAGACCCAGCGATATATCACTTGGCCGCAACAACGTTGTCAGTGGAACCCACGAAATGCGTTGTAGTTGAGGATAGCCATATTGGTCTCAGCGCCGCTAAGGCGGCTGGAATGAACTGTATAATAACAATCTCAGCTTACACAGCTTCCGAGAACTTCGACGCCGCTGATCACGTGGTTTCAAACCTAGACCAGGGCGTCGACCTCCAACTTTGTGAACAATTAGTGAAATATCGAAAGGAGACGGCATGACTTTGACCGTTATTGCGACATTGAAGGCCAAGGCCGGGAAAGAGGCTGAGCTTGAGGATGTGCTTGCTTCATTGGTTGCACCAACCAGGTTGGAAGAAGGTTGCAACAAATATGAGATGCATCGCTCACACGATGAGCAAGGGCTGTTTATGTTTGTTGAGGACTGGGAGACACGGCCTCATTGGAATGATCACATGGAAAGCGACCACTTAACCGCTTTTGCTGCTCGCCAAGAAGAACTCTGTGACAGTTGGACCCTATTTACTGGTGAAGAGGTTTGAGGAGACCTTCGATGAAACTAAAATTTTACGCCCATGCGAGCTTTCGCTTAGAGGAAGAGGGTTTGTCAGTGGTGACGGATCCATATACCCCCTCACTCGCGGGATTTGACCCGATATCCGAGCCGGCTGATATCGTGATAATGAGCTCCGCAACGGATGATTTTCACTGTGACGCTAGCCACGTCGGCGGTAATCCTACCGTAGTGAATGCACTTGAAGTTTCAGACAGTGGATTGGAAGTCGGGGGATTATTTATAACGTCCTATCCCGCGATGGAGAGTATGACCTATGATTTCCAAAAATACTTCCAAAGAGATCCAGATGCGAACGCGCTCTACCATTTTGAGATTGGCGGTGTCCGTGTTCTTCACATGGGCGACATAGGTAATGCAGTAGCGCCTGAGCATATTGAAAATCTAGCCGGGAAGGTTGATCTCTTGTTAGCACTCACGGGTGAGCATGCGACAATTTCCTTGGATGATTTGGATGACTTCATTTCGCGAATAAAGCCTAGGGCCGTCATTCCCATGCACTACTTCAGTGAAAAGGGTGTTCTAGACATTGAGCCGGTCACTACATTCACGGACCGTATCTCTCCTGAACGCGTAACGTGGATTGAGAGTTCAGAGATGGATTTAGACATTTCGGGTCTTCCACACTCAGAAAATCCACACGTGTTTGTTTTAGAGCAATCGCGATAAGAAATTACAGCGGTTCTCTGTTGCGCTCGGCCGCTCTTCCTCCCATCCTCCTGGCCGGGCGCATAAATTCAATAGTTCATGCCGATTTGATTGGAGCGTTTGTACGCAATTGTTCAACATCGAGCTGACAATTTTCAGCCCCGATCGTGCCGATAATATGCTTCCAAAGCTTCTGCCGTGGCTTTTAAGTGCTGGGTGTGTTTATCATCACGCCCAAAAATCAGCCCGACGTACAACATATTGATAAGAAACAGCTGGCTCATGCGGCCCTCTAGGAAGTCGCCATAGAGTGGGACGCTTGGGGTGTTGGAGTTCCAGGTTAGAAGGGTACGCGCGGCTGACTTTCCTACCAAGGAGTGCGGTTCACTCGTGATGGCGATTGTCGAGGCCCCATTTTTGCGGGCAAGCGTCAGAGCGTTTCCGACGTCAGCTGTAGTTCCGGTATGTGAGATACCGATCATCAAGCTGTTTTTACTGATATTAGCTGCCGCAACGATTTGATTGTAGCCGTCATCATATGATTTGGCATCCACTCCGGCTTTTGTGAATAGGTGCGCCGCCTCCATGCAGATTGCGGATGCTCCACCGACCCCTATCAAAACAACTTGGTCACAAGTCCTAAGGTCTCCAACGCATTGCTCGAGAAGCTGTTCGTCGAGTAGTTTTTGCGTTCCCAAGATACTGTTTGAAAGCAAAACTGATAATTTTGCACTCAACGTTATGAGTGGATCATTTCTGTCGAGCTCGCTGGGAATGTTAACAACACTGTTCCGGTCCACGCCCCCAGAAGCTTCCGCGAGAGCTAGCTTTAAATCTGGGTAGCCTGAGTACCCTAAGGCACGGCTAAACCGGCTCACCGTCGCGTCGCTCACGCCTAGTGTCTTTGCGAATTCTGTTATCGATTGCTGCAGCTTGTCGGTAGAGTGACGCCTTAGGTAATCTGCGACAACCTTCTCAGACTTGCGGAGATCGGCGTACTGAGCCTGGATACGGTCAAGTAGATCGCTATTCTTGTCCAACTTCTTCTCCTAGTTTTCGCATGATCGCAGCGTTCACACTTAGCTTATGCTAATTTGCGAGTGCAGGAAAGACATTCCCCACATTTCTTGAAAATATTTATCACAAACAAAATAACTACAAGCAATTGATATTGTTTATTAAATTGACATTTTTCTGACGAGTGTGAAAATTTCGTACAAAAAATTTTCTGGAAATTCTTGCAATATGTAGAAAATTTTCTCGACAATAGTTTTTGAAGATGCTACCGATTCACTCAAGAAAAAGCACAGACTTCCTCAGTTTTGAAGTGGATCTAAGGGTATGGCAAAGAAATCGTCAGCGTCAAACGCTTACTCAAGGGAATTTTTGGAAAAAATTTTCCGCACAGCGCACAAGATACGGGTTTTTGAGACTGAAGGCATAAAACTTTATCGCCAGGGTTTGATCCGTGGATACTTCCACCCGTACCTTGGGCAAGAGGGGATTGCCACGGGCGTCTGCGCGGCTCTCTCCGAGGGCGATTACATCGCGTCAACTCACCGAGGTCATGGCCACTGCATCGCTTGGGGTGCAGACGTTAAAAAAATGGTCGCCGAGCTACTCCAGAAAGATACTGGCTATTGCAAGGGCTACGGTGGATCAATGCACATCGCTGACATTTCAGTTGGTAATTTGGGCGCCAACGGAATTGTTGGGGCAGGGACACCGCTCGGCGTTGGTGCAGCACTCGCAAACCAGATAAGGGGCTCGGACGCCGTCACAGTGACATTCAGCACCGATGGTGCAACCAATAACGGGACATTTCTCGAAAGCCTCAACTTAGCAGCCATCTGGAACCTGAATTATGTGTTGGTAGTGGAAAACAACCAATACGCGGTATCCACACCGATTGAGGAATCCACGCGCGAGCCGGACTTGTACAAGCGCGGCTTGGGCATCGGAGTTGAAAGTCACCAGGTGGACGGAAACGATCCGCTGGCCGTCTATGAGATTATGCGTCAAGCCGTTGAGACTTGCCGGAAAGGTAAGGGGCCGGTGCTCATAGAGGCAAAGACGTTCCGGCATATGGGCCATCACGTAAATGACCCCGGAAAGTATATGCCTGAGGATCGCTTAACCTACTACAAGCAGCGCGACCCAGTCGATCGTGCCCGCAAGGCACTTAAAGATATGTCCGACATTTCAGACGCTGAAATTGATGCCATTGAGTCTGAAATTGCGGCCGAATTTGAGGCTGCCGTCGAGTTTTCAAAAAATAGTAGCGAAGTTTCTATCGAAGATTTCCGCGCATTTGCGGCCGACTATTGAGCTTCGGTTAGGTGGGAGAAGTAAAGTGTCTCAAAGAGAGTTGATGTATCGCGAAGCGCTGCGCGAAGCGATTGATGAAGAAATGGCCCGCAATGACCTGGTGTTCATTATTGGCGAGGGTATCGCGGAGCGGGGTGGTTCCTACAAAGTAACTGAGGGTCTACTCGATAAGTATGGCTCCCTGCGCGTGCGTGACACACCAATCGCAGAAGCGGGAATGATCGGCGTTGGTGTGGGGGCCGCAATTGCTGGAGCTCGCCCAATTGTAGAAATCTTATACGTAGATTTTGCGATGCTGGGCATGGACATGATCGTCAACCAAGCCGCTAAGTTTCGATTAATGACTGGTGGCGATGGCCGCGTGCCCTTCGTCATGAGAACACAGGGCGGCACGGGTGGTGGTGTTGCAGCTCAGCACTCTCAATCGCTTGAAGCTCTCTTTTATCACATCCCCGGTTTGAAAGTTGTAATGCCATCCACTCCAGCGGATGCGAAGGGTCTGCTGAAGTATGCCATGCGCCAGGACGATCCAGTTATGTTCCTAGAGCATAAGCACCTCTACATGACTAAAGGGATGGTCCCCGACGGTGAGCACATCATCGAGTTTGGGAAAGGCGACATCAAACGCAGCGGTACTGACGTCACTCTCATTGCGTGGTCCAATATGATCCCGCGATCCCTAGAAGCGGCTGCTGAATTGGCGGAGCAGGGCATATCAGTTGAAGTGATTGATCCGCGCACGTTGGTGCCACTCGATCGCGAAATGATATTGCAATCCGTTTCTAAGACGAAGCGCGCGGTTATTGTTCAAGAAGCCAATCGCCGCGGGGGTATCGCGTCGGACATTGCGTCAATCATTCAGGAAGAGGCGTTTTGGGACTTAGACGCGCCGGTTGAAATCGTTGCCGGCTTGGACATTCCAGTGCCCTTTAACCTCACGCTCGAGGCGGCAAGTGTCCCGCAGAAGCCCGATATTGTTGCCGCAGTAAAGCGTTGCATTCACCAGGACAATTATTCCGCCGCTGCAGAATAGGAGACGGACAAATGACGCTGCATATTCTCGAAAAGTTGGCGGCAACTAATCAAGACTGTGAGATTTGGTGGGACTCATCTCCGTTGGTCTATGAAAAGTGGAAGCACGAAACCCTCTCAAAAGCTCCTGAAGGAAAGCGTTCTGAATGGGAAGAGCAACTCCAGCGTCTACTCAATGCAGACACCATCAACGCAACTGGTCAAATGGTGTTTGGCGGCGTGACGACAAACCCACCGCTGTCGCTTCAAGCGCTCCAGGCTGAGCCAGATTTTTGGACCAAACAAATCCGCGCCATAGCCAAGGCTAATCCTGGGGCCGGGGTTGAGGAAGTCTATTGGCTCACTTACCTGGACGTTGCGCGTAAGGGTGCTGAAATGATCTTGCCGGTATATGAGGCGAGTGCCGGTCGACGGGGATTTGTTTCGGGTCAGGTCGACCCAAGGTTTGTGACAGACTACGATCGGATGCTAGAACAAGGTCTAGAGTTATCCCGCCAGAGCCCCAATATGATGGTTAAAATTCCTGGGTCTGCGGAGGGTTACCGAGTAATTGAAGAACTCACGGCTCTCGGCATCTCAACAAATAATACGACGTCGTTCACGGTCGCTCAGTATGTGGAGTGCATGGACGCAGTGTCACGTGGGCTATCCAGAGCAAATGCTGCCGGTATTGATTTAAGTAAGTGGCGCTCCGTTATCACGCACATGTCTTCGCGACTTGGAAATTTGGGCGACCTTAGTGCTCAGGCTGCAATTCGTGGTATTGAGTTGACGCCGGAGGAGATCCAACTTGGAGAGCTTGCGGTACTGAAACGTGCCTATCGCTACGGTAAGGAAACTGGCCATCCATCGAAAATGTTGCAGTGTTCCATGCGCGTATTCGACGACGGACCTGGAGGTACAGCGTCCAGCTGGCATGTTGAGAAATTGGCAGGCGGTGACTTTGTTTATACTTGCCCCCCATCCTACATATCGCAGCTAATGAATGCCGAGGATCGTATGCAGCCCTTTGACAGTGAGGCTATCAACGAAGACGCTCCCGACAGGTTAATTCAGAAGTTACGCAAGCTGCCGTATTTCCGTCAGGCTTACGATTTTGGTGGAATGCTGCCGAAGGAGTTTTCCCAATTTGGTGCGTTTGCTGCCACTGCGACTGAGTTCGCGGCTGCAACCAGAAAAACTGTAGACTTTGTTGCGAATGCTCTCGAAGAGACGTCGTCGCGCGCGGCTTGAGGAATTTAGATATGGCTGAAGCGATTTTGGTCCCCCAGGTGGGGCAGGACTTGACAGAGGCAACTGTCGTGGAATTGCACGTCAAGGTTGGTGACAAGGTTGCCAAAGGTGATTTGGTTGCTGTGGTAGAATCCGAGAAGGCAAGCTTTGAAGTCGAAGCCTTTGCCGAGGGATTTGTCATAAACCTGCCATATAGCGTTGGGGATGTGGCCACCGTACTCGAGCCGCTCATGCATCTTGGGGCGGAAGGTGAAACCGTTGCGCCGACAGCTTCAGCAAGCGCGAGGGAGCCCGCAACGTCTTCTGTGGTTGATGTGCGATCAAGTGTATCCGAGTTGAATGCCAACTCTAAGAAGAGCTCCATAGCCGTCGACGGCCCTCTGAGAGCGTCACCCGCAGCCAGAAAGCGCGTATTTGAGGCGGGGCAGATGCTTAATCAGTTTCGGGGGTCTGGCCCGTTAGGTGCGGTTGTCTTGCGGGACGTTGAGGCCCAACTCGCAACTGTCGCGGCGCAAGCCCCAGGGGCGCAGTCTGTACCTGGCTTGAAAAATCTTCAGTCTGGTCACGGTGATCCAATTATATTCATTCATGGCTTCGGATCCGATCTCTCATCTTGGCGTCCAACGGTTGGCCAATTGGGCCTAGAAAATCCCATCTACGCACTGGATTTACCGGGACATGGATCTTGTTGGGATCTAAAAGCCAAGAGCTTTGACGAGTTGGTGGATTACGTGGCGCAAACAATTTCACCGCTGGGTGGTAGTTTGCACTTGGTCGGCCACTCGCTGGGTGCGGCAGTCGCCGTGGCACTGTCTGAGCGTGGAAATATCGACATTCGCTCCATGAGCCTTCTGTCTCCAGCGGGTATGGGTGCAGGCATAAACGCCCAATTTATCGATGGATTTTTGGGCGCCAAATCAGAGGCCGCACTCAAAACGTGGATGCAAAGCCTTGTGCGCGATCCAGACGATATGGCGCCCGTCTTGGTGCGCGCCACCCTGAAGGCGCGTAGTGAAGCGGACTTGGTAGGTAGCCAACAGGAACTTGCGCGAGGCCTATTCGAGAATGGTACTCAGCTTTTCTCAATCGTGAATGGCTTGCGGCGCTTTAACGGCGCGGCATCTGTCGTGATCGGGACTGATGACGCAATCGTCCAGTCCAGTGATGTCATCGCCAAGACGCCGCCCCACGCGGCCTTGTATAAGCTTTCGGGCATAGGGCATCTCCCACAAATTGAGTGCCCGTCTTTGGTCAACACTATCGTAGCTAGAACAGTGAAGTCAGCCAGTTAAGTATCTGAACTGCTATGGCGTGAGCCCTGTCCCAGTATCCAAAAGGGGAATGAAATGCGTGACCTCCGTGAGGTTAGCCATAGTGACATGGCTAACGCAGTTAGGTTTTTGTCTGCAGATGCCGTTGAGCGTGCCGGCTCCGGTCACCCGGGTATGCCGATGGGGATGGCAGACGTGGCCACCGTACTGTTCTCAAAAATCCTGAAATTTGATGCAAAATGTCCGCAGTGGCCAGATCGAGACCGCTTCGTACTGTCAGCTGGCCACGGCTCGATGTTGTTGTATTCGCTCCTACACCTTTGTGACTTTCCATGTTGGGACTTGAGCGCAATTAAATCGTTTCGCCAATTAGGCTCCATCGCAGCTGGCCACCCCGAATATGGCCACGGTCCAGGTATCGAGACCACGACGGGACCGCTTGGCCAGGGTATTGCGACAGCAGTTGGCATGGCGCTGGCAGAGGAAATGGATCGGGCTAGGTTCGGTGAGCATTTGGTGAGCCACCATACCTACGTGATTGCCGGGGATGGCTGCCTGATGGAAGGCATTTCTCAGGAAGCGATAACACTGGCAGGTCACTTGGGTCTGAGCCGCCTCGTTGTTTTATATGACGACAACCAAATTACGATTGATGGATCCACTTCACTAGCGACGTCAGAGGACCAGCAGAAAAGATTTGAGGCCGCCGGGTGGGATACGTTTGAGGTTGATGGGCACAATCCAGAGGCAGTCGAAGAGAGTATACTTTTGGCGAAAGCCTCTACCCGGCCGGCAATGGTCGTTTGTAAGACCCGCATTGGATTTGGAGCCCCTTCAAAGTCGGGGAGCGCAAAAAGCCATGGCTCCCCATTAGGGAACGATGAAATATCAGGAGCCCGCTTAGCGTGTAATTGGCCCCACTCGCCATTTGAAATTCCTGACGATATCCGGGAAGCCTGGCGCCTAATTGGTGCCAGGGGCGGAGCCGATCGGATGGATTGGAAATTGCGTTTGAATTCAGCGCCATCCCAACAGAGGGCACTATTCAGTGACCATCAGGCACGCCGTTTCCCAGTTGGATGGGATGACGCTCTTTTGCAGCACAAGTGTCAGGTGTCCCAAAAGGCGTCTGCCACTTCAACTCGGAAAGCCAGCGGAAACGCGTTAGAGGTCCTAACCAATTACATTCCCAATCTCATTGGCGGATCTGCCGACCTAACGGGCTCCGTAAATACCCTCACCTCCAGCACTGCCGCGATAGCAGCCGATGACTTCACCGGGCGCTATATTCACTACGGCGTTAGGGAGCATGCAATGGCTGCGGTGATGAATGGCCTGTCTCTCCACGGAGGATATTTCCCGTATGCAGGTACATTTCTCGTTTTTGCTAATTATTTTCATCCAGCACTGCGCCTCGCATGCTTGATGAAGCTGCCGATGGTTCACGTGTTGACACATGACTCGATTGGCCTTGGTGAGGATGGCCCAACTCACCAGCCAGTTGAAACCCTCGCCATCTTGCGCGCGACGCCTGGCCTGGTAGTACTCCGGCCAGCTGACGCGGTTGAAACGGCTGAGGCCTGGGATATAGCGTTGAAGCGTACCGAGGGGCCGACCGCGCTGGTATTGTCACGCCAAGATCTTCCCGTCCTAAGGCTTGAGGCTGATGACCAAAATAAGTCTTCAACCGGGGGCTACGTCCTTTCCGAGGCTGCGTGCGGAAAGAGATTGGTGTCCCTAATTGCCACTGGCTCTGAAGTCTCCATTGCCTGCGAGGCCCGCGAAATCCTCGAGGCTGAAGGCATACCTACAGCGGTTATATCTTTGCCATCTTTTGAGCTATTCCGGGCTGCCGAGGCCAAGCTCCAGAGCGATGTTCTTGGGGATGATGGCGTATTGAAAATTGGTATCGAAGCGGCGCTCGAATTTGGTTGGCGTGAGTTTCTCGGAAGCCATGGGGCATTTGTAGGCATGAAGGGATACGGCGCATCTGCGCCGGCTAATGATTTATATAAGCACTTTGGTATCACAGCACAGGCTGTCTGTGAGCGTGTCAGAGGGCTTCTCAGCGGTAGATCATCAAATGAATGAAAAGGGCACGGTGATCTTTGATTTGGACGGCACGTTGGTGGACAGCGCCCCTGACTTGGCGAATTCACTAAATGTAGTCCTCGAAGAATACGGACGGAGCAGGATCAGCGAGAGTGAAGTGCGGAACATGATTGGTCACGGCGTCGGCGAGTTGGTGCGCGCTGCCCTGTCAGGTGATAATAATTCCCCCCAAGAGCCACTCATCGAAACAGCAATTGTTCGCTTCAGGTGCCTGTATTCTCGAAACTTGTCAAAACACAGCACGGTGTATCCCAACACCGCCTCCACGCTGGCAATCTTGAAGCAGGAGGGTTGGCGTCTAGTTGTGTGTACCAACAAAATTGAGGGAAGTGCTCGAAAGGTTTTGAGAGAGTTTCAGCTACTTGATTTCTTTGAAGACGTTGTTGGCCCGGACACCTACGGCGTGTCAAAGCCCAATCCCGAACATCTTCAAAAATGTGTCTCCGACAAGTGGGCAAGTTTGCCCACGATTATGGTTGGAGACTCTGAAGTGGACTGCGCCGCGGCAAAGGCTGCTGGATTTCCAATGGTTCTAGTGGACTGGGGCTATAACAAGGGGCGTTTGTCAGAATTGGCGCCCAATTTCGTGCTCAGTGACATTCGGGAAATACACCAGATCTTAGATAAGATTAGCAGCAATTAATCCAAATGAACTCCAATCTTGAAGGGGAATAAGCCGATGACTGCAAATTACAAATCAGAACTCAGCTCCGCAAAGGAACGTTTGGGGGCTCTAGGTAAGGCTGCGCCAGACATGATGCAGGGATTTGGTCGTCTCGCTAAGGCGGCGATTGCTGATGGGACTTTCTCTGTCGCGCAGAAAGAACTGATCGCAACGGCAATTGCTGTCGTGAAGGGGTGTCACGACTGTATTTTGTACCATGTGGACGCGGCAAAGCGTAATGGCGCCACCGAGGATCAGCTTGCGGAAGTCCTCGCCGTGGCAGTGGAAATGGGAGGTGGCCCGGCCCTAATGTATTCAGGCAAGGCTCTGGAAGCTTACCGGGCAATGTGAAACCCCCAAACATAATTCATTTCGAGTTGGTTCAAATGCGCTCAACTTTAATAATTGGTAATTGGAAGATGAACGGCAAAAGCCGTAATCTTGCCGAGGTGGACAAGTTATTGGATGGCTTAAACGGTCAGTCCTGCGATATGGTGTTATGTCCACCAGCTACATTGATTGCTCAAATGGCTGCAGCTGTTAAGGGTTCGCCAATCCAAGTTGGGGGGCAGGACTGCCATTGGAATTCAATGGGACCTCACACTGGCGACATATCACCGGAAATGATTACCGATGCAGGGGGAGAGTATGTTATTTTGGGTCACTCTGAGCGTAGATCTGACCACGGCGAGTCTGACCCCATAGTCAATGCCAAATGTGTTGCTGCTTTGGCAGCAGGGCTCACTTGCATCGTCTGCGTCGGGGAGACAAAAGCAGATAGAAGTGCTGAGAACACTCTTAGTGTCATAGAAAATCAGCTCCACGCCTCAATTCCGGAAAATGTCCAGTTGTCGAAGCTTGTCGTCGCCTATGAGCCGGTTTGGGCCATTGGTACTGGCTTAACACCGACCATTTCAGAAATTAGTGATGTGCACACGTTCATGAGACGTAAGCTGATAGAACGCTTTGGGGATGAAGCTTGCTCTGTTCCCTTGGCTTATGGTGGATCAGTCAACGCGGATAATGCGTCTGAAATCCTGGCCCAGTCCAATGTATCTGGCGTCTTGGTGGGTGGAGCTTCACTGCGCGCGGAAGACTTTTTGAAGATTGTCTCATGTGCCGCTTAATGATCTGGCAGCACCTAACAAATACCAGAAATATCGATCAAAACTTGGCCAACACAATCTTTCCCCTCGTTGAGCCGCTCTCAATTAACCGGTGAGCCTCCAAAAGGTTCACTGCATTTATGCGCCCTAGGTTGTTTGTGATTGTTGATTTAATGGTTCCCGCGTCGATTAGGGAAGCAACTTCATTGAGAATTTCGCCCTGACGTTGCATGTCAGCAGTCTCAAACATTGGACGTGTGAACATAAACTCCCAGTGGATAGAAATAGCCTTTGATTTAAGGGAACTACGTCAAAAACGTCTGGTCCATCGATCAAGCCGTATCGGAGAGTTTCTCAAGTCTTGATTTTTTCCGCGCGATAAGAAAACGTAAAGCTTGGTAAAAAATTGAAAGTGAGACAAATGGAAGATCGGCCCGTGCGCAATATGGAGGAGTTTGCCGCCTTATGCGGGGTGTCGCGTCCGACTGTGTCAAAATATTTTCACGACCCCGAAAGCGTCCGCCCCGCCACCCGAGCCAAAATTGAGCAGGCGTTAGAGGAAAGCAATTATCGCCCCAATATCTTTGCGGTGAACCAGAACCGCAAGCTGACGAAAAATATCGGCATTGTTTTGCCCTATTTGGCAGACCCGTTTTTTGCCGAAATCGCAAGGCGGATTGAGACATTGGTAATTGCGCAGGGGTTTCGCCCAATTTTGCTGAGCTCGCATGGCGATCCGCAGCTTGAGGTTGGCAATTTGGACGCACTACGCGCGATTAAGCCTGCGGCTGTTCTATTGGCCCCGCTTGGGCGCGCCTCTGATCGGGCGGCATTGGAAAGCTTTTGCGCTGATGTGCCTACAGTGAATTTTGATGCCAATATTGAGGGGATCGGCGTGGCCTTTGTGGGCCATAACAACGAACAAGCAACCGATAAGATGGTGGAATATCTGACCCGTACAGGCGAGCCGCCCGTATTTTTCGAGATGCGCACGCCGCCCAACCCAAATGCGAATAAGCGCCGCTTGGCCTATATCGGCGCGATGGAACGATTGGGGTTCGCGCCACAGGTCGTGCAGGCCCATGGGGAAGGGTGGGCGCTTGAGGAGATCGGCTATAACGAAGGGCGGCGGGTGATTATGGAACGCGCCTTTGCGAGCAACACGATTTTTTGCAGTAATGACCGCTTGGCCATTGGCTTTTTGGCAGCGGCTTATGAATTGGGTTTGCGCGTGGGGCGTGAGGCGGATTGCGCGTTTCGGGTGGCGGGGCATGACAACCACCCCGTGGCGCGGTTTACCTGCCCGACCTTGACCACGATCTCGCATGACTACGCGCGTATTGCCACGAAAAGCGTTGAGACAATGATGGCTTTGATCGAGTCGGGCGAACGCGGCGATACCCGACAAGTGACGCTGTTTGACGGCGAGTTGATTATGCGCGCTTCGGCATAATCCAAGGTTATCAAGGGCTAAAATTAAAATTTACACGCGTAAATTTTTTTATTGACGGGAAACAAGTTTTGTCAGTAACGTCTGGCCACTGAGTAGAATCCTTGGGAGGAGTAGGATGACTATGAAACGCTCGTTGCTTGCAGCGACAGCTTTGTCTGTGCTGACTGCTGGCGCTGCGATGGCGCAGACCATCACAATCGCAACGGTAAACAATGGCGATATGATCCGTATGCAGGGCTATACGGATACATTCACAGAACAAACTGGTATCAATGTTGAATGGGTGACCCTTGAGGAAAACGTGCTGCGTCAGCGCGTGACCACTGACATCACCACAAATGGTGGCCAGTTCGACATCATGACCATCGGCATGTATGAGGCGCCGATCTGGGGTTCTAATGACTGGCTTGTGCCTTTGGACGACCTCAGCGCCGAATACGATGTGGCTGACCTTCTGCCTGCAATGGCAGGCGGTTTGAGCCATGATGGCACGCTTTACGCGGCACCTTTCTACGGCGAAAGCTCGATGGTGATGTATCGCACAGACCTGATGGAAGCAGCGGGTCTGGAAATGCCAGAAGCGCCAACTTGGGCCTTCATCCGCGAGGCGGCAGCAGCGATGACAGATCGCGCAAATGACATCAACGGCATTTGTCTGCGTGGTAAGGCAGGCTGGGGTGAAGGCGGTGCTTTCATCACTGCAATGTCCAACTCGTTTGGCGCACGTTGGTTTGACATGGACTGGAACGCACAGTTCGACACACAGCCATGGCGTGACACGTTGGAATTCTTTGTTGGCATGATGAATGAATCGGGCCCTGCGGGCTATGCCACCAACGGCTTCAACGAGAACCTATCGCTGTTCCAGCAGGGCAAGTGCGGTATGTGGATTGACGCGACTGTTGCGGCATCCTTCGTCACCAACCCCAATGACTCGACCGTTGCAGATCACGTCGGTTTTGCTCTGGCACCTGATAATGGCCTTGGCAAGCGTTCCAACTGGCTCTGGGCTTGGGCCTTGGCTATCCCTGCAGGCACACAGCAAGCAGATGCAGCCAAGCAGTTCATCGAATGGGCGACTTCCAAAGAGTATATCGAATTGGTTGCCGCCAATGAAGGTTGGGCAAACGTGCCTCCAGGCGCACGCACCTCGCTCTATGAGAACCCCAACTACGCAGACGTTCCATTTGCAGACATGACGCTTCGTTCGATCTTGTCCGCAGACCCGAACGACTCGACTGTTGAGCCAAGCCCCTATGTCGGCATTCAGTTCGCAGCGATCCCAGAATTTGCGGGCATTGCATCTGAAGTGAGCCAAGAATTCTCGGCAGTTTATGCAGGCCAGCAGTCCATTGATGAGGCTTTGGAAAAAGCACAAGCCATCACCAATGAAGCCATGGAAGCTGCGGGCTATCGCTAAGCGGTAACCCACCTCCCCAAGAACGTGGGAGGCGTCTCAAGGTCGCCTCCCACATTTTCCGACATCGCCCCCGTATTTGTTAACATATATTGACCAGACCCGATGTCTGTCCCGTGAAGGATTTGCCGATGGCCACCCAACATTCACGATCCGCTGCGCGTGTGATGATGGCCCCTGCTGTGATCTTGCTGCTTGGTTGGATGCTTGTTCCGTTGACCATGACCTTGTGGTTTTCGTTTCGGCAATATCTGCCGCTGCGCGGTGGCGACCAAGGCTTTATCGGATTTGAGAATTACATCCGCTTTATCAGCTCAAGTTCGTTTTGGCCTGCGGTTCAAACCACCCTTGTGATCGTGCTTGGGGTTTTGGCCATCACTGTCATATTTGGGATCTTCCTCGCCATGCTGTTGGATCAGCCCATTTGGGGGCAGGGTGTCGTGCGGATCATGGTCATCGCGCCCTTTTTCGTTATGCCCACTGTATCGGCTTTGGTGTGGAAGAATATCTTTATGGATCCCGTCAACGGCCTGTTCGCGCATTTGTGGCGCGCCTTTGGGGCCGAACCTGTTGTGTGGTTGTCGGATGTGCCGATTACATCGCTGATCATGATTGTCTCGTGGCAATGGCTGCCCTTTGCCACGCTGATTTTGCTAACCGCGATCCAATCTTTGGATGGTGAGCAACTAGAGGCCGCCGAAATGGATGGCGCAGGCCCTGTTGCACGGTTTTTCAATTTGGTGCTGCCGCATTTGGCGCGGGCAATCACGATTGTGATCTTGATCCAGACGATTTTCTTACTGTCTATTTTCGCCGAAATTTTTGTGACCACGGGCGGGGCCTTTGGCACGCGGACGCTGACCTACCTGATCTTCCAACGCGTGTTGGAAAGCCAGAATGTGGGTCTGGGGTCTGCGGGCGGGGTCTACGCCATCATCCTTGCCAATATTGTTGCCGTCTTCTTGATGCGCATCGTTGGCAAGAATTTGGACGCGTGAGGAGGAAACGCTATGGCCCGCGCAGTCACCCCAAACCGTAAGCTCATCAATACTTTGGTTGCATGGACGATTGGCTTTTTGATCTTCTTCCCGATCTTATGGACGATCCTGACAAGCTTCAAAACCGAGGCGCAAGCGATCAATGACCCGCCTTTATTCTTGTTCTTTGA
This sequence comes from Roseobacter sp. HKCCD5988, assembly GCF_037830355.1. Lineage (NCBI taxonomy): Bacteria > Pseudomonadati > Pseudomonadota > Alphaproteobacteria > Rhodobacterales > Roseobacteraceae > Roseobacter > Roseobacter sp. HKCCD5988. Next base: position 306,650 of record NZ_JBBLYJ010000002.1, on the reverse strand, counting down.
CTGGACTCTAGAGAATTATGGCGTTGTGCAGGAGCGGTCGGACTATACCCGCTACCTGTGGAATTCGATCATCATCGCGTTTGGTTCAACCGCGCTCGGCCTGTTAGTGGCGATCCCTGCCGCTTGGGCTATGGCCTTTGTGCCCTCTAAACGCACCAAGGATATTTTGCTTTGGATGCTGTCCACCAAGATGTTGCCTGCGGTTGGGGTGCTTTATCCTATTTACCTGCTCTTCATTGAGCTTGGCCTTTTGGATAGCCGCGTTGGTTTGGTTGTGGTGATGATGCTCATCAATCTGCCGATTATCGTTTGGATGCTTTACACCTATTTCAAGGAAATCCCGAGCGAGATCCTAGAGGCTGCGCGAATGGATGGCGCGACCTTGCGCGAGGAAATCCTGTATGTGCTGACACCAATGGCCATCCCAGGAATTGCCTCAACCATTTTGCTCAATGTCATTTTGGCGTGGAACGAGGCGTTTTGGACATTGAACCTAACAGCGGCCAAAGCGGCCCCCCTGACGGCCTTTATTGCCAGTTATTCGAGCCCAGAAGGGCTGTTTTACGCGAAGCTATCGGCAGCCTCGACCATGGCGATTGCGCCCATTCTTGTGATGGGGTGGTTCAGCCAGAAACAACTTGTTCGCGGCCTGACCTTTGGCGCGGTTAAATAAGCGGAGCGGAAATGGGACAGATCACATTAAACAAAGTGTCCAAGAAATTCGGGGATGTCGAAGTTATTCCGCCGCTGGATTTGGACATTAATGATGGCGAGTTTGTCGTCTTTGTCGGCCCATCAGGCTGCGGGAAATCCACGCTTTTGCGTTTGATCGCAGGGCTTGAGGATGTCAGCGATGGCGCGGTGATGATTGACGGGGTGAATGCAACTGACATTGCTCCAGCCAAGCGCGGTCTAGCGATGGTGTTCCAGTCTTACGCGCTTTATCCGCATATGTCGGTGCGCAAGAATATCGCGTTTCCGCTGCGTATGGCGGGGCTGAGCAAATCGGAACAAGACGCCCGTGTTGCGCAAGCGGCAGAGGTTTTGAACCTCACGGATTATCTCGACCGTAAGCCAGGGCAATTATCGGGTGGTCAGCGTCAGCGCGTGGCCATTGGCCGTGCCATCGTGCGCGAGCCTGCCGCATTCTTGTTTGACGAGCCTTTGTCAAACCTAGATGCGGCGCTGCGGGTTGGGATGCGCCTTGAGATCAGCGAATTGCACAAGCGCCTGAAGACCACGATGATCTATGTGACCCATGATCAGGTCGAAGCGATGACCATGGCCGATAAGATCGTGGTCTTGCGTGCAGGCGTTATCGAACAGGTGGGCAGCCCGTTGGAGCTCTATCAGCGCCCTTGCAACACCTTTGTCGCAGGCTTTATCGGATCACCCAAGATGAACCTGTTAGGCGGTGATCTGGCAAAACCCTATGGTGCCCATACAATTGGCATCCGCCCCGAGCATTTGGATATTTCCACAAGCAAAGGCACATGGTCAGGAAAGGTTGGTGTGTCTGAACATTTGGGGTCTGATACGTTTTTGCACGTTCAAATCGAGGGCCATGCCGAACCAATTACTGTGCGGATTTCAGGTGAGATGAACGTAGATTACGGCGCGACTGTACATTTGACGCCAAATCCTGATCACATTCACCGCTTTGACGCAAAGGGGCTCCGCCAGTCATGAAACGGCTTGTCGGGAAAAAGGCGCTGATCACGGGGGCTGCGCGCGGCATCGGATACGCGTTTGCGCAGCGCTACATTGCAGAAGGCGCAGAGGTTGCGATTGGCGACATCAATATCACCCGTGCCCGTAAGGCGGCGGCGGCGCTTGGCTCTAAGGCGTTCGCGGTCGAGATGGATGTGACGTCGCAATCAAGCATCGATACGGCCGTCGAAGCGGTGATCGGTGCCCTTGGCCAAATCGATATCCTGATCAACAACGCGGCGATCTTCTCGGCCGCGCCTATTAGCGAGATCACCCGTGCCGATTACGACCGGGTCTTCGCGATTAACGTAGCTGGCGCCCTCTTCACGATGCAGGCCGTGGCGCGGCACATGATCGAGCGCGGCATCAAGGGCAAGATTATCAACATGGCCAGCCAGGCCGGGCGTCGCGGCGAAGCGTTGGTTGCGGTTTACTGTGCCAGCAAGGCTGCGATCATCAGCCTGACTCAATCGGCGGGCCTGAACCTGATCGAGCACGGGATCAATGTGAATGCCATCGCCCCCGGGGTCGTGGATGGCGAGCATTGGGACGGTGTCGATGCCTTCTTTGCCAAGTACGAGAACAAGCCACTTGGACAGAAAAAGCGTGAGGTCGGGGCTTCGGTGCCGTTTGGGCGGATGGGAACCGCTGCAGATCTGACTGGCATGGCCGTGTTCCTGGCAAGCGCGGATGCCGATTATATCGTGGCCCAGACATATAATGTCGATGGCGGGAATTGGATGAGCTGATGCGAGACGTGCCGATGATTGCCCTTAGCCAAGATAACCTCTCAAGCCTGCCTTCAAAGATTGCGCGGCCCAGTTATGATCGAAGCGCGCTTTCGGCGGGAATTGTTCATATTGGTCTTGGGAATTTCCACCGCGCGCACCAATCATGGTATTTGCACCGCTTGATGGAGCAGGGTCTTGCCCATAACTGGGCGATTGTCGGCGCAGGCGTGCGCCCTTATGACGAAGCGCAGCGTCAAAAAATGCTGGCACAGGATTGTCTGACGACATTGATTAAACTTGATCCCGAAGGTGTCTCTGCCGAAGTGGTTGGGTCGATGATTGACTACATTCCCGTGGTAGATGGTAATGGCCCGCTGATCGCGCGTATCGCTGAGGCGGATATTCGAATTGTCGCCCTAACTGTGACCGAAGGCGGTTATTATATCGATCCTGTTACGCTAGGGTTTGATGCGGCGCATCCTGATATTGTGCATGATATCGCTCACCCTGACACGCCGCGCACTGCCTTTGGCGCGATTGTTGCAGCCTTGCGGCTGCGCCGTGCTAACGGGCAGGGACCAATCACGCTGCAGTCTTGCGACAACCTACAAGGTAATGGTGGGGTTTTGCGTCAGACGATTGTGTCGCTTGCGCGTCTGATGGATGCGGATTTGGCCGATTGGATCGACACCGCCTGCAGCTTTCCCAATTCGATGGTGGATTGTATCGTTCCTGCGACAGGGCCAAATGAATTGGCCTTGGTCGAAGAGTTTGGTGTGCATGATCAGGTGCCCGTCACCCATGAGGCCTTTCGTCAATGGGTGATTGAAGATGATTTTTGTGCGGGTCGCCCAAATTGGGATTTGGCCGGCGCGACCTTTTCAGATCATGTTCACGCGTTCGAGGCGATGAAGATCCGTATCCTGAACGGCGGGCATCAGGTGTTGGCCAATGCAGGTGAGGTTCTGTCGCTTGCGACAATCTCGTCGGCAATGGGGGATCCGGATGTTGCACCCTTCTTCGCGAAAGTGGTGCGCGAGGAAATCGCGCCCCATGTGCAGCCCGTGCCTGATATGACCCCCGCTGATTATGTGACGCTGATTGAGCGCCGCTTTGGCAATGAGATGATTATCGACACCACGCGCCGTGTGGCGTTTGATGGGTCATCCCGTCATCCAGGTTTTGTTCTGCCTTCGCTGCGCGATAGTTTGGAAAAGGGCAGCTCAATTTCAGGTCTCGCTCTGGTCGAGGCCGCATGGGCGCGGATGTGTGCCGCCACGCGCGAAGATGGAAGTGTGATTGAAGCGAACGACCCTAATTGGTCTGATTTGCATCAGACCGCTCTTGCGGCCAAATCTGATCCAATGTCTTGGCTCTCAATGTCGCGCATCTATGGCGATCTGGCCGGTGATCCGCGCTTTGCCGCAGCCTTTTGCGATTGGTTAAGTTTGATTTGGTCGACGGGTATGCGCGCTGCCTTGCGCGCATATGTGGCGGCTGATTAAGCCCTCGGCATTTGCAGGTTCTTTGCGCCTATAGTCAGGACAAAGATCCTCGACAACAAAGGTCTGTGCCATGAAGCTAGAATTTCACCACATCAATTTCATCTCTGAAGATATGGATGATTTACACTTGTTTCTTGCGCTGCAATACCAACAAAACCTTATGGAAGTTAAATTTCAAAATGCCCCTGTCGCGCTGAAAACATAACGATGCGGGCATTCAGCCGTTGGGGAAAGGGCGTCGGAGATGTATCTGGGGATCGATTTGGGAACATCGGCTGTTAAGCTCTGTGTCATTGATGCGGAGGGAGAACTGATTGCGCAAGGCGCCAAAGATTTGGCCATTGCACACCCGTTTGATGGGGCAAGCGAGCAGAATTGTGAAGATTGGTGGGAGGTAACACGCGCCTGTATCAAGGCGTTAGATCCCGCGCTTCGCGCCGCCATAAAGGCAATTGGCCTCTCGGGCCAAATGCATGGCGCCGTTGTGCTAGATGAGCAGCGCAAACCTGTACGGCCAGTGATTTTGTGGAATGACGCCCGCGCTGATGTTGAATGTTCCGATATTTTCGCGGCCGATCCATCAGCCGCGAAACTTGCAGGCGTTTTGCCGATGCCCGGTTTTACGGCGCCAAAAATCTTGTGGTTGTCACGTCACGAACCCGAGGCCCACGCCAAGATCCGCCATGTGATGTTGCCCAAAGATTATATCGGGCTCCGCCTGCATGGAGCATTTGTGACTGACCCATCAGACGCTGCAGGCACATCATGGTTTGACGAGGCGGCGCGGTGTTGGTCGGCGCGCCTTTGTGACCTCACTGCAACCAATCTAGCATGGCTGCCCCGCATCCTGCATGGCACAGAGATTGCAGGCAGCCTATTGCCCGATATCGCCACTGATCTCGGTTTGACGCCTGACATTCCTGTAGCCGCTGGCGCAGGCGATGGGGCGGCGGGGGCAGTCGGGCTTGGCGCCGTGCATGCGGGCGATGGGTTTATCTCGCTTGGCACATCGGGGCAGCTATTTGTGACCACAGATACCTATCGTCCAAATATCGAAAATCGCATTCACGCCTATGCCCATACCGTGCCTAATCACTGGTTTCAGATGGCCGCAATGTTGAATGGCGCGCGCCCAATGGCGTGGCTGGCCGATCTGTTAAACCGCCCCATTGATCTTCTTTTGGCAGAAGCGGCCGAGGCGCGGCCAGGTCCGCTCTTCCTGCCCTATCTGACAGGGGAGCGCACACCGCATGGAGACACTACAATACGCGGGGGATTTGCCAATCTGGGCGAGGGCATGAGCCAAGGCAGCTTGATGCGCGCTGTCCTTGAGGCGATCGCCTTTTCTTTTGCCGATGCGGCCGAAGCCTTTGCAAAAGCAGGCACAACACCAACCTCACTCTTGGCCATTGGCGGGGGCACCCGCAGTGATTTGTTGATGCAAATGATTGCAGATGTGACAGGGATCGCTCTCGGCCGCAGTGATGAGGCCGTGGTGGGCCCTGCCCTTGGGGCTGCGCGACTTGCAGTAGTGGCCTGCGGCGACATGCCCATGGATGCTGTGATGCAGCGTCCCAATGTCCGTCATTGGTTCAAGCCAAGGGGAGCAACGGATCACAGCACGCAAATGCGACTTGAGGCATACCGCGCCCTATATCCCGCATTGAGAACGGTTCAGCAACGGCTGCGATAAGGTTAGAACATCTGTGCGTGCTGGAGATAGAACGGACGTGTAAAATCTTTAGAGCGACTAACGTCTAATCAACGAGACTGTTTCTCGAGCTCGTATGGGGTGTCGAATTCGAAATTAAATCCCTTAATTTCATTCTCACGCCAAGTTGCGTTCAACCATGGCCATATGCAATTGGTTTTTCTAACTCAAAATCTAACAAGGCATCGGGCCGGTCGACTGCTCCCGGTTCAATAAAGCCAACTGCTTTCATTTACTTACCCGATGCCCTGAAGATTTTAAGATTGTTTTGTCTCAAGCGGTATGGTGCACGTCCTGCAGGCCATAGACTGGAGTTGCGAGGCCCTCCATTCGTGCCTTGATCTGAAGGCTTAGGTACAGAGAATAGTGGCGCGATTGGTGCAGGTTTCCTCCGTGCATCCATAGGCTACCAACTTGTGTCGGTTTCCACATGTTTCTCTCTTCACCTTCCCAGGGCCCTGGATCTTTGGTGGTGTCAGAGCCCAAGCCCCATACCTTGCCGAGCTTGTCTGCAACGTCTTGCCCCATCAGGTCAGCGACCCAACCATTCATGGAGTTGTAGCCTGTAGCGTAAACAATTACGTCGGCTTCAAGTTCCGATCCATCTTCAAGCTTTACGCCGCTTGAGGTGACTTCAGACACTTGGCCTCTCTTCAGCTTTATCTCACCGTCGATGATTAGCTGGCTCGCGCCAATGTCTATGTAGTAGCCAGACCCCCTACGGAGGTACTTCATAAAGAGCCCAGAGCTGTCATCACCCCAATCCAACCAGAACCCAGCTTTCTCGAGGCCCTTGTAAAAGTCAGCGTCGCGTTTTTTCATTTCTTCGTATAGCGGTATCTGGAACTCGTGCAGAATAGCGTACGGGATTGATGCAAAAATCATGTCCGCTTTCTCGGTAGTGACACCGTTTGCCACGGCCTCCTCAGAGTATAAACTGCTTAGCCCCACATCCATTAGCGTGTCCGAGCGGACTATGTGAGTCGACGATCTTTGCACCATTGTCACGTCCACTCCAGCCTCCCAAAGGGCCGCGCAAATATCGTGAGCAGAGTTGTTGGATCCCACTACGACTGCCTTCTTGCCTTTGTAGGCATCCGGGCCGGGGTGTTGGGATGAGTGATGCTGGTCGCCGTTGAAGGTATCCATTCCCGGAAAGGAGGGCATTCGCGCCTTGCCCGACATTCCAGTGGCCATTACCAGTTGCTTCGGCTTGAGGACAACTTCCTCACCATCGCGATCCACCACAATGTGCCATTCCCCGAGTTTCTCATCATACTTGGCGGATTTTGCTGTGGCCTTCGTCCAGTAGTTCAGCTCCATGACCTTGGTGTACATTTCGAGCCAGTCCCCAATTTTATCTTTTGGAGAGAATACGGGCCAGTTGTCGGGAAACTTGATGTAGGGGAGGTGGTCATACCAGACCGGATCGTGAAGGCAGAGAGACTTGTATCGCTTTCGCCAGCTGTCCCCCGCGCGCTCGTTTTTCTCTAAGATAATAGTCGGGACACCTAGCTGCCTCAGGCGCGCTCCTAGCGCGATCCCGCCCTGTCCGCCGCCAACGATGACGCAATACGGCTGAGTTTTATAGCCAAGGTCCTCGATTTCTTTGCTGCGTTCTTCCAGCCATGTCGCACGGTCTTTTCCTGCGCCGTGCTTGGCGCCCATACGCCGATTGTCACCGCTTGGCTCTTCATGCCCCTTCAATTCAGTCATGGCGGTCAGGAGCGTCCAAATTTTGCCGGCTTTGATCCTGATTAGTCCATTACCTCGTGCGGCTTCAGTTTCAAATGTGATCCACGCGGTGGTCACATCTCCCTCCACCGTTGGCACTTCTCCCTCAGCTACTTTCCAATTTGAGGGCCTGGTTGCCTTGAGTTGGTGGTGGAGCATTTCTTCGATTTGCCCACGCCCCTCCATGGTTTTGATGTTCCAAGTAAATGTCACCAAATCTCGCCAATAGGTATCATCAGCGAACATGCTCGTGGCCTTGTCTATTTCATGACCTGATAAATATGCGCCAAATTCATCAATAAAATTTTGGACTTCTTGAGTGGTTGAAGTGTCAAGCATCGCATTTTTCCCCTAGTCTGAGCTCACTCTAATATGAGTGGGGCGGTGTGGATTTGGGCTTGCTTCCCTCACTTGCGTTATTGGTTTCATCGCATGCACGAAGGAAATTTGTTTGAAACGCTCGCACGAGTATACGAGTCGGTCAAGAAATTTTGAAAAAAATTTTCATATAATTTGAAAAAATTTATACTTTTGTTTATTATTTTCATATACGCTCTGCGCGTGGATTTACGCCTTTTGAATGCGTTGCAAGCGGAGATGAGTTAAACAATGACGTATTTTCTTACCTTTGACGGTGGAACCGAAAGTCTTCGCGCCCGCATATATGACTTGTCGGGGGCATGCTTGGGCAGCCAGGCAGTTCCGTATCAGACTAAGTTTTCTGCGGGGGCCCAGGCAGAGCAAGACCCGTCTGATTGGTGGGATGCCGTCGTTAATTCGACCCGTGGGGCGCTGGCACAAGCGAATGTCGCGCCAGAAAAAATTGAAGCGATATCCTATGCCACAACTTGCTGCTCGGTAGTCGCACTTGACGCAAATGGCGATGCCTTGCGGCCAGCCCTCATCTGGATGGACGTGCGGGCTAATGAAGAAGCAGACGCCGTTCTAGAAACCAATGATCCCGCTTTAATGCTGAATGGGGGCGGGAAGGGGCCTGTCTCGGCTGAGTGGATGATCCCGAAGGCTCTATGGCTAAAACGTAACGAGCCAACCACGTATGATCGCGCCTACAGGATTTGTGAGTATCAAGATTATTTGACGTACCGCTTTACCGGTGAATGGGCTGCAAGTTTGGATAATGTTGGATTGCGATGGCACTACCGCAATCGCGATGGTGGATGGGCCACAACCATGGTCGAGGCTCTCGGGATTGGAGATATCTTAGAGAAGTGGCCTCCTCGCATTGTCGCGCCTGGTTCGTTAATCGGAACGTTAACGAAAACAGCTGCTGATGCGCTGGGCCTCCCACAATCCGTCAAGGTGATACAGGGAGGCGCGGACGCACTCATTGGCATGATTGGCTTGGGAGTAGCGCAACCCGGACAGCTAGCGCTGATTACAGGCTCCTCCCATTTGCAATTTGGCGTGACTGAGGCACCGCTCAATGCGCCCGGTGTGTGGGGGTCATATGCCGACATCGTTTATCCTGATCGGTATATTGTTGAGGGCGGACAGACATCGACGGGATCCATTATCAATTGGCTGGGTCGGTTGACTGGTGGCCTCGACTTTGACGAACTAAATGCGAAGGCGGCCCAACTCGCTCCCGGGTGTGATGGTCTCATTGTGCAAGACCATTTCCAAGGCAATCGAACGCCGTATACAGATCCTCTGTCCCGCGGTGCATTGGTCGGGCTGACGCTTGCGCATGAGAAGCATCATATTTTCCGAGCCATGATGGAGGGTGTGGGCTTTGGGACGCGAGCGATTTTGGATGCGTTCAAGGCTGCAGGTTATTCGGCGGACGAGATGACACTGGGTGGTGGAGCTTCCGGCTCAGACCTGTGGCTGCAAATTCATGCTGACACGTCCGGCATTCCTGTGCGTGTGCCAGCCTCTCCAGACGCGCCGTCTACTGGTTCGGCAGTTCTCGCTGCGTATGGAGCCGGGTACTATGTGTCCATTGATGAGGGAATATCTCAGATGGTCCACGCAGGCCGGACCATTGACCCGATTTCGGCCAATGTAGAGCAGTATGAAGAGGTCTACGCCCGATATAAGTCACTTTATCCCGCGCTTAAGACTTGTCTGGGCTGAATATGCATGAACATCAATTTGGTCACTTCGGAGACATTTGAAAAAATAATTGAGAATCGTTTTGTCTTGATTTATGACATCGATGTCATGACACCGATGTCATAATTGGGTGTCAGGCAAAATTTCTACGCTCTGGGAGGGGTCGTGGCTACCATTTATGATGTTGCTAGGGTTGCTGGCGTTTCGCCAAAGACTGTGAGCCGGGTGTTGAATGGCGACGCCCCGGTTGGTGACAGCACCAAGAAAAAGGTGAAAGCCGCGATTGCCGATTTGGGCTATGTTCCCTCTAGCGCAGCGCGCACGATGCGTTCAAACAAGTCTGGTCTCATTGGCTTAATCACGGGAGCCATATCCAGAAATACCGATCCGCGCGAGCCTCACGGACTTCCAGACCTTTTCATTGTTCAGGGTATCCAACAAGTGATGGCAGAAGTTGGTAAGACGCTAATCATGGCCGATACAGGTGGTGATTATGCCAAAGTTGCACACCTGGCGCACACGTTTCAGCAGCATAGAGTAGAAGGCTTGGTATACGTTGCTGATCACCATATGGAAGTTGAAATTGATGTAAGCGTTGCTAAATGCCCAGTCGTTTTAGCAAATTGCTATGATAAAATTGGAACGCCATCGGTTCTGCCTGATGATCGCAATTTGCAGAAAAAATTGGTTAAAAAGATTATTCAAACTGGGCATACACGCATTGGTTTCGTGACACTTGACAGCTCGATACCCGCATCAATCGAGAGAACAAAAGGTTATAAAGAAGCATTAGCTGAAGCTAACTTACCATTCGATCCAATGTTGATAACCGTTGGCTACTCAGAAGGGTCAGAGCGTGATAGCGCATCGTTGTCCAAATCGCTCGACCAACTCCTTTCTCTGTCAAATCCACCCACAGTTTTATGCTGTGGTAACGATGAGATGGCATTGCGCGTATACGGATTGCTTAGAACGCGGGGAGTTAAGGTGCCCGAACAAATTTCGGTTGCCGGTTTTGATAATTATCACGTCATAGCAGAGACATTAGTTCCACCATTAACGACTGTGGAGCTGCCATATCGTGCTCTAGGGCATGAAACTGCGCGTAAACTTTTGGCTATGGTAGATGGGGTTTCGCATCAGCCTGAACGCGCAACTTTAGTTGAAGGGCCAGTCGCTTGGCGGTCCTCAGTCACCGCTCTTAATTCCGTCAGTCATATTAACCTCGGGAGGGAACTATCATGAAACTGACTAAACTATCTGCCATTTTGGCAGGCTGTACCTTGATGTCTTCTGCTGCCGCTGCGCAGACAGAACTTTCGATGTGGTATCACGGCGCAGGCAATGAAGTTGAAAGTGCTATCATCAATCAAATTATTGATGATTTTAACGCGTCACAGTCTGATTATACGATAGCCTTGGAAAGCTTTCCGCAAGGGGCCTATAACGATGCGGTTCAGGCAGCTGCATTGGCTGGTAATTTGCCAGACATCATTGACGTCGATGGGCCTGTAATGCCGGGCTGGGCGTGGGCAGGCTGGATCGCCCCGCTACCAATTGATGAGGCTGAATTTGCAGATTTCTTGCCTGGGACCAAAGGCATTTGGAATGGAACGCTTTACTCGATTGGTCTCTGGGATGCAGCCGTCGCGCTGTATGCCCGTCAATCAACTCTTGATGAATTGGGCTTAAGAACTCCAACGCTTGATAACCCTTGGTCTGGCGAAGAGTTCATGTCTGCACTGGAGGCTGCGAAAGCGTCTGGCAATTATGATTATGCGCTTGATCTCGGAACAGCTTGGACTGGTGAGTGGTTCCCCTATGCATTTTCTCCATTCCTGCAATCCTTCGGCGGCGATATGATCGATCGCTCATCCTACACAACCGCCGAAGGCGCGTTAAATGGGGATGCGGCAATCGAATTCGGCGAGTGGTGGCAGGGTTTGTTCACTGATGGATACGCCCAAGCAACCCAAGATGGCGCGGATCGTGATGCAGGCTTTAACACTGGAAAATACGCCTTCAGCTGGAACGGTAACTGGGCCGCAATCCCGACACTGGAGCAGGTTGATGACGTTGTTTTCTTGCCAGCACCAGATTTTGGTAATGGGTCAACAATCGGTGCAGCTTCATGGCAGTTCGGAGTAACAACAACTTCTGAACATCCAGAGGGAGCAGCTGAGTTCATTAGATTTGCTACTCAGGACAAGTATCTGGCTGCATTCTCAGACGGTATTGGACTGATCCCTTCGACCGCATCGGCAGCTTTGCTGACTGAGAACTACGCATCAGGCGGGGCTTTGGAAGTCTTCTACGGACTTTCAGAAGCACAAGCGCTCGTTCGCCCGGTTACACCAGGATATGCGGTAGTTGCCAAAGTGTTTGAGAAAGCATTGGCAGACATCGCGAATGGCGCTGATGTGGCTGACACTCTTGACGCGGCAGTCGATGAGATTGACGCCGATATCGAAAGTAATGGTGGCTACGGCAACTAAGCCCAAAACTGGAGGGCCCCATCAAATTGGGGCTCTCTATTTTGATGGTTCGGAGTGAGTTAATGTTTGTCCGCAAACTAACGGAGTCAAATGCTGCCGGGTGGGCTTATGTGCTTCCAAGCTTCGGCCTTCTCGTCGCCTTTATTATACTTCCTTTTTTCTTTGCTTTTTATTTCTCGCTCACTAACCAAAGACTGATATCTCCAAACCCAACAGAATTTGTAGGTTTCGAGAACTACCGAAATCTATTGTCTGTGGGGACTATTGTCCTTGAGCCAGAACGCGATGCGAATGGCGCATTAATTATCAATGATGATGGATCCATCGAATACCCGCGCTTACGTAGTTTTACTCGTAACAATCCGGAATACCCGCATTTAGATCGGATGCGTGAGTGGTTCTCCTGGCAAACTGGACCCAATAATGAATTAAAACGGGTCATTTTGGCTCAGGATGTTGTCTTCATGCGAGCCATGAAAAATACGTTCATTTTTGTATTGGTTGTTGCCCCTCTTCAGGCAAGTTTGGCCTTGCTACTCGCCCTTCTGATTAATCAAAAGTTGAGGGGCATAAATTTTTACAGAGCCGTTTATTTTATGCCGGTTGTAATATCGATTGTCGTCGTCGCGTTTCTCTGGCGCTTAGTTTATGACGGTGAAAATGGCCTATTAAATAACATCCTGCAGGCAATCACGTTCGGTCGATTTGAGCCGGTGGACTGGCTTGGAAATAGTGATACCGCTCTGGGTTCAATAATCGGGATGTCCATCTGGCAAGCCGTGGGTTTCCATATGGTAATTTGGCTGTCGGGTTTGCAAACAATTAGCCCCACACTTTACGAGGCAGGTAAATTAGAGGGTGCAAGTAAGTGGCAAACTTTCCGCTACATCACTTGGCCTGGATTAAGAAACACCGCAGTTCTTATACTGATTGTGATTACGATGCAGGCCTTCGGCGTGTTCGCACAAATTGATGTGATGACGAATGGCGGCCCACTGGACAGTACTCAGTCGATAGTGTTCCAGGCAATTGATCGTGGCTATGGCAAGCAAGATATCTCGGGTGGTTCAGCGATTTCTGTTCTGCTTTTCTTGATCGTCTTGTCGGTTTCGCTCATCCAACGCTATGTCACGAGGGAGCGTAGTTGATGGCTGCTGTGAGCTACAGGGGAGATAAATTGCGTATAGCAGTTCAGTACTTAGTGCTGACCATGATCGCAGTAATTTTTATTTTTCCCCTAGTATTTATGCTGATGTCTTCATTGAAACCTGATCAGCAGTTGCTGACAGACTCCGGATCAATGAGAGCATTTCTGCCAGTTGGCGATATTAGCTTAGATAATTACAGAAATGCGTTTCGTAGAGCGCCCATTGGTCTGTTTGTTTTCAATTCCGTCTTTGTGACCACGGCAACAGTGATGCTTTCACTATTTTTCTGCTCTCTGGCTGGGTTCTCAATCGCCTTAATGAATTGGCGCGGGAAGTCCTTTATCTTAGCTGCGATTTTGGCAACCCTCACGGTTCCATTTGAAACTTTTGCAGTACCGCTTCTTCTAATGTCATCTAAGCTGCCTTGGATTGGAGCAAGCGGTTTGGAATTTGGATGGCTAAACAGCTATCGTGTTCAAATCATTCCGTGGATTGCCGATGGTTTAACAATATTCTTGTTTGTCCAATACTTTAGGGATTTACCAAAGGATCTGATAGAGGCGAGCCGAGTTGAAGGGGCTACCTGGTGGCAAATTTATTACAAGGTGGTCATGCCCCTCTCTGGACCAGTCATTGCTACTGCTGCCATTTTAAAATTCTTGGTCATGTATAACCAATATCTTTGGCCCTTGATGGTGGTTCAGGAGGAACAATACAGACCAGTATTGGTTGGTTTGCAGTACTTTTTTCAATTGAACTTAGCCTGGGGTGAGGTGATGGCATACCTATCTCTGATTACGGTTCCAGTGCTGGTTTTTTATCTTTTCCTACAACGTGCCTTCATAGCTTCAATCGCTTCAACTGGTGTAAAGGGATAAGTCGATGGTTCTTGCACTGCACGATCAATGGATTTGGGATAGCTGGTACGCGCATGACGGGAACCGTTGGCATGCATATTTTCTCAAAGCCAATAAATCACTTGGTGATCCTGATCTGCGGCATTTCAATGTCACTCAAGGTCACGCGGTTAGTGATGATCTTGTGCATTGGGAGCATCTTGGAACCTGCCTGGCTCCATCTAGAAGACCCGCATGGGATGATAAGACAACCTGGACTGGGTCCGTCGTAAAAGATGATCACGGCCTATGGCATCTTTTTTTTACGGGCACCTCGGCTGCAGAAGACGCAATGTATCAGCGTGTGGGCCACGCTACTTCTACTGATATGCACAACTGGCAGAGGGTCGGGGATGGCCTCTGTCTTGATTTGGTTGGGCCAAACGCAAAGTATTATGAGGCAGAGTGGGCTCGAGGTTTTTGGCATGATCGCGCGATGCGTGACCCTTGGGTGATGAAGGATCCATATGGCAATGGGTGGTTGATGTATTTCACCGCTCGAGTTCCAGGGGCTGACGAAGCTAATGAGGGTGGGGCGATTGGTTTTGCCACGTCGAGCGATCTGAATACTTGGGAATTACAACCACCAGTCTTTTCAGGCTCATATGGCCAATTAGAGGTACCCCAAGTTTTTGAAGTTTCCGGAAAATGGTACTGTTTGTTTTGTACTGCAGATATCCATTGGTCTGAGCGTCAAAAAAATGAAGCGGGGGTCCCTCCGGTTACCGGCAATCACTATCTCGTGGCGGATAATCCCCGCGGACCTTGGCGCGTAGCCCCCGGATTTTTGGATGGGGGCTTACCCTGTCGCCGCTACGCGGCTCGAATTCTTAAGAGAGATGACGAATTGGTAATTTTGGGTTTTGACGACAATGGCAAAGAGAATTTCATAGGCCATGTCCGAGACCCTCAGACGGTTCATGTTGACCCTGATGGTTTATTATTCATCAGCCAGCATGCTCCTTAGGTGACTAGATATGGCTGAAATAAAACTCTCAAACGTCAAAAAATCATTTGGCTCAGTGAATGTCATTCAAGGAGTGGATATTGATATCAAAGACGGTGAATTTGTCGTCTTTGTGGGTCCATCAGGTTGCGGAAAGTCTACCCTCCTTCGCATGATCGCTGGCCTGGAAGATATCACGTCAGGCACGCTTCAAATTGATGGAGCTATTGTAAACGACAAGCAGCCGAAAGAGCGTGGGGTTGCTATGGTATTTCAATCATATGCAATTTTTCCTCACATGACCGTCCGTGAAAATATTGCCTTTGGGCTCACAATTTCAAAAGTGCCTAAAGAGGAGAAAGATAAGAAAGTCGCTGAGGCCGCTCGCATCCTCCAAATGGAACATTTGCTAGATCGTCGGCCTAGCCAGCTCTCTGGTGGACAGCGCCAGCGTGTGGCAATTGGCCGAGCCATTTCGCGTGATCCCTCAGTTTTTTTGTTTGATGAACCACTATCCAATCTCGATGCAGCGCTTCGAATGGACATGCGCATGGAAATTGGGAAGCTGCACCAGCAGCTCAATGCGACCATGATTTACGTGACCCATGACCAGGTTGAGGCGATGACCTTGGCCGATAAAATTGTCGTTTTAAAAGATGGGAGAGTGATGCAGGCGGGCTCGCCGATGGATCTCTATCACGCACCCGACAACTTGTTTGTGGCCGGTTTTCTTGGTTCGCCCTCTATGAATTTTCTGGAGGTGACGGTAGACGCAATTAACGCTGACAGCGTCACGGTTCATAATTCATCGCTTAATCAGATCGAGGTGCCGCATAAGGGCCGGAGCTTTGAAGTTGGGCAGACAGCAACACTCGGCATCCGTCCACAATACCTGCATCTTACCGACGCTGGACTCGGCAAGTTGCACGGTAAGGTCGTATTGACCGAACGCCTGGGCAGCGAAACTGTCATAGACTTAACATTAAGTGATGGAAGTAAGTTGATTGCCGCACTGGGTGAAGACACTATTTTGGCTCCGGGCTCGGAAGTAATTTTTGACTTTGACCCCATGCAAACTCACATTTTCCCAGAAACGAGATGATCAAACCCGTACTTATTCTTGATCCCGATTGGCGTCGCATGGACGAGCTATTTTCCGATGCTGCACGTCACAGACTTTTCGAGGAGTACGACGTTATATGGGGCAGGGACGGCACAATTCCTAAAGACGTCTTGGCTGAAGCTCTTCCGCGGGCAGAAGTCTTGATTGCAGCAATCCCATGTGTGACAGCGGATACTCTCAAATTGGCTCCAAACCTTCATACAATCATCGAAGTCTCGGGAGCATTCCCAGATACCATTAACTACGCCGCCTGTTTTGAGGCGGGCATTGAGGTCCTAAGCTGCGCGCCGGGTTTTCGCCGAGCCGTCGCTGAAATGGGTTTGGCTATGGCACTTGCAGGTGCACGCGGCCTGGTCGATGAGCATGAAGCCTTTCGGCGGGGGGACGAGCATTGGCTTTCTGATCGTCCCGGTATTGATTTTTCGTTGTATGGTGCGGATGTCGGCTTTGTTGGGTTCGGCCAGATTGCCCAGGAATTGTCTCGCTTGATGGAGCCATTTCAGCCACGTGTTCGGGCGTATGACCCATGGCTTGCATCATCGGCTGCAAACGTGCGTGGTGCGGAGTTAGTGCCCTTAGACGAGGTGCTTAGCCAGTCGCAATGTCTTTTTGTTACTGAAGCGCCGACCTCAGAAAACTATCATTTGTTGAATGCAGAGCGCCTTGGGATACTAAAATCAAATGCATTATTGGTTGTGCTCAGCCGCGCACATCTCATTGATTTCTTAGCTCTGGAGGCGGAGTTAGCTTCTGGGCGTATTCGCGCGTGCATTGATGTCTTTCCCGTTGAGCCCCTGATGCCGGACGCGTCGATCCGACAGGCGCAATCAACTATCCTGTCGCCTCATCGCGCAGCCGCTGTAGATAAGGGGCGCCAGCTCATTGGTGACTTGATCTTGAGCGATCTTAAGGCAATTAGGGCTGGTGACCCTAACCGTAAATTGTCACTTGCTAATCGAAATACAATCTCGGAATTGGCAGGAGTGGGCGACGCTAAATCATTGTGAGCCGTGAGGCCGAACCTCTAGGTTAATTCGTATCCCATAACATCAGCTGCTCGGGCCGAGGGCCCGTGGGTAGGTATAGCTATTGTGCCTGATTATTTAAGCCAAGTACTGTAGTCGCTTACAAGTAAGTGGGTCGGTGCAACATCCTCATCGATATTTGCAAATCGCCCGATCGGTTCTCGGAAGATGTTATCGGTTTCGTCGTCATTGACGGTTGAGACCTCTCCGATCAATACATCGCCACCTTCGCCCCAGAAAGCGTGCCAGTCACCTGGCATAAGCGAAACACTTTCGCCGGGTGCCAATTTGAGCTTTTGCCCCGCAGCATAATCAACTCTTATGCCATCGCAAAATACGGTGCCGCCTTTGTCTTCCGCAAAGTTTCCGTGATCGTCCGAGCCAAAGAGTTCAACAATCAAATTGGCGCCGCCGCGGTTGATAATATCCTCGGCTTTAATGATGTGGGTGTGCATGGGTGAGAGTTGATCCTGTCGGGAGATCAGTAGTTTTTCAGCATAGCACATACCGCCCCCGCGTTGCAGGTCCTCAAGCCTGCCATTTCGCAGAGTGAACAGGAACAGACCCATTTCGTCGAAATTACCTGCGCCATAATCTGTGATATCCCAGCCGCAGCGTCCGTTGACCACATTTTGCGCGAGCTCTTTTTGATCAATGAAGGCTTCGGGTGACCAATATGCAAATGGCGGTAGCGTGAATCCGTGCTTCTGTATGAGTTCATCGGCTTCCGCCATGATGTTGTTGATGGTGGAGCGTTTCATAGGATTTTACTTCTTCCAGTTTGCGCAGGTAAGGACTTTGGTCCTTGGAAGTCTGCTTAAACGTGTCATAATCCCCTTCAAACTCCGTCTGTAATTTCGCGCATTGCGGTGAGGAATTGTGCGACTTCGGTTTCGGTGTTGTAGTGGCACATCGAGACGCGCACGGCGGCGTCTAGGCCCAAGGGGGAGAGCACGTTTCCTGAATAGTGATCCGCCTTGCGGGTATGGGTACGGATGCCGCGTTCGCGCAGTTTGGTGACAATATCGGGTGCGGCTTGGCCTTTAACGGTGAGACAAACCAGACCCTCGCGGGCAGGGTTCTCTAGGCCGCCGATGATGTCGACCTCCGCCATATCCTTGAGGCCTTTGATATTGCCAATGCCGTTGATCATGGCATCGGTGAGACGTTTTTCATGTGCATGGATTGCCTCGCCCGCCGCCACTATCCGCGCGCGTGGGTCGGTCTGGTCCGAGACTTCACCGCCGAGCCAAACGAAATAATTCACCACATCGGAAAAGGTCACATAGGCACCCGTATCGCGGGTGCCGAATTCCCATGGGTTTCCGGGCGCATCAATCAGATGTTCGTGCTTGATCGCATGCAGCCTGTCGCTGACCCAAGCCACGCCATAGCCATGACGCGAGAAGACCTTATAGGGCGAGATGACATAGCCATCGACATCATAGCTTTCGATATCAAGCCTGCCATGCGCGGCGTGCTGGATGCCATCAACGATGATGATGCAATCAGGCGCGATTTTGCGGATTTCGGCGGCAATGGCGCCCACATCCACACCCATGCCCGTGACGGGCGAGGTGTGCAGGATCGTGGCCACGCGGGTATCTGGGGTGATTTCGGGGCGATAGGCCTCGGGGCCGACTGTGCCCGTGGTGTCATCATGCGCGACAAGAATATGGGGTTTGCCCGCCACTTCGGCCCAATGGGCGGCGGCACTGCGCGAGGCGGGATGCTCCAATGTGCTGCCCAAAATGCGGCCTGCGCCCGTGCCGACAATCGCGGTTCGGATCAAGCGAAACAGCAATTCTGTTCCGCTTTCGCCGACGAAAAACTGCCCCTTCGGTGCGTTGAAAAACAACCGCATATCTGCCTTTGCTTTGTCAATCAGCGCCACAAGGGCATGGGCGGCAGGGTTGTCACGGCCTTGATTGTCAGGGATGGCGGCGAATTTGGCCGAAGTTTCGACCACAGAATTCAACGTCAATGCACCGCCTGCATTCTCGAAAAACACCCGAGGCCCTTCAAAGGGGCAGGTGTCCACATGGGCGAAGCGACCGCGAATTTCATCCAACAAACCCGATTTTTCACTCAGCATTTGACCATTTCTTTCTAGACAGTAGGGTTGCGCCTCTTAGGGCAGAGGGCGATAAAACGTCCCAAATCAGCGCGCCTATAGGAGTGAGGAAATCGCAAATGAGCAACCCCCTTTTTGACGCTTTATTGGCCCCCCATCAGGGCAAGGAGAGCAGCTTTCTCATTTTGCCGGACGGGTCAGAAATGGCACATTGCGCATTCCTTGGTTTGGCCAACCAAATGGCGCATGCTTTGCGCGCCGCCGATGTGGGGGTGGGGGATCGGGTTGCGGTGCATGTTGAGAAAACCGCGCCTGCCTTGGCGCTTTATGCGGCGTGTATCACGGCGGGTGCTGTGTTTTTGCCACTGAACACCGCCTACACGCCCGCAGAACTATCCTATTTCATCACTGATGCGGATGCGGCGCTGGTGGTCTGTGATCCGTCTGAACTGGCCGCCTTGACCCCAATTGCTGAAACCTGCAAGGCGACAATCCTGACCTTGGATGCCTCAGGGCAGGGCAGTTTGGCCCGTGCCGCGGTACAACACCCCACGGAATTTACGCCCGTGCCGCGCGGCCAGAATGATCTTGCAGCGCTTCTTTACACTTCGGGGACAACGGGCCGCTCCAAGGGGGCGATGTTGACCCATGAGAACCTGCTGTCAAACGCGCGCGCCTTGGCCGAGGAGTGGCGCTTTACAAGCGATGATGTGCTGCTGCACGCTTTGCCGATTTTCCATTCTCATGGGCTTTTTGTGGCGTGCAATGTCAGCTTATTGGCGGGCAATGCGATGATCTTTTTGCCAAAATTTGACCAAGAGACAATTTTGCAGTTTTTGCCACGCGCCACCACGATGATGGGTGTGCCGACCTTTTACACGCGACTGTTGGAGGATGCGCGCTTTACCCGTGACTTGGTCGTGCATATGCGGCTCTTTGTGTCTGGCTCTGCCCCGCTTTTGGCGGAAACCCATTTGGCTTTTGAGGGGCGCACAGGTCACCGCATTCTTGAAAGATACGGGATGACTGAGACGAATATGAACACCTCAAACCCCTATACGGGGGATCGGCGCGCAGGAACGGTAGGCTTCCCCCTAAAGGGGGTGGAGGTGCGTGTCTGTGATCCTGAGACGCGCTTAGAATTACCCACGGGTGAGATCGGGATGCTTCATGTGCGGGGGCCAAATGTATTTTGTGGCTATTGGAATATGCCTGAAAAAACCCGTGAAGAACTGCTTGACGATGGGTTTTTCATCACGGGCGATTTGGCCAAGATTGACGCGGATGGCTATATCACCATTGTGGGGCGGGGTAAGGATTTGATCATCTCGGGCGGGTTTAACATTTACCCAAAAGAGATCGAGATGTTCCTCGATGCGCAGTCAGGGGTTAAGGAAAGCGCTGTCATCGGGGCCCCGCATCCCGATTTTGGGGAAAGCGTGGTCGCGGTCTTGGTGCCTGAGGCGGAAGGCAGTATTGATTTGGATGCCATCCTTGCCGCGGCCAAGGCCGAACTTGCAGGCTTCAAGCGCCCCCGTCATTTCGCGATTGTCGATGCCTTGCCACGCAACACAATGGGCAAGGTGCAAAAGGCAGAGATGCGTAAAACCTATGCAGATGTGTTTCAGGATTAGACAGGTGGGGTCGGGCGGCGTTCCAAATCTGCGCGCCGCTCGCGTGCGAAGACATACAGACCTGATCCCACGATAATCGCGATGCCCAACCATGTCAGGCTGTCTGGGAAATCTTGGAACAAGATATATCCCACCGCGACAGATCCCGCGATTTCGAGATATTGCAGCGGCGCGATTGTGGCTGTGGGGGCCAGTTTCAATGCAACTGAGAGCAAGAGATGGGAAATCGTTGCCATGATCCCCACGGCCAATAAGGTCATCATCGCAAATTCATTGGGCCACACAGGGTCGAGCCAAGGGTTGCCCGTGCCGTCAAACCCGATGATCAGGGGCAGGATCAGCACCGATGCCCCCAAGGCCGTATAGGCCTGAAGCGTGATTGGATGTTGGCGGTCTGACATGGTGCGCGTGAGGATCATATAGGCCGCAAAAGTCACAGCCGTGCCAAGCGGGAATAACGCCACAAACCCCAACTCCTGAAAGCTTGGCTGGATCACAAAAAGCGCACCGATAAACCCAATGATACAGGCGATGATACGGCGCGGGCCAACCTGCTCGCCCAGCAAAAGACCGCCCATTAGAGTCAGGATAAACGGCTCAACAAAAAAGATGGCCATAGCATTTGCAATCGGCATGTATCGAATGGCCGAAAAAAAGCAAAATGTTGCGAGAAGCAGCATCAAGCCGCGCATCAGATGGCCGACAACATCACGCGCAGTGGGGCGTATGGCGACCCGCATCATGTTTGCTAAGGGGATCAAGATCACAACTTGAATCCCAAAGCGCGCCGCAACAATTTGCAGCACAGGCACTTCATTTGGGGTCAGCTTGGCCATCCCATCCATGATTGGGGCGGTGATGCAAAAGCCGATCATAAAAAGAATGCCCAAAACGGGCTTATCTGCGGTGCTGCGCATGCGGTAATCCATCGTGAGAGTGGCCCCAACAAACAGGGGCGCATGGCCCATCACTGGCACGATCAGGTGGTTTTGGGAATGATAATTTGCGGGGCGGGGGTTTAGGCCATGACCTCGTTGCGATCATCATCGCGTAAGGAGGCTGGGCGGGGGGCAGGTGTTGCGAAGACGATCAACCCCATCACATCTTCTCCACGATCTTGGCGAATAGGGGCTTTGGTGATCTGCGGCGGGGCAAAGCCCGCTTGTGCCAGAAGATCGGTGATATATCCCTGTGAATGGGTGAAGCGGCGCGATGCCATCAGACGCAGGGGCGCATCCCCAGCCTCAACCGTGAAACAAAGCCGCCCTTCGGGCAAAAGCGCATCGGCGCACCACCCAATCACCTGTTCCAATGCACCGATATAATTGAACACATCCGCCGCAACGATCAGATCATAACTTGGGCCGATAAGGGCCAGTTCCGTGATATCGCATTTTTCCAGCCTGTCGTAACAGCCCTTTTCTTGCGCCTCTGACAACATGGCCGCAGAGAGGTCGTAACCAACAAGCTGCGCTGCAAGGGGCCGCAACAGAACCCCCATCAGACCTGT
The DNA here is from genome assembly GCF_037830355.1 of Roseobacter sp. HKCCD5988. Taxonomy (NCBI): domain Bacteria; kingdom Pseudomonadati; phylum Pseudomonadota; class Alphaproteobacteria; order Rhodobacterales; family Roseobacteraceae; genus Roseobacter; species Roseobacter sp. HKCCD5988. The sequence goes on along the minus strand of NZ_JBBLYJ010000002.1, from coordinate 284,332 downwards.
GCCGCATCCCAAATCCAGCGCAGCATCGGCGTGGCGTAGGCCTGCGCGCGCCAATCCTTCGGCAATCAATTCTGGGGCGCGATATCCAAGTCCCTCGCGCAGGGATTTCTCAAAGCGCGGCGCATATTGATCGAATAATGTTTCGACAAAGGCGGCGGGCATGCGGTCGGTAATGGGATCAACCCGCGCCATAAGATCACATTTCATCGCCGCGCCAAAAGGATCGCTTGGGTCAAGGGCCATGGCCTTGCGCCAAGCTGAAAGGGCCAAATCTGCTTCGCCTGTGGCCTCGTGATATTCACCCAAACGATACCACCCGGCCGCCCAATCAGGGGATAACTCAAGCGCGGAATTTAACGCCTCGACCGCGCCTGCAGCATCGCCTAAATGGGCGAGGGTCTCGGCAAAAGATGCGCGCCTATCTGCCGCTGTATCGCCAGAGGAAAAGGTGTTAAACCCCATGATTTTTAAACTTTAAACCTTGGCCTAACGTCTTTGTTGCGTCCGTGGCCATGAAACTACGGCTGAGCCCCGTAGCAGAGCCGCAGATATGTCCTGACTGTCCTGCAGTCAAGCACCTTAACACATCAAATCAAGGTATCGCTTTGGCCTTCAATTTTTGTTGTAATCTTTGGATTTGATAGCTTGCACGCAGATGCGATTAATTATTTATGACATGCTGACGTCACGGATCATTTGAAAGCCCGTATAACCGTTCTTTGCTATATCTTCACAACGGGCGCTGTAGACATCTAGCCCGCCAGCATACGGCATGAACACGCGCGGTTTTCCGGGAATATTAGCTCCCAAATACCAAGAGTGGTTTGCCTTAGGTAGCAGGGTGTTACTTGCAACTGTATTCACGTGTTCTGTCCATTGAATCATCGCTTCTTCACGAACCTCAACGGATCGAACTTTGTTAGATTCAGCAAATTGTAATAAGTCAGTAATCCAATTCACATTTTGCTCAATCGATCTTGGCATATTGGTTAAGACTGATGGGCTGCCTGGTCCAGTGACAATGAACATATTTGGAAAATGAGCTACGCCGACACCTAGATAAGTCTTTGGTCCGTCGCGCCATGCGTCACACAGCCGAAGGCCGTTTTTTCCGACTATGTCCATATTAAGAAGTGCGCCGGACATCGCATCAAAGCCAGTGGCAAATACTATGATATCGGCTTCGATCTTTGTCCCGTCCTCAAGAACCAAACCGTGCTTGTCTAATTTCGAAATCGGGTTTTCACGAACATCAACAAGATGAACATTCTTCCGATTGTAGGTTTCGAAATAATTTGTATCTATCGGGGGACGCTTTGTCGCGAATGGGTGATCGGACGGCATTAACTTTTGGGCGGTGTCTTGGTTCCCGACAATTTCAAATATCTTTGAGCGTATAAAATCGGACATGATCTTATTTGATTGCTCGTTGAATAGAATGTCCTGAAAACTTTCGCGGAACCGAAGGCCTCCTACCTCCCAGGCTTCTTCTAAAATCTCGGTGCGTTCGTTTTCAGGTGTTTCAACTAGATTCCTTGGAGGAGCTGTCCATGGATGGCCATGCCGTGATGATAGCATCTGAGCCCTTACATGGTTTCGTTCTTTTGTAAATTTTGAATGAAAATCGGGGTGCAGTGGAGCATTTCTAGCTGGAACACTGTAATTGGGGGTACGCTGTAAGACGGTTAGCTGCTGCGCCTCTTCTGCGATCACTGGAATTGCCTGAATTCCGGTTGAGCCTGTGCCAATAATCGCTACCGATTTGTTGCGAAAATCTACGCCATCATGAGGCCATTTACCCGTATGGTATATTTGACCTTCAAATTCTTGCGCGCCATCAAAATCTGGAGTGTTCGTCGAGGACAAGCAGCCTACCGCCGATACCAGATATTTTGCTTCAATACTAAAGCCACTATTGCACTGTATTTGCCAGCATGCCGTGTCTTCATTCCACACAGCTGTTTTGACGCGTTGATCAAGATAAATGTCACGTCGCAAATGCAATTTGTCTGCACAAAAATTCAGATAGGAGAGTATCTCAGCTTGGCCCGGATATCGCTCTGACCATCTCCATTCATTCAGAATTTCGTCGGAAAAATAATAACAATATGTGTGGCTTTCTGAGTCACACCGAGCGCCCGGGTACCGGTTCCAGTACCAAGTCCCCCCAACACCAGCGCCAGCCTCAACAATAGCGGCTTTCAAGTGCAATTTATCCCGCAATAAATGAAGCTGATATAGGCCGGAAAATCCAGCGCCGATGATGAGGGCATCAAGCTGTAATTTCGATCCTTTAGCTACGGGGTGTTGATCAATCGATGTGTTCGCCATTGTCTCTTTAAACATTAGTGTTTCAGAATTTCCTCTAGGAGCTAGCACTGTAACGTGACTATTCTAGTCTGGACAGAGCCAAGGCAGTTGTTGCGTTTGGGTTGAAGTTTTGGAGCTGTTCGGGAGGTGAATTATGAGAGAGATAGTGATTGGCGGCGCCCAAATGGGCGCCATTCAAAAAGCCGATACTAGAGAAGCTGTCGTGGATCGGATGATTGTTTTGCTTGATCAGGCAAAAGAAGCGGGCTGCGATCTGGTCGTATATCCGGAACTAGCTCTTACAACTTTTTTCCCGCGCTGGTTTATTGATAACCAATCAGAGGTTGATTTTTGGTTTGAAAATGAAATGCCTAATGCTGCAACTGCGCCACTTTTTGCAGCAGCGAAGAAAGCTCAGATAGCGATAAGTTTTGGATATGCGGAACGCACTCAAGATGGGCATTACTACAACACTTCTGTGCTCACTGATCGAGATGCGAACATAATTGGCAAGTATAGAAAGGTGCATTTGCCTGGGCATTCGGAATATGATCCCGAGCGCTCATTCCAGCATCTTGAAAAACGCTATTTTGAGCCTGGAAATCTTGGATTTCCAGTGTGGAAAAATTTGAATGCAAGAATGGGGATGTGTATCTGTAACGATCGCCGTTGGCCCGAAGTATATCGTGAAATGGGTTTGCAAGGTGTCGAGCTGGTGATGCTTGGATACAATACTCCGACGGTGAATAGTCAGTTATCTGATGAAGGTATTGAGCAAAGGCTTTACCACTCTGAACTTTCGATGACTGCAGGCGCTTATCAAAATGCGACTTGGGTGGTGGGTATTGCAAAAGCCGGTTTGGAGGACGGACACCCTCTAATGGCAGGATCAATAATCGTAGATCCTAATGGTTATGTTGTTGCGAGAGCTTCCTCTGAGGTCGATGAACTTGTTGTTCATGCTTGTGATATGGATGCTTGTACCTTTGGTAAAACAACAATTTTTGACTTTGGCCGGCATCGTCGTATCGAACATTATCAACGGATAGGCACACAAGCTGGTGTAGTTACAAATGACTGACCAAAAGCATTGCACGCTCAGAATAAGTCGTCTGAGTTTGAGAAGGCGTTGCGTTGGTTTGGGCGTCTGATGACTAGAGAAGGATATTGGAGCGGTCAAAATGGCTGAAAAGATTAACAGACATTCGCGCGGCGTATTTATCATTTCCGTTACACCATTCTCGAAAAACGGAGCGCTTGATTTAGAAAGCGCTGACCGATTGATCGAGTTTTACATCGAATGTGGTGTAACCGGCATGACCATTCTCGGTATAATGGGCGAAGCTCAAAAACTATCAGCGCAAGATGCCATCCAGTTCTCCAAGCATGTTTTGGATCGTGTTGCAGGTCGAATTCCAGTTGTGGTTGGCGTATCTGGCGCTGGTTTGGGGAACCTATCTGACCTGACTAAATCCGTCATGGATGATGGTGCTGCGGGTGTAATGGTAGCTCCCATGCCTGGTCTTGTGCACGAGGTGAAATTAAAAAACTACTTTGGTGAAGTTTGTAAGGCTCTAGGGGATGATGTCCCGATTTGCCTGCAAGACTACCCACAGACAACAGGCGTTAATTTTAGCGTAGAAACAATCCTCGATTTAACTCGCACTTACGCACAAATCGTTATGCTAAAACATGAAGATTGGCCTGGACTAACTAAACTGTCACAGGTTCGCGCTCAAAGTGGCACTGACGATACGCCGAGATTGTCTATTCTAACGGGAAATGCCGCTTTATTTCTTCCTCAAGAACTTCAGCGCGGAGCTGATGGAGCAATGACAGGTTTTGCCTACCCTGAAATGTTAGTGAACGTGGTAAACCGGTATCAAGAAGGTGACTTAAATGCAGCTGAAAACCTCTTTGATGCTTACTTGCCTTTAGTGCGCTACGAACATCAGCTTGGTATCGGCTTAGCTATACGCAAGGAGATACTATTCCGTCGAGGTGTAATTGAAAGTCCTACTGTACGAGCTCCTGGTCCTGCGCTTAGCGGTGTCGACCACGCCGAGCTAACGCGTTTAATTGAGCGCCTGAATGTAAGATTGTCTGAACTGCAGTAAAATATTTTCAATATAATTAGGTCTGGAGAGAACGGTGCAGCATGATTTGGTGATAAAGGGCGGTAAAGTTGTCACCGCGTCCGAAATCTTCGTTGCTGATGTTGGCGTTTCGGGTGGTAAGATTGCCACATTGGGTAGCGATTTGTCGGGTGATGAGGTCATTGATGCTACCAATAAACTGGTAATGCCAGGCGGAATCGAAGCGCATTGCCACATCGCTCAGGAGAGCGGCATGGGCCTCATGAGTGCTGATGACTATGAAACTGGATCAATATCAGCGGCGTTTGGTGGAAATTCTTGTTTCGTACCGTTCGCAGCTCAAAAAGTTGGTCAGAGTGTCGCTGAAACGCTTTCTACCTATGACGGCAGGGCTTCAACAAAATCAGTTATCGACTACTCTTATCATCTCATACTTACCGATCCGAATGCAGATGTTCTGGCAGAGCTTCCCGGCGTCTTTGAGAGGGGGATTACCTCTTTCAAAATTTTCATGACTTATGCGACCCGAGTCAGTGATGCGCAAATACTTGATATTATGACCATGGCGCGACGCTACGGGGGCCTTACCATGGTCCACGCTGAAAATCATGACATGCTCACGTGGATGTCCTCTGCTTTAGTGGAGAATGGCTACACCGATCCCAAATTTCACGCGCCATCGCGCCCAGCTATAGCTGAAGAAGAAGCAATCAATCGTGTAATAAGTTTAGCCAAGCTCACAAATGCCCCGTTGATGATTGTTCATGTTTCGACACCGAAGGGCGCCGCCTTGGTTGCTGAAGCGAGATCTGAGGGTGCATACATCTTTGGTGAAACTTGTCCGCATTACCTATTATTGACGCGAAATGATCTAGATCGCTCCGGCAAGGAAGGAGCAAAGTACATTTGTTCGCCGCCACTTCGTGACAAAAATACGCAATCAATTTTGTGGCGTCATGTCGCTGCTGGAACGTTTAGCGTTGTGTCATCGGACCACGCCCCTTACCGGTTCGATGATACGGGTAAGTTTGCCAATGGGCCGGATGTCGATTTCCGCAAAATAGCGAACGGAATGCCAGGTATTGAGATGCGATTGCCAATTCTGTTCTCAGAAGGTGTGATGAAGGGCCGAATTAACCTTAATCAGTTCGTAGCTTTATCATCTACTAATGCGGCTAGATTGTATGGCATGCACCCTTTCAAAGGGACAATGGCCATTGGTGCAGATGCTGACATCGCGATATGGGATCCAAACCTCACGAAGGTGGCTGGTGAGACGCATGATTATGTGAATTATAATCCATTTGAAGGGATGGAGATTACAGGTTGGCCAGTGACTGTTCTTACAAGGGGTCAAAAGATTGTTGAGAACGATAAGCTGATAGCTAATCCAGGTGATGGAGTATTCGTCAAACGGGGTCGTACCGATTTGTCGGGCTTAACCGGAACGCATTTGCCAGAAACTGATCCAATATACAATTTTGGAGCAAATATTTTTACATGAATGGTCCGATAGTAGTAATTAATCCAAATTCGAATGAATTGGTTACCGATGGCATAAGGGATGCGTTGAAGGAATTTAATCTGCCCAAAAGTCCCGAAATTGAGTGTGTGACTTTGAAGGAGGGGCCGTTCGGAATCGAAAGTCAGTTGGATTCTGATAGTGTGATTATCCCGTTAGTTAATTTGGTACAGTCCCGAACGGATGCGGGGGCTTTTGTTATAGCTTGTTATTCAGATCCAGGTCTTCACGCTTGCCGATCAATTACCAAAAAGCCTGTTTTTGGAATTCAAGAAAGTGGAGTGTTGAGCGCACTAGCTCGCGCAGATCGCTTTGGAGTTATCGCAATCTCAGACGCCTCCATACAACGTCATTGGCGAGTTATGGCAAGGATGCAAGTTCTTGATCGGCTGGCCGGTGAATTGCCATTGAATATGAGCGTTGATGAAAGCGCACGGGGCACTAAAACGCTCGAAAAACTTGTGAATGTGGGCGGACTTCTGAAAAAACAGGGCGCTGATGTACTTGTATTGGGGTGTGCTGGAATGGCAACGCACCGAAAAAAGGTAGAAGAGGCGCTTGGAATACCTGTGATTGATCCAACTCAAGCAGCTGTAGCATTGGCTATGGGAGTTTTGCTCTCAAACGCATAAGCAACTGTACAATCCGTAAGTGTTCATCCGCGATCGTCTTGAGAAAATTGTTATTTTGTTAGTGGACAAGTGATTAATGTGGTCTGTTTAAGTTCTATGATTTCTCATGGAAATCCCTAATGATTGATCAGTCAACCATGCTAGCTAGGACGGCTGTGCGTTGTTGAATTTACAATGAAAACTTTGTGATGTGTCTGTGGAAGCTAGTAATTTTATAAATAAAAGAAAAGTGGTGAAACTTGACTAATAAAATTGGGATTGTTTGGGCAAATCAATCCGCGTCGTTAAAAAGTATTTTTTTGATGATAGCATCCACTTTCTTTGCTGCGACGATGCATGTTCTTGTGAGGATTAATACCGAAGACTTGCACGCCTTTGAGGTCGCTTTTTTCAGGAGCCTCTTTGGTTTTATCGTGATTTTGCCAATGATAGTTCGATCACGTTTTAAGTTTCTAAAAACGACTAAGTTACGGTTACACCTTGTCCGTGGTCTCTTAAACACAACTTCGATGCTAATGTTCTTTTCTAGTTTAGGATTGATTACGTTAGCTCGCGTTAATTCGCTGAGTTTCACAGCCCCAATCTTTTTGGCGATATTAAGCGTGATCTTCTTGGGTGAGCGCTTCCGGATCTATCGTTGGATGGCAATTGTCATGGGTTTCATAGGAATGCTCATCATTCTTCGCCCAGGTTGGTTGGAAATTGACACTGGTTCGATATTGGTACTTGCGTCAGCTTTTTTTTGGGCTGGATCAATGCTATTTATTAAAATCTTATCAAAAACTGACGATAGCTTGACCATAGTTTCTTGGATGGGCGTCACCACGATTATTTTATCGTTCATTCCAGCTATTTTGGTTTGGAAAACCCCAGATTTTAATCAACTTGTCTGGTTAGTCGTTATTGGATGCTTGGGATCTGCCACTCAGCTCACCCTTAGCCAGGCATTCAAGGAGGGGGACCCAACCTTATTGATGCCTTTTGACTATGTTAAGTTAATTTGGGGAATTGTATTCGGGTTTTGGCTCTTTGGCGAAGTCCCGGATGTTTTCACTTGGATCGGTGGAACTATAATTTTTGTCTCAGGAGTGCTCATTGCTATGAGAGAAAAGAAAAGTAACGCGAAGCCCGCACATGCATCGACCTCAGTGGTTTAATAGTATCCGATGAAGCGTCATGGTCAGTTAAGCAATGGACGCCCGAGATAAATTCGAGACATTGGAAGTCAAATCAGCAAATGAACTGCGCGATTGGCTAATTAAACATTACGCTCAATCTGAGAGTGTTTGGCTAGTGACATGGAAGAAAGCTGCGAACGCCCCTTACGTGTCTCGGGATGAGGTTCTCGATCAGCTTATTGCGTTCGGCTGGATTGACGGCATCAGGCGACAGCTTGATGAAAAAAAGACCATGCAACTTATTTCACCCCGCAAGCAGCAAGCATGGGCGAAATCCTACAAGGACAGAGCAGAGCGATTGGAGGCCAGCTGTCAAATGCACGAAGCTGGCCGTGCCGCGATAATGTTTTCAAAGCAGAGTGGTCTTTGGAATGACACCGATGAGGTGGATGCGCTGGTTATTCCAAAGGATTTGCAGGATGCGCTTTCTGCCAACGAAGTAGCTTGGCAATTTTTTGGTGCGTCTGCACCCAGCTATCGCCGAAACGTTCTTCGGTGGCTTCACGCTGCGAAACGTAAAGAAACACGCGCTGGTCGAATTTCCAAAATCGTTGCGCTGTCCTCTCAGTCCGTGAAAGTGCCAAACCTTTAACAAACAAACGACAGCAATGCGTGCGCGGGCGGGAGCAAACACACTGCCACTCGCGTGGGATGTTGGTTCGAGTTGAGCATAAAATTGTGTTTAACTGCGGCGTGTGATTTGCAAGAGCCGACTATTTTACGAAATTTTGTCCTGCACACATCGCCATTTACTTGTGAAAGCGCCATGCACCAAGTAATTAAATTTATTTTGGGGGATATGTGGCAGCCCGTAGGGGAATCGAACCCCTCTTTCCAGGTTGAAAACCTGGCGTCCTAACCGATAGACGAACGGGCCACGCTTAGTGTGGGCGGTTCTTAGGAAATGTGCGGCTGAGGCGCAAGAGGATTCTGTACTACAGCGCGCTAATTTTTTATTTCATAAATTGATCTAGGTCTAAGTCAGCGTGCTTGGCCATCTGCCCACGCGGCATCTTCGAGGCGCAATTGTACTTTGCTGCGGCCCTGCCAATAGTTCAACTCGAGCCTCCCTGCGATGTGGATGTTGCGTCCTGATCGCTGTGCCTCTTGTAAAGCAGGACCAAGCGGGCCCTCCATAGCACCAAAAGCAATGCCGTCTATTTTCGTAGGACCGCCATCGGTGGCAGTGAATTTTAAATGAGTTTCGCCCACCGGTTTTGAGAAGATGATTTTCATATTTGGAAAGCCAAAGCGTGGAGCGGGGGCTGAGGCACCGAACGGTCCTACTTGGTCTAACAGTTCTATTAATCCCGTAGTGGCCCCCGAGGGTAGGATTATAGCGTCGATCCGTAAATCCTGATGCATGGTGAGACCTGAACCTTGACGAGCTAGAAGATCTGACAAGCGTGCCATCGCAGGTTCTAGTTGCGCGCGATCGAGACTTAGACCTGCAGCCATTTTGTGCCCACCGCCTTTTTCAATCAGGCCCTCTGCCGCTAACTTTTGTATGGCTGCGCCTAGGTCAATACCCGCAACTGAACGACCAGATCCCTTGCCGGTATCCCCATCAAAGCCGATGACAATGGCTGGACGGTTCGATGCTTCTTTTAGTCGGCTTGCAACAATGCCTACCACACCAGCGTGCCATCCATCGTTTGCAGCCCAGACAAGCGGTGCATCCAAACCGCGTGCTTCCGCTTGCGCAAAAGCTGCACTGCGTACTGCAGCCTCGATTTCGCGGCGGTCTGTGTTTAGGCTTTCGAGCTTGGTTGCTATCGCTTGGGCCTTATGCGGCTCAGTCTCGCACAAAAGTTTTGTACCAAGATCGGCTTCTCCAATACGTCCTCCTGCATTGATGCGTGGGCCGAGGACAAATCCTAAATGGTAGGCGCTTGGAGTACGATCAAGGCGAGCTACATCGCATAGCGCCACAATCCCTGGACGCGCACGTCTTGCCATGACAGCTAGTCCTTGACGCACAAATGCGCGATTTACCCCGATTAACGGCGCAACGTCAGCCACTGTAGCCAGGGCAACTAGATCTAGCATTGCCATTAGATCAGGGCCGATTTTGTCATGAACTTTTCTTAGCTCACGGTTCATTTCCACTAATACTAAAAATACAACAGCAGCCGCACAAAGATGACCCCATTCTCCAGTTTCGTCTTGGCGATTTGGGTTTACAACGGCGACACAATTGGGCAATTCAGCACCACCCAAATGGTGATCGAGAACCACCACATCACAGTTTGCTGCTGCGATTGGCTCATGTGACAAGGTCCCACAATCAACACAGATGATTAGATCATGTGAAGCGCCTAGTTCCTGCATTGCAGGGATGTTTGGGCCATAGCCTTCGTCAATTCTATCAGGCACATATATGGTGGCGTCGTGGCCCAGTTGACGCAGCCAGTCGACCAAAAGTGTGGCAGAGCTAGCCCCATCGACATCGTAATCTGCAAAAATTGCAATCTTTTGGCGCGTGGCGGCGGCGGTCAAGATACGAACTGCGGCCTTATTCATATCCAGCAAATTGCTTGGGTCAGGCAGCAGGTCGCGAAGTGTTGGGTTCAAAAAACTTTTGGCCTGCTCAGACAATACTCTGCGCTGCGCCAAAAGCATGGCCACAGGTTGGGGGAGTTGCGCCTCACGCGTAATTACGGTTGCATGGCGCGCCATTTCAGTTGCAGGCGCGACCCATCTTTTGCCCGTAAGCGATACCTTTACTTCAAGGCAGATATTCGCGTTCAAATCATCTGTCATAACAGATTTCGTGGTATGAGCTCCGTGTGTTTTGTAGTGTTGGTCATTTAGCGACCCGTAGGATGACGGTAGCTCATACGGCGAATTGATCCGGTTTTGGAACGCATTAAGACCGTTTCTGTGGTCAGCCAACCTGGTTCTCTTTTGATGCCGGAAAGGATCGATCCTGAGGTCACACCTGTGGCAGCGAAGATCACATCCTCTGTTACCATTTCATCGCGCGTGTAGACACGTTCAAAATCGCTGATGCCTGCCTTGGTGGCGCGGGCGCGTTCATCGTCATTGCGGAATACCAAGCGGCCCCACATCTGACCGCCCATGCATTTCAGGGCTGCTGCGGCCAACACCCCTTCGGGCGCGCCGCCTTGGCCCATATACATATCGATCCCTGTCAGATTGGCCTCTGCCGTGTGGATCACCCCCGCGACATCACCATCCGTGATCAAACGGATTGAGGCGCCTGTGCCGCGGATTTCTGCAATCATCGCTTCATGGCGGGGGCGTTCGAGAACACAAACTGTGATGTCATTCGGGCTGCATCCGCGTGCTTTGGCCAAGGCCATGACACGTTCTGCAGGGGTCATATCCAGATTAAGGACGCCCTCAGGATAGCCCGGCCCAATGGCAAGCTTATCCATATAAGTGTCGGGGGCGTGCAGCATGGAGCCACGCGGCCCCATCGCAATCACTGTCAGAGCGTTAGGCATATCCTTTGCGGTCAGGGTTGTCCCTTCTAGGGGATCAAGCGCAATATCAACCGCGGGGCCTGTTCCCGTGCCGACCTCTTCGCCGATATACAACATTGGTGCTTCGTCTCGTTCGCCCTCACCGATCACAACCACACCTTGGATATCAAGCAGGTTTAACTGCTCGCGCATGGCGTTGACCGCGGCTTGGTCGGCGGCCTTTTCATCGCCGCGGCCAATAAGATCTGCCGAGGCAATCGCCGCCGCTTCAGAAACACGGGCCAAGCCCAAAGAGAGCATACGATCATTGAAATCGGATTTTTGCGACATGGGCGCTATAGCCTTTCTTCAGACGTCTTCGATGCGCAAAGCAACTGGGGCGCTCATCAATACGCCCGTCTGCGGCAAGGCTGCAAGCGCCTCTTGCAGTGCGGGCTGAGCAGCTTTGTGAGTTACTATTAATACGGGCGCAGCTTCGTCAGGGTGATCATATTGACGCATTCGATCAATTGAAATGCCATTATCTCCCAATACTGTGGCGATTTTTGCCAAAGCGCCAGGTTTGTCGTTGAGGGTCATGCGAATATAGTAACGCGCAGCCGAGGCCGCTGATGCGGGCGGTGCGGCTTTGAGGGTATTCGCGCGTTGGCCAAATGTAGAAATCCGTATGTCGCGCGCGATATCGCAAATATCTGACAGCACTGCACTTGCTGTTGGACCTTCGCCTGCACCCGCACCGCGCAGCACGATTTGGCCAACATGGTCTCCTTCCACCACCACCATATTGGTGCCTCCCTCAAGCTGCCCTAGGGGCGAAGAAGCAGGAACCAGGCAGGGGCTCATCCGTTGTTCCAAGCCACGCCCTGTCATACGCGCCACTCCGAGAAGTTTAATCTTGAACCCAAGATCAGCAGCGCGATTGATGTCTTCGATGGTGACTGCGCCAATGCCCTCGAGGCTTATACCGCTAAAATCGACTTTTGTTCCAAAAGCGACAGAGGACAAAAGCGCCAATTTATGTCCCGCATCAATGCCTCCGACATCAAGCTGTGGGTCAGCTTCTAAATAGCCAAGGCTATCAGCCTCGGCAAAAGCTTCCTCATAGGTGAGGCCTGCATTGCCCATCCGCGTGAGGATGTAATTGCAGGTTCCGTTCATCACCCCCATTATCCGGGTGATCTGGTTGCCGGCCAACCCTTCGGTCAAAGATTTGATGATTGGGATGCCGCCCGCCACTGCAGCCTCAAAACGCAGGACAAGGTTATTATCCTCTGCCGCTTCAGCCAGTTCCTGTCCATACAACGCCAAAAGCGCCTTATTGGCTGTGACAACATCCTTGCCTGCGGCAATTGCTGCTTCGGTCGACGTCTTTGCAGGGCCATCCGAGCCGCCCATCAATTCAACAAATACATCCACATCATCGCGCTTGGCCATCGCAACGGGATCATCTTCCCATGCGTATTTCGCCAAATTCACGCCGCGATCTTTGTCACGGCTGCGTGCGCTTACGGCAGAAATGGTAACCTTGCGCCCTGTGCGAGCCTCGATCAGTGCGCCATTGTTCTGAATCATCTTGATGACACCTGTGCCAACCGTGCCAAGACCTGCGATTGCAAGACGCAAAGGGCGTTCCATGATGCCGAACCTCCAATAGCTGTGCGTATCGCGCACATTATCAAGTTGAACCCCTGTTAGCTCCTTCCAAGAAAAGGTGCAACGCAGGCAGAACAACTATTCCTCAAGCATTAATTAATGGGCTCATTAGCCAAAGCCGCTGCGCGGCGGCGCAGGTCTTCCGCGCGACCAGCCAATTCCCCAACGGTTGCTTCAGGGGTGCTTAGTGTTTCGGCGCTGGCAGGACTGCGCATCTCTTCAATCTCAAGCGCGCTAAGCGGCAAAAGCGCGGGATAGCTTGCATTACGCACTTCTTGGCGAGCGCTGTCCTGGGTGCTGCAGGCAGACAAAATGAAGGGTAATACTAACAAAAAGGGCGTGAAATATCGCATAGCACTGCGATAGCGCGCCAATCGGCTTGGGTCTAGCCTTGTTTGCGTGCTCAGGCCTTTGCAATTTGGCAAATTGGTGGTTTTTGTGGTTAGAGTGACGCGGGGAACACGAAAGCGCCGATAAACTGGTCTTAGGCTTGGTGCGATTAGAAAAGGGACATTGCGCCATGGAAGACACAGCCTTGCACCCAACCGCGATCCACGAGAACCCTTATCGCGGGGCGGGTCTGCCTGATTTGCAATGCTTTCCCAGTGAGGATGCAAGCCTCGTTCAGGCGCTATTGGAGCAGTGTCCCGCTTATGCGGCCACGCCCCTCTTGGTGCGCGATGATTTGGCCAAAGCGGCAGGGACGGCCGCGTTTTTCGTTAAAGATGAGCGCGCGCGTATGGGGCTTGGAAGCTTCAAAGCCTTGGGCGCGGCCTATGTTATTGCCCGCGCTGCGCGCGCAGCTATAGAAAATGGGGCCAGTGACTATAGCACAGCCCTGACAGGCCGTGCGTTTATCGCCGCAAGTGCGGGCAATCATGGTCTGTCTGTTGCGGCAGGCGCGCGTGTTTTTGGCGCGCGTGCCATAATTTATCTGTCGGACACGGTGCCTGAGGCTTTTGCCAATCGTCTGCGCGCGCAAGGGGCGGAACCGCGCCGTGCAGGGGCAACCTATGAGGAAAGCATGAAGGCCGCCGAGGCCGCAGCCGCGGCGGGGGAAGGCACGCTTTTGCCCGATAGCACATGGGCGGATGAGATGACCCAAGGCTATCTCGTGATGGAGGGGTATTTGCAAATCGGGGCGGAAATGGCCGAAGCACTGGACAGCCCCCCAACCCATATTTTCTTGCAAGCAGGTGTGGGTGGCATGGCAGGGGCCTTAGCCGCCGATGCGCGCGCCACATGGGGGCAGGCTCCGCAGATTATTGTGGTCGAGCCTGACGCAGCCCCCGCCCTGCAAGATGCGATTACCGCGGGTCATGTGGTCGACAGCCACGGCCCTGTCTCAATCATGGGGCGGCTCGACTGCAAAACCGCCTCGCTTGTGGCGCTTGCGGGGCTAGCGCGCGATGCGGATCAGTTTTTGACGATCTCAGATGGTCAAGCAGCCTCAGGCGTGGCGTGCCTGACCGAAGCGGGGCTTGCCTCCACGCCATCGGGTGCCGCGGGCGTGATTGCTGCGGCCTATCTTGGCTATGACTTTCCACCCGATGCGCGGATTCTTTGTGTGTTGAGCGAAGGGCCAGAGGATGTCTGATTTGTTCCCGCCCTCTGAATATCACCGCCGTCATAGCGCGATTCAGGCCCGCTTACAGGCCGCAGGCCTAGATGCCATTTTGCTGACCCAAGCGGCGGATATTTTTTATGTTACGGGTTTTCTCACCCGCTTTTGGGAAAGCCCCGCTCGGCCTTGGTTTGTAGTGATCCCCGCCACAGGCGCCCCAATCGCCGTGATCCCCGAGATTGGGGCTTATCTCATGGGGAAATCGGTGATCACCGATATCCGCACATGGCCCGCGCCGCGCCCCGAAGATGATGGGGTCAGCTTGCTGGCTGAGGCCTTATGTGACGTGATATCCAAAGACGGAAAGGTCGGTGTGGCCATGGGCCTAGAGACGCAGCTGCGGATGCCTTTGGGGGATTTCTTTGCGCTGCAAACCCGTCTCGCCCCCCGCAGTTTTGTCGATGCGACAGATATCATGCACCGCACCCGCGAGATAAAATCAACGCTTGAGATTGAAAAATTACGCGCCGCCTGCGCCATTGGCAATCGTGCCTTTGCCCGCGTTGATGAAATTGCCCGTGTTGGCATGCCCTTAGACGCAGTGTTTCGGGCCTTTCAAATCCTGCTGCTCGAGGAGGGGGCCGATTGGGTGTCCTATGTCGCAGGGGGCGCGGGCGAGGGGGGCTATGGAGATGTGATCTCACCTGCCGCGCCGACACCCCTGCACAATGGCGATATTTTGATGCTGGATACAGGCGCGGTGAAAGACGGCTATTTTTGTGACTTTGATCGCAATTTTGCCATCGGCACCCCAAGCCCCGACGCGGCCCGCGGGCATCAGATTTTGCAAGATGCGATCCATGCGGTGATGCAGGGGATGGTGCCGAATATACGCGCCTCAGACCTGCACGCGATGCTGTGCCGCGAAATTACGGCGCGCGGCGGCACGCCTTGTGGTGGTCGCTTAGGGCACGGGTTGGGCGTGACGCTGACTGAATGGCCATCCCTTACACCGCACGATCAGACAATGCTGCCCGCAGGTATGGTTCTCACGCTTGAGCCATCTGTTGATCTAGGGCAGGGGCGGATACTGGTCGCCGAAGAAAATATTGTCCTGACAGAAAACGGGGCGGAGTTTTTAACAAACCCCGCCCCGCGTGACATTGCAATTTTATAAGCGCTATGAGCTGCTTGGATAGATGGGGAAGCGCTGGCAGAGTGCCTTTACCTCTGCGGCAACTTTCGCCTCTACGGCGCCATTTCCATCCTCGCCATTCGCGGCCAAGCCATCGACCACTTCAACGATCCAATCCGCAACTTGGCGGAATTCAGTCTCGGTAAAGCCACGGGTTGTGGCCGCAGGTGTTCCCAAGCGCACGCCAGAGGTGATCATTGGCTTTTCGGTGTCAAACGGGATGCCGTTTTTGTTGCAGGTGATGTTGGCACGGCCGAGCGCCTTTTCAGTGGCGTTGCCTTTTACGCCTTTGGGGCGCAGGTCAACCAACATCAAATGCGTATCTGTGCCGCCTGTGACGATATCCAAGCCCCCCTTCATCAGCTGATCCGCCAGCGCCTTGGCATTGGCAATCACTTGGGTCTGATAGGCCTTGAATTCGGGGCGCAGCGCCTCACCAAAGGCCACAGCCTTGGCGGCGATCACATGCATCAACGGCCCGCCTTGAATGCCGGGGAAGATGGCAGAATTGACCTTCTTGGAGATATCTTCGTCATTGGTCAGGATCATCCCGCCGCGTGGCCCGCGCAGGGTTTTATGCGTGGTGGTGGTTGCAACATGCGCATGCGGGAAAGGCGAGGGGTAATGACCCGATGCCACAAGCCCCGCGAAATGCGCCATGTCGACCAAAAGATATGCACCGACACTGTCAGCAATCTCACGCATTTTTGCAAAATCAATGACGCGCGGAATGGCCGAGCCGCCCGCGATCAGCATTTTGGGCTTATGTTCAGCCGCAAGTTCGGCAATCGCGTCATAGTCGATTTCCATGTCCTGCTTGCGCACGCCGTATTGAATGGCGTTAAACCACTTGCCCGATTGGTTGGGCTTGGCGCCATGGGTCAGGTGGCCGCCTGCATCAAGGCTCATGCCCAAGATGGTATCGCCGGGCGTCAAAAGAGCTGTGAAAACCCCTTGGTTCGCCTGGCTGCCTGAATTGGGCTGCACATTGGCATGCGCACAGTCAAACAATTTGCAGGCCCGCTCAATCGCAAGGTTTTCTGCGATATCGACATAATCGCAGCCGCCATAATACCGCCGACCTGGATAACCTTCGGCATATTTATTGGTCATCACCGAGCCTTGCGCAGCCATCACAGCAGCCGAGACGATGTTCTCGGAGGCGATCAATTCGATCTCTTCGCTTTGACGACCGAATTCTTTGGTAATCGCGCCAAAGATTTCAGGGTCACGGGTGCTGAGGGCTTCGGTGAAAAATCCATCGTCACGGTGGGGCGCAGACATAGTGAGGGCTCCTTACATCGGGGGCGCGTTTTGTTGGGTCACGCGCGGGCGCTGTCTATCGCATGGGGTTTAGGGCAGAACAGCCCCTTGGAAAAGGGCGAAAGCGGCAATTCGACAGAGAGTCGCGCCCTGCCGCCCTGCAAGGCGGGCAAATTTGCACTGTTTTGCGGGGTCTTGTGTTTCGGCATGGCAGGGAACAGGATGGCGTCACCCCTGTCTCGCAAAGGTCGCGCAGATGAGCAAAGATTTGAAAATAGCCTTTTTGGCCTCGCGGGCGCGGATGGCGCAGGCAGCCCTTGCGGAATTGAGCGCGGCTTATGGCCAATCAACGCCTCAGGAGGCCGATATCATCGTGGCGCTTGGCGGGGATGGCTTCATGCTGTCGACCTTGCATGAAACCCAACCGCTCAATCGTCCTGTCTATGGAATGAACCGTGGTACGGTCGGCTTTTTGATGAATGAATATTCTGCCGATGGTTTGATGGCCCGCCTCACTGCGGCGGAGGAGGCGCAGATCAACCCGTTGCGTATGAAGGCGCGGCGCGCGACAGGCAAAACAATCGAGGCTTTGGCAATCAATGAGGTCAGTTTGCTGCGTGCAGGCCCCCAAGCCGCCAAGCTGCGCATCCATGTTGATGGAAAGCTGCGCATGCAAGAACTGGTCTGCGATGGTGCGTTGTTATGCACGCCTGCAGGCTCGACCGCCTATAACTATTCCGCGCATGGCCCGATTTTGCCCATTGGTGCAGATGTTTTGGCGATGACCGCGGTGGCGGCCTTTCGTCCGCGCAGGTGGCGGGGGGCGCTGCTCAATAAATCATCCAACGTAATTTTCGAAGTGGTCGATCCTGACCACCGCCCTGTGATGGCAGATGCCGATAGCGTTTCGGTGAACAATGTCACCCATGTAGAGATATCCAGCGCGCAAGACGTGACCCATCGTATCCTGTTCGATCCAGGCCATGGTTTGGAAGAGCGGCTTTTACGCGAGCAATTCGTGTAATCCAAACGGGATTTACCCTTTCCTAGGCGATAGTTTAACGTTAAACTAATTGTGGAGGGCGGCCGTTTGCGGCTGTTTGGCGACCATAGCCGAGTGGGAATAGATGATGACTGAAGACAGCAACGACAGTTTGCGCCAGCGCGCGCTTGCCTATCATGCAGGCCCAAAACCAGGAAAGTTAGAGGTGCGCGCGACCAAGCCTTTGGCGAATGGGCGCGACCTGTCCTTGGCCTATAGCCCCGGCGTTGCTGAAGCCTGCCTTGAAATCAAAGCAGACCCCGCCCATGCCGAAAGCTATACAGGACGCGGTAACCTTGTCGCCGTGGTCACCAATGGCACGGCTGTGCTAGGCCTTGGTAATATTGGCGCACTCGCCTCTAAGCCTGTGATGGAGGGGAAGGCCGTTCTTTTCAAGAAATTTGCCGGCATTGACTGCTTTGACATTGAATTGAACGAGAGCGACCCCGAGAAACTGGCGGATATTGTTTGCGCGCTTGAGCCAACCTTTGGCGCAATTAATCTTGAGGATATCAAAGCGCCAGATTGTTTTATTGTAGAAAAACTATGCCGCGAGCGAATGAATATTCCCGTTTTCCATGACGACCAACATGGAACGGCGATTGTCGTGGGCGCGGCCGCAACAAACGCGCTGCGTCTTGCGGGGAAATCCTTTGCCGATATCAAGGTCGTGTCCACGGGCGGTGGTGCGGCGGGGATTGCCTGCCTCAATATGCTGCTGAAACTGGGCCTCAAGCGTGAGAATGTTTGGCTCTGCGATTTGGATGGTCTGGTCTATCGGGGCCGTGAAGCGGGGATGACACCGCAAAAAGCCGAATATGCCCAAGGCGATAGCCCGGCTTCCTTGAGTGATGTGATCGAGGGGGCGGATTTGTTCCTTGGCCTCTCTGGCCCGGGTGTTTTGACGCGCGAGATGGTTGCGCGCATGGCGGATCGTCCTGTGGTCTTTGCCTTGGCGAACCCGAACCCAGAAATCACCCCCGATGATGTGCGCGCGGTAAAGCCTGACGCGATCATTGCCACGGGGCGGTCAGATTTTCCTAATCAGGTGAACAACGTCTTATGCTTTCCGTTCATCTTCCGCGGCGCCTTGGATGTCGGCGCAAGCGAAATCAATGACGCGATGCAAATTGCCTGTATTGAAGGCATCGCCGCCTTGGCGCGCGCCACCACCAGTGCCGAAGCGGCGGCGGCCTATAAGGGCGAGCAGCTGACCTTTGGCCCTGACTATCTGATCCCCAAGCCGTTTGACCCGCGCCTGATGGGTGTGGTGGCCAGTGCCGTGGCTGAGGCGGCTATGAGTTCGGGTGTGGCGAAGCGGCCCATTGATGACATCGCCGCCTATCGCGCCAAACTTAATCAGGCGGTGTTCCGCTCTGCGCTTATCATGCGCCCTGTCTTTGCCGCAGCGGCCACTACGACCCGCCGTATCGCTTTCGCAGAAGGCGAGGATGAGCGCGTTCTGCGTGCGGCCCAAGCCATGCTTGAGGAAACCACAGACACCCCCATTCTTATCGGTCGTCCCGATGTGATTGAAATGCGAGCCGAGCGGGCAGGCCTGACCATCCGCCCGCGGGTGGATTTCGAAATCGTAAACCCCCAAAATGACCCGCGCTATCGGCATTATTGGGGCAGCTATCACAGCGTGATGGAACGTCACGGGGTGACCCCCGATTTGGCCCGTGCGATTATGCGCACCAACACCACCGCCATCGGCGCGGTCATGGTGTATCGCGAAGAGGCAGACAGCTTAATCTGCGGCACCTTCGGCCAGTATTTGTGGCACTTGAAATATATCAGCCAGCTTTTGGCCCGTGACGGGTTACATCCTGTTGGGGCGCTGTCCTTAATGATTTTGGAAGATGGGCCGCTCTTTATTGCCGATACGCATATTCATGCGCAGCCCACCCCAGACCAAATCGCCGAGACGGTGATTGCCACAGCCCGTCATGTGCGCCGTTTTGGCATCGCGCCAAAAATTGCGCTGTGTTCTGGCAGTCAATTCGGCAATCTCGACAGTGATAGTGGGCGGCGGATGCGTGCGGCGCTCGATATTCTGGACGCGATGGCGCTTGATTTCGCCTATGAGGGCGAGATGCATATAGACAGCGCGCTTGATCCCGAACTGCGCGCCCGAATTTTCCCCAATTCGCGCCTTGAGGGGCAGGCCAACGCGCTTGTCTTTGCCAATACTGATGCCGCTGGGGCGGCACGGAACATCCTAAAGATGAAGGCGGGCGGGCTGGAAGTCGGGCCGATTCTTATGGGGATGGGCAATCGCGCCCATATCGTCACCCCCTCAATTACCGCGCGGGGGTTGTTGAATATTTCTGCCCTCGCAGGCACGCCTGTCGCCACCTATGGCTGACAGGCGCACGGCCGCGCCTTAGCCAAAGGTGGTGTGCAACAGTGTGAGAAACATCAATGCGGTTGCCCCAAGCCCCGAGATGATCAGTGCGGGAAAACCCCAAATCAGAACGGCCGAGGCAACAGCCGAAACAACCATGATAATAAGGGCAAAACTGTTGTCTACTTCGCCCTCGATCACCTCGCGCGCGATGCGCCCGATGACGGGCAGGCGATAGGTGACATGGCGTGTGATATAGTGGCTTGTGTCTTTGTTTAAGGACATGGTCATGGGGGAGGCTCCTGTTCGATATTCCCCAATCTAACGTCCCCGCCGTTAAAACAAAGTGGCGCATGGCCGCAGTTTTCGCGCCTGCGTCAAAGTCACCTTCTTGCGCAAGCTATGGTTGAAGGGATAGAAAATTGCGCAAGCAAAGGGAGGCCCGCATGAGCTATCAAAAGATTTATGAGTATGCCCGTTCCAACCCAGAAGGGTTTTGGATGGAGGCTGCTTCTGCCATTGATTGGGATGTTGAACCATCCCAAGCGCTGTCTGATGAAAACGCGCCTCTTTATGAATGGTTTGCAGATGGTCAACTGAATGGTTGTTGGAACGCGGTCGATCGCCATGTTGCCGCAGGCCATGGGGATCGCACCGCTATCATCTATGACAGCCCCATCACCAGCACGGTTCAGAAAATTTCCTATGCAGAATTGCAAGAACGTGTCGCGCTTCTGGCGGGTGGCCTTCAAGCCAAAGGTGTGACCAAAGGGGATCGGGTCATTATCTATATGCCGATGGTGCCACAGGCGGTTGAGGCGATGCTTGCCTGCGCGCGTATTGGCGCGGTGCATTCGGTGGTCTTTGGCGGCTTTGCTGCGGCTGAATTGGCGGTGCGCATTGATGATGCGCAACCCAAATGTATCATCGCCGCCTCCTGTGGCCTCGAGCCGGGCCGCGTGGTGCATTATAAACCGCTTTTGGATGCTGCCATCGAGGCCGCCGCCCATAAGCCAGATTTCTGCGTGATCTTTCAGCGCGAGCAAGAAGTGGTAAGCTTGACCGATGGGCGCGATGTCGATTGGTATGGCTTCCAACACGGGGTTGCGCCTGCGCCTTGTGTGCCCGTAGAGGGCAACCACCCCGCCTATATTCTCTACACCTCTGGCACAACGGGCCAGCCAAAGGGCGTTGTGCGCCATACAGGCGGCCATCTGGTTGCGTTGAATTGGTCAATGCGCAATCTCTACGACATGAACCCCGGCGAGGTGTTTTGGGCCGCCTCTGATGTGGGTTGGGTCGTGGGGCATTCCTATATTTGTTACGCGCCTCTGACCTTTGGCTGCACCACAATCGTCTTTGAAGGCAAACCTATTGGCACGCCTGATGCAGGCACGTTCTGGCGCGTGATTGATGAGCATAAAGTTAAATGCCTGTTTACCGCCCCAACGGCCTTTCGCGCGATCAAGCGAGAAGACCCAGTAGGCAGCTTTATTGGGAAATATGACATCTCTAGCCTTGAATCGCTGTTCTTGGCGGGTGAGCGTGCCGACCCTGACACAATCCAATGGGCGCAGGCAAAACTTGGCGTGCCCGTGATTGACCATTGGTGGCAAACCGAAACGGGTTGGGCCATTTGTGGCAACCCATTGGGTATTGAAAAATTGCCTGTCAAAATCGGCAGCCCCTCGGTGCCAATGCCCGGGTATGATGTGCAAATTTTGGATGAGGGCGGGCATGAATTGCCTGCGGGCGAATTGGGCGCGATTGTGATTAAATTGCCCTTGCCGCCTGCAACCTTGCCTACGTTGTGGAATGCCGAAGCCCGCTTCCGCAAATCCTATCTTGAGCATTTCAAAGGCTATTACGAGACGGGTGATGCGGGATATAAGGATGAAGACGGGTATCTTTATATCATGGCGCGCACGGATGATGTGATCAACGTGGCGGGTCACCGCTTGTCGACAGGTGGGATGGAGGAGGTTCTTGCCTCCCACCCAGATGTGGCTGAATGCGCGGTGATCGGTGTGGCAGATGATCTCAAAGGGCAAATGCCTCTGGGGTTTTTGTGTCTCAATAAAGGGGCGACCAAAGATGCGGCAGATGTCGTGTCTGAATGCGTGAAACTTGTGCGTGACAAAATCGGCCCCGTTGCGGCGTTCAAACTGGCCGTTGTGGTGGATCGCCTGCCCAAAACCCGTTCGGGCAAGATTTTGCGTGGAACAATGGTGAAAATCGCCGATGGCGAAAGCTATAAAATGCCTGCAACAATTGATGATCCTGCGATTTTAGACGAGATTGCAGTGGCCTTGAAAACTTTGGGCTACCCCAAAGCCTAAGGCGGGTTTGACGAGACGGGATGAAGGGCGGGCCTTTGGGCCCGCTTTTTCTTTCGCCTTGCGTGCATCGGTTCGTCAGGACAGATTGAGGCAACGCAATTCAAGGAGTGCGGATCATGCCCCAGACAAAGACACCAGACCCCGCATTGATGGCCGCCGCCGCAGAAATCCGTCCGCGCGCCTATGCCCCGTATTCGGGCTTTGCAGTCGGTGCTGCGCTGCGTGGGGCAGATGGGCAGATTTACCAAGGGGTGAATGTCGAAAACGCGGCCTATCCCCAAGGCACCTGTGCCGAGGCGGGCGCAATTTCAGCGATGATTGCCGCAGGCTGTCATGAGATCCTAGAGGTTGCAGTGATCGCAGATAGCCCCGTTCCTGTCGCCCCTTGTGGGGGGTGTCGTCAAAAATTGCGGGAATTCAGCAAAGATGAGGTGCTGATCACCATGGCCACAACGCGCGGCACAGGTCAGGCGATCCTGAGCATGGCGGACATTCTGCCTGGCGCCTTTGTGAAATCGGCGATGGAATAGGGCAGATCATGGCCGATCCGCGCAGCATCTTGGCAAAATTGCGAGAGGGGCAAACTCTGACCGAATTTGAGATGTTTGCCTTTGCCGAAGGGTTGGCGGATGGCACTGTCAGCGATGCGCAGGCGGGGGCCTTTGCGATGGCCGTATGTTTGCGCGGTCTCAGCCTTGAGAACCGCACCCATCTGACCCATGGGATGCTGGAAAGCGGCACGGTTTTGGGGTGGTCACTGGATGGCCCTGTGATCGACAAACATTCCACAGGCGGGGTGGGCGATTGTGTGTCGCTGATCCTTGCCCCTGCCTTAGCGGCGTGCGGGGCCTATGTGCCGATGATTTCAGGGCGCGGCTTGGGGCATACGGGCGGCACTTTGGACAAACTTTCGGCAATTTCGGGCTTGCAGATTGATGTCTCCATTGAGAATTTGCAACGCATTGTGGGGCAAGTGGGCTGTGCGATTGTCAGCGCCAATGCCGATATCGCCCCTGCGGATCGCAGGCTTTATGGGTTGCGTGATATCACCGCCACTGTGCCAAGCATTGATTTGATCACGGCCTCTATTTTGTCCAAGAAATTGGCAGCAGGGCTAGAGGCCTTGGTTTTAGACGTTAAATGCGGCACGGGTGCCTTTATGCAAACCCCGCAAGAGGCCGTGCAACTGGCTCAATCCTTGGTGGATACAGCACAAAGTGCGGGCTGTAAAACCACGGCGCTTGTCACCGATATGAACCAACCGCTTGCGCGTGCAGCGGGCAATTCTTTGGAAATGATGGAGGTGATGGAGGCGCTGTGCAGTCCAAAGCTCGACAGTGATCTGATCCGCGTAACCATCAGCCTTGGGGGTGAGGTTTTGGTGCAAGCGGGGCTTGCGGTTGATGCGGCGGCAGGTGAGATGGCACTGACAAACGCGCTGACCCAAGGTCACGCCGCCGAGGTTTTTGGCCGTATGGTCGCGGCGCAAGGGGGCGCCACAGATTTTGTGGCACGTTGGCGAGATCGCTTGCCTGCAGCGCCCTATGCGGTGGATATTTTCCCGCAAAAGACGGGCTATATCCGTGCAATTGACGCCCGCACCTTGGGCGAGGTTGTGGTGCATCTTGGCGGGGGACGCCTGCAGGCAGAGGATCAGATCGACAAACGTGTGGGTCTTTCTGACATCCAGCGGATTGGTGATTTGGCCGACCCCACGACCCCGCTTTTGCGCCTTCATGCGCGCGACCCTGAGATTGCCAAACATATGGGGGCAATTGTGTTAGACGCCTTCACCCTCTCCGAAGAAACGCCGCCGCGCCCTGCCTTGATCCATGAAAGGATCGGCTGAATGGCGCGCGGATTTTTGGTGGTGATGGATTCTGTTGGTATCGGGGGCGCGCGAGATGCAGACCGATATTTCAATGCGGGCCATCCCGATACTGGCGCGAATACCGTGGGCCATATCGCGCAGGCACAGGCGCTGAGAGTGCCGAATTTGGATCGTCTGGGTCTTGGGGCCGCTTTGCATCTGGCAAGCGGCATTTGTCCTGCACCCCTGACATCGGCCGCACCGAATGCCATTTGGGGTGTGGCCGAAGAATCCGCCAAAGGCAAAGACACGCCATCAGGCCATTGGGAATTGACGGGCTGCGCTTTGCCTTGGGATTGGCACTATTTTCCCGCTACCCTTCCCAGTTTCCCTGAGGCTTTGGTCGCGGCGGTTCAATCTATCGCAGGTGTTGGGGGGATTTTGGGCAATTGCCACGCCTCTGGCACTGAGATCATAGCACGCCTTGGGGCGCATCATCTGCAAACGGGGTATCCGATTTGCTACACCTCCGCCGATAGTGTCTTTCAGATTGCCGCGCATGAAGGGGTCTTTGGGCTAGAGCGTCTCTATGACCTCTGCGAAAGGATCGCCCCGCAGCTGCACGCGATGCGGGTAGGGCGGGTGATCGCGCGCCCCTTTACGGGTCGCCTAGGCGCGTTTGAGCGCACTGAAAACCGCCGCGATTACGCGATGATGCCGCCCCACCTAACCTTGTTGGATCACGCATCTGAGGCAGGGCGCGCGGTCATTGCCATTGGCAAAATCAGCGATATTTTCGCCCATCGTGGCATCACGGAAAGCCATAAGGGAGGTGATGCCCGCCTGATGGAACATCTGGCCCACGCGGTAGATTGCGCCCCCGATGGTAGCCTCACGGTGGCCAATATCGTTGAGTTTGATGCCCGTTTTGGCCATCGCCGCGATGTGGCGGGTTATGCGGGTGCGCTGGAATGGTTTGACGCAGCGATTGCGCCAATTGTTGCCGCGCTGCGCGCGGGTGACATGCTGATTTTAACCGCGGATCATGGCAATGATCCCACATGGGTTGGCACGGATCACACCCGTGAACGTGTCCCATTTTTGGTGGCGGCCCCTGACCATGCACCCCAAGGGCTGGGCCTTCGGGCCTTTGCCGATATTGGTGCAAGTCTTGCCGCGCATTTGGGGCTTGGCCCCCTTCAGATTGGAAGCCCTGCTTTATGAGCCAGATTGACAGTCAAATAATCTATGCTGCCATGACCTTTGTCGCTGCCCTATTTGGGGTGCGTCTGGCCGCCCGGGTCTTGTCGCAGCGGGTGATCTCATGGCGCGCGGCCACCTTATTTGCCCTAGTGGTCACCGCGCTTGGCTATTATTTCTAGGGGAACGGCGATGTCAGATATGGCCCGCGTCAAAAAGGTTGAATTGCACCTTCATCTTGAGGGGGCAGCACAGCCTGATTTTATTCGTCAGATCGCCTTCGAAAAAAAGGTGGATTTATCGGGCATTTTCACCGCGCAAGGCGGCTATGACATTCATGATTTTGTGCATTTTCTGCGCGTCTATGAGGCGGCAACATCGGTTCTCACCACGCCCGAAGATTATGCGCGTCTGACGCGGTCTGTGCTTGAGGCATCAGCAGGCCATGGGGTGGTTTATTGCGAAACCTTCCTGTCCCCTGATTTTTGCGGCGGTGGGGATATTGGTGCTTGGCGCGAGTATCTTTCTGCAATGACCGAAGCTGCAGATGCCGCCGAGCGGGATTTTGGGATCACGATGCGGGGCGTGATTACGGCGGTTCGTCATTTCGGGCCAGATCAGGCGAAACGGGCCGCACGCTGTGCTGCGGAAACGGCGGGGCGCATGATTTGCGGCTTTGGAATGGCGGGGGACGAGAAGATTGCCCATGTGCGCGATTTTTCATGGAGCTTTGATTGCGCGGCCGAGGCAGGACTACCCTTCACCATTCATGCAGGCGAATGGGGGGGCGCGCAATCGGTGCGCGAGACGTTAGATGCCTATAATCCGCCCCGTATCGGGCATGGTGTCGAGGCGATCAGTGACCCTGACTTGGTCGCACGCCTTGCCGATACGGGTGTTGTTTTGGAATGCTGTCCTGTGTCGAATGTCTTTCTTGGGGTTTTCCCAAATTGGAAAAGTCACCCGCTTGCGCGGCTACGCGAGGCTGGGGTCAAGGTAACCGTGTCAACCGATGATCCACCCTTTTTCCATACCAATATGAGCCGTGAATATGAGGCCTTGGAACAGCATTTTGGGTGGGGTGAGACGGAATTCACGGAAATAAACCAAACCGCGCTTGCGGCGGCCTTTTGTGATGAGGAAACCCGCGCGCGCGTTGCAAAACGGCTTGAAGGCTAGAGGGAAGACTATGACAGAATTCGATACACTGACCATCGTGACCCATCCGCTTGTGCAACATAAGTTGAGCTTGATGCGCGATAAAAACTGCGCCTCCCAAGATTTCGCGCGGCTTTTGACCGAAATTTCGATGCTTATGGCCTATGAGGTCACCCGCGATTTGGCGGTTGCAACCACCGCCGTTGAAACCCCGCTTGAGGTGATGGATGCGCCGACACTTGCAGGGAAAAAACTGGCTTTGATTTCGATTTTGCGGGCGGGCAACGGAATGCTTGAGGGGATGCGCGCCGTAATCCCTGCTGCGCGGGTTGGATTTGTCGGGCTGTATCGCAATGAGGAAACGCTTGAGCCCGTGGATTACTATCTCAACCTGCCCTCGCACCTGTCCCAACGTCATGTCATCGCCCTAGATCCCATGCTGGCCACGGGCAATTCGGCGGCTGCGGCGGTGGATAAAATCAAATCGGAAGGGGCCGTTAATATCAGTCTGATGACATTGCTGGCCGCCCCTGAGGGTGTCAGGACATTCGCCGCTCGCCATCCTGATGTGCCAATTTTTACCGCGGCCTTGGATCGCGGTTTGAACGAAAAGGGGTATATCCTTCCGGGTCTAGGGGATGCGGGGGATCGGATATTTGCCACCAAATGAGGGGCGGATATCTATTTGTTCTGTTATGTGCCTTTACTATGTCTAAATATTGATGCATTCTTGCCCCAATTCGGGGGCTTGAATGGTCAAAAAAGCAGTAAAATTTTGGGGCAGCATGGGATTTTCTGCAACGGTTCTATCCTCAATGGTTGCCGTTGCTGGGCAGGGGATCGCGCAAAACCTAAGGCCACCCGCGGAATTCCTCCCCCCAGTCATTTACCTCTGAACAATATGTCGACAGCACAGGCTGTGCGTTTATTCGCACGGGGCAGGGGGCTTCGACAGATTGGATTCCGCGTATCTCGCGGGATCGCAGGCAGATTTGCGGTTTGCCGCCCTCCCTGTCGCAAATGGCGGCGGCCCCTGTCGCGCCCGCCCCGGTTGTGGGTGCAGCGCCCGTGATACAGCCCGCACAGGCCCCCATGCGCCTGCGGGAACCCGTTGGTGTGGCACCCGCTGCGGCACCTGTCATGGCGGTTGTTCCGCCCGTGCCAAGCCCGTCAAATAATTCCAATCGCTGCATCATTCGCGCCCGCGATGGCAGCGTGACCGAAATTCGCAGCCGCACGGCAATACGTTGTGGCCCGCAACCCATTCACCCTGCCGATGGGTTGGCCCGTTCTGAGCTTCGCGCGCCATTGGCGGTTCCCTCCATGATTGCGGGTGCCGCGACAGGACGGATTGCGGCAACGGATCCAAGTGGGCTTATCGTGCCCGAAGGGTATCGGTCTGCGTGGTCAGATGGGCGTCTCAATCCGATGCGGGGGCCGCGCACCGCAACGGGTGATGCGCAAATGGCGCAGATTTGGGATCAGGGCGTGCCAGCGCGTCTGCAAAATGACCGCAGGGGACGCTTGCGCTTTGGCCTGCAAAATTTTTTCGCGAGCCTATTTAGCGGTGGCAGACCACCCGTTGCCACAGCGGTGGCTGCACCCGGGCCTATCCCACAGGAAATTGCAACGCCTCAGGCCACGGAGGCGCCGTCAATTTTCGTCAGCCGATCCACACGCGCGGAACCCGCCGCACAGCCGCAGGGGCCCGTGTCGCAATCAAGCCGCAATGCCCCACCCGTAGAGACAGCACTCGTCCCGCCCCGTAGCGGCCTAAGGGCCTCAGAGCCTGCAACGGTTCAGGCAACAGCCATGCCCGCAGTTTCCGTGACAGGTGCATTGGTTCGGGCAGCCACCTATAGCACGCGGAACGAAGCCGCGCAGACCGCCGCGCAATTGGCCCAATTTGGAATGACCGCACGGCTTGGGCGTATGAGTTCGGGATATGCGGTTCTGGTCGGCCCGTTCTCAAGTGATGCAGCAACGCAACGCGCGGCATTGGCCCTGCGTGCGGCAGGGTTCACCTCGGCCCGCGTTCAGTGATCTGTTCACTCAGTGCAAATCTCCTGTAGGGCAACCCATCTCGTATCTTCTAACAAGGGCGCATTTGGTGCTGTCCGAAGGGGGTCTGCCTCGATCAGGCTAAGGGTGTTTTCACCCGAAATATCGAGCGCGTAGGCGTAAGGCTGCGAGGAAATCTCAGCCTGTGCAAATTGCGATAAAAGCGCCTCATCGGCAATATCTGTTGGTGTTTCGGTCAGCAGACTGGCGGCGCGCGCAGCCAGATGCGTTTTGCTGATCTCGCCTGTGGTCAACAGTCGAAATGTCGCCCACAAACCCGCCTCTTGCAGCAGGGCTTGGGTGGGGTTGCTGTCCACCAAGCGGATATATTCCGACAATAAAAATCCTGCCAACACATCAGGGCTTTGGTAATCCTCAACCACGGATCGGTTCAGCACGATCAAATCGCCTGGCAAATGTAGGCTTGCGGGCAGACCATCGCGCAGAACCACAAGCCGCGGCACGGTCGGTGTGGCGATGAACACCCGCCGCGCAAGGGTTGCAAGCGCGGCTTGCCCCGCGGTTTGATTGCAGCTTGGCCCCGTCAGTTGGATCATCTCTGTGAGAATATCCTGACCTATTTCGCGCTTTTTTGCCTCGGGCAAAAGATGCACTGTCTGGCGCACCAATGCATCAGGCAACCAAAACAGGCCCAAGCCCAGAACCACTGCCGCGGTTGTGGCCGCCAGAATACCACGCAACCGCCCCGGATGGGGGCGATGGCGGTCAATCATACTGCGCAGCTTTTCGATTGCGGCGATCATGTCCTCATCCGCGATCTCGAGGCTTTCGTCACTACCCTCCACAGGCACATAAAGAGCGGGCAGCCCGCCTGGATTGACGCGGATCACCGCGGCCAGCGACCAATGGGTGAGCGCGGTTTCTGAAAGGGTCGATATGATCAAAGAAGTGTTGCCCAAATTGATCAACACTTCGCGGCGTTGGCTGTCGCCAACATCGCGCCAAAGGCCTGTGGCCTCTAGTTTTTGATATTCCTCTAACGCGGTCACGGAATGCCCTCGCGCTTATGCATCGCGAAACCCGTCATCTTTGCCCAAGGTTGGCGCAGGCATTAGGTCATAGGGATGTGCCCAATTGGGTTGGCGGGCCAAGCGGGTCAGCCATGCCGAAATCGCAGGATAATCGGCGCGCGTGAAATTGAAATTTTCAGGATAATAGAGATAGCCCGCACAGGCGATATCGGCCGCAGAGACACTGTCGCAGGCAATCCAGTCGCGGGTGCTGAGCACCCCTTCGAGAATGGAAAGCGCGGCCTGCATCCGCCCCGTCAAATACCCAATAACGCCCGCATCTCGTTTGTCCTCGGGCGCGAAATTCATCAAGAACCGCAACGGCCCCGCAGTGCCCGAAACCTTTTGATTATCGAACAAAATCCACCGCAAGATTTCTTGACGGTCTGCGGCACTCGCCCCTGCGAGTTTGCCTGTTTCATCCATAACCCAAGTTTGGATCAACCCTGATTGGGTCAGGATTTTACCCCCTGCATCTAGCACGGGAACTTCGCCCATTGGGTTTATTGCGCGAAACTCTGCCCCGCGCGCCTCGCCGTTGAAGAAATCGACAAAACGGGGCTGCCAAGGCACACCTGCCAAAGTCAGGCACAGCGCGGCTTTATAGGCATTTCCAGATTCCCCAAAACAATAGAGGGTGTTGGTCACGGCTCCGTTTCCTTATGTCACGTTATGCCTGTCGGTCTTGATCCGATTTTCGGTCTGCCAGCATTTGCGCCACCAAATCAATTTGACTTTGCAAATCACGAATGGCTTGGCCTAACTCGGTATATTGTGCCTGCATATCGTGCAATCTTTCACACCCAAATTCTAGGCTTCTTTCCAGTTGCGTCACTTGATTGTCGCCAAGTGCATAAAGGTCAAGCAATTGTCGCATCGCCTCTAGGCTAAAGCCAAAGCGTTTGCCCTGTAAAATCAGTTTGAGACGCGCTTGGTCGCTGCGGGAATAAACCCGCTTTTGTCCTACACGCAAGGGGGCCAACAACTCCTTGCTTTCGTAGAACCGAAGGCTGCGCGGCGTCACTTGAAACAGGGCGCACATCTCGCCGATGGTGCGAAAATCGGCCTCGCGCTGTGGGGCGTCTGATGGCATTTGAGGCATCCTCGGCTGATCCATGATTTGACCACAGCTTATCATAGAATTGGTATCGATGTAATTTGCGCATTGCCGCGGGCGCGCGCCGCGCGTTAGATGGTGCAGATTATCAACCCCAATTTGTTGGATTATGCCCGTGCCCTCCGACCAGTCGGATATCCTCCATGTCGCGCAAAGTTTCATAACGCAATTGCCCTATGCGGCGGCGTTGCAGATGAACATTGTTGCCCTTGGATCTGGGACTGCGGCGATGACGATGCGGGTTCTACCCCATCTCCGTGATGCTGCGGGCGCGCTGCATGAAGGCGCACTCACGGCGCTGATGGATACCTGTGCAGGCACGGCAGTGGTGGCGCATGACAGCAAACCCCTTGCGACCGCGACCTTAGATCTGCGCCTTGATGTGATGGGCCAGAGTGCAAAAGGCACGGTTCTGGCCAAGGCGGAGTGTTATGCCATCAGGGGAAATGTGGCCTTTGTCACTGTGGCGGCCACCGATCAAGAGACAGGCGCGCTTTTGGCCAAAGCCAGCGGAAGTTTCACGGTCGAATATGGGCCAGAGGGCAAGGGTGTCTTGGAGATGGTCAACCCGCAAAAGAGGCAGGGCTGATGCAGCAGATTTTGAACCAGCTGCCTTATGCGCGGTTTTTGGGCCTAGAGGGCCAAGAGGGCGGGGTGATCAAATTGCCTTATGGTGGCGTTTTGATTGGCAATCCGATTTTGCCCGCGCTGCATGGCGGGGTTACGGCATCGGTGCTGCAGATCGCGGCGCAAACCCATGTTATAGATGTGCTCTCTATCCCACTGACAACCCCGCCAAAGTTGATTGATTTCACTGTGGATTATTTGCGCCGCGGCCTGCCCGAAGATGGGTTTGCCAAGGCGCAGCTGACCCGCGCGGGGCGCCGTTTTGCCTCGGTCTCGGTCACGATGTGGCAAGGTGATCAAGACGCCCCCATTGCCGCGGCGCATGGCCATTTTGCCTTGGTGACAGCCCCATGACGGATCAGACTCCGCCCTTGACCCATGCGCGGGTGTTGCGCATTGCCGTGCCTGTGGTTTTGTCAAACATCACAGTGCCGCTTTTGGGTTTGGTCGACACGGGCGTTGTTGGCCAATTGGGTGATGCGGCTATGATAGGCGCGGTGGGCTTGGGTGCGATATCCATGACCACTGTATTTTGGATTTTTGGATTCTTGCGCATGGGCACGGTCGGTTTGGCCGCGCAGGCCCATGGGGCAGGGGATCAGGCCGAAATCTCGGCCTTGCTGTCGCGCGTTTTGATGATCGGCGTGGTGGCTGGTGTGCTTTTGATCCTTCTGCAATCAGCAATTTTCGTGGCCATTTTTGCAATAGCCCCCGCAAGTGATGCGGTCGAGGCCTTGGCGCGCGATTACATGGCAATCCGCATTTGGTCTGCCCCCGCTGCAATCGCGATTTATGGCATCACGGGGTGGTTGATTGCCGCTGAACGCACAGGCGCTGTGTTCGTTTTACAGCTCTGGATGAACGGGTTGAACATCCTGCTGTCAGTGGGGTTTGTGTTGGGTTTGGGTTATCATGTCGATGGTGTGGCCGCCGCCACGGCCATTGCAGAATGGTCGGGCTTGGCGCTTGGGCTTTATCTGTGTCGCGCGGGATTTTCGCAAGCGGCATGGCGCGATTGGCCGCGCGTTTTTGATCGCGGGCGGCTGATGCATATGGCGCAGGTCAACACCGATATTTTGATCCGTTCCGTTTTTCTGATGGCGGGGTTTACCTCATTTATCTATATCGGCTCGGATTTAGGGGATACGACCCTCGCTTCCAATCAAATTCTTATGCAATTCATTCATATTACCGCCTATGGGTTGGACGGGTTTGCTTTTGCCGCCGAAAGTCTTGTTGGAAAATCCTTAGGGGCCAAAAACCGCGCCGCCTTGCGCCGAAGCGCCATGATGACGGCGCTTTGGTCGGGCGGTGTCGCGGTGGTGATGGCCGCAGCTTTTTGGGTCTTTGGAGGCGAGATTATTGATATTCTTACCACTGCGCCCGAAGTGCGGATTGAGGCGCGTGATTACCTGTTTTGGATGGTGCTTGCGCCGCTTGTTGGGTTTCAAGCATGGATTTTGGACGGGATATTCATTGGCGCAACCCGCACCCGTGACATGCGCAACATGATGGCCCTATCTTTCGCAGGCTATGTCATGCTGTGCCTGACGCTGATTCCCGCCTATGGAAATCACGGGTTATGGGCCGCGTTGTTGGGGATGTTCATCCTGCGCGGTCTCAGCCTTGGGGCGCGCTATCCCGCACTTGAGCGCAGCGCGACCTAAAGCAGCGTAAGGATATTTTCAGGCGGGCGGCCAATCGCGGCGGCGGTTTCACTGATCAAAACAGGGCGTTCAATCAGGCGCGGATCATCGGCCATGGCAGCTAAGATTGCGGCCTCATCCGTCAAATCCACCCCCGTTTCGCGTGCCTCTTTTGCGCGGATCAAATCGCGGGCAGGGCGGCCTAGTTTTGAGATCACTGCGGCCAGTTCGGCATGGGTGGGCGCGGCGTCTAAATAGGCGCGCGTGTCAAACTCTATGCCGCGCTCTGTCAGCAATGCCAAAGCCTGACGGGATTTCGAACAGCGTGGATTATGCCAGACGGTCAAAGCCATGCGTCAACCCCCGTGCCGATGGCAGATTGCAAACTGTCATGGCCATCTTGCGCAAGAGCGGCGTCAAGACCTTGAAGGATATCGGCAACCAAACCCATACCCCCATAAATAAGCCCCGTGTAAAGCTGCACCAAATGCGCGCCCGCCTTGATCTTGGTATAGGCTTGATCCGCATTGGCCACGCCCCCCACACCAATCAAGGCAATCTTGCCGCCTGTTTGCTGCGACAGTCGTGCCAGAACTTGGGTGGATCGCTCGAACAAGGGCTGCCCTGAGAGGCCCCCTGTTTCGCGCCGATGGCGCCCGCGCAACCCCTCGCGTGAAATGGTGGTATTAGTGGCAATGATCCCCGCAAGCTGCATCCGCAAGCCAAGCTCTGCAATGGCGTCAATCTCGTCATTGGTCAGGTCAGGTGCAATTTTCACAAAGAGGGGCACGGGACGGGCGAGATCAAAATTTGCATCCATTACCCCTTGCAACAAGCGTTCTAGCTGGTCTGCGGCCTGCAGGTCGCGCAGGTTCTCGGTGTTGGGCGAGGAGATGTTGATCGTAGCAAAATCAATCATCCCCCCACAACGGGCCAAAACCAAAGCGTAATCTGCCGCGCGATCCGTGCTGGTTTTATTGGCGCCCAAATTCAAACCCAAAGGAATGCGATGGGGGCGGTCGGCAAGACGTTTGGATGCAGCCTCCATGCCTTCATTGTTAAAGCCAAAGCGATTGATCACTGCGCGGTCACGCGGCAGGCGAAACACGCGGGGTTGCGGGTTTCCTGGCTGCGCCTGCGGCGTGATTGCCCCCACCTCAATAAACCCCAACCCCGTTTTCATTAAGGGCGCAATTGCGGTGGCATTTTTGTCAAAGCCCGCCGCAAGGCCAAGCGGGTTTGGGAAATTCATCCCTGCAACAGTTACTGCCAAACGTGGGGTGGTAATCGGCCCCGTTTGGGGGGCAAGCCCCATGTTCAGCGCCGTTAGCGCAAGGCCATGCGCCCGTTCAGGAGAAATAAGGCGCAACGCAGCGAGAGCAGCTTTATCAAACATCAACTGTCCTAATCTTTAATCAACCGTTTAAATTGGGCAGGATATGAACACCATTTTGTAACTTTAATTCGTGATGCCACAAAATCCCGCGCAAGGGCAGTTTTGAATACAAATGAGGGAAAAGGGCACCCCCGCGTGACACCTCCCAACGCAGCGCGTCGCCAAATATACTGGCTTCATAGGCTATGAGCACCAATCCGCTAACACCCGAAAAATGTTTGGACAAGGTTTCCTCGACCTGTGCCGCGGTGGAGAAATGGATATACCCATCGGCCTGATCAACGGGCGCACCCAATGTTTCTTTTTGTGTGCAAAGATCTCGCCATTCTAGGGTTTGAAGGATTTTAAATATGATCATTTCCAGTAAAGTTCGCCGGTTAAGAATGTTACTATCGTGATAGGGCCAAAGCTTAGATTGGTAAGTCTGTATCAGTTGTTTTCGTAAAACGAACTAGTTTTTGCTTCGATAAGCTTCAAGCTTACTTGCTTCCAAACTCACTGTGTGACTTATTGAACAGCGAAGTAAGCTTGGGTTGAAGTCAATGAAGCCCTCAAAAAAGGTAGCTTTAATCGGATGTGGTGGAACGATTTCCACTCGCGCTTCTCACGCCTTTGATGTGTTAGATTACCCTGAAACTGGGCATAAGCTTACCGCAAATGAGATGGTTTCCGAATTACAACCACTCATAGATTTTGCTGATTTAGAGGCAATCGCTTTTCGAGAAGTTGGATCAAGCAAGATTGGTCCAATAGATTGGTTAGAGCTAGCGCGCTTAGTACGAGATATATTTGATGAGAAACCTGAATTAACGGGGATAGTCATACTTCATGGAACGGCAACATTAGAAGAAACGGCTTTCTTTCTCGATCTCACAGTCGAATTAGATCGCCCTGTTGTCCTTGTAGGTGCCCAGCGACCGCTAGGAGCCGTAGGTAGTGATGCATTGTCCAACGCCGTAGCGGCAATCCGAACGGCCACCGATGAGAAGTTACGTTCGATGGGGGTTTTGATTGTTTTTAACGATGAAATTCATAGTGCCCGTGATGTTGCTAAGGGCTCTACTTATCGCCTCAATGCGTTTTCTTCGGGAGCTTATGGAGCATTAGGCGTAGTAGATCCAGATGGGGTAAGGGTCAGACGAGCGCCGCTTCGTAGTGATGTCAAATTCTCTATTTCTCACCTTTCTGCTCTACCTCGGGTAGACGTGCTTTATGCTGTTGCTGGTGGTGATGAAACAATTGCACGTGCTTGTATAAAAGCTGGTGCCCGTGGTTTAGTTTCTGCGGGGTTTGCCCCAGGTATGACATCTCCACTAGAATGGAAAGAATTACTGAGGGCGGTTTCCAAAGGTATCCCGGTTGTACAATGTAGCCGAGTTGCTTCTGGTAGGATTGCACGAAGGTTACATTTGAAAGAATTCAGTATTGTTTCTGGAGAAAACTTGTCAGCTCACAAGGCACGAATTTTGCTTATGTTGGGACTGACCGTTACTGAGGAGACTGAAGCGTTGCAAAACTATTTTGATCAGATGTGAAATGAAACTGCGTGCTCATAATCGTTATGACTATGTCCCCTTGCCAGATCGTCAGGATTACACCTGGCCGGAAGGGAAGAGATTAGCTTTCTGTTTATGCAATAACTTGGAAGTATTTTCCTATCGAGAGGGTATCGGATCTGATAGCGCGGTTTTAAACGCTCCTCAGACACACCGTAATTACGCATGGCGTGACTATGGAAATAGAGTTGGTCAATGGTATCTCTTTGACTTGCTCGACGATTTTTCAATTCCTGCATCGCATAATTCAAATTCCGCGCTTTTCAGGCGTCACCCGCAACTGCTGGATAGGATAAAACTAAGGGGTGATGAAATAGTTGCTCATGGCCGTTCCAATGGTGAACGACAAGACGTCTTGGATGAACCAAACGAACGTGAATTGATACAGGAAGCTACCGAAGAGCTCATTGAACTGATTGGTTACCAACCAAAAGGGTGGATGGGGCCGTATTTCGCACAAAGCGAAGTAACATTAGATTTGCTGCAAGAGGCCGGATATTGCTTCAATTTGGATTGGCCGGCAGATGATCAGCCATTTTGGATGCGGACACGTAACGGTCGTATTATGTCTGTGCCTTACTCAATTGAGTTAAATGACTCGCCTTCGATGGTCTTTCGGCAAGAGAGTGCGATGTCGTTTGAAAGGATGATCAAAGACCAATTTGATGAAATGATGTACCTATCCCAAAAACGGCCTCTTGTTTTCACATTAATTACTCATCCATTTGTCTTTGGTCACCCGTATAGGCTCAGAGCATTGCGCCGTGCTTTGACGCATATAATGGAGCGCCGAGACGAGCTTTGGATTACAACTGTTGGAGGCGTTTACGATTATTGTGCTGGTCTCGAAAAGGGCATTGTGCCCGGGAGTTGAGATACTTGCTCTAATCGTGTCAAAAAGTGCGGCTGCTGGAAGAAGGCAAATGTATCCCTCGTCATTCAGATTACGGATTGGTTGACCCCGTTTTACGTTGCGCATCACGCACTAACGCAGCAAAGCGATAAATGCCGTGCACCATTTTTGTATATGGCGTAAGTAGAAAAAACGTAAGAACTGCGCCTAGGTGGACCGCCAAAGTCAGCGGCATTAAGGCGGTCTGGCCAAGAATATACAAAACGAGGCCACTGGCGGCCACAAACCCCAATAGGGCAATGAACCCGAATTCCCCATTGCGCGCCGCCATTGAGCCTAAATTGGGATCAGCTTTAAGTTTGAGGCGGAATAACCAAATAGCGCCCCATGTTAGCATCAGGCCGCCAGGCATACCCAAAAGTTTGGGCAACGAGAAAAAACCGTGTGGCGCTGGAAGGCCAAAGATGTAGTGGAGAATGGTCCCTGAGGAAGTGCTCGCAAAGCACAGCAAGAATCCGTACAAAACTAATTGATGAGCAACGCGCCTTGCTTGGGTAAAGCGGTCTTCGTCTTCAAAATTGCAGCCCTCGCCATGCCCACCAGCCAGATTATGCATAGTAGCAGCAGCGCGGAGGGCATCGTAAATATGGATAAGTTTAATGCGCGTTCCGTCTACAGCCAGCCAGTACCGACGCAAACTTACTGTGAGGCTGGTAAGTGGCAATACGAAGGCAGGTGCAAATATTAAAATCATTAGGTCGTGAGAGATGAACGCGTAAAACCCTTCTCCATTGCCTCGCCCAAGCCATTGGGTCACAACGAAAAAAGCAGAGAAACAAAGACTGGTTGCAAGAGCGATGGCCATCCCATTTTTTTGAAAATGGGTTGCGACAAAACGCGGATACGCAAAAGCCTCCCAGCTGTCTTGCCTGACCTCTGCTAGCGCGGCTGGTAGGTTTAGGTCAAACTCATGCGGAGCCGTATACTGGCACGCGTAGTAACAGCCACGGCAATTGTGACAGAGATTTGCCAATTGTATGATTTCTCCGTCAGAAAACTCTCGATTGCTATGAAGCGAAGGGAAAACTGAGCAGTAGCCTTCACAGTAGCGGCATGCATTGCAAATTTCAGCCTGCCGGCGCGCTTCTTCCTTCATATCAGTTAACATACTTTGCAGCCTCTTTCCCGGCGATACGTCCGAAAACGGTACCGATAGTCATTCCAAACCCCGCTAAATATCCTTGGCCCAGAATGGATCCGGCCATTGTCTCACCCGCAGCCCAAAGGTTGCTTACCGGGCGATTGCCAACGCTACATTGCGCGTTCTCGTCGACCTTCAAGCCTAGGTACGTGAATGTGACTCCAGTGCGTAGCGAGTAACCATAAAAAGGTGCTTCTATAATGGGCCGTGCCCAGTTGGTCTTTGGTGGTTTAAGGCCAGATGTGCTTACACCATCCAATTCTGTCGGACGAAAGCCAGTAGTATCACCACAGCTTGCATTGAATTTGTCTACCGTAGCTCGCAGCTTTTGTGCGGGTAGATCCATTTTTAATGCTAAATCCTCAATCGTGTCCGCTTTGATCGGTGGGAAGACGGACGGCATGAACAGTTCAAGTGACTTTGCATCGATGATCGCATAGCCTATTTGCTCAGGTTGAGCGGCGACCAGCCGGCCCCAGATAGCATAACGTTTGGGCCACACGTCTTCGCCTTCATCGTAAAACCGTTCAGCATTCTTGTTCACGACAATCGAGAAAGGTACACAATCAAGCCGTGTGACGATACCACCATCGTATTTCGGCGAACGTCCATCTATAGCAACAGCATGGCATTGTGTCGGGTCTCCCACTTGCTCTAGCCCCTGGCGGAGCAAGTCGTCTAGAACTACACCACGATTGTAGGGCGTGCCTCGGATTAGAAAATTCTTTGCAGCGGGGCCCCAGGCACGTGCGAGCCAATCGGTGTCCGCTTGAAATCCGCCTGATGCTACCACAACAGCCTTTGGCGATAGTCGATAAGATTGCTCGTGCTGAATGTAGTCGAGATAGATGACTTCGCCGTCATCTATTTCAAGATGGGTAACACTCGCATCGTATTTGACATCTACTCCCAAATTTTCAGCCGTGCGGTAATACGCATTGATAAGAGCTTTCCCGCCACCGAGAAAAAAGGCGTTTGTCCGGGCAAGGGACAACGTGCCGGATAAAGATGGCTGAAATCTTACGCCGTGTCTCTCCATCCACGGCATACATTTCTCGGATTGGCGAATGACCATTCGTGCAAGGCCTTGATCGGTTTTGCCGTTTGTAACTTTCATTAGATCGTTAAAATATTCATCTTCGCTATAGCTTTCGATTAAAGGCCCTAACGGCTCGGAATGCATGCATCGAAAATTACGCGTATGACGAGAGTTCCCCCCGCGGTAAGCCTTTGGCGCAGCCTCTAGAATTAAAACCCTTGCGCCAGCCTCAGCGGCACTAATCGCAGAACACAGTGCTGCATTTCCACCTCCAATCACGACAATTTCGTAGGACTCTGACGCTCTAATAATCTTCAATTTACACCTTTTGGAAAATTAAGGATTTGAAAACACCATGTCTGATCTATCGGCAAACCGGTTAGTAAAGCACAAGCAATCAAAGTGCATTTATACCGAACTTGAGTATCGATAATTGTTGTTTTTTATTAAGTAACATTCAGTGGTCATACTTAGACGCAGTTTCAAGCATAGCATGTATCACTTCCGGCTTCGGTTTTGGAGATTTTGGGTAGGCAGTTCTACTGTGTGATAGGTTTAGGCCGAACAAAGCCTCAGCCATAGCATATGTAAGCGGACCTGGGTTTATAACTGGGACAGGTAGCGCCTCAGCCAAATGCATGTGGGCTTGATGCATAGTGGTTGAGCCTAAGACTATGACATCAGCTCCGTCTGTTTCGATGCATTGTAATGCAAGTTTTGTAAGAGCTGGGAAGATGTCGGATTCTTTTCCCGTCAACAGGCTTTGGTTATTCGGCGTTATATCTAATGCTCTGATTGACGCGCAGGCATGGGTTATACCAAGCTCATCGAGCGTCTTTGTGTAGAGGTGCTTCCAGTGCGGCCACAGGGCAATAATTGAGAAACGTTTTCCCAGCATCATCGCCATTAGAAGCGAGGCTCGTCCGGGACCAATAACTGGTATAGTCAATTCAGACCTAAGGGCCGCCACCCCACTGTCACTCATCGTGTCAATGCATACTGCGTCAAATCCCCGTTTTTCGGCTTCTAGACCAGCCTCCAAAACTCCTATCTCAGCCAGCGCCATGTCTGAGGCGCTTACGTAATTTTGTGGCGCTAACTTAACGGATTCAAACGTAAAAGATATGTCTGGGCCTAACTTTACAGCATTCAGCTGTTCTTCTCTCTGGCTGCGATTTTCTGGCGTCATAGGGAATGGAACAATTACAAGAACAGACTTCATTTTGGCACTCCAAACGCAGTGATTTTATTGTGATTTTTTTAATTTTAAGTAACATTAAACCCAAATTTTTGAAAGGCTACACCTATGAAGCATATGCTGAATTTTGCCGAGTTTCTTGCACAGGCTTCAGTTCCAGATGATGTTTTAAATAAAACGGCATTGATCCTTTGTGACAGTATTGGCGCCATAGTCGGGGGAGCGGAGGAGTTAGAAGTTCGTTCGTTAACTGAAAAGTTTTCGTCCCGATCTCATGGCCCTGCCGTAATTATCGGTTCAAAAAGTTTAACTGAAATAAAAGTTGCTGCTTTTTTAAATGGCACTGCTGGTACGACCCTTGAAATGGATGAGGGTAATCAATTTTGCAAAGGCCACCCCGCAATGCATGTCATTCCAGCGGCACTAGCGGAGGCTTCGGTTCAAAAAATATCTGGAAAAAAACTGCTTACAGCAATTACGCTGGGGTATGAGGCTGCAGCGCGAGTTGGAATTGCAACGTCTTTACGGCCTTCGATGCATCCACATGGCACTTGGGGTGCAATTGGGGCAGCAGTAGCGGTGATGCATCTAAGAGATGGTAGCGAAACACAAATTTATGAAGTTATGAATATTGCGGCAAACCTTGGCCTTACAACCTCGCGCCAAACGATGTTGGAAGGTGGGACAGTTCGAAACGTTTTTGCGGGTATTTCAAACAAGATGGGTTTGATTGCAGCAGATCTAGTAGAAGTGGGATATTCAGGTGATCGCAACGGGGTAGGGCATGTGTTTGGATCTGTCGCCTCTGATAGTTTTGATGACAGTGCACTTTCAGATCAACTTGGAGAACGTTGGGAAGTGATGAGAAACTATTTCAAAATGCACTCTTGTTGCCGTTACAATCATGCGGCGTTGGATGTGATCGAAGCTTTGCAGGTCAAGCATCCCAGCATGTCGACTTCTGAGATCAAAAAAGTAGAAGTATTCACCTATGGATTGGCAGTAGAGCTAAATGATCCTGCACCGCGAAATGTTTTAGCGGCCAAGTTTTCTGTTCCATTTGCGGTAGCCACCACGCTCATTAATGGATCAAGCGGAGTAGATAGCTTCACCATCGATAAAGTCGGTGATGAGCTGATCACAAAGTTGGCGTCAAAAGTAAGAGTTTTTGAAGATAAAGTTATGAGTGCACAGCTACCCAATAAACGACCTGCGAAGGTAAAAGTTTACCTGAAGGATGAACGCATTTTGGAGGCCAGTACTGAAACCAATCGCGGCGATTGGGCAGACCCCTATAGCATTGAGGATATCAAATCTAAATATCATTCGCTTACCAAGCGTTCCTGGAGTCTAGAGCAGTCTGATGACGTTTGGAATGCAATAATGCGGCTTGAGAAAGCGGAAGATTTGTCAGAGCTTTTTGATGCTCTGTAGAGTTACCGCATATTGATCGGCATCTTATTAATCTGATGAATATTTCTTTTCCGCTGCGTCGTATTCAAACTTTGCAACCAATCTCTGACGTTCTGCAAAATCAGAAAGGCTATCGATCACCTCGCTTACATCGCCTGTTTCTTTAAGTGACTTGAGAACATTACTCATCGCACGCATTGCAGCTTGCAAAGGAGTATTTGCGTAAAGAACTATTGAGTAGCCTAGGTCAAAGAGATCTTTTTGGTTTATGAGAGGTGTTTTGCCACCCACGACCATATTGGCTACCTGAGGTGCAGATAGTCGTTTCGTGATCTCTTTCAGTTCTTCCACCGTCTGCGGAGCCTCAACAAAAGTCATATCAGCTCCAGCCTCAAGGAACGCTTCTGCGCGATCTAGCGCACCATTAAGTCCCTCGATAGACCTCGCATCGGTGCGAGCGATCACCATAGTGTTTGGATCATTTCTGACGTCGCAAACCGCTTTGATTTTATTCACCGCTTCGCTGAGTGGTATGATGGATTTCCCTTCAAAATGCCCACATTTTTTCGGAAAAACCTGATCTTCCAATTGTACTGCGAAAGCTCCAGCACGTTCGATAACGCGCATGGTGCGTTGCGCGTTCAAAGCATTTCCGAACCCAGTATCTATATCGACAATTAATGGCTTATCGGTAATCTCAGAAATCGCTGAAGTTGTGTAAGCAAGCTCTGTGAGGGTTACCAGTCCTATGTCGGGTGCTCCGAGATAAGTATTAGCAATACCAGCGCCTGTAACATAAATAGCTTCGAATCCAGTGTCTTCAATTATCCTTGCGGTCAGAGCGTTTCCAGCACCCGGCACGATGAGAGCACTACGTGACATGCATAGTTCACGAAATTCTCTGCGTCGCTGTTCCAAAGTTTTCTGATCTCTAAGATTACTCACCTAGTTTCTCCTTGAACCATTGTGCCGTAAGCTACGCACGGATTTTTGTACCGCCTTATATGAGTGCCATAATTCATAGATTGATATTTAATTCTCTTGAGTCATGCTTTGTGTTGTAAACTTTCGAAAGGAGTGAAGATTTGGCCGAACTTGTACTTACTGGTGGGAATGTCTGGCTCGACCAAAAAGGAATGGTTGCGGCTGATATTGTAATCTCCAAAGGCAAAATTAGTGCGATCTTAGCACCCGGAACTGGGACTGGGGAAGAAGTTATCAACGTAACCGGCACGACGATTTTGCCAGGCGCGATCGACGCACACATTCATCTCGGGCATGGTAGTGATATTTCCCGCCCAAGGTTGCCTAGCGATGCAATGACTGAAACCGCTGCAGCCGCGTGTGGCGGGGTCACATGTTTTATCCCATATATAATGAGCTCAGAACCATATACTCCGGTTTTTGATGAACTTAAATCTGTCACTGAAGCTGGAGCTAGAATTGACTTTGGATTTCATTTTGTCATTGCCACTGAGGCACAGCTTTCAGAAGTTCCATTTCTTTGCAGTAAAGGATCACCCACCGCTAAACTATTTATGAATATCCGTGGTGACGAAGGCGCCCGCTTAGGTTTGCCAGGTACAGATGACGGATTTATGTATCGGCTTTTAGAAACTCTTGCTGCCGAGAACGGCATGTTGTGCCCCCATCCAGAAAATATAGAGGTTGCGTGGGTTTTAAGAGACCGTGTGATGAGGAGAGAAGGTCCTGACAACGATAATTTGGCAGCTTGGAATGCCACACGACCTCCATTTGTAGAGGCCGAGGCATTATCGCGCGCTTCCTATTTTGGGAAAATTACGGGCTCAAAAGTGCACGGTGTGCATACATCGTCTGCAGCCGCTCTTGAGGCTGCAGTCATGCAGCGAAATGCAGGCTCCGATGTGTCTATTGAAACATGCATACAATACCTGCTTCATGATGTTGATAGTGATATCGGTGCCCTTGGTAAGGTCAATCCGCCCCTGAGAATGGCGAGTGACCGGGATGCGCTTTGGGCGGGTATTGTTAATGGCCAGATTGATACTATTGCGACCGATCATATTCACCGCCCAATAGAGTCTAAACAGGGTGGCATATGGAAGGCGCAACCAGGATTTCCTGGCCTTGATACTTTTATACCGGCTTTGTTGACGGCGGCAAAGGAGCGTTCAATTTCTATTGATAAAATCTTGCCACTTATTAGCCGAAACCCAGCGCGCAGGATGGGCCTTAAGAATAAAGGCCGTATTGAAGTGGGTGCTGATGCGGATTTCGCGATTGTAGATATGAACGCTCGTTGGAAAGTTAGTAACGGCTCTTTAGCCTCTGATGCTGGCTATTCCACGTTAGAAGGGCAAACAATGACTGTAAAAGTTATACATACATTGTCTCGTGGAGTGTTCGTACTTAGAGATGGTGACTTGACTAACGATAGCGTGGGGAAGGGGCGCTATGTTCCCCGCATGCTAGCTCCAGTATCACACGTTACTTAAGCCGAGCTCGCACGGCATAAAGGCGTCCATTTAGGGCATCATCGTTCAAAAGAGGTGTTGCATCTCCAGTGGGATATCGGCCAATACCAAGTTCCTCTTCGATTTCGAAACGGCTTGATATCCAATTTTTTAGTTCACAGGCCTCAATTGGGGTGAACGGCCCTTGGTTTGGAATTTGAGCTTTGGACTCTTTATCGCGCCACAGTTTACCATATTGAGAAGCCATATTTCGGCTACTTACAACCAAATGACCGTCTTTTTTAAGTACACGGGCCACTTCATCTAATAATCCTTCAGGATCGGGCAAATGCTCAAGGATTTGCGGAATGACTACTAAGTCTATGGTGCGATTTTTATGTAAAAG
Source organism: Roseobacter sp. HKCCD5988 (assembly GCF_037830355.1). Lineage (NCBI taxonomy): Bacteria > Pseudomonadati > Pseudomonadota > Alphaproteobacteria > Rhodobacterales > Roseobacteraceae > Roseobacter > Roseobacter sp. HKCCD5988. The sequence continues at coordinate 239,595 of NZ_JBBLYJ010000002.1, read as the reverse complement.
ACGTCCGTCGGGCATTAGTTCAAATGAGACGTTATCAAGCGCTATCCCCTCTTGAACCAAGCGCTCTCGAATGAACGTCAAGTTGTGAGTCGAAAGTTCCGCTACTGAAAGTTTGCATTTATTCCCCAAGATTTTGCAAAGCGCTGTTGTTGATGTTCCTCCCCAAGGCATGATTTCAAGCGCCCGACCATCACGAATGGTTGGCAGCAGACTGTGTTCGACACTCTGAGCCTCACCTTGTCTGTTTGAAACATACACATTCGCCAAGGGAGATTTGGCCCACACGGCGTACCCTCTAAAATCCGCAATCTGAGCTAATGACCAATTTCCAGGATCCCATTCAGCGAACGGGTTAACGTTGTTAGTAATCTCGAAATACGGATAGTCATCGGCAGGTATGACTGGGTAAGTCGCGTTTGACGGACGATCAAAGTGTTCCCATGAAAAAACCTCATTCACGGGGCGGCGTGGTGCTTTGATAACTGGAGCGCTATTCTTAGCTTTTCCGATTGCTAGTGCACCCTGAATTTCAAAATTTTTTGGTATTTTGAGAAAACTTCGTAACTCATCCTGATCGCCAATCCCGGCGTTCCATATGCATTGATAGCCGCGCAAATGTGCTGATAGCATCATATGGTAGCAAGCGCCTGCGACTGACTGAACAATAGAAAAATTTCCATGAGTCCAGCCTTTCTGAAAGCACAGGTATATTAACGCGCTGCAATATTCGAAATGGTGATTTCCACCAGAAATTTCCCTCGCGTGTTTCTTTCGCTCTGGGTCTGCTACAACAATGAAATGCCAATTTTGTTGATTGCAAGAAGATGGTGCTTGAAGGCCGTCCGCAATAATTTCTTCTAGTTCCATGGGGTCAATAGAAGAGCCATCAAAGTCGCGACATGAATATCGCTCAGCTAGTCTGTATAAAATCTCTGTGAAATGTGGATGTTTGCGATTTTTTTCGTGTGTTTCGTTGGGATCAATTAGTGTCAATTTTAGCTCCCAGTTTACTGCAGTTTGCGAAGGTTCTAGCCCCTAAAAATGCCTGTCGGCGACAAATTCCATAGGTTGACGAAGTTAACATTTCAGCATGCTCGAGATGTTCTTGATGGACTGAAACTGAGTAATTTCTAGAAGAGAGTTCCAAAAATCATTGCGTGTGCTCTCATCTAATTTGCGTGCCGTATTTTCTAAGAATTTTTGTTTTATCAAATTAGGCTCGACCGGTCTGTTCGCGGTTCCCTTGACATCATGTATGGTGATGTCCGCCACACTTGAGTCTTTCCTCTTAACTCTAACATACGCAGGAAAAACATTGGGGAAACCTGAGTTTTTCATTGGTGTCCACTCAATTTTTTTTGCTAATTCAATAACTGGCTTGGAAGGCTTTTTCTCAAATGAATGAACGTCAATTTTTCCTTTTATAAGTAGTAACGCTATACAATATGGCAGCGCCCATTTTGCATCATAGCCGGATAAGGGGTTCTGTTTTCTGTCCCATGGTTCACAGATTAAAGGCGCTTGCGCGTTTGCCACTTTTAGATGGATCTTATCCACGTCACGCGCAGTCAAGCCATCCTGCATTAGCTGTTCGATCGCCTCCAAAAAGGGGTGAATATAGTGACAACAGGGATATAGTTTAAAGGCAGCGTTCTGACTGTGCCAAACTTGGCCCAGATCTCCCAATTGATCCAATAAATTTCCTGAAGTTCTAGCAAATGATTTCATAACCCCCAGAGGGTTTTCAAGAATTCCAGGCGGGCCCGTCATGCCCGATTTACTCAGCTGTACAGCTTTTATTCCAATATGGGCGGCCCAACCTGGGTTCAAAGCCTTAACGCTTGAACCATTTTCTAAAAACGCAAGAAGGCCTGATGCTTGTGACCCAGCGATTCCGATAGCATTTTCCGTTACTTCTTGGCTTAAGCCATGCAGGCGACATGTTATCGCAGCGGTCGCGATCGGACCGGCAATAGATGTCACCTGAAAACCATTTTTTTGGAACATGCCAGGGGCAGCTAGGCCAATTCGTATCATTATTTCGTATGCTAAAATATACCCTATTAGCATTTCAGCTCCGCTGCAATTTGCCTCCTCTGCAGCGGCTAAAGCTGATGGTGCAGCAACCGCGCTTCCGTGGATTACCGAGCTTGTGTGCGTGTCATCATACTCAAGAGAATGGATTAACATCCCATTTAGTAATGCAGCGTCGGCTGGTGACGAACTATTGCCACCGATACATGTTGCCGATCCCCCTTTGTCTACAGAGCCATACCATCTTTTTTGCATGGTTCCTGCAGAAGCTGCTAATCCTACCCCAATGGCGTCTGCAAAATGCAATTTAGCAGACTCGATAACGTGCGTTGGAATGTCATTTTCTTTCACAGCGGTGGTGAAATTTGTGATTAAATGAGCTGCGGACATCATTGCATATTGATTTCATGCATTGCGCGTAATCCACCGTTGCGACCCAGTACCAGCGCTGTGATTAATCCGTTTCCAGAAGCATAGCCCATAGCCCCTTTGGCACCGCTTATCCCTGCCGCAGCTCCCCCGCCAGCAAATAGGTTTTTAATAATACTTCCGTCTTTACGCATCACACGTGCATGGTTATCGACCTTCAAGCCACCTTGAGTATGAAATAGTCCAGGCTTCACCTGGACGATGGCATAAGGCGCTTGTAGCGGTGCCATTTCAAACTTTTTGCGACCATACAAATCATTTGCACTGCCTGTTGCAGCTTTGTTGTAAGCTCTAATGGTTTCTTCAAGGGGCTTGGTCGGTAGATTGGCTTTCTCGGCTAAACCTTGGAGAGAGTTCGACCATTTGATCGCCCCCATATTGGACATTTCAGCATATTCCTCTTCAGCCAAGGCGATTGCGTGTATTTGCTCGTCGTATACTGCCCAAGCGAATTCGCCTTGTTTACGCACTTGTGCCGCGAACCCCGAGTAACCATCATCTTCGTTGCCAAACCGCTCACCATCACTGCCAACCAAAACTCCACCCTTTTCGATTGTCGTCCAGCTGAGCAATTGGCCTTGTGGGTAGGCGACTGCTGCATATCCTTGGTAGGCTGCCATGTTGCCGAGATCTGCCCCAAGTGATTGACCCCATTCAATGGCATCACCAGTGCTGCCGGGTGCCCCAAAATATTCCACGTTAGCAATTTCCGGACAAAATCGTTGGACCAATTCACGGTTTGCAGCGAAACCATTAGTCGCCAGTAGGACCTTTTTAGAGAAGACATCTACTCCCGCAACCACGGCTCCAATAACGTCTCCATCTTTATTTGTTAGAAGCCGCTCCGCCGAATTACCTACCGCTAGGGGAATATCACGTTCTTCCACAAATTTAAGCAAGTCATCTACCAAGTCTTGTCCACGCCGCGACTTTGGTGCGTGTAATCTTTCAACTGAGTGTCCAATATGGCGATAGTCGATGATTAGTTCCATTCGAGCGCCCAAATCATCAATCAGCCATTCGCATAAGCGGCCGCATTCATGCGCTATCAGTGACGTAATATTGTTTGCATCATGATCCCCCGCAATTGCTGTGAGATCAGATATCATCTGTTCAGGGCTGTCTTTTATGCCTGCGGCAACTTGAAAACGCGATCCAGCTCCTGGGATTGAACCCGTAGATAATGATGAGTTGCCCCCCGGTGTTGCGCGCTTTTCAATAATAGCTACGTTTCCGCCCGCGTCATGAGCAGATATGGCTGCTGCAAGCCCACATGCACCCGCACCGATGACCAAAAGATCCAGATGGTCACTCATCTTTTGTCATCCACGCGACATTTTCCTTCCAACCCTTGGCAAGGACTTCTGGTTCTAATTCCAGTATCTTTTCAAGATATGCGAACATATTGGGGTATGGATCAGAGACGATATCTTTTATTTTTTGACGTATTTCGCCCGGAGTGAATGGAAGATCTGGACCGCCTCGGGCGCTCAACACTTCGTGTGTCAACGTCCGCCCGTCTTTCAATGTCCAAGTTACTCGCGTGGGGCGATCATTGGGCCATTCGGGAATTGGCTCGTAAGGTGACGTAGAGACCCTATGCCTTAATGAAACTACACTGGGCTCCGATAAGACTTCTGCCGAAAATGCTGCAAATCCTCCCTCGCGTTTTAAAGCGGATGCCGCGGCGATATGTTGGATAGAGAACTTCCCGGCAATAGTCGTGGTAGGATCTGGATTATCCATAACACGAGCTTTTTCATGCGTCTCAAGATGAATGGTTTGTATTTCTGATGGATCCGCTTGCTCGGCCAATTTGAGGTTAGCTTCAATCGTTGCATGGCCATATTGGCAGCATGCAAAAACTTTATGGTATCCGTCAGATATGGCCCAACTTTGGCCTAAATCTGAACATAATTCATCTGCATTAGGCTTGGCGCCAAATGCGTCAGCATAAACATCGTGTAGTGCCGTTGGCAAACCAACTATGCCGTGAGTGGCCCAGTCTACTGAACGCAAAGCGGTTTGCGCTGCTATCCCCGGCCAGATGTTTCGACAAAGAGAGCCTAAGATTGGATGCGTGTATGGGCCAGGAACAACCATGGTTGCTGCACTAGATATAGCTCCAACGGTTGTGCTTTGTTCAGTGCGGCGGAGGGCACAAACTGCTGCCGCCGCTCCCACAGCGGCGAGTGAGCCATGCGGATGCAACACCAGATTAGGAAACGTAAAAGCCCGGGCCACACGGGCAACGGTTTCATAGCCAAGAACAAGAGCCCTGAGTAGTTCTTCAGTTGTGTGGTTTTCAGCTTCTGCTTCGGCCAGCAAAGCAGGCAAACAATAAATGCCTGCATGGCATATGACGCGTCGATACCCTTCATCGAGCTCGGCCCAGTCTGACGCACATCCGTTCGCGAGAGCAGCAGAATAGCGATCTAGTTTTTGCCCTTTTCCGTTGAAAAGCGTTGCTTCTGGTTTTCCTGCACTTACAGCAACGCCTTCTTGAAGAGATTGAAGTTCAGGTTCGTCGCGTGCTGCAACCATCGCCCCAATATCGTCAGAAAGAACCAATGAGGCTCGCTTTTGAACTGGAACCGGGATATCTTTCCATTCTGTTGTTGATGTGAAAGCTACTAATTTCTCTAAAGCACTCGCTACAGATTTTGCATGCATTTCACACCTCCGTTTTAATAAGACTGATTATTTCGGAGGAAGTGTGAACGTCCGCATATTTGGCATTCATGTCCCACAGGTTTACTGCATGCGAAGTTGGTGACCGGTCATAAACAGCATCGTCAGGTACTAATGCTTTAAAATTGTACGCGAAAGCATCAGTTACAGAACTCCTTATGCATCCGCTCGTGGTGCAACCGGTCACAACAAGAGTATCCACATTAAGGTCGATTAAGTGGCTGACCAAAGGCGTGCCGAAGAATGCGCTTGGATGTTTTTTGGGTAATAGTATGTCGCCCGAAATTGGTGCAATTTCTTCAACAAATTCGTAGCCTTTTGAGTCAATCCCCATGATTGATGGAATTTTCTCGGCTAGTCGCCCTCCATCAGTAGCTAGATTTTTTGGCGCAACGTGAGGATACAAAATTGGAAATCCCCTATCTCGAAAAAGTGATACCAGCCGTTTGATATTCTCAACAGCGCTCCATCCGACATCACCGCAGGATGTTGGATACTCCTTAATAGCCTCCCAATAGGGCTTTGGCGTCGTTCCAATTGTGCGGTACTGAACATCGATAATCAGTAGGGCAGGGCGTTTTCCTATACTTCCTTGACCCCCAAAACCTGCTTCTTTGTAACGCTTTTTTTCATCGTCAGTGATTACTTGGTCCCAGGCTGCCATTGCACGCACTCCAGATCATCATAACAGGACTGAAGGCGAAGTTGACGGAACTGATTACATCATGTCAAGTCACACAGTTGCGGATGATATCTCGCTTGAAGAAAAAATTAAAAACTGAACGATCCAAGGCGATCACGTTCAAGCAATGGAAGTTCTTGATATGAACAATGAGCAACTGATTAATTTGGTGTTAAGATATTTTTCTGCGGTTGATAGAGAGGATATTGATACTCTTCTAGGAACGCTGACCAGTGATTGCTTATTTACGGTCGAAACGCACGGAGTGCGGTTGCAAGGGCACGATGCAATAGAAGGCATGTTCCGCAGGTTATGGAATAGCCATGCTGCGGTTTTACACCATGAGTTTGAGTTCGTTTCAGATGCGGAGACAAACCGCATTGTTGCGCGCTTTCAAGTGGATAATACTGAACACGATGGAAGCCACACATTGAAGTCAAACTGTAACTTTTTTGAGGTGCGGGACGATAGGTTCTGTGCTGTTGCCGTGTATATGACAGGTGAAAATACGTTGGAATCCGCTCAATGACTTCAGGTGATTTGACTAAACTTTCTCAATCTTATTTTTACGCTTTAGACCATAAAAATTTAGTTAGGTTAGGTAACCTTTTAACCGATCAATGCGCCTTGATAATTGAAACGCACAATTTGCGTTATAGTGGCAAGACTGAAATATTAGAGCTTTTCAGAAGTCGCTGGGAAAATTCAAAAATAAGTGCAGTACATCATGATTTTAAACACATTGTTGATGTCCCCGCTAAGTGCATCGTAACAACTTTCAAGGTCACTTACTCTGGACCTGAAGCCCCGCCTGTTAAGTCAAACGCTAATATTTTTCAGATCCAAAACCGCTTGATATCAACAATTCAAATTTACATGGCTGGTGCGAACACAGTTCAATCGTAAGCTCAAGTATGTGAGAGTAGTTCCATTACTTCTTCGGTACTACGCACTTTACCAAACAAACGTTGAAAGTTGCGCATCGTATTGTGGTGGAGGTCCTTATGTGTCGTCGCGCAAGCATCTTCCACGACGGTGACATCGTAACCTCTATCAGCAGCTTCTCGCGCAGTCGTTTCGACGCACATATTGGTCGAAACGCCAGTTACAAAAAGAGCGTTGCACCCAAGTGTTCTTAGAAGATGATCTATTCCTGTAGATGCAAATGCACCAATGGTCGTTTTTCTCACGATGTGATCATTTGGGCCGGGTTTTAGTTCATCTATAATTTCGTGAGATCGCGACCCTATGAAATTTTTCATGTCTAGAAATAATTCACGCATGTGAACAGGAGCATCTCTGCAATCGGGCATCGCTGCGCCGATTGTGATATAGATAATATGGCCGCTGGCTTTCCGAATGGTGTCAATTAGGCGTAAATTGTTTGGAATTACCAATTCATGAATGCGTTGAAAGCGCCAATCTGTAATTGTTAAACCTTCGCTTTTCATGCGCTGCGCTAGTGGTCCATCTCGATGCCCAGTCGCATATTGCATATCCACAATAAGCAACGCCGACTTGGTTGGGTCAATAGGGCGCACATTGTTGTAGGCTTGAATATAATCGGCAGTCTCGAGAACATCAGTCACGTCTGATCTCCAATTTTTTCTATTGTAACGGGAAATAGCTGCTCTAGAGCGCTCCAGTCATCTAATTCTAAGAGGTGGTATATTGAAAAAGTAAAAGCCTCACCCGCATCTAATTCAGGTGGAGTAATCGGAAATGCCAGATTGCCTCCAGTGGCCGACCTTCCGGGGAAACCGAAATGCAACAATTGTTGTCTGAAAGTTGCCAAAACTAACTTAGCTTTTTCAGAATTTTCAGCGATACATTCACAAAGCAGAAAAATTTCTCGCGGCAAATTAACCGGAGGTTCAGGCCAATCTGTTACTCCGTCAATGCCGTAGTGCCTTATATTCAAACTCCACTCGCTGAATGGAATGATTTCCCTGACAACCTCTTCAACTTTATTTATTATATTTTTACTCTGCTTTATGAAATTGATGTCTGCATTTCCTGCGAGCATGACTGCCCGACTTCCCAGTTTTCGGGCGCCTTCTATTTTTATCCAGGGCTTGTCAGCGGCTTGCCAAGTTGCTCCTGATATTTTCACGCGCCTTTCGTCGATGGCTTCATATTTTGCATGTTTTAGGCATGCACGGCCGTTGGGTTCATGAATAAAGTAGGGATCAGACTGTTCGTAAAGTGCGTGGGCGGCTACGGATGTCGGAGTTGCGTGCATGGCCTCATTCATACTTTCGACCGTAAAACTGTCGCCGTCGAAAGTGGCGAGCATTGCATCACGCCCACCAGGTTCACAGCACAATGATGTACACTCAAGAATTTTCGCCATATGCACAGCAACGCCGGTGGGGAAGCCTAACATCTTTGGTATTACTGCAAACGGAGCGGTGTCGCATGCCCTTCCAGCTACAATCACGTCTGCTCCCAACTTTAATGCGCGTTCGAACGGTCCCATACCTGCTTGACCGACAATTACTTCGGTTTGTTTGAGTGTGTTTTCATCCAAGTCAATTGGACCAATGGGCTTAAGTTTTTGATTTAGCAGTGAGTGTTCAACTAGATCATGTGGGATGACGGAGCGGATGATGCCGAGTTTAAAATGGAGTTTGTCTTCGACGGCAATTTCTTTCAAAATTTTAAGAACAACGTCTAGATGAACGTCCGCTCCTGCTGTCCCTGCACTTCCTATTAGTAAGGGAACACCCAGCTGTTGCGCGCCATGAAGAACCAACCGCATATCGGAGCGTACTAAAACTTCCGGAGCTGCGATTTTGTCGGTTGCTAAATACGTTGGTCCTGGATCAACAGATCCCATATCTGCCGCTATAACATGCGGTTTAGATTTGATTCCGCGCTCAAAGCTCTTCTTGGGAATTCCAAAGCCAAGTTGCCCTGAAGCAGATAATATCCTTAATGGACCTGGGTTTTGTTCCCGCAATTTAAGCAGCCGTTCAAGCGCGCTCATACTAAAATCCCCAACAGTGGTCCATGCTGTTGACTGCCGTACACATCACGGTCACCTGGCGAACCGGCTATAATCTTACGCCTAAGAACTATCTTTATGGCTAAAGCAGTTTGATATGGAATGATTTCCAAGTCAGCGATTTTACAGCCATACCTCTGGCAAACAGAATTTGGCGTTAGTGATGAGAGGCCCAGAACAAATTCTTCATCAGTATTGAACAAAATATCTATTGTTAGCAGTGTGGGGCCTGCGTTTTTTGAACGGATAATTTTAGCGACATCTGCCAAACTCCTTTTCATGTCCATCCCCACAAGTGTCTCAAATGATTTGATACTTCACCCGCAGTAGCTTTCCATATCCCGTCTATGTTCGTTAAGTTTTGTAGCGCCATTTTAAGATATCTAATCCTATGTGGCTGTCCTATCACCCAGGGGTGCAGAGATAAAACAAATGAACGGCCGCCTTCTTTTGCGAGGCTGATTGCAGCTTCATTAACCAAATCAGGATACCTGTCGTTTGGCACTTTACGTAGCCATAGCGCCGTAACGTCATCCCATTCCATTTGGTTCGGGATAGATAGAATAGGAGGTTTCGTAGTCATCGGATATGGTTGATCATCATTCGGCCAATCAAGGATGTATTGATACCCCGCGTCGCTTAATAAATGCGGAGTCCTATCGCTTTCACCGCTGTCTGGGCCCAACCAGCCGATCGGCTTTATGCCTAAAACTCTTTCAAATGTGTCAGTGGTACGAGTTATTACTGCCCGTTCTTCTTCTTCATTCATCGCTGAAGACAGCATTCGTGTCTGTGCTTCACCGTGTGCCACAAATTCATATCCCCGGCCTCGGAATTCATTAACAAGTTCAGGGTAACGCGATAACGCCAATGAATTTGCAGCTACTGAGACCCTCATTTTGAAAGCGTCGAGTAATTTAAGAATTCGGAAAACGCCTACTCTGTTGCCATATTCTCTTTGAGTAAATGGTCTATATTCTGGGAAGTAGAAGCCATATTCCCCCGTAAATCTATTGTCCCTTATCGCTTGATCAGGTGGCTGCAATTCCCAATATTCCAAGTGTAAAAGGACTGTGACCGCAAGTTTTTTGTTGCATGGCCAGTCAAGAGGCGGCCTACGCGTGATTGGTGAAAACTCGTAAATATCATGATCCATTCCTCTACGGGGTTTTGTCATGATGCTTCTCTAGCTTTGTGCCATGCGATGTGATCAGCGCAATTTCTTAGGTACCAATCAGCAATTTCATCACCAGTGGCGATCCAAACTTTGTCATGTTCTTTGATGTACTCTAACAGCCGTGCGAGATGTCCTATTCGATGTGGTTGGCCCATCATGTACGGATGCAAAGCAAGGCATAAAACTTGTCCACCTTCGTCGTACAAAGTATCGAACGCGTCTTTAGCAAATGTGTAATAATCCAACGCCTCAAATTGCTGGCGATGTAAGATTGAGTCATTGTAATCCATTGAATATGGAATTGTGATCAAAGAACCCGTTCGGACCCTTAGGGGGAGAGGCTGATCATCATGGTGCCAATCGCAGTAGTAGGTTATTTTGGCTTCAGCGATCAGATCAGGCGTATTAAGCGTGTAAGATGCCGCTGGTGAGAACCAGCCGCGTAGTGTTTTACCGGTGAGTTCACCGTATAAAGTGACGGCCTCCTCAATTTCCGCTCTTTCCTCATGTTCTGACATGTCCCAATGGTACCTAGTATTATACATCCCATGGCACATGATCGACCAGTTTCGTGCGTCCATGGCCTTAAAAATTTCAGGATAATGGACCCAATTTGCCATTGATAATGAGACTGTTGCGCGTATTTCAAAACGGTCAAAAAGGTCAAACATGCGCCAAATTCCGACCCGATTTCCGTAGTCTCTTGTGCCATACCCAATTATGTCGGGGTGCTTCATTCGTGGCCATGGATCGCGCTTTTTGGATGGTCGCGGCAAGAATTCATAGTGCTCAACATTTGGCACTACCCAGATTGCAATTTTTGCATCATTTGGCCACCTAAGTTGTGGCCTTTCTGATATTGGAGAAAAAGGAGCTCTGTCTGCAGGATCGAAGTTGAACTCATTCAACATGCCTCTACTCCCAAATCAAAATTGATTATAGTTGACGCTAATTGGTATTCACTGTCAAACAATCCAATCAATATTTCTCTGCATCAAACGCCAACAAAAAAGGTAGAATATTAGGGTGGCGACACAATAATAACTCCATGAGGATGATATCGAAAATCTAGATTTCACTGGTCGCTATGGGAAGTGGATTGTACTAGCCGGGGTGTGGCTGATTTACTTTTGCTTTGGCATTAATATCGCCTCAATGGCCCCGTTGATCGCTCCGATAAGCGAAGAGTTGGGGGTCGGCTTTTCAAGTATGGGGCTGATACTTGGGGCGTGGCCACTTACTTACATCATTGCTTCGATACCATCCGGGATTTTGCTTGATCGGTTTGGTGCCCGTAGGATGCTTTTCGTAGCTGCTTTTATAATGGCGGCGTCGATGATTGCGCGTAGTGCTGCAGTTAATTCATTCCAAATGTTTTTCGCTGTTTCAATCTTGGGGTTTGGTGGACCACTAATTTCTGTCGGCGCCCCTAAGGTGATCGCTGGGTGTTTTAAGGGTCCATCGCGTGCAAGCGCGATGGGGGTATATGTAACTGGTCCATACCTTGGAGGACTGGTGTCTCTGTCTCTTATGAATAGTGTTGTTATGGTATTTGTGGATCAAAACTGGCGCGCTGCAATCTGCATTTTTGCTCTATTCACGTTGATGAGTGGCATGCTTTGGTTAATCGCCACAAATATTAAAGGTGTAAAAGTAGCTGAAGATGCAGACGGTAAAAAATTTAATTTATTGGCATTCTTCGAATTGATCGGTTTACGTCCTGTTCAACTTATTTTGTTAATGAGCGTGGGAATATTCTTTATCAACCATTCATTGAACAATTGGCTGCCAGAAATTCTGGTCAGCCGTGGCCTTGATCGAGTTGCAGCGGGATATTGGGCGTCAATTCCGTCAATCATCGGGATCCTCGGTGCACTAATAATCCCTCGGTTAGCTGTTCCAAAGTATCGTTTGAGTGTGATGGCAGGTCTTTTTATTGCCACATTTACAGCCAGCCTGTTGTTGCAGACCGATGCTGGTCCCTTAATGTTTATGGGCCTGTGCATTCAAGGATTGGCTCGCGGATCTATGATGACTGTTGCGATACTCATACTTATGGAAACGCCAAAAGTGCCTGCTGACCGCCTTGGGTTGGCGGGAGGGTTGTTTTTTACCGTTGCTGAAATTGGAGGTGTCTTGGGACCTGTCTCATTCGGTATATTGTCCGATTTGACCGGCTCTTTTGCCCCTTCACTCGCATTAGTGACCACGATAAGCGCAACGCTAATAGTCGTCTTGATCGCATTGCATCATGTTACACCGAAACAATATCAGTAATGACCTCCTATGTGAGAGCTGGTAGGCATTAAATTTTTTTAGGTCGCTTCAGCAAGCTATTAAGCCAGTACAGGCAATGGATTTCGATCTTGAGAGTCTATTGACAACTCCGCAGTGCGCTACACACTGTAGTTTGTATTAAATGGGCTTAGTCGTTGGATCCTACTGATCGGATTTCTTATGAAAAAGCATCCAACCATTTGATGACTGAAAGTTAACGCGGAGAAGTCCGCATAAGGTAAACGAAACAAAAGCTTGGCAGTAAAAGCCAGGACAATCAGGGAGAAGTTTTGTCATGAATATGATCAAGCTTATAGGTGCTGCGGCACTTACATCGGTTGTTTCGACAAGTGCGTTTGCAGACGTCACTTTGCGTTGGGGCCACTATTTGGGAGATTCCCCCTTCTTGCAGGCGGAAAAGGATTTCGCTGCTGCAGTGACAGAACGCACTGAAGGGCGTGTAAATATTGAAGTTACTTACGCGGGTGGCCTTGGCGGCGGTGCTGAGTTACTAACATTGGCTGGAAGAGGCGCAATTGATATGGCTTCAGTTGTCCCCGGCTACTATCCTGATCAACTTCTTTTCTGGAAAACCTACCAGCTGCCGTTTACGTGGGGATCGCCCCGTCAGGTGATGGAAATTGCAGCTTCTGCATATGAGGCACTTCCGCAGTTTAGAGCGGAGCTAGACAGTTTCGGCGTGACATTCCTCTTCCAACAGCCCCTAGGTTCATACTACATGACCGGTCCAGATGCTAATTGTGACAACGTAGCGGGCCTAGAAGGCAAGAAGATCCGCTCATTTGGCTCGGACATTCCGTTGGCTCATGAAGCTATCGGCGCTGTTCCCGTGAGCATCGGTGTTGGTGATATTTATGAGGCATTGGAGCGTGGATCGCTCGACTATTCGTTCATCAACCGAGGCAATATCCTAGCTAATCGTCTCTACGAACCTGGAACATATAGCTGTGGGCCAGTCATGTCGATCTCAGGGCACTTGATTGTAATCAACAGTGACAAGTGGGCTGAAATTTCTCCGGAAGACCAGGCTATAATGCTGGAAGAGGCTCGGATAGCGGGTTCAAATTATATTGATAATATCGAAGCAGCTGAAGCCGCTGCAGGCGAACAAATTGAAGCGAATGGCGGTGTGATTGTCCCATTCCCTGCTGATGAGTTCGCGGCATGGCAAGCGGCTGCACCTAATTTCCTTAACCGTTGGGCCGAAGACATGGCATCTCGTGGCCAGGGCGATGCTGCCGCGGAAGTCGTTGCCTACTTCAACGAACAAATCGGTGGGTAATACCTATCAAACGTTGGTTATGGCGGAATTCTTTTCGCCATAACCTGAACATCGTAAGCGTGGAAAATTTGATTGAAACTTCTTTTGAAAATTTCTGAACGCCTAGCACTGATAGTTCTGCTGATAGGCGGAGTCGGCATGATTATGTCGACTTTTTTAGGTGTAGCAGATGTGGTGGGCACACAAGTGTTGAACGTGCCAGTCCCTGGTCCCAGAGAGCTAACTGAAAGCACCATGGTGTTGATAGTATTTGGTGCTTTGACGTTTGCGCAGATCCGCCGTGCTCACATTCGAGTAGAGATAGCTTACCTCGCAGTCGGTCCTCGATTTCGTGCAGTGATGGATGTTGTGACTGACGTTGCAGCGATAATTTTTTTCTCGCTTATAGCTTGGCAGGGCCTTTTAGAGGCGCAATACTCCATGAAGATTGGTGAAGCCACTTCTGGTTTGATCCGTTTCCCACTATGGCCTGCAAGATTCACGCTGGTTGCTGGTGCATCCTTAATAATTTTGAGGCTTGTCTTGGACTTAATTATCGATTGCGGACGAATTAGATCTGGTGAGCCACAGCCTGCACCCTCGATCTGACGCAAATCAGTAACAATCTAGATAAGGCAAGTATAATAATGTTAGACACAGGCACCACCGGAATTATCGTCGGTATCTTGCTATTTTTTATGCTTACCTTCGGCGTTCATATCGGCGTAGCCCTTGGGCTTTCTGGTGTGGTTGGAATATTCCTCGCAATAAACCCTCAGGCGTCTTTTGCTCAAGTTGCCACAATACCATTTTCTACCACTAATTCTTTTACTCTAGCGGTTATCCCTCTGTTTATCTTGATGGGAGCGCTTGCAAGCCAAGCCGGACTTACTACTGATCTATATCGTGCTGCTTACAGATGGCTCGGCCGAATTTCAGGTGGTTTGGCGATGGCTACAACACTCGCGTCGGCGATATTTGGAGCTGCTTGTGGTTCAACTATTGTGAATGCAGCTGTTTTCACAAAAATGGCGATGCCCGAAATGACCAGATTTGGTTATGATAAGCGTATATCTGCCGGTTGTATTGCAGCATCAGGAACCCTAGCCTCACTGATCCCTCCATCAGTTTTGATGATTGTTTATGCTGTTATTACAGAGCAGTCAGTTGCTCGACTGTTGATTGCCGGCTTAATACCGGGGATCTTATCAGCAGCCATTTACATGCTCGGGATTTATTTCATTGCCCGGCTTTACCCAAAGTTATGTCCAATCCCGGATGAGCGTTTCACATTAAGAGAGAAAATAAGCTCATTGAAGGGTGTGTGGGGCATAATGGCCTTATTCACATTGGTAATTGGTGGAATTTACCTTGGGTTTTTTGTACCGACCTACGCGGGTGCTGTAGGAGCATTTGGTGCCTTTATGATTGTTTTACTAAAAGGCCGAATGAATAGCCGAGCCTTGATTGAAACATTTAAAGACGCTGGAATTACCACATCAACTATTTTTATAGTGGTAATTGGTGGAATTATATTTGCTAGGTTTTTAACCTACACAGGGTTAGTCCGTGATGTGTCCGACTGGATGCTTGCAATGGAACTGGCTCCTCTGACATATATGCTGGCTTTTGCAGGATTATATCTCATTTTGGGAATGCTTATTGATCCCATTGCAATCATGGTTATGACCCTTCCAATTATGTTTCCGGTCATGACGAGCGTGGGTTATGATCCAATTTGGCTGGGTGTAATTTCTATTAAATTGGCTGAAATAAGCCTGATTACCCCACCAGTTGGTTTAAATGCGTATGTCGTACGAAGTTCGTCGCCGGTACCTTTGACACTCGAGCAAGTTTTTGCAGGTATCACGCCCTTCCTGGTAATGGACGTGTTAACTCTTGCACTGTTAATAGCATTTCCATCGATAGTAACGTTTTTGCCAAATTTGATGAATTGATCAGCGCATCATAGCGTTGGTCAATGTGCGCCTGAAGCTATTGCGATTTAGCAATTAACTTGCGGTAGTTTTGGACTTTCCTGCGATGAACCCCAACACGGAGGCTGAAAGTAAGCCATTGCCGGACAAATATCCACTATCACCTGCTCCAGATACGCCGCATGCTGCTCCGCCCGCGGCATGTAGGTTTTGAAAGCATCCACCTGAGGTGTGACGCACCAATGCTGTTGCAGGGTCAACGTCTAATCCGCCCTGTGTATGGAATAGAGCACCGGTAACCTTAACAGCGTGAAAAGATGGCATAAGTTTCGCATTAGCCCATTCTCTTCCGAAGCGATCAGTGCCGCCATATGGGATGTCTAAAATGTTACTTTCTAGACTGCCGCTTGGTAGGTTGCATTTGGTTTCCAGTTCTTCAGTTGTGCTTGCGGAAACAACCGCACCTTGCGCTTCTGCGTCTTTAAAATCGGAAAATTGCCGAGCAATTTTTGCGATTTTACTGTCAAAAATAGTCCAAGCTATACCTTCGGGTTGGGATAGGACTGCGCGTGCTGCTTCAGAATACCCTTGCGCTTCATTCCAAAAACGCTGTCCAGAAATATTTACCTGAAACCCACCCTGCATAATTACTGCCCAGGTAATTAAAATGCCATGCGGAAAAGCAACGTTACCGTGACCTTGATATGCTGATAAATGTTTTGTTGAGGCCCCTAATCCTTGCCCCCAAATCACTGCATCGCCCTGATTTCCGCTGTGACCAAACCACAAACCGCGATCTATTTCTGGCATGTGTTTAGACACCATCGTGCGATTTCCTCCGAAGCCGTTGCAAGCTAATATGACCCGGTCGGCTGAAACGGTTTCGAAAGTTCCATCTGGCAAACGTAAACGGGCACCAAAAACCGTTTTATCAAGAGCATATAGAGCGTCTGCGCGCCTTTGGCATATCAATGGGATCTCAAGTTGTTCTATGCGCGAGCGTAAGCTGTTGATTAGTTCTACACCTGACCGGCTGGGTAAGCCGTGCATTCGCCTTTCAGAGTGCCCAGGGTAGTCAAAGTCTTCCACCAATGAAAATGGCAAGTCATGTTGTTCAATCAGCCACTCAATGACCTTGGCTGATCCTTCTGAAAGCACACGTTCGAGTTCGAAATCGTTTTCCTGTTTCGCTTTTTTTCGAATGTCATTTGCAAAAATTTCAGGATTGTCATTAATTCCCGCGTTTTTTTGGAGTTTTGTTCCTGCGGCGGGTATCAAGCCTGCGCTTAGGGCAGTAGATCCTGATGGGACTGGATCGGCCTCGATTATCAGTACGTCCTGGCCCGTTTCATATGCAGAAAGTGCAGCAATCATGCCGCAAGCCCCCGCTCCGATTATCAACGTTTCTATATGTATATCGTAGTTATCCAGAGGCGCTTCAATCACCGGGTATGTCCTTGAATTTTTCGTCCAGCGCTGACATTTCTTGTAGCCCAATAATGTCATTCAGTTCTGTAAAATTGTACATACGATCTTTATATGCCTGGGTAGAGCCTGTCCTCGAAAGAGTTTCATAGTATTCTCTTGCTGTTTTTGCCAAAGCTCGGACTATCCCGCCGGGAAAGATTACTATATCGAAACCCATTTCTTCGAGCTCGTCTGAGGAAAATTCAGGTGTTCTGCCGCCTTCTACTACGTTTGCGACCAACGGCGCACGTCCACCTAGACGCTTTGTGATTGTATTAAGTTGTTCCTTGGTGTTCGGCGCTTCCACAAAAATTACGTCAGCACCGGCCTCTAGATACAAAGTGGCTCGGTCTAAAGCTGCCGTTAGCCCCTCAACAGCGATTGCATCTGTCCGCGCAATTACAAGCGTATCTTTTGATCGTGCGTCAACCATCGACGAGATTTTTGCCACCATTTCTCCTGGTGATATGAGGGACTTGTTTGAAAGATGGCCGCACTTTTTGGGAAAGATTTGGTCTTCTACTTGTAAAGCCGCGGCTCCGGCGCGTTCATAGTTCAACATGGTCCGCCGAGCATTCAAAGGATTTCCGAACCCGGTATCGGCGTCCACTATTACCGGCAAGCTTGTTTTGTCTGAAATTAGCGCCAAAGTCTCGGCCATTTCGGTTGCTGTTGTTAGGCCAAAATCCGGTTGTCCTAAGCGTGTGTAAGCGACAGCCGCTCCAGACAGGTATAGCGCTTCGAACCCACATTGAGCGGCTATGGTTGCACTAAGCGCATCGAAAACTCCTGGCGCAATCAGGATCTCTTTTTTGGTTAGCCGTCGCCGTAAAGTCATTCGATTTTTTTAATAAGGCTAAGAGCGTCTGCACAGCTCAAAACCTCTGAAACGGTGCTAAGAGATGTCACGGTGGCATCGTGAACTTGAGAGTTAAACGCTGCGCATCCGTCAGATAGCAAGATTGTGTGGATGTCGCGAAGATGCGCGTCTCTTACAGTGCTGGCCACACCACCGTTTGTGACAATGCCCCCTATGATGAGTGTGTTAATATCTTGGTGGTTTAAAATATATTCTAACCTGGTTTGGTAGAATGCCGAGTAGTTCACCTTCTCAATTGTAAAATCCGCTGGCGCTAGTTCATTCACTAAATTATGGCCGAAGCCTCCCGGTGCAAAATCACCTTTACCCAAGAATGGCCGTAATTTTTTTAAATGAGGGGCAATAAGAGGTTCGCCACCTCTACCCGGCACTAATGTGAATTGTGCAGAGATGTATGTTCCGCCTGCATTTATCAGTGCGTCTCTTATAGGTTTAATCATCTCCGGTAATTTTAAAATTGCCTCTGCTGATTGATTGGCGCGCCCGTAAGCACCATCAGCGTGTAAAAAATCATTTTGTAAATCGATAGTAAGAAGCGCTGTTTTGCTCGGATTCATGATTTTGACCTTTCAATTAGGGTATTACCATAATCGTCAATGCGGCCGACAAGCTCTGGTTCGATAAGAACTGTGGTGTCTGGCTGTTCGAGTATGGCTGGTCCAGGAATTACGGCTCCAACTGGCAATTCCAGCCTGTCATATATGTTAGTATCATACCATTGATCGCCAAAGTGCACCGAGCGCGTCCCTTTAAATGCTTGTTTAATTGACCCTCCCTTTGGTGCTAATGTCGCCAAGTCAAAGCGAGGTCGTTTCCCGGTTACAGAAGTTCTAATATTGATTATTCGTCTCACACCGTTTTCAAGCAAGCGGCCGAAGGTTTTTTTATACTCCAGATCAAATGCATTACTAATCTGATCCAGTGATGGTACCGCTACGACTTCATTACTTACATTAATGTCGATTGGAACATTTACCGTATGTGTTTGACCTTGATACGCCATATCGAAGGTGAAAGATGTAACCCTGCTTTCAAAGTTAGTTCCTGCCGCATCAAGAGCCCGGTGTCCTTCACGGACATGATTTTGTAAGTATTCAAAAATTACTGCTGGATCTGTGTCATTCACTCCGGAATTAAGGGTTTGCACAAAATCCTGACGCATATCGGCGATCACGCAGCCCATTGCAGACGTCACTCCTGGATACCGCGGTACAATAGCTTTTGCTAAACCTACCTCTTCCAACATTGCACACGCGTGTAATGCTCCACCCCCTCCAAACGGCATAAATGCGAACCGTTTGGGATCAAACCCACGTTCGATAGAAACCAATCTTAAGGCACCTGCCATTCGGCTATTGGCGACACGCAAAATAGCCTCTGCTGCTTCGATGGCAGTAAGGCCTAATGGGTCTCCAACATGCGTTTCGATTGCCTTTGATGCGGCAAGCACATCAAGATTTTCAATTTTACCACCGATTGGGTTTTCTGGATCAATTCTGCCTAGTACAACATTTGCGTCTGTTACCGTTGGTCGCGTATTGCCTTGTCCATAAGCGACTGGTCCAGGGGTTGAGCCTGCGCTTTCAGGCCCAATATTTAAAAGTCCGCCTTTGTCTACCCATGCGATTGATCCACCACCGGCGCCAATGGTTGTGATCTCTATCATTGGTGAACGCACGACCATTCCAAAGTCGATTGAGGTTTGCGAAGATAACATGCTTTGGTTGTTTGCAATTAGTGAGACATCAAATGATGTCCCGCCCATGTCGCCCGTTATTATGTCTGGCAAGCCTGCTGCTTCAGCAATGTAGCCAGCTGCAATTACGCCAGCTGCGGGCCCAGACAATGCGGTCCTGATTGGAAGTTTCGCGGCGGTATCCACCCCCATAACGCCACCATTTGACTGAACGATTAGAAATTCGCCTGAAAAACCACCTGTGCTTAAAGCCTTTTCAAGCCGATTTAGATATCCAGACACCTCTGGTTGCAAATAAGCGTTCAGGGCTGTGGTCGAAAACCGTTCAAATTCTCTAATTTCAGGCAGTATCTCGGAGGACGAAGCCACATGTGCGTTGGGCCACATTTCCCGCACAGCAGCTACCGCTCTGTCTTCGTTCTCACTATTCGCGTAGGAATTAGCGAATAATATTGATATCGCGCTACACCCCAAGTCCAGCAACTCTTGAGCTGCTTTCCGTACCGCAGGCAAATCTACGGGTGTCCTGATAGTTCCATCAGCCAAGGTTCTCTCAGAAACTTCTAACCGACAATTACGTTCAGCGATTGGAACAAAATTGCCTCGCAACCCCCAGGTTTTAGGACGATCGCGCCGCCGCATTTCCAAAACATCTCGCATGCCTTGTGTGGTAATGACGCCAATTTTTGCGCCTTTACGTTCCAATAACGCATTTGTACCAGCAGTGGTCCCATGTACTACCACAGATAGGTCGCTGAAATTATTGACTAGGGAACGTATTCCACTGAGGAAACCGTCCGATTGATCCGGACGTGAGGTTGGGACTTTGGTGACTTCAGCAGTGCCAGATTTCTCGTTGAGCGCAAATATGTCAGTGAATGTACCCCCAACGTCGACGCCAATTATGATCTCAGTCATGTAGTGACCTCCTGCCAGGCGGAACCATAATCTTCGGTGGCTTTCTCTGCAGTTATGTATCCTGCTGCAACATCCCGCGCCACGCTTTCTGCTGGCCTTTTCGAGGGTGTTCCATAGCCACCACCACCCGGAGTATCCAAACGCACGGACTGACCCTGCTTGAGATTTATTCCTACCATTTTGGAGGTCATTGGTGGGTTTTGCCAGCCACCGTCCTGTTCATAAGTAAATACATTTAAAGCTGCATTCCCGCCGCCAACTACACCGGAAGGGGCGTATTTTCCGCGTTCGCCAAAAAGAAAGGCTTTAGCTCCACTCTCTTCTAGAACCTCAATTTCGTAGGTCGCGCCAAGTCCCCCGCGATACATTCCTGAACCCGCGCTGTCCGTTCTAAGGGCCCATTTTCGGAACATAACTGGGTACGCCGCTTCAAGAATTTCCAACGGTGGGATCGTAGCTGTGGAAATAGGAGCATTACCATGGTTGAGGCCATCGCTTTCATTTGATCCCCCATGCCCTCCGCCGTAGAAACTAAACATCACCCATGGTTGACCATTTTTGCGCTTGCCGGATATCGATAAAGCATTGATTGTGCCATAGGCGTTTGCGACGACGCGCTCTGGCGCGGCCTGAGCGGCCGCTTGGAAAATTACGTCAATCATTCGCAAAATTGTCTCTGTGTAGCCGCCTACAGGTGCTGGAAATGGAGCTGAAAGCAGTGAGCCTTCTGGAATTACGATATTAATTGGTCGCATAACCCCTGAGTTTGCAGGCAGATTAGGAAACATATGTTTTATCGCAACATAAGCTGTTGCTATCGCAGTCGGGAGAGCGATGTTCACAGGCCCCGCACAGCGCGCAGCAGTTCCTTCGAAATTTAAAGACATAGTGTCATTTTTAATTTCGAGGCACACTTTTATCGGTAAGGAAGTGTCAGAGACACCGTCATTATCTAGATAATCAATCGCTTCCCAGCGCCCATCTGGAAGTTCTTTGAGCTCCTCGCGCATTAAAATTTCGGCGCGATCTTGAAGTGCATTCAAAGCGGATTTAACCGTGTCAGGCCCGTACTCGAAAAGTAGTTCATCTAATCTTTTTACGCCAAGATCTAAGGCGCCCAGCTGGCCATTCAGATCGCCCTGCGCTGACTGCGGGAGCCGTGTGTTGCGCATCAAGATATCAATAATATCAGTCTGGAGCTCTCCTTCTTTCACCAATTTGACTGGTGGTAGTATGAATGCTTCTTGAAACGCATCTGTTGCTTCAGGATTATAATTCCCTGGGATTGCACCCCCAAGGTCATGCCAATGCCCAACTGATGCAAGATAGCAAAATAGTTCTCCATTATTGAAATAAGGCCGTACTAATCGCATGTCATTTAGGTGGGTCCCACCGAGGTGAGCATCATTGAAAATATAGATATCGCCGTCCTTCAAATTGCCATCTTTAGAGGCTTTTTCGATAACGCTCTTCACGGCAAACGACATCACGCCTACGAAGATGGGGAGACCCGATTTCCCCTGTACCAAAGTGTCACCCGATTGAGGATGATAGAGGCCGTGTGAGGCGTCATGTGCCTCCGCAATAATTGGGTTAAAGGCCGCTCGAAAGAGAGTGGCGTCCATTTCATCGGCTATTTGCTCCATCCGTCCAGCGAGAACAGCAAGTGTTATGGGATCTATATCTTGGGTCATTTTTTTATTTTTTCCTCACCAATATCGTTCCAAACATCCTGCTTAGAAATCACGCCCCGAATGACTTCAAATCTGTCTATAAAACGAATTCCCTCGAAGGGCTCGCCGTCAAGCCATTCTCCAGATAGCGTGCCCCGGCAATAAACTACAGCTTCATCGCCGGGTGATTGAAATGCTTCGAAACCGTCATATTTTTTTACAACATAACGATATCGTTTGGATGCCCAGTTAACTAGGTCCTCTAAACGGTGCATTGGCTGAGTACCGGGAAACGTCATTGAGAACTTCTCATCGAGGTACTCTTCGGCAGCTGCTATGTCGCGTTGTTCCATAAGCTTTAGAAATTGACTTACAATTTCGCGTGGGTCAGGGAGCGCTGGTGCTGGTGATCTGTGAGAGCGGCCGCGCATGTACTCAGACTGAAGCATCTCATGTACCATCACCGTAACTGCATCCGGGCTAGCCGGCACAACAATTCTAACTGCATCCGTTAATGCCTCACAGATCCTCGTTTTTTCGCTCTCGGAATACCCCTCAATTAAATGAACCTCGACAATCGGCATGATAAAGACCTTTGTAGTTTGGTGAAGAAGAAGTTTCTTACGGCAGATTACTCAACTGAAGACCATAAATGGCGCTGATTTTTGAAATCACTCAGGCCCATCTCCATCGTGAATTGATACATATCAGAACGGTACCAAACCTCGATGTAATGTAGTGGACCGTCAGTTTCATTTCCTAGAAGACGTCGTAATTTCAGAACTGGCGCGTCTTCTGGCAACATTAGGTTCTGTGCTATAAAAGGGTTTGCTGCCTCGCATGAGATAGTTTGGCGCGCCCATTCGGTGGTGAACCCGCCTTCTTCTATCAGCTGATAAACCGGTTTTTTGGACAATTCTTCCTTAGTCCAGGATTTCCCAACTTTTTCAGGGCTATAGCTGAGAACGTATGAGAATGGATCATTCTGATAGTAACGCTTCCGATGAATTTGTTGTGCGTACTGAGAATTTGGTAAAGCCAAATGTTGTGCAATGCTGGGCGGTGGCTTTACCAAATCGACGGATAAAACTTCCACAGTGGTTGTGGCCGCAATCTTACGTAGGCTGTCCATTAACGCAGTGAAACCATCATTATTTGGCAGATTTGACGCAACATATGTAACGACAGTTCCGCTTCCCCGATGTCTTTCAACAAGCCCCTGCTGGGCAAGTTCATTCAGGGCACGCTTAATGGTGATCCTTGATACATCGAACTCTTTCGCAAGCTTCCCCTCGCTTGGGAATTTAAATCCGTCAGCCAGACTTCCTGAGATAATTCTATGCTTAAAATCTAAAAAAATTTGATGGTATAACGGTGTCGGGCTTTTCGTATCAACGTGCCCCGAGAACAATCCTGTCATGAATGGGCCTCGTCACCATTTATATTGTGGCCGCTTTGACTAAAGCCCAAAGGAAGCCCTGCATCAGCGATGAACCCATAAATAGATGAACCTGAAATTTGTTCGGCTAATTTCTTTCGAACCTCAATAAGCTCCGGCAAGTTAATTCCAGTTTCATAGCCCATTGAGTGCAACATGAAGACCAAATCTTCCGTCACAATATTGCCACTTGCTCCAGGCGCAAAAGGGCATCCGCCCAAGCCTCCAAGAGAAGCATCGATCGTCGTGATCCCGCAATCTAACGCTGCTAAAGCGTTAGCCAAGCCAAGTCCGCGTGTGTTGTGTAGATGCACGCCAGTTACATTCGCCGGTCCAATAGCTTTTTGTACTGCTTTTAAATGATCTTTGACCATTTTAGGGTCAGCGTACCCAGTAGTGTCTGATAGGCCAATTTCATCGGCCCCTGCGATCATCAAACGTTCAGCCAGTTCAACAACGGTTTTTTGGGGTACGTTTCCATCAATTGTGCAGCCGAATGCGGTGGCAATGCCAATTTCTATATTTGCACGAGTTTCACTCGGTTGATCGTCTACGAGCGCCCTTATCTGTTTGACCTCTTCGATCATTTGTTCATGGGTGCGATTAACGTTGCGCAACGAATGGGTTTCGCTTGCTGATACTGGTATTGATAGTTTGTGAACGCCGGCCGCCACAGCTGCTTTCGCTCCTTGCAGGTTGGGCACCAAAGCAGCGACCTTCAATCCAGGAATAGTTAATGCAAATTCCACTAGCGCGGGCGTATCTTGCATTTGCGGTAATCGTTTGAAGCTTACGAATGAACCAACTTCAATTTCTGGTACTCCCGCAGCCGCTTCAGAAGCAATCCATTGCTTTTTGATTTCTAAATCTACCAAAAAATCGAGGCTTTGAACGCCATCACGTGGGCCAACTTCGCTGACAGTTATCATTGCGGGTTCACTTTAAAATTGACATAATAGTATATCCTTATACCAAATGTAATAAAAGTAAACAGATCGGTGAGAAAATGGCTCAGTTGGATGGCATTCGTGTAGTTGAATTTTCGCACATGGTAATGGGGCCAACTGTCGGCATGATTTTAGCCGATTTGGGTGCTGATGTTGTCAAGGTCGAGCCTGTAGGAGGCGATAAGACCCGGCGGTTGCCAGGTTCTGGCGCAGGTTATTTCGCGATGTATAATCGCAACAAGCAGAGTATCACGGTCGATTTGAAATCGGAAAAAGGCTTAAGCGTGGTGCGCTCGCTTATTGCCGACGCCGATATTTTGGTTGAAAATTTTCGCGATGGTGCTCTCGATAAGCTTGGCCTGGGTTATGAAGAGGTACGTGAAATCAACCCAAGCATCATTTATCAATCCTGCAAGGGTTTCTTGTCTGGGCCATACGAAAGCCGAACTGCACTGGATGAAGTGGCCCAGATGATGGGGGGGCTGGCTTACATGACCGGCCCGAAAGGAAGGCCGCTAAGAGCTGGAGCTTCGGTCATAGATGTCACAGGCGCTTTATTTGGTGTTATTGGCATTCTGTCCGCGCTAGTCGCTAGGAAGGACAGTGGGAAGGGCGCAAACATTCGTGCATCTTTGTATGAAACTACGGCTTTTTTAGTTGGGCAGCATATCGCTCAAGGAGCAGTAACAGGCACAGAGGCTCCTCCAATGCCTGAACGGATTTCAGCTTGGGCTGTGTATGATGTTTTCGAAACGCTTGACAGTCAAATGTTCGTTGCTGTTGTGAGTGACGGACAATGGAAGTCTCTTTGCAGGGCATTCTCATTGATGGATTGGGAAAGCGATAACGCGTTGGCTACCAATGCAGGCCGGGTGGCGAAAAGGAAGGTTATAATACCACGACTTCGTGAAATATTTGGAGCCCTGGATAGTGAAGCTTTGGGCGCTCGCTTAGAGACGATTGGTCTTCCGTACGCACCAATTCGAAAACCAGATGATCTTTTGACCGATCCTCATTTAAATGCTCATGGTTTGCTGCCGATGGAGCTTCCTGATGGTAAACAGATCAAGTTACCTGCGCTACCTTTAGAAATAGATGGTGTTCGACCTCAGGTTCGACTGAACCCGCCCAGAGTAGGGGCGGACAATGATAAGATTTATTCGAAATTGGGTTTTATCCCACCGTCAGAAGAGTAGATTTTAAAAATGGGGCAAACTCTTTACCAGAAGCTCAGAAAACTTCACGAAGTGCGTCAGTTTGATGATGGCTCATCGTTGATACTAATTGATCGGATTATGCTGCACGAACGCACTGGTTCGGTTGCATTGTCCAATATGTTGTCTGAAAATCGAAACATTGCAGCGCCAGAGACCGTTTTTTCGACTATTGATCACATCGTAGATACCAAGCCTGGTCGCCCAGATATCTCTAGAATGCCCGGTGGAATGATTTTTATTGAGGAGATGCATCGCGCTTCTCAAGCCTTTGGTATCCGTTTGTATGGTGCTGATGATGATCGACAAGGTATTGTACACGTAATAGCTCCAGAGCAGGGAATTGTTTTTCCGGGCATAACCATCGTTTGTCCGGACAGTCACACATGTACACTTGGTGCAATGGGAGCCTTGGCGTGGGGAATAGGTTCAACTGACTGCGAGCATGCTTTAGCCACAAGAACACTTAGGGTTCCTCAGTTCAAACAAATGCGCATCCGGTTGACTGGAAAAAAGCCACAATGGCTTACCGCTAAAGATATCGTAATAAATTTAATAAGTCGGTTCGGTGCTGATTTTGGGACAGGCTTTGTGATCGAATTTGCAGGATCAGCAATTGAGGAGATGGAAATTGAGGAGCGCTTAACTCTTTGCAATATGGGTGTAGAGTTTGCAGCATTCACAGCAATTATAGCGCCAGATCACAAGACTATTGAGTATACACGGGGGCGGCCTTTTGCTCCGAAAGATGAGGATGCATTGATTGCGGAGGCGCATTGGGCGTCATTGATTAGTGATGTAGATGCATCATTCGATGTTGATCTTGAAGTGGATGTTGCAGAAATCGCACCGATGATAACTTGGGGTACCAGCCCCGAACATGCTATCGCTATTGATGAGGTTTTGCCCGATCAACGTTCAGATTTTGCCGATGTATTTAAATATATTGGTTTAAAGCCTCATGAACCAATTCGTGGACAAGCAATAGATGGTGCATTTATTGGATCCTGTACCAATAGCAGGTTAAGTGATCTTCGACGCGCTGCGAACATATTAAAGGGTCGAAAAGTTAAGTCTGAAATTAGAGCAATTTGTGCCCCTGGCTCTAAAGAAGTTAAGATATCTGCTGAAGCAGAAGGTTTGGATAAAATCTTTCTAGACGCAGGGTTCGAATGGCATGAAGCTGGATGTGCGTTTTGTTTTTATGCTGGTGGTGAGACCTTCCCACCAGGAAGTCGTGTCATCTCCTCGACCAATCGGAATTTTGAAGGACGTCAAGGGCCAGGTGTTTGCACACACATCGCCAGCCCTGAGACTGTTGCTTGGAGTGCGATAAACGGACATATCAGTGATGTGCGCGAGGCATACGAATGAAGCCATTTACGAACCATAGTGGCATCGCGCTCCCGTTGTTGACGGATAATCTTAACACTGATGTGATCATTCCATCGCGCGAGATGAAACGGGTTTCAAAGGTTGGGCTGGCAAATGGCCTCTTTGCCAATATCCGTTATTCAGATGGCAACAGAAAACCTGACCCTGAATTTCTTTTAAATCATCCAAATTATTGTGCCGCTTCTATACTAATTCTGGGTAGAAATGCAGGATGTGGTTCGTCGAGGGAGCATGCTGTCTGGGCTCTTGCAGATTACGGGTTCAAGGTAGTAGTGGCGGAAAGCTTTGCATCAATCTTTTATAACAATTGCGTCGCTAATGGTGTTCTACCAATTACCCTCGATCGCCCATTAATAGAAGCTATCACTGAGTGGGTAAGAATGAATCCTACCTCACATCATTTGTCAGTGAACCTTGAGAAATGTACCCTCGATACAACTGATAACAGTTTTGATTTCGTGATATCTCCATTGGCGCGCCGAATGCTTTTAAATGGTTTGGCTCCAATAGATCTCACACTTGAAGATAAGGGTTTGATCGATCGTTTCATCGCAGATGATATGCGGAGGCGTCAGTGGCTTTACAGGATCAGCGACTGAGCCATTAGGCTGTTTCGTGAAATTAACTCAAACCGGGTCCCGCTTTGTGTCTTTATTCGGCGACCGAATATGACTTACTTGACCTCGAATGTCGGGTCAAATATCTGTCAGATTATTGAGCGGGTATGGTGTAATGGTAGCGCCCTAGCCTTCCAAGCTAGTCGTGCGGGTTCGATTCCCGCTACCCGCTCCATCAAAACCTCCTTGATCTTCTGATTTGCGATAGTTCTCAGCTGATCTGATGAATTCTATTTGCAGTGGGTCTATCACTATCCTCAGCCGTCCCTTGGATGTTAGGCGTAGCGCACGAGCCACGTCTAACCAAGTTTGCGTCATGACAGCATATATTCGTTCTGGGTGCTGGGTCGCTAAATGGTGCTTGGACTTTTATACATCTGGCAGAATATTAAGGTCATCATTATTAATAAATTTCATACGGTTGATTGCACAGGGACAATGAATGATGCCTAAAACACCTGATTCATTGAGGTCATCTCGTTGGTTCGCCCCAGATGATTTGCGAAGTTTTGGTCATCGATCTCGAATGATGCAGCTTGGTTATGCGGAAGAGGAGTTCCGGGGGAAACCGATAATTGGTGTTTTAAACACTTGGTCAGAGATCAACTCGTGCCACGGGCATTTTCCTGAGCGCGCCAAGGAAGTTAAGCGCGGTGTGAACCAAGCGGGCGGCTTCCCTATAGAGATGCCAGTTCTCAGTTTGGATGAACAATTTACAAAACCGAGTTCTATGCTCTATCGCAACATGCTGGCCATGGAGACTGAAGAGGTTATCCGCTCTCACCCCTTTGATGGGGTTATATTGATGGGTGGCTGCGATAAGACGACGCCTGCTCTGATTATGGGAGCGCTTAGCGCTGGAGTGCCATTCATCTATCTACCTGCGGGACCGATGCTACGCGGAAACTACGCCGGAGAGATCCTAGGTTCTGGTTCTGACGCTTGGAAATATTGGGACGAACGGCGCGCTGGCAATATCAACGATGAGCAGTGGCGGGGTGTGCAAGGCGGAATTGCTCGTTCTCATGGCGTCTGTATGACGATGGGCACGGCATCCACGATGACGACCATCGCGGATGCTATGGGGCTGACGCTTCCAGGAGCCTCCTCAATTCCGGCCGTTGATGCCAATCATTCGCGCATGGCAAGCGCTTGTGGCCGGAGGATCGTAGAAATGGTTTGGGAAGATGTCTCTATGCAAGACATTGTTACCTCGGCCAGTGTGAAGAACGCCGCCATCGTCGCCATGGCCACTGGCTGTTCCACTAATGCAGTGGTGCACCTCATCGCTATGGCCCGCCGCGCGGGGGTGGAACTGACGCTCGACGACCTCGACGCGTTGGGGCGTACTGTTCCATTGCTCGCCAACGTTCGACCGTCAGGGAAGGACTACCTGATGGAGGATTTCTATTACGCCGGAGGGTTGCTTGCCATGATCAAGCAGATCGCAGACCGGCTCGACACATCGGCTGTTTCGGTCAACGGTCGAACGCTAGCTGATAATATTTCAGATGCTCAGGTCTACAACGATGACGTCATACGCCCGTTGTCCAACCCGGTCTACCATGAGGGGTCTCTAGCGGTTTTGCGTGGCAACCTCTGTCCGTCGGGTGCGGTAATTAAACCAGCCGCTTGCGATCCGAAATATCATATTCACGAAGGTCCGGCACTGGTCTTTGACAGCTATGCCGAGATGAAAACGGCGATTGACGACGAAGATCTTGAAGTTACGCCTGATCATGTTCTGGTCTTGCGTAATGCTGGGCCACAGGGTGGACCAGGTTTTCCGGAATGGGGGATGTTGCCGATCCCAAAAGCGCTTATAAAGCAGGGGCATCGCGATATGCTGCGCATTTCAGATGCGCGTATGTCTGGGACATCTTACGGCGCCTGCGTTCTTCATGTTGCTCCAGAAAGCTTTGTTGGTGGACCGTTGGCTCTATTAAAAACCGGCGACATAGTCCGAATGGACCTGCCCAACCGGTCGCTCGATATGATAGTCGATGACGCGGAACTAGAGCGCCGCAAAGCTGCTTGGATTCCCCCTGAACCTCGCTTCCAACGCGGCTGGGGATGGATGTTCTCCAAACATGTGGGGCAAGCCGATACCGGCTGCGATTTTGATTATCTGACACGCGATCACGGTCAAACTGCGGGTGAGCCTGATATATTCTAATGGAATAAAATCGCGACCTTGCGCATTGTGTTATCTCTGTCCAAAGGATGTCCTTCTGAAATGAGGCAAGAGATTATATTTGGTAAGTTTGGCCAACGCTCAATTGCAAATATTTATGGCTCCTAAAGTTTGAAACAAAGGAATTGCCCCATGAGCAATCATCCACTGACACAGAAAATGAAAGAAAAACTCGAACAGGTTTCTGTTGCTACATTGGCAACCGCACTTTTCAAGCGTGGTTTGCGCCACCAAACCATCCAGGATGTGCGGCCTCTATCGCCAAAAGGTAAGAATATGGTAGGCCCTGCCTTCACTTTGCGCTTCATACCTGCGCGAGAAGACCGCAATCAGCTGGCTGAGCTTAGTAATCCGGATCACCCGCAGCGGGTCGCTATCGAGACTTGTCCGCCTGGGCATGTTTTGGTGATAGACAGCAGGAAGTCGGCGCTTGCCGCAAGTGCGGGAGACATTTTGATTACTCGTTTGATGATGCGCGGCGGTGCTGGTGTGGTGACTGACGGCGGTTTGCGTGATGCTATGAATATCTCCGAACTCGATATACCGGCCTATCATAACCGCCCCTCTTCACCTACGAGCCTGATGACGAACGAGGCAATTGCGATAAACGAACCTATTGGTTGTGGCGATGCACCGGTCTTTCCCGGTGATATTGTGGTCGGCGACGATGACAGTGTCATAGTTATTCCAGCCCATCTGGCCGAGGAAGTTGCAGACGAAGCCGTTGAGATGACGGCGTACGAAGATTTTGTAATTGAGCAAGTACAAAATGGTGCCACGATTATTGGGTTGTATCCCGCAACCAAGGAAGAAAATCTCAATAAATTTGCCAAATGGCGTAAGGCAAATAATCGTTAAATTAGCAGAAATAGCGTTAGTTAGAGATAGAAACTCGAATAGCTTACAAAAGGAGCTTCAAGTCACGCACTTTAAATTTATTGGCAGACCATTTGCCTTGTGGTTTGGTGAGATTGCCATTTACGAATTTAATGACGGAGACCCAAAATGACTGGGCCTGAGAATGTAAAACTGATTATATTTGATTGTTTTGGAACAGTTGTTGATTGGCGTGGAAGCATTATTGAGGACTTGTCTAAGTGGGGTGAACAAAAAGGCCTATCAATTGACTGGGCGCTGGTAGCAGATCTTTGGCGCGGCAGCTACGAGCCGCAAATGGGGCGCGTAAGATCAGGGGAAATTCCTTGGACTAATTTGGATGACTTACATTTTGAAAGTCTTCAGGCTGTGCTATCAGAACTACACGCACCTGAGCTTGGTCAGCTAGATTTAATGTATATTAACCGTGTTTGGCACCGTTTAAATCCTTGGCCAGACGCAGTTGAGGGGCTGGAACGCTTGAAGCGTAAGTTTGTGATTGGCCCATTATCTAATGCTAATGTTTCTCTTCTGGTTAACATGGCCAAATTTGCGAATTTGCCTTGGGATCATGCCTTTTCCTGCGAGTTATACCAGCATTATAAACCTGATCCTGAGACATACTTGGGAGTGTGCCGGATGATGTATCTGGATCCTGAAGAGGTGATGTTATGTGCTGCGCATAATTATGACCTTGTTGCCGCACGTGAATGTGGACTGCGGACGGCATTCATCCCAAGGTCTACCGAGTATGGTCCCGGGCAGAAGACTGATCTCACTGCCGAGCAAGAGTGGGATGTCATTGCGTCTGACTTAATTGAGTTTGCAACTGAGATGGGCGCCTAGAAATATAAGGCTCAATTAAACTTTAATTGAAACTTGTATGCGCTGCCATCTTGTATGAAGGTGGCTCAAGTATTCCGCTCGCAAAGGTACAAATATGAAGAATGCAGTAGTTATCGGTGGTACGGGCGGGATAGGCGCCGGTATTGCGCGCGTGCTATTGCGAGAGGGTTGGCATGTGTTGGCCACCGGTCTTGATGAGCGCGAGATCGATGCTTTCTCAATTGCTGTGCCCAGCGTAGAAACCGCTCTATTAGATGTCACCGACCAAGGTCAGGTTACTGAATTTTTTGACCGGTTTGAAACTCTGGATGCCCTTGTTAATTGTGCCGGTGTTTTGTTTCGCGGTGCGGAATACGAAATGGATGTTTTCACCAAGGTCATCGAGATCAACCTCACTGGTACAATGCGTACATGTTTAGCAGCTCATGAATTGCTCGCCAGATCTAAAGGTGCGATTGTTAATACTGCCTCGATGCTCAGTACATTTGGCGGACCACTTGTGCCAGCCTATTCAGCCTCAAAAGGCGGCGTTTCCCAGTTAACCAAGGCTTTGGCTGGAAAATGGGCCGCCGATGGAATTCGCGTAAACGCGATTGCACCTGGATGGATTGAAACAGAAATGACAGCTGCCTTGCGCGAAGATCCAGAGCGCAATGGACCAATCTTGGCTCGCACGCCAATGGGACGTTGGGGCAAACCTGATGAAATTGGAGAGCTTGTAGCGTGGCTACTATCGCATCGCGCAGGCTTTATAACCGGTGCTATCTACCCTGTAGATGGCGGATACAGTGCAATGTGAGATAATATGCCCCTACAAAAAACTGACCAAGATCCAATGACCCCATATCAGCTTCCTTTTCCAAAAGATGCCTTGGAAGAGATAGTAGTGCCTAATGCTATTCCAGATGATGAAAGGATCTGGGTTCCGCAGGCTCCCAATGTATGGTTTCGTCCGCTGTGTTTGAATCGTTCTCAGGGTTATTGGATGAACCTTCTGAAGGTGAAAAAATCAGGTGTTCTATCGCGCCATCGACACCCTCAAGCAGTACATGGTTGGGTTCTTAAAGGACGGTGGTATTACCTTGAGCACGATTGGGAGGCGACCGAAGGCTCGTATGTGTATGAACCTCCTGGTGAAACTCACACTTTGGTGGTTCCCGAAGGGGTCGAAGAAATGATCACCTTTTTCCAAGTTAATGGCGTCATGTGCTATGTCGATCCTTATGGCGAGGTTTTGGGCTATGAGGATGTCTTTACTAAGATTGATCTGTGCCGCGCGCATTACGAACGCGTCGGGCTTGGCGCAGATTACGTTGACCAATTCATCAGATGACAGATCATGCGCCATCCCCGAATGCTGCGGAAGCTGGCTTTTGGGATGCGGTCTATCACGATCGGGCGGTTGATCAGCTTGGCTGGTATCAAGCAGATTACACCCACGTCCTTGCCCAAATCGCGGCGCTCAAGCTTGGGCCTGACGCGCCCATTCTAGATGCAGGGGCAGGGCGGTCAGGTTTGGTGCGTGGCTTGACGCTTGCAGGCTATCGCGATGTAACAGCCATCGATATTTCGGCCCATGCCATGACCCAAAGCATAGCGGCCTGTCGTGATCTTGACCATCCGCCGCGCTTCATTTGTGCGGATTTGCGCAACTGGCAACCGCCCCGCCACTATCACCTTTGGCATGATCGCGCGGTGTTTCATTTCTTAACCGACCCTGACGCGCAGGCGGCCTATGTGCAGATGATGGCCCGCGCTGTGATCCCCAAGGGTCATGTGATCTTGTCGGTGTTTCACCAAGATGGCCCTGAGCGATGCAGCGGCCTGCCTGTGCAGCGTTATGATGCCGCCACGCTTGCTGCGCGGCTGGGGTCAGATTTCACCCTGCGCGCGGCGGAGACAGCCACGCATCACACGCCAAGCGGTGTTGCGCAGCTTTTCCTTAGGGCGCATTTTGTGCGGGCGGCAGGGGTGTCGGGGCAGAGCCCTCAACCCGCAATTTAACGCGCCCGCCTACCATCACGCTTTGCCCGAATTCCAAGACTGCGCCAGATTTTGCGCAGATGTTAATCGCGGTGATTTCTAACAGGGCCGCGCCATGGCGAATGCCCAATTGATGTGCCTGCAATTTTGTGGCCGCGCGCGCGTCAATTTGCGTGTCGCGGCGCAGGTAATCGTCAAACCCATCCGCCGCAAAGGCCGCTGTAATCGAAGGGTCGCGTGTAAGATTGTCCAATAAATTCGGCAGCCTTGCGGCAGGAAAGCAAGATGAAAACAGCAACAGAGCCACCCCATCGGCATAGGATAGACCCTCTGCGTGATGCACCAATTCCCCCTCGCGGATATCGAGCATCTCGGCCTCTTTGGCATCAGCAGGGCGGCTGAACAATGCGGTGTAACGTCTGTCGGGCACACGGCCTGTTGCGCGGATGGCTTGGGAAAACCGTACCCTTGGCCCAATCTGATAAGGGGTCTGGGCTTCGGTTACAAAAACGCCTGCGCCTTGGCGGCTAAGGGCCAGCCCCGCCTCAACCAGACTTGCGATGGCGCGGCGCACCGTATGGCGGTTCACGCCAAAGCGGGCGGCCAATTCCGCCTCTGTGGGCAATTTCGTGCCCGCTGCAAAGCGTCCCAAACGGATATCGGTTTCAAGGTCGTCTCGAATTTCTGTCCAGATCGTGGCTTTGGGCATCTGTCATCAAAATTTCATCAAAAGCCGCTTGTGAGGGGGCAGGGTTGAGCGTAAAGTTTGTCTAGTTGTATATTTTATCGGATAACTTCGCAAGATGTCGAATTTAGGCGAACACATCGAACGGCAAGCATGGCTGTCCACCATGGCACAGGCCTCCGCAGATCGCTTGATCGCGCTGTGTCAATCCGCAGGCGTTGAGGTGCCGCATAGCGTTTTGCGTGCGCCTGAAATTGGCACGGTCATGGTGCGTGGGCGCGCAGGCGCGGTGGGCGCTGCGTTTAATCTCGGTGAAATGACTGTCACCCGCGCCTCGGTGCGCCTCACCGAGAGCGGTGCGGTCGGGCATGGATATGTGCAGGGCCGCAGTCATGAGGCCGCAACCTATGCCGCGCTTGTCGATGCGCTGTGTCAGACAGATCAAGGGTCGGCTTTGATCGCCTCCGTGATCACCCCTTTGCGCGCGGAAAAAGCAGCGCGTGAGGGCGCGCGGGCGGTGCGCGCGGCGGGCACAAAGGTTGAATTTTTCACCATGGTTCGGGGGGAATGAGTATGGCAATGTCTGAGCCAAATGTGACCGATGCAATGGGAGGCGGATTCGCCAATCCCCCGCGCGATGCGGCAATTGCCTTTCGCGCGGCCTTGGATGTGATGGCCCGTCCTGGAGTGATCCGCGAGATTTCAGGTGGGCATCCGCCGCTGCCCTTATCCCCTGCGGCGGGCAGTTTGCTGCTGGTTCTTTGTGATCCTGAAACACGGGTTTACCTTTCCCCGTCTTGCGACACAGACGCCATTCGCGCATGGCTGCGCTTTCATACGGGCGCGCCTTTGGTTGCTGCGGATGAGGCAGATTTCGCCATTGGCCCATGGGATGAGCTTTGCGTTGATCTCGGGAAAATGCGTCAAGGTGTGCAAGATTACCCTGACCGCTCTGTCACATTGATCGTTGAGATGGATCATCTCGCGGCGGAGGGGGTGCGCTTGACTGGGCCAGGCATTCAGGCGGAGGCCGATCTCAATCTGCCCGAGACTGCGGCTTTTGTCGCCAATGCGCGCCGCTTCCCGCTTGGTTTTGATACGTTCTTCACGTCAGGCAGCCAAATAGCGGCCCTGCCGCGATCCACCCGTATTGAGGGGGCTTCCTAATGTATGTTGCGGTAAAGGGGGGCGAGCGGGCGATTGACGCCGCCCATGAATGGCTGGCCGATGAGCGGCGCGGCGCAACCGATGTGGCGGAACTGAGCATCTCGCAAATTCGCGAACAGCTTAGCTTGGCTGTCAATCGGGTCATGGCCGAAGGTTCGCTATACGATCCTGATTTGGCAGCTCTGGCGATCAAGCAGGCGCGCGGCGATATGATTGAGGCGATTTTTCTGATCCGCGCCTATCGCACCACCTTGTCCCGTTTTGGGGTTAGCGCCCCGATTGATACTGGCGCGATGCGCTGTGATCGGCGCATTTCGGCCACCTTTAAGGATCTGCCAGGCGGGCAGATCTTGGGGCCAACCTTTGACTATACCCACCGTCTGTTGGATTTCGCGTTGATGGCAGATGGGGCGGTCTCGTCCGAGGATGAGGGGGGCGCCCCAGTGGATGCCGCACCTTTGCCGCATGTCACCGAATTTCTGGATCGCGAGGGTCTATTGCAGCCCGAGCCTGAGGATAACACGCCCCCGCGTGATCTGACGCGCGAGCCCTTGGATTTCCCTGCGGATCGTCCGCTGAAACTTCAGGCCTTGGCGCGTGGCGATGAGGGGTTTGTTCTCTCCATGGCTTATTCCACGCAACGGGGCTATGCGCGCAACCACCCGTTCGTGGGCGAATTGCGGATCGGGCGCGTGGCTGTGTCGATGGATATTCCCGAATTGGGCTTTGCCATTGATCTGGGCGAGATCACGGTCAGCGAATGTGAAACCGTGAACCAATTCACAGGCAGCAAGACCGAGCCGCCGCAATTCACCCGCGGTTACGGTTTGGTCTTTGGGCAATCCGAACGCAAAGCGATTTCCATGGCCCTCGTGGATCGCGCCTTGCGATGGGAGGAATTGGGTGAGGATAATGTGGGTGCGCCCGCGCAAGACGCAGAGTTTGTCCTGTCCCATTCCGATAATGTGCAAGCAACTGGGTTTCTCGAACATATCAAATTGCCCCATTATGTGGATTTCCAATCTGAATTGGAGCTGATCCGCCGCCTGCGCGCCGAGGCGATGATGGCATCTACAGGCCCACGGGAGGCTGCAGAATGAGCTATAATTTTGCCTATCTCGATGAACAGACCAAGCGGATGATCCGCCGCGCTATTCTGAAGGGGGTGGCCATTCCAGGCTATCAGGTGCCCTTCGCAAGTCGCGAAATGCCAATGCCCTATGGGTGGGGCACGGGCGGCGTGCAGGTTTCTGCCGCCTGCTTGACCCCCGATGATGTGTTCAAAGTCATCGACCAAGGCGCGGATGACACGACCAATGCCGTTTCAATCCGCCGCTTTTTCGAGAAAACCGCAGGCGTGGCCGTGACCGAGAAAACCACGGAGGCCACTGTCATCCAAACGCGCCACCGCATCCCTGAAACGCCGCTCAGTGCGGATCAGATTTTGGTCTATCAAGTGCCAATCCCCGAGCCGCTGCGTTTCCTAGAGCCGCGTGAAACCGAAACGCGCAAGATGCATGGGCTTGAGGAATATGGCCTGATGCATGTCAAGCTCTACGAGGACATTGCGCGCCATGGCGAGATTGCGACCGCCTATGCCTATCCCGTGAAGGTGGAAGAGCGCTATGTGATGGATCCGTCTCCAATCCCGAAATTCGACAATCCCAAATTGGAAAGCCCTGCCTTGCAATTGTTTGGGGCGGGACGTGAGCAAAGGATTTATGCCCTGCCACCCTATACCAAGGTCGTGAGTCTCGATTTTGAAGATTACCCCTTTGATCCGTCAAAAGCGGCACATCCTTGTGCGCTATGTGGGGCTGAAGACAGTTATTTAGATGAGGTGATCGTGGATGATGCGGGCGGGCGGATGTTTGTCTGTTCCGACACAGATTACTGCGCCAGCCGCCGCGAGACAGGAGAGGCCGCATGACCCCGCTTTTGCAAGTGCGCAATATTGAGAAACGATACGGCACGCGGATTGGCTGTGCAGATGTCTCGTTTGATCTTTATCCAGGCGAAGTCTTGGGGATTGTGGGCGAGTCTGGGTCAGGTAAGTCTACGCTGCTCAATTGCCTAGCGGGGCATCTGAGCCCTGATCAGGGGGAAGTGATTTTTGACACCCGTGCCGATGGCCCCCGTGATGTCCGTCAGATGCCTGAGGCCGAGCGGCGGATGCTGTCGCGCACCGATTGGGCCTTTGTGCATCAAAATCCGCGTGATGGATTGCGGATGCGGGTATCCGCAGGCGGTAATGTCGGCGAGCGGTTGATGGCGGTCGGCGCGCGTCATTATGGCGATATTCGCCAGACCGCAGGTGACTGGCTGAGCAAGGTTGAAATCGACACCGCCCGTATGGATGATCGCCCTTCGGCCTTTTCGGGTGGGATGCAGCAGCGCCTGCAAATCGCGCGCAATTTGGTGACGGGCCCGCGCCTTGTTTTCATGGACGAACCCACGGGCGGCTTGGACGTTAGCGTGCAGGCACGGCTGTTGGATTTGCTGCGCGGTCTTGTCCGCCGTATGGGATTGTCGGCCATTATCGTCACCCATGATTTGGCGGTCGTGCGTCTTTTGGCAGATCGGCTGATGGTGATGAAATCGGGCCATGTTGTGGAAACAGGTTTGACCGATCAGGTCTTGGATGATCCGCAACATGCCTATACGCAGCTTTTGGTATCTTCGGTTTTGCAGGTGTGAGGGATGACGATGATCACAGTCACAGATTTGGGGAAATCTTTTACCCTGCACAATCAAAACAGCGCGGTGATCCCCGTGCTAGAGGGCGCGAATTTTTCCGTGGCGGCGGGCGAATGTGTCGCCCTGACAGGGGAAAGCGGGGCAGGGAAATCCACTGTCATGCGCATCCTTTACGGAAATTATCTGGCGCAAGCGGGGCGTGTGGTGGTGAACGGGTTGGACATCACCACCGCCACCCCGCGCGAGATTTTGACCCTACGGCGCGAGGTTTTAGGGTATGTCAGCCAGTTCTTGCGCGTGGTGCCGCGCGTGCCCACCCTAGAGGTTGTGGCAGAACCGCTCTTGTCTCTTGGTGTGGCTGAGGACGAAGCGCAGGCGCGGGCCGCAGATTTGCTGACGCGGTTGCGCATCCCCGAACGGCTTTGGCCGTTATCGCCCACGACATTCTCGGGCGGTGAACAGCAACGCGTCAACATCGCGCGCGGATTTGCACATCGCTATCCTATTTTGCTGTTGGATGAGCCAACCGCCAGCCTTGATGCCCAGAACCGCGAGACGGTGCTATCGCTGATCGAAGAGGCGAAGGCAGAAGGGGCTGCGATAGTTGGAATTTTCCATGACCTTGAAGCGCGCGAGCGGGTGGCGGATCGCGCCATTGATGTCAGCGTCTTTACCCCAAGGAAGATCGCATGAAGACAGGCCGCATCATTGCGGTTGTTGGCCCCTCGGGGGTGGGCAAAGACAGCGTGATGGCAGGGCTGATGGCCCGCCATCCAGATTTGCGCGCGGCCAAACGCGTGATCACCCGCCCCAGTGATGCGGGGGGTGAGGCCTTTGATGGGGTCAGCGCAGATGAATTTGCGCGTCTCAACGGGCAGGGGGCCTTTGCCTTGTCATGGCAGGCGCACGGCCTCTCTTATGGTATTCCCGCTGAGGTGGCCGATTGGATTGCCGCAGGTCATGATGTCCTTGCAAACCTGTCTCGCAATGTGTTGAGCGAGGCTGCGTTGCGATTTGCGCATGTAGTGGTTCTGTCCATCACCGCAAGTCCTGCGGTTTTGGCCACGCGTCTTGCCGCGCGCGGGCGCGAGGATGCACAGGATATCGCCGCGCGTCTGGCGCGACAGGTTCCTTTGCCCGAAGGCCTGAATATCGTGGAAATTGACAATAGCGGCACGATAGAGGTCGCCATCGCCGCCGCTGAGGCAGGCTTATTCAAAGGATAGACCAATCATGAGCAGCGAAGTGATTTTCGGCAATGCGCAGATCGTTACTGTGGATCGGGTCTTTGCAGGCAGTGTGATTGTGCAAGATGGGGTCATTGCGGATATCCGCGAAGGCGGCACCTTGCCGCGTGGCGCGATTGATTGCGAGGGCGATTATCTGACGCCCGGTCTGGTTGAATTGCACACTGACAATCTTGAGCGGCACATGCAGCCGCGCCCGTCAGTTGATTGGCCCCATGATGCGGCCATTATCGCCCATGATGCCGAACTGGCAGGGGCAGGGATCACGACAGTTTTCGATGCCATGCGCATTGGGTCGATTAATTCGGGCAAAACCCGTTACGAACGCTATGCCCGTCCTTTGGCCAGCGAGATGTTGGCCCTGCGCAATCAAGGGATGCTGAAGATCAGCCATTTTCTACACTTGCGCGCCGAAATCTGTTCCGAAACCTTGGCGGAAGAATTGGCCGAATTTGGCCCAGCAGACCGCGTAGGTTTGGTGAGCCTGATGGATCACACACCAGGGCAACGGCAATTCCGTGATCTGTCCAAGCTCAAAGCCTATGTGATGGGCAAGAACAATCTCAGCGAGGATGAATGGTTAGACCATATCGCACAGCTGACAGATATGCGTGCGCGATTTGGGGATATGCACGAACAGGCCGCAGTGGATCACGCCCGCCGCTATGGCGCGCTTTTGGCAAGCCATGATGATACCACCGCGGATCATGTCGCGAAATCGGCAGGCTACGGGATCAAATTGGCCGAATTCCCGACCACGCGCGAGGCGGCCGAGGCCTGCCATAGGCATGGCATCGCGGTTATGATGGGCGCGCCCAATTTGATCCGTGGCGGGTCACATTCGGGCAATGTTTCGGCTGCCGAACTGGCCGAAGCGGGCCTGTTGGATATCATCTCCTCCGATTATGTCCCTGCCGCGCTTTTGCTGTCGGCTTATCGCTTGGGGCAAATGTGGAATGATCTGCCGCGCGCCATGGCCACAGTGACGGCCAACCCTGCTAAGGCTGCGGGTTTGCAGGATCGTGGCTGCATCGAACAAGGCTTGCGCGGTGACGTTTTGCGCCTGTCTGTTGCGGGCGGCACACCGCGTTTGCGCGGGGTTTGGTCGCGCGGCCTGCGCGTTGCCTGACCGATGATATTTTTACGAAACGGTAACAATTCGGTCACATAACTGAATCACTGCACGGCGATATGGCCCTCAAGATTTTGGAAGGGGGCCTTATGCTCGAAGTGCGCAACGTAACCCGGGTTTTTGGCAGCAAGATTGCCGTTGACCGCGTTAGCTTTTCTATCGACCGACCTGCCTTTGTCGGGATCATTGGCCGCTCTGGGGCGGGCAAGTCCACCTTTCTTCGGATGATGAACCGCCTGACCGATGCCACGGATGGCGAAATTCTGGTTGATGGCACCAATGTGCTTGCCTATCGCGGCGCGGAGGCGCGCGCATGGCAAAGCCGCTGCGCCATGATCTTTCAGCAGTTTAATCTTGTGCCACGCCTCGATGTTGTGTCGAATGTATTGCATGGGAAATTGAACCACGCTTCGACCTTGGCCACGATGTTTAATCTTTGGTCAAAGGCCGATATTTCCCGCGCGATTGATATTCTTGATCGTCTGGGCATTGCCGAACAAGCACCCAAACGGGCTGAGGCGTTGTCCGGTGGTCAACAGCAACGGGTCGCCATCGCTCGCGCCTTGATGCAAGATCCCCAGATCATTCTGGCCGATGAGCCAATCGCCAGCCTTGATCCCATGAATGCCCAAATCGTGATGGATACGCTCAAGCGGATCAACACAGAAGACGGGCGCATGGTAATTGCGAACCTGCACACATTGGATACGGCGCGCCAATATTGTGACCGCGTGATCGGAATGCGGGACGGGCGCATCGTGTTCGATGGCACTCCTGCGCAACTGACCACGGGTGTCGCGCGCGACATCTATGGCGCGGATGAAACATTCAACGAATTCGCTACCTCTACCAAGATTTCGGGTGCTGAGGCGGTGGCGGAAAAGCGGGTCAAACATCCCGCGATACAAGGCCTGATGTAGGGCCAAAACCCCAGTCCATCTGTTCGGACATCTCATCTCACGGAGACTTCTCATGAAGAAACTGGCAACTCTCCTCGCAGTGACAACAGCCCTTGCTGGGCCTGCGGCGGCGCAAGAAATCACAGAATTCAATATCGGCCTTTTGGGCGGTGAAAACGCGCAAGACCGTTTGGCAAATAACGAATGCTTCCGCGCCTATGTTGAAGAGGCCCTTGGCGTTCCAACCCGTTTGTTCACCCCTGCAGATTACAACGGCGTGATCCAAGGCTTGCTTGGCGGCACGCTTGATTTCGCATGGTTGGGCGCGTCTTCCTATGCCGCGACCTATATCGCAGATGAAAACGCGGTCGAGCCTGTCTTGGTTAAGACCAATTTGGATGGCTCTTTCTCGTATCATTCCATCGGCTTTGCCCGCGTTGACAGCGGCATTGCCGATTTGGCCAATCTTGAAGGCAAAACCTTTGGCTTTGGTGATCCAAACTCGACCTCTGGTTTCTTG
This sequence comes from Roseobacter sp. HKCCD5988, assembly GCF_037830355.1. Classification (NCBI taxonomy): domain Bacteria; kingdom Pseudomonadati; phylum Pseudomonadota; class Alphaproteobacteria; order Rhodobacterales; family Roseobacteraceae; genus Roseobacter; species Roseobacter sp. HKCCD5988. The sequence continues at coordinate 197,588 of NZ_JBBLYJ010000002.1, read as the reverse complement.
ATCCCTTCGGTTGAGATCCCACAGTTGGGTTACTCGATGGAGCCAGGCGATTTCTTTGGTGATGTTGTATTCACAGGCGGTCACGAGCAGACAATCATCGCCGTAAACAATGGCGATATTGATGCAGGCGTGACTTGGGCCGATGGTTTGGGCAACTGGGAAGACGGCTACAACTCGGGCGCATTGCGCCGCGCGGTTGATGCAGGTCTGGTTGATATGAACGACTTGGTTGAAATCTGGCGCTCTAAGCCAATTCCAGAAGGCCCTGTCGTTCTGCGTCAATCGCTGCCTGACGATGTAAAGGCGACTGTAACCGAACTTTTGGCCAATCTGCACGAAACAGATGAGGCCTGCGCTTATGGCGTGGCGGCAGGTGAAACCGCAGGTTTCGCACCCATCAGCCACGAAGCCTATGAGACCATCATCGCTGTGCGTTTGGCACAAGGTAACTAAGCCCTTGTTGCACACTGGTGCATGACATTGGGGGGTGCGCAGATTTGCGCGCCCCCATCTTCAAGAAAGGTTGACCATGACCGATATCACCTCATCCCAGATCGATCGGGAAAGACGTGAAACAGTGCGCGAAGATTATCTGCAGATGACGCAGCGCCGCCGTCTCTATTCAGGTCTGCTCATTTTGATCTTTGCGGTGATGTTGATCTCTGGCTTCTCTATTGCAGAAGATCGCAATGCAGGTGGTTTCTTGGAAGGCCTACATCGCCTTTTTGATTTCCCTGCTGATCTGATTTCTGAGGCGATTGAAAAAGCAGCAAACCTGCCTGGCCATATGGTGGATGCACTGCCTGCTTTGATTGAGACGCTTAACATTGCGGCGGTCGCGACTTTGCTTGGCTGCGCGGGTGGGGTGGTGTTCTCGCTCTTGGGCACGCGCGGGCTGGCCTATTGGCCTCGTCTGATCCCGTTCTTTCGCCGTATCACCGACATCTTGCGCGCGATCCCTGAGGTTGTGGTGGCATTGGTGCTGATTTTCATCATGGGCGGTGGCCCTGTGCCTGCAATGATTGCCATCGCGCTGCATACGATGGGTGCCATGGGCAAATTGTTTTCTGAGGTGACTGAAAACACGGACATGAAACCTGTCGAAGGGTTGCAGTCTGTCGGTGCAAATTGGGGTCAACGGATTTGGTTGGGTGTCATCCCACAGGTTTTGCCCAATTACCTCAGCTATGGGTTGCTGCGCTTTGAGATCAATATCCGCGCGTCAGCCATCCTTGGTTTTGTGGGCGCGGGTGGCATTGGCTACGAGCTGAAAAACGCGCTGACGTTCGGGCAGGGCAAGTTCGATGAGGCCGCCGCCGTTTTCGTGATCCTGTTTTTGACCATTGTCGCGGTTGATCAGCTCTCAAGCAGCCTGCGCAATTATTTGACCAAGGGGACGTTCTGATATGGTCATGGCTACCCAAGATGTTGCGGCTTTGCGTGCCTCCGAAATCCGCCGCATTGGGCGCAAGAAACTATTTGGTTTTGCGATCCCAGCGGTGATCTTTGCCTATGCGGTCTATGTCTTTTTTGCCTTTGACATTCTGGGTTTGGCAGAACGGGCGCGGATGGATAACGCGGCGGTGTTGGTGTCGGATGCGGTCAGCTATAAAACCCATGTCACGCGCGATAATCGCTCAGGCGAGATCACGGTCGCCATTGAAGGTTCACGCCGTGCCACCTATGCGCCTGATCAAATCCCCGCTTGGGCCGAAGTGGCAAGCCACACAGCCGAAATCGAACTGCGCCATGGGCATCGCGTGACCTATGCTGGGCCGCTGATCACCTATCACCATCCTGAATTTGGCGACATTGTCATTGATACCGCAAATGGGGTTGATTTGCGCCTATCCGCCGAGGCGGTTCCTGATTTCATCAATGCCTCTGGCAATCGCGTCTCGATTGCGACCGAAGGGGGGCGGCTGTCTGTCACCCGCAATCGCACCGAAACCATGCGCTATTTCGCGGGATGGGAGATGTTCTTTTTCGATCTGGCCAGCCCCTATTCAGGCATGAGCGCGGGCGAGGTTTTCGCGACCATCACCCGCGGCGCGCAAATTGACCCCGCGCATTCCAATTTTGGTCTGATGCTGTCGAATGTCTGGAACAATTCAATCTGGCGGCATGGGGATGTTTTTTGGGCTTTGGGGGAAACGATCCTGATGGCCTTTCTGGGCACATTTGGCGCGGCAATGATTGCGCTGCCTTTGGCGTTTTTTGCGGCAACAAATTTCGCTCCGTCCAAAGCGGTGCGGTTTGTCATCCGCCGCCTGTTTGATTTTGTGCGTGGCTTGGATGCGCTGATCTTTACCATCATCCTATCGCGGGCCTTTGGGCCAGGGCCGATGACAGGGGCCTTGGCTATTTTGCTGACAGATACGGGCAGCTTTGGCAAACTGTTTTCCGAGGCCCTTGAAAATGTCGATGAAAAGCAGATTGAGGGGCTGGCATCGACAGGCGCGAATGCAGTGCAGCGCAATCGTTTCGGCGTCTTGCCGCAGGTCATGCCCATTTTGCTCAGTCAGGTGTTGTATTTCTTTGAATCGAACACGCGCTCGGCCACGATTGTGGGCGCGATTGTGGGCGGGGGCATCGGTCTATTGCTGACCCAAGCCATCCAGACCACGGCAGATTGGGAAAAGGTCACTTATTATATAACCTTGATCGTGCTGATGGTGGTTGCAATGGATGCGGTTTCTGGTCGTATACGGGCGCGCCTGATCAAAGGCGATGGCTCAGGCAAGTGATAGGCCAACATGAGTGACGCAAAAAAACTGACAGCCGATACGCCCCTGATCCATCAAGGCTGCGAAATCGCCAATTCTACCTTCGGGGCTTATTGCGAGGTGGGGGCGTTCTCGCGCGTTCTGAACTCGGCTTTCGGGGACTACGCCTATTGTGACCGTATGGCCGATATTGCCAATGCCGATATCGGCAAATTTTCGAACATTGCCGCGATGACACGGATCGGGCCAACCGATCACCCGATGCGCAATGCGGCGCAACATCATTTCCTCTATCGCTCTGAGCTCTATTTCGATGACGCGTCAGACGATGCTGCATTTTTTGCCGCGCGTGCGGCGCGCCGTCTTAGCCTTGGGGCCGATTGTTGGATCGGTCATGGTGCGATTATCAAACCCGAAATCCGCGTGGGCATCGGCGCGATTGTTGCCGCAGGCGCTGTGGTGACCAAGGATGTGCCAGATTTTATGATTGTGGCAGGCACGCCCGCAAAGCCCTTGCGCATGCGCTTTGCCGATGAGGTCGCGCAAGATCTCATGGATTTGGCGTGGTGGGACTGGGATCATGCCCGTCTGCGCCGCGCATTGCCTGATTTCCGCGCAATGCCTGCGGCGGAATTTGTTGCCAAATATCGCGGGCCGCGTCCCTGATTTCATTTCTGCGCGCATTAAGTCGCGCCACGCGGGGCTTGTTTGATGAGCCGTGCCGCTTTATCCCACTTTCACAGATTGAGGATAAACGCGACCATGACCACCCAAACCGATGCCGCTAAGGCAGCACCGCCTGCAAAGGCCGCCAATGCCACGGAGGAGCGTGCGCGCTCCAAAAAGATTGGATCGCTGCGTGCGCTTGTGCCCTTTCTCGTGCCGTATCGTGTCTGGATCATCGGGGCGGGTTTGGCGCTTGTGACCACGGCGCTTGTGGCGCTGATTATGCCCTTGGCCGTGCGCCGTGTCGTAGATGGGTTTGAGACAAACACCGCCGCCCTCTTGGACAGCTATTTTCTTGCTGCCTTGGGGATCGCGGGCCTTTTAGCCCTAGGCACGGGCGCGCGTTATTACCTTGTGACACGATTGGGTGAGCGTGTGATTGCCGATATTCGCAAGGCAGTGTTTTTCCGCATGATCTCGATGAGCCCAAGTTTTTATGAGAAGGTCATGACGGGTGAGGTGCTTAGCCGCATCACCACGGACACTACGCTTTTGCTCAGTGTGATTTCTTCTTCGGTGTCTGTAGCCCTTCGCAATGCGCTGATTTTAATGGGCGGCTTGGTGATGATGGTTGTCACATCGCCCAAGCTGACGGGGATGGTTTTGTTGCTTGTGCCTGCGATTATCGTCCCGATTGTGGTTTTGGGGCGCAAGCTGCGCGTGTTGTCGCGTGAAAACCAAGATTGGATTGCGCAAAGTTCTGGCGCAGCATCTGAGGCGCTTTTGGCCGCTCAAACTGTGCAGGCCTTTACTCATGAGCGAGCCTCTTCCAATGATTTTTCCAACGTTACAGAGGCCAGTTTCAACAGTGCCAAGCGCCGCATTTCAACCCGTGCCTTTATGACAGTGATTGTGATCTTCCTAGTTTTTGCGGGGATTGTGGGGGTACTTTGGGTGGGAGCGCGGGATGTTCGCGCAGACGCAATGAGCATCGGCGCGCTGATCCAGTTTTTGATCTATGCAATTATGGTCGCAGGCGCGGTGGGTGCGCTGTCTGAGATTTGGGGCGAATTGCAGCGCGCCGCTGGTGCGACCGAGCGGTTGGTAGAACTTGTCTACGCTGAGGACGCAGTCACCGACCCCGTCCGCCCTGTGTCCCTGGCACATGCGGGCAAGGGCGATATCGTGTTTGACGGCGTGGGTTTTGCCTATCCGACCCGCTCAGAAACTGCGGCGCTCAAAGATGTGAGCTTCACCATTAAATCGGGTGAGACAGTGGCGCTTGTCGGGCCATCAGGCGCAGGTAAATCCACGATCTTCCAATTGCTGCAACGCTTCTATGATCCGCAAAAAGGCAAGATCACCCTTGATGGGGTCAATCTGCGCGATATGCGCCGTGAGGGGTTCCGCGCGGCTATGGCGCTGGTGCCGCAAGACCCTGTGATTTTCGCGGCCTCTGCGCGTGACAATATTCGCTTTGGCCGTCCTGACGCCACCGATGCTGAGGTCGAGGCCGCCGCCCGCGCCGCCGCCGCGCATGAGTTCCTTGCGGCTTTGCCCGAAGGCTATGACAGCTATGTGGGCGAGCGGGGGATTATGCTGTCTGGGGGGCAGAAACAGCGTATTGCCATCGCCCGCGCCATTTTGCGCGATGCGCCGATCCTGCTGTTAGACGAAGCGACCAGTGCGCTTGACGCTGAAAGTGAGCGATTGGTGCAGCGCGCGGTCGCAGATCTCAGTGCCGAGCGCACGACCTTGATTGTTGCGCATCGACTGGCAACTGTGAAAAAGGCCGACCGCATTTTGGTCTTTGATGCGGGGCAGATTGTTGCCGAAGGCAGCCATGATGCGCTTGTCGCGGAAGGCGGACTTTATGCACGTCTGGCACGGTTGCAATTCACCGATGGAATCGCTGCTGAATAATCACAGCGTGCTTGCGAAAACGCGCTTTTCTCTTCATTCTCACGCAAAGCCTGCCGTGCGACCGCGTGCATCGTGACCGCAGGACCATTTGGGAGAATGATGGGGGAGGCAAGGCCATGCTGCCTTTTGCGAATAATCAAGATGTGCGCAAAATTGAGACAGATCACCCGTGGCCTGCGGCCGCGCCTGCGCAAAGCATTTATGAATTGCTGACTGACGTTGCAGCGCGCTATCCCGCGCGCCCGGCGGTTACCTTTCAACTGTTTTCAGATCCTGACGCAAAAGCAGAGACATTGGATTGGCAAAGCCTCAGGGCGGAGGTGACCCAACTGGCCAATCTGTTTGCACGGCTTGGCATTGGCCCAGAGGATGCGGTTGCCTTTGTGCTGCCCAATAGCACCGAAACAGTCTTGACCCTTCTGGCGGGTATGGTTGCGGGCGTTGTGGTGCCCATAAACCCGCTGCTTGAGCCTGATCAAATCGCAAGCATCTTGCGCGAAACGAAAGCGCGGCTTGTGGTCACTTTGGCGCCATTTCCCAAGACGGATCTTGCACAAAAGACCGCCGCCGCCGTGGCCATGGCCCCCGAAGTTGAAACTGTATTGGAAGTTGATCTTCTGCGCTATCTGACGGGGATCAAGCGGGTGATCGCGCCCTTGCTGCGGCCCAAGGTAAAGGTCACGCATCAGGCCTGCGTGTTGTCGTTGCGCGCGGAAATGGCGGGCGAGACGGCTGATCTGTTGCGCCACCCAGATCAGGGGAGAGATCGTATCGCTGCCTGTTTTCATACAGGCGGCACAACCGGCATGCCCAAAGTGGCGCAGCACAGCTATTCGGGCATCATCTATAATGGTTGGGTAGGTCACAGTCTGTTGTTTACAGAAACCGATACGGTGCTCTGCCCGCTGCCGCTGTTTCATGTTTTTGCAAGCCATGTGATCTTAATGGGTGGTTTGTGTTCGGGAGCCCATACGGTCTTTCCGACCCCGCAAGGATATCGCGGCGCAGGGGTTTTCGATAATTTCTGGAAATTGGTCGAACGCTGGCAGGTCACATTCTTGATCACGGTGCCAACCGCGCTTGCGGTGTTGATGCAACGGCCTGTAGATGCAGATATCTCCTCTGTGAAAACCGCTTTTTCGGGATCAGCCCCCCTGCCATTGGAATTGTTTCGTCGGTTTGAGGGCGCAACGGGCGTCAGCCTTGTCGAAGGATATGGCCTGACCGAGGCTACTTGTCTTGTCTCCTGCAACCCAGTTGAAGGTGAGAAAAAGGTTGGGTCTGTTGGGATCCCCTTTCCGCATTGTAATGTGATCATCCTCAAAGATACGCCCGAAGGCCTCACAGAATGTGCCATTGATGAGATCGGCGAGATTTGCGTGGCAAGCCCCGGCGTGACGGAGCAGGGTATATACAAAGACGCTATAAAATCGGCGGCGCTAATGTATGAGGGTCAATATTTGCGCACTGGCGATTTGGGGCGGTTTGATGTGGACGGGTATCTCTGGATCACGGGCAGGGCGAAGGATTTGATTAATCGCGGTGGTCACAACATCGATCCTGCAATTATTGAGGAGGCTTTGGCCACTCATCCGTCAGTGGCAATGGCAGCGGCCATTGGCCAGCCTGATCCAATCGCTGGCGAACTGCCCTGCGCCTATGTGGAATTGGTTGAAGGGGCAGATGTGACCGTAGATGCCTTAATGGAACATGCCCGCATCCATGTTACCGAACGTGCTGCAGCGCCCAAATATGTCGAAATTTTACCTGAATTACCGAAAACTGCCGTAGGTAAAACCTTTAAGCCTGCTTTACGTAAACTCGCGATTGCTCGCGTATTAGACGCAAGCCTTGCCGAGGCGGGTTTTGCGGCCCGTGTTGTATCAGTGCGCGATGATATAAAATTTGGTCTAATTGTTTGTTTGAATAGTAATATTGATGAGGAGATAGCAAAGCTATCTCAGGTTATGGATAGGTTTTCATTGAAGTGGGAGTATCGACCTTAGCCTCAACTGATATCAGAATTATTGACCAAATGATTATAAATTTTGTATTTTAAAAATTACAGCATCTTGATCCCGTATACTTCCGATGCAGTGCCGCTAAACAATGACTGTCTCTCCTCGTTTGAATAGTCATTGGTAGCGGTGTCAAACCCTGAAAAAATAGTGTTGAAATCTCCGCACAAGCCGTCCACCGGGAAGTTTGATGCAAACATAGATCTGTCAGGCGAGAAAATATCAATTGCCCTTCTGATGATGTCGCGATTGTCAGCTAGGGACCAAGGCTTTCCTGGAACACCTAATCCTGAAATTTTGATAAATGTTTGGGGAATTTGCGCAAAATCTTTTAGCGCTTCGTACCACCCAGCCAAACCCTCGGCGGATCTATCAGAAGGAAGTCCAGTGTGATTGAGTATAATTGGCACTTCTGGAGCCATATCTGCCATCGATTTTACTTCACACAAGTGCCACCATGGGGTCTGTAAATCAAACATCAGGTTTGATTTTGCTAAGGCTTTGTAACCGGCTTTGAAATATGGGTCTGTCATACCGCCCGGCGGTCCTCCTGGAGATGCATTGAACCGTGGTTTATGGCGTACGGATTTGACAATTGATAGATTGGCTAAAGTAGAAAGAACCTCATCTAAATCGTTTTTGTCCAACCATGCTTGAGCGACATGCGCGGCTGGTTTTCCGGTACTATCTGCAACTTTTTGCATCCAAATTGCTTCGCCAGTTGGGTCCGCGGGATCCCATTCTCCCTCCATTGTTACATTCGCAACAATCTCCCAATCTGCTGATACTAAATCGTATTCTTCATGCATGAACCTTGTGCGGATACTGGAGTAATCACCATATCTAAACGGGATTAGGGGCTCGTCGCGGAGCCAAGGATGGTAATTTAAGTCTGGATCCCAAAAGTGATGATGAGCGTCGATGATTTTCATATTTCGCTCCCGATAAAGACAAATCAGCAGAAAGTTGGGTTATTGTAGATAATTAAATTACGGCATTAACGTCTCTTGTGCGCAGTAATAAACGAAAAGCTTGAAGCGTCGCGCTGACAGAGGCGACGCCTTGACCCGCAATATCAAAAGCAGTGCCGTGCGCAGGGGTGACGATTGGTATTGGTAAACCGCCTGCAACGGTTACTCCACGCTCAAACCCCATCAATTTCATCGCGATTTGCCCTTGGTCGTGATACATTGTAACCACAGCATCCACTTCGCGGTTCTGCGCTTTTAAAAACACAGTGTCAGAGGGCCAAGGCCCAGTGACTTTCATCTGACTTTGTTGGTAATTCTGAATTACTGGCCCAATTACATCAATCTCTTCGCGCCCAAATTTTCCGTTGTCTCCGGCATGGGGATTGAGTGCTGCAACCGCTATGTGAGGGTATTCAATTCCGAAGCGTTTGAGAGTTACAGCGGCTAAATCAATGGCTCGGCTGATTGATAACTCATTTATATTGCGGGCCACTTCGCCCAAGCTTATGTGGCTTGTGACCCTGGTGGTCATGATGTCGTCCAAGACATTTATTTCAGAGTGATGGCCAGAAAACCCTATATACTTGGCAATAAATTGATGCTCGTCCTGTTCTTCCATGCCTGCGAGTGTCAACGCTGCCTTATTAAAAGGTGCGAATAAAATACCATCGATAAGACCACTTTTAGCAAGATCTAAGGCGCTTTCCAGGTTGCGTAATGAAGATCTTCCGCTTGCTAAACAAATATTGGCCACTTCAATTTCTTCAGGTTCACAGCTCTGTAAATTGAGGTGTGCAACTCCTTCAAAACTGGAAATTTCTGAACGGGGTATTGTATTTAAATCTACATCTTTTCTGGCCTGCTTCGCGCCTTGTTTCCAAACATGAGCATCACCTACAAGAAGGATATTCGCCGCTTCTTTTACATCTGTTTCTTGCAATAATTTCGCGATAAGCTCAGGCCCAATACCGGATGGATCTCCTGGAATAATAGCAATTCTTGGTTTCATTGGATGCTTCACTTTCAAAAGTCCTCTATCATATCCGTAGAGTTTAAAGCCGTGTTGGAGAAATCATCGATCATGGACATTTGGGGGCTCGAAATAGATGACAGATATTACCTGCATTAGCTCATTCCCCAGTCCAATTAGGGCGTCTTTTCGCCTTAAAAGCTTGAACGCCTTCTTGAAAATCTGAACTCCCATAACAAAGCTCGATCAAGTCCTCGCCGCTAGGTAAATTTGCAGTCCTTAAACGTTGAAGTGCTTTTTTACTCGCCGTGATGGTGAGGGGTGCCATGGAGCATAGCTTTTCAATCAATTCATCGCTCGCAGTGTCCACCTCCTGGGGGGGGACTACGCGGGCTAGAAACCCAGTTCCGGCAAGCTCTTCGGCGGTCATTAGTTCTGCTAAAAACAACATTCGTTTTGAAGCGGGTTCGCCAATAAGACTGACCATATTGGCATAGTTGCGCATAGAGAGGCAGTTTCCCAGTGTTCTAGATATCGGAACACCAAACCGAGCGCCTGTAGCAGCCAGTCTCAAGTCGCATGATGCTGCAATATTTAGGCCACCACCAATCGCCAGGTCGTCAATCACTGCCAGAGTAGGTGCCGGAAGCGACACGAATTCATAGAGTATTCGGTCCATTTTTTTTTCATACTCAACGCCATGCTCACTGCGATTAAAATCGGAGAATTGATGTATGTCCGTACCTGCGACGAAGGCTTTACCACCCACACCACGTAAAACTATCGCTCTTAGCTTTGACATTGTTTGTAGACGAAGATTTATTTTTTCAAAGTCATTGTACATCTTCCAAGTCATCGAATTCATTGCTTCCGGTCGATCAAACCAAATTCTAGCAACAGATCCCTCGACTTGCATATGTACCGCACCGCTACTCACTCAAAAGCTCCTTCTGCGCGTAATTTGTTAGTATCCAATCCTAGTTCAATTGCTAGTTCATGAGTATGCTCCCCCAGTAGAGGCGGAGGTAAACGTACTTGTTGTGGGGTGTCTTGCAACTTTACTGGGAAGCCCAAAGATTTTATTGGCCCTTCAACCGGGTGATTGATTTCCAGAACCATGTTGCGTTGCAAAGTATGATCAGCACTTAAAACTTGCTCAAAGTCGTTAATTGGGCCTGCTGGAACACCGTAGTTTAAAAACTTTGCGACCCAAAACCCCACGTTTTGTTCGATGAAAATAGGTTTGAGTTCGGCTTCCAGTTGGCTGCGGTTAGCGACGCGATCCATGTTAGTCATAAAGCGCGGATCTTCTTTTATTTCTGGGCGGTTAATCACATCACAAAATAATTCCCATAATTTTTGGTTTGCAGCGCCCACAACAAACATACCATCGCTTGCCATGAATGCTTGGTAGGGTGCGCTCATACGATTTGCTGTACCGAGTGGCTGGGGCGACTTGCCTGTGGCCCAAAATTCGGTGGTCTCCCAGATCGATAGAGATAGTGCCGCCTCAAAAAGAGAAGCGTCAATATATTGACCCGTACCAGATTTTGTGCGGCCAATTACTGCGCTTAGAATGCCATAAACGCAGAATAAGCCTGCTCCCAAATCGCCAACAGAAACGCCAGACTTTACTGGTCCCATATCGGGGTGCCCCATGGCGCTCATAACGCCAGACATCGCTTGCGCCATAAGGTCAAAACCTGGACGCTGAGACCAAGGCCCAGTTTGTCCAAAACCAGATATGCTTGCATAAATCAGTTTAGGGTTAATTTCTTTGAGAGATTGATAATCTATGCCCAGCCTCTTTGTGACACCTGGTCGATAATTTTCAACCAGCACATCAGCTGTTTTAACGAGCTCCATGAACATGGTGATGCCTCCAGAGCTCTTTAGATTTAAGACGACTGATTTTTTATTCCGGTTCAGTGCAAAAAAACCGGGACTGTCATTTCCTTTCATCCGAAAGCCCATTGCCGCGCGGGTCTGATCTCCTTTTGGCGGCTCAACTTTTATAACATCTGCCCCCATATCCCCGAGCATCATGCAACAGAACGGTCCAGCCATCACCTGTGTCAGGTCAATTATTCTCAATCCTGTTAATGGTAAGTTTGATGTGCTTGTTTGGCTGGTCATATTTGTATCAGTTCTTTGATGTCGCAATTTGTTTGCAATATTAGAGATTGTAAATTGGATAGGTAGTATCTTCTTATCCTAAAGGTTAATCCAGTTTGGTTAAATTAAGCTATGATTAATCAAGCTCGTGTTAGCATTTCTAATGTCTGTAAGGTGTCATTTTTTACAAAACTGGAGCTATTATGAAAGACCGTTCGAAATTACCTCAAATTGGATTTGTCGGGCTTGGGATAATGGGCGCCCCAATGGTGAGGCGCCTTCTGTCGCGTGGCTTTACAGTGACTGTATGGAACTTAGAGCCGGAACGGGCTTTAGAGGTATTGCCGCATGGAGCAATTTGGGCAGACACTCCAGCAGAAGTGCGCGAGTGCAGTGATATCCTTGCAATGTGTGTTCTTAACACTGAAGCAGTTGAAAACTGTTGCTTTGGTCCTTTAGGCTTTGCCAAATCAGATGGTGGCGCCGACCTGATTATTGATTTTTCAACTGTGCCACGCGAAGACACTGTGCGAATTGCTGGTAGAATGGCTGAACACGGAGTTGCTTGGATTGACGCGCCCGTATCAGGAGGTCCTGATCCAGCAGAGACAGGAACTTTAACGGCGATGCTAGGCGGTGTGCAGGCCGATTTTGAAAGAGTAATTCCGATACTTGATGCTCTAACAAAGACCTCAACTTTATTGGGTCCATTGGGTGCTGGTCAAATTGCTAAAACTTTAAATCAGGCGATTGTTGGAACGAATTATGTACTGATGGCAGAGGTTTTGACATTGGCGCGATCTGCGCAGATTGATCCCAGGCTTTTACCAGAAGCATTATCGGGTGGAATGGCGGATTCTCAAATTTTGCAACGGATCTACAAGCAGATGGTTTCTGAAGATTTTGATCCCCCTAAAGCTTACGCGAGACAGTTAGCCAAAGACATGACCGCTCTTGCCGCCTTTATGAAGGCTATTATTGGCGGGCTACCGCTTATTGATAAATCTATAGAAATCTACACATCCTACGCGAATGACGGGAACGACTTTTCCGACTCTGCTGCTATCAGTGATTACTATTTAAAAAAATATACATAATATTAAATAATTATTAGTTATTGAATCACCTTGATCATCTGGTCATTCTGTCAATCGCGTACAACGTGTGTACTTTTGCAAGCTCAGAACCAATTGGATTACACACACCAACTTGGGCGTTTGTCGTATTAATGATCATATGATTTTGATGGTGCTGCAGGGGAGGATTGAACTCCCGACCTCTCCCTTACCAAGGGAGTGCTCTACCACTGAGCTACTGCAGCGCACGTGTGGCGCGTGGATTAGACGCAATCGCAGACCCATGCAAGACCAAAGCAAACGAAAATTCGCACCAGGGCCCAATTCCTTTTGATGGCTGCGGATGCGCATAGGCAATTTATGCCAATTTCGATTTGCATCGCGCTAGACGCGAATTGTCCGCTTCGCTATTAGAGGCTGCATGAAGCAACCATCAAACCCGCCGAAAAGATCGAATTCTGGTCAAAGAAGCGCACAAGACATTCGTACGGAGCGGTTGAAAGCAGCGCTTAAGGCCAATTTGGCCCGCCGCAAGGCGCAGGCCCGCAAAAGACGTGCGGAAGATGGCGAAAATGGCGCGGGCCCGTCATCTTGACGCGACCTGAGCAGAGCAAAAGAGGCAGCACCCGTGGACAGTATCATCGTTAAAGGAAATGGCCCGCTTTCGGGCGAGGTTCCCATCGCGGGCGCGAAGAACACCTGCCTAAAGCTGATGTGTGCGGCCCTCTTATCGGATGAACCTTTGACGCTGACCAATGTGCCGCGCCTGTCTGATGTGGCGACACTGGGCAGCTTGTTGGAAAGCTTGGGCTGCGAAGTGGCCCGTTTGGCCGATGGCCGCGCGATGATGATCTCGTCTGCCGATGTGACCAATCTGACTGCGCATTACGACATCGTGCGCAAGCTGCGCGCTTCTTTCAACGTGCTTGGGCCGTTAGTGGGCCGATTTGGTGAGGCGGTTGTTTCGCTTCCGGGCGGTTGTGCAATTGGTGCGCGCAAAGTGGATTTGCATTTGACCGCGCTTGAGGCTTTGGGGGCCACAATTGATCTGCGCGAAGGCTATGTTCACGCAACGGCAAAAAATGGCCTCAAAGGGGCTGAGATCAGCTTTCCCTTTGTTTCCGTGGGTGCCACGGAAAATGCGCTTTGCGCGGCGGTTTTGGCCAAAGGCACCACCGTTTTGCGCAATGCCGCGCGCGAGCCTGACACCGTGGCGCTGGCGCATTGTTTGCAAGGCATGGGCGCAGATATCGAAGGCGCAGGCACAGACACTATCGTTATTCGTGGCGTGGATCGTTTGCATGCGACAACGCATCGTGTCATCGCAGATCGTATTGAGTTGGGCACCTATATGATTGCCCCCGCGATTGCAGGCGGCAGCGTAGAATTGATTGGCGGCAGCCGTGCTATTGTGGCGGCCTTGGCCGATAAGTTGGAAGAGGCGGGGGTCGAGATTGTTGAAACCGATCGCGGCTTGAGCGTCAGCCACAAAACGGGCCGCGTGCGGGCCGTGGATGTGACCACCGCCCCATTCCCAGGGTTTCCAACCGATTTGCAGGCACAGATGATGGCGCTGATGTGCACCGCTGACGGGGTTGCCACTTTGGAAGAGACCATCTTTGAGAACCGCTTTATGCATGCGCCCGAATTGATCCGCATGGGGGCCAAAATTGATGTGCATGGTGGAACAGCCAAGGTGACCGGCGTTGTACAATTGCGCGGCGCGCCTGTGATGGCCACGGATTTGCGTGCCTCGGTCAGTTTGATCCTCGCGGGGCTTGCAGCCGAAGGGGAAACCCGTGTGAACCGCGTCTATCACCTTGATCGCGGGTATGAGCGGGTTGAAGAAAAACTCAGCGGCCTTGGCGCACAAATTGAACGGGTGGCAGACCATGGTTGACGCCCGATTTGAGGATGGTTTCGAAGCGCCTTTGGCGCTTGCCGCTGCAGATGCAGAGGATGTGAAAATCCTGTCTGCGCTTGCGCAAGATGCCGTCCTTACTGTGGCTGATATCAAATACACGCGCGCCAAACGTCAGGTGGTTCTGCTGCTCAATCGCTTTCGTTGGGAAAATGGGGCGCGCGTCAGCCCGCCTGAGCGGGTGCGCAGTTTGCTGATTGTGGATGATGTGCTGAGCATGGCCGCGCAAGGCATCAGCCCGCAGGCGCGCGATGTGGTTTTATCATTGCTTTCGGTCGAGTGGCAGGCGGGCGAAGATGGTATGGGGCGCCTCACCCTGACCTTTGCAGGCGATGGGGCCTTGGCGCTTGAGGTCGAGGCAATCAATCTTGCTCTGCGCGATGTGACCAGGCCCTATCAGGCCCCTTCAGGAAAAACCCCCTCGCACCCGTGACGCTTTCGCGTCTTGAGCGCGCGGCCAACACAAGGTAAGCCCCTCCTATTCTGACGGAGACGGGTATGCCTATTTTTCTGAACACGGATACGGCGGATTTTGAGGCGGCGTTTGAAGCGCTTCTCGGGATGAAGCGCGAGGATAGCCCTGATGTAGATGCGGTGGTTGCCGATATCATTGCGCAGGTGCGCCGTGATGGCGATGCAGCCTTGATTGCCTTTGGCGAGAAATTTGATCGTGTCCGTCTGACGCCCGAGCAGTTGATCTTTTCTGAGGCCGAGATTGATGCGGCCATTGCCACTGTGCCCGCCGCCGAGCGCACGGCACTCGAATTAGCCGCCACGCGCATACGCGCCTATCATGCCCGCCAACTGCCCCAAGATGCTGCGTGGCAGGACGAACTTGGTGCCAAACTTGGGTGGCGGTGGAGCCCTGTCTCACGCGCGGGTCTTTATGTGCCGGGCGGGCTGGCCAGTTATCCCTCATCCGTTTTGATGAATGCCATCCCCGCTGCCGTGGCAGGGGTTGGTCATTTGTCGATGGTGGTGCCCACGCCCGATGGCAAGGTAAACCCCCTTGTTCTCTTGGCGGCGCGTCTTGCGGGGGTGCATCGCATTTACCGCATGGGTGGTGCGCAGGCGATTGCAGCCTTGGCATATGGCACTGAAACCGTGCTGCCCGTGGATAAGATCACAGGGCCCGGCAATGCCTATGTCGCCGCCGCAAAACGGCGGGTCTTTGGCAAGGTCGGCATTGACATGATCGCAGGCCCGTCTGAGATTTTGGTGATCGCAGATCGTGACAATGACCCCGATTGGATCGCACTGGATCTTCTGTCGCAAGCGGAACATGACGAAAGCGCGCAATCCATTTTGATCACGGATGATGCAGAATTTGGCCGCGCTGTTGCCGGGGCTGTAGAGAAACGCCTCGAAACCCTAGAGCGGCGAGCCATCGCAGGGGCCAGTTGGCGTGATTTTGGCGCTATCATTGTTGCGCGTGATTTGGATGAAGCAGCCGCGCTCTCCAACCGCATTGCGCCTGAACATCTCGAGCTTTGCGTGGCTGAGGCCGAAACCTATGCCGATAAGATCACCCATGCCGGCGCTATTTTCGTGGGGGCGTGGACGCCCGAAGCGATTGGCGATTACATCGGGGGGCCAAACCATGTGCTGCCGACCGCGCGCTCTGCGCGGTTCTCTAGCGGGCTATCGGTGCTTGATTTCATGAAACGCTCCACCATGGCGCAAATGACACCCGCAGCATTGCGGGCCATTGGCCCTGCGGCTGCAACATTGGCGAAATCAGAAAGCCTTGAGGCGCATGGCCTATCCGTTTTGGCGCGGCTTGCGCGGATCAATCAGGGGGATGGTGAATGACAATGCACATTACCGATATTCAGATTGACACCTCGAATATGCCTGCACCAACCCCTGAGATCGAACAGGAACGGCGCGTAGCGATTTTTGATCTGCTCGAAGAAAACAGTTTTGTTTTGCCTGCGCGGGATGGGCGCACACCGCCCGATGGGCCCTATCATTTGGCTTTGGCCATTCGTGACAAACGTCTGGTTTTTTCTGTTGCCACCCAAGAGACGGAACTGGCCGCCGAATTCCACCTTTCACTCTCGCCATTTCGTCAGGTGGTCAAAGATTACTGGCAGATTTGTGAGAGCTATTATTCTGCCGTGAAAAAGCTACCTGCGGCCCAAATTGAGGCGATTGATATGGCGCGGCGCGGCATTCACAATGAGGGTGCGCGTGTTTTGCAAGAACGGCTTGAAGGCAAAGCCGAGATTGATACCGATACTGCGCGCCGCCTCTTTACCCTGATCTGCGTGCTGCATTTCGGGACTTGATCTGGTGGGCAAAGAATTTCCATCTTCGGTTCTTTTTTGTTGCGATCATAACGCAACCCGCTCACCCATGGCGGAAGGGCTGATGAAGAAATATTACGGCCACCGCGCCTATGTTCAGTCTGCGGGTGTGCATCATGAATTGGAGATAGATGGCTTTGCCATTTCTGTTTCCGCTGAGATCGGTGTCGCCCTTGAACGTCATCGCGTGCGCTCTTTCGATGAAATGGCGGAATGGGGGGATGATCTCTCGGGGTTTGATCTGATCGTGGCGCTTTCGCCCGCCAGTCAACGCCGCGCGCTGGATCTGACGCGTCATTCGCATCTCGATATTGAATATTGGCCCATCATTGACCCAACAGGGTTGGGCGAAACGCGCGAGGCGAAATTGGATGCCTATCGCCAAGCCCGTGATCAAATCAAAAAACGCATTCTAGATCGTTTTGGCCCCCCAGATGCGGGGCTAGAACAGGAGGGGGACTAATGGATCTGATCAATCGGTATTACGCCGCGTTTAATGCGGGCGATCTGGAGGCCATGCTTGATTGCCTCAGCGAAGATGTGGCGCATCATGTCAATGAGGGGCAGGTGCGCATGGGCAAAGCGGCCTTTGCCGAATTTTGCGTCCATATGAACCGCTGCTATAAAGAACATCTCACCGATATCGTGGTGATGCAGAATGAGGCAGGCAATCGCGTTGCCGCCGAATTTATCGTAAATGGCACCTATCTGGCCACGGATGCAGGATTGCCCGAAGCGCGCGGACAGACATATGTCCTGCCCGCTGGCAGTTTCTTTTCCGTTGAGGACGGTAAGATCACCCGTGTTGTGACCTATTACAACCTTGCTGATTGGATCGCTCAGGTTTCGGCATGAGCCTTGCCTATCGCATCTATCGCGGGGCTGAGATCTCGGCAATTGTTCCCGATCTGGCACGGCTGCGCATCACGGTCTTTCGTGATTGGCCCTATCTCTATGAGGGGGATTTGGCCTATGAGACGGGTTATCTCGCCCGCTATGCACAAGGCGGGGCAATAGTGGTTGCCGCCTATGATGGCGCGCAGATGGTTGGCGCGGCCACGGGGATGCCTTTGCTTCAGCATGATGATGATTTCTCTGGTGCTTTGGCGGCCTGCGATATCGCCGCCGAAGGTGTGTTCTACTGCGCAGAGTCTGTTCTGATGCAAGACCATCGCGGGCAGGGGGCAGGGCATATGTTTTTCGATGCGCGCGAGGCAGAGGCCCGCGCGCAGGGAAAAACATATAGCGCCTTTTGCGCTGTGGTGCGCCCTGCGGATCATCCGATGGCCCCAAAGGACTATCGCCCGCTTAATGAATTCTGGAAAAAGCGGGGCTATCAGAAATTGGATGGCGTCTTTGCAGAATTTTCATGGCTCGATATCGGAGATTCCGAAAAAACCCAAAAGCGCCTGCAATTTTGGATCAAACAGCTATGAAATGTGCCGCCGCTGCCTATCCGCTCGATCCCTTGACCCGTTTCGCTGATTTTGACGCGAAGATCACCGCATGGGTCGCTGAGGCCGCGGATGGCGGCGCAGAGATTGCGATTTTTCCTGAATATGGCGCGATGGAATTGGCCCATCTTGCAGGGCCATCGGTTGCGGCAGATCTTGAAGGCAGCCTGCGCGCCGTCTGTGATATTTGGCCTGAGGCGGATGCCCTCTTTGCGCGGCTTGCGGTGCAGCATGGCCTTGCCCTTTTGGCACCATCTGCGCCGATTTTTGACCAAGATTATGGGCTGCGGCCCGTCAATCGCGCCTGCATTTATGGGGCGCAGGGGCGGATTGGGCATCAAGACAAGCAGATTATGACCCGCTTTGAACGCGAGATTTGGCATGTGCAATCGGGCGGGCCTTTGCAGGTCTTTGACCTTGGCGATCTGCGGGTGGGTGTGTTGATCTGCTATGATGCGGAGTTTCCGCTTTTGGCGCGCGCCTTGGTCGAGGCGGGGGTTGATTTGCTTCTGGTGCCATCCTGCACAGATAGTGGCGCAGGCTATTGGCGTGTTCGGGTGGGGGCGATGGCCCGCGCGCTAGAGGGACAATGCGCAGTTTTACAATCACCCACAGTCGGACAGGCGGCATGGTCGCCCGCAGTGGATGAAAACCATGGCGCAGCGGCGATCTACGGCCCGGCTGAAGCGGGCTTTTGTGACAATGGCGTGTTTGCTGAAGGCGCAATGAACAAGCCAGGATGGGTGATGGCCGATATTGACCTTGGTCGGCTACGAGATCTGCGCCAAAACGGCACTGTTTTAACCCGCCGCGATTGGCCCGAGAGCGCCGCGCGCACAGCGCTTGGGCCGCAGGTGAAAGATTTACCTTGAAAATCCGCTCCTTTGGGCGCATTTACCGCGGCGAAGCTGCCATTTGGGGCAGTGAGAAAGCTAAGGAGAGACCATGGCCAAGGAAGAGATGCTCGAATTCCCCGGTGTCGTGAAGGAACTCCTGCCAAATGCGACATTCAGGGTCGAGCTCGAAAACGGCCATGAGATCATCGCACATACGGCAGGCAAGATGCGCAAAAACCGCATCCGCGTTCTGGCAGGCGACAAGGTGCAGGTTGAGATGACCCCCTATGACCTGACCAAGGGCCGTATCAATTACCGCTTTAAGTGATTTGTTTTGCGCCTGATTTTGGGATCAGCAAGCCCGCGCAGGCGGGAGTTACTGGCGGTGTTGGGGATCTCACCTGACGACATCGCCCCGCCTGAAATTGATGAAACCCCGCAAAAGGGGGAACATCCGCGCGCCTATGTCACCCGTATCGCGCGCGAAAAGGTTGCCGCTGTATCATCTGCGCCCGAGGATGTCGTTCTATGCGCAGATACGACCGTCTTTATGGGGCGGCGGATCTTGGGCAAGCCTGCGGATGCGGTGGAGGCAGAGGCGTTTTTGCGCCTTTTGTCGGGCCGCCGTCATCGCGTCATCACGGCCTTGGCTGCCCGTAAAGGCGCGCGCGTGATCGAGCGCGCAGTTGAAAGCCGTGTGAAGATGAAATCCCTCAGCGATGCGGAAATCGCGGCTTATCTGGCGACAGACGATTGGCGCGGCAAGGCAGGCGGTTATGCCATTCAAGGCCCTGCTGGTGCGTTTATTCCGTGGATTTCAGGCAGCTATCCCGCCATTATGGGCCTTCCTTTGGCCGAAACAGCCAGTGCCTTGGCGGCCTTGGGCTATCCCGTTTGGAGGCAAGAATGAAGGGCTGCGTCATTGCATTGGATGAGGTTGCAGGGCGCAAGGCGGCAGCATTGCTCGTTGATGGCCGCCTGCAGGATATCCGTATTGATCCCCCTGAAAATGACCCAAGCCCCGAGATCGGCGAGATTTACCGTGCCAAGGTGGCCCGTGCCATGGGCGGGCAGGGCGGCGTTATGGTTACCCTTCCCGATGGGCAATCGGGATTTTTGCGCGGGGTCAAAGGCCTTGAGCAAGGGGCAAGCGTGATTGTTCAGGTCATGGGCTATGCCGAAGGCAATAAGGCCGCGCCTGTGACGACAAGGCTGTTGTTCAAAAGCCGCTACGCCATTGTCACGCCCGCGGCGGCAGGATTTAACATCGCCCGCTCGATCCGTGGCGAAGAAGACCGCGATCACCTTTTGGAACTGGCGCATGAGGCGATGGAGGGCGCGCCTGAGGATTTTGGCGTGATCATTCGCTCAGCAAGCGCTGAGGCGGCGGATGAAGATATAGTTGAGGATGTCAGCGCCATGCGCGCCTTGGCCGAGGCCGTGGTGGCCGATGTGACTGGCATCCCCGAATTGCTGGTTGCAGCCCCCACATCTCATGAGGTGGCGTGGCGCGATTGGACAAGCCCGATGCCTGATGAAGTGGTGGAAAGCCCTGCCGCCTTCGCCGATCTCGGCGTGGAGGAGGCGGTTGATGCCCTCCGCTCCCCGCGGGTGGAGTTGGCTGGTGGGGCGTGGGCCATGTTTGAACCTACCTCTGCCCTAGTGGCGATTGATGTGAACACTGGCGGGGATTTATCCCTTGCGGCAGGGCTTAAGGCCAATTTGGCTTTGGTGCGTGATTTGCCGCGTCAATTGCGTCTGCGTGGGTTGTCGGGGCAGATTACAATGGATTTGGCCCCGATGCCGAAAAAAGACCGCCGTTTGTTCGAGGATAAATTGCGCAGTGCCTTGCGCTCTGACGCGACCGACACGGTGCTTGCGGGATGGACACCGCTTGGCCATTTTGAACTGCAGCGCAAGCGCGACCGCGCGCCTTTACACGAGATATGGCCGTCATGAGTTGCCCGATTTGTCAAAAAGAAACAGTCGCGGCCTATCGCCCTTTTTGCTCGCGCCGCTGCGCGGATGTGGATCTGGCGCGATGGTTGAACGGATCATATGCCGTGCCGTCCAATGACCCCGAAGATATCGAAGAAGCCCTTGATCAAGCAGCCCGCGCCAAAGCATTTGGTTGCAACGGCGATTGCGAGGATGACGCAGGGCCGCTGCAATAGAAAAAACGCGATAATTTTGCGCAAACCCTATGGACAGCCCCCCACGAAGGCCCTAGAACGCCCCCACCCTGATGGTGTTCCGCCATCTCCCGTGCCCGGGTAGCTCAGGGGTAGAGCAGTGGATTGAAAATCCTCGTGTCGGTGGTTCGATTCCGCCCCCGGGCACCACTTCAAAAAATATTCCAATGAAATCAGTAATTTGATGTGGATTTAGTCCCACTTTTTGGTTTTTGGGGCAAAATGGGACTTTTTTGTTCACCCTTTGGGCTCATTTTGATGGCGCGATAGGTGCTGCATGCCGGCGGTTGCCAATATTTTTTGGCGAGCGGACCGCGTGTAACGGGAAGCTTCTTTTAGGGTGCTCCAGCCGAACATTGCCATGAGCTGGCGTTCCGTTGCACCGTTCTCTGCTGCGGTGGCCGCGCCCGCTTTCCGGAGAACATTGGCGCTACAAGCTTGTGCAAAACAGTTCGCCCTCAGATGCGTTTGATTGGAGATACGCGCGTTTCTTGCCATCATGTTTAGACTATGCTTACACCATTTTATTCCGGGTGTTTGGTGCTTAACTGTGGTTCGACATAGGCTTAATCCCGCCGCTGCAACCACCTTCTCTGAATGACTCAATTTTTAGGTTTTACTTAAGTCTTCTAGTTTCCACTTTAGACTCTTGTCGCGAATGAGAGAAAATCAGAGGGCAGGTCGGTAGGTCACACCGCATACGACATCTGTCATCTTCGTGTTTTAAACAGAGTATTTCCTTAGGATTTCTGGATCAGGTTCTACACCGATCCCTGGAGCAGTCGGGACAGTTACGTAGCCCTGGTTGTTTTTCACCTGCCCCAAAACGTTGAGCGGTTCCTTCAACAACTCATCACGGAAATGATTGTGTGTTGTATCTAACTCCAGCATTGGTTCCCATTGGTGCATACCACCTGGCATGACTGGCATAGCTGCAAGAAGCTGTAAGTTTGTTGCTACAGCTATTGCTGATCCCCACACATGATTAATGACGGGGGTGAAATGGGCGTGGCATAGGGCTAGAACGCGTAGATATTCAGAAATACCGCCTAGAGCACAGACTTCAGGTTGGGCAATATCAAGACCACGGTTTTCTAAAATAGTCCGCCAACCCCAGCGGTTAAATTCTGCCTCACCGCCCGATATGTTTACCGAAAGGCCTTGACGTAATTCGCGATAGCCATCCAGGTCCTCAGGAGCGACAGGTTCCTCGAACCAGTATGCACCCATTTCCTCTAGCGCTCTACCTACATAAAACGCATCAGAGGTTGTATAGCAGTGGTTGGCATCAACCATAAACTGGCCTGTTGTGCCCACTCCTTCTGCAACGGCGGCGCAAAGCTCTACATCGGCCTTAGCTCCGAGCCCAACTTTCATTTTAGTGGCGTGGAAGCCCATTGAAAGTATACGGGATGCCTCGTCCTTGAAGCGCGATTTATGATCCGCAACACTTTCGCGTTTTAGCATCATGCCATAACCGTAGGCTTTTATACTACTGCGATGCGCCCCGCCGATCAGCTTATGCACGGGTAAGCCAGCGACCTTACCTGCAATGTCCCATAGGGCTATATCTACGCCTGAAAGGGCCTGTAGAGGCATACCCTTTTGGCCATGATCTCTCAGTAAATTGTAAACTTTGTGCCAGATAACATCACGATCCAATGGATCCGACCCCAAGATTATTGGTCGTATGACTAATTCCACAATGCCTTTATTCGCGAGTGCAATGTTCCCCGCACCAAAGCACTCGCCCCATCCGGTTACTCCTTCATCGGTTTGCACCTCAACCAAGTGCGCACTTCGCTTTGAGTAGAATTGTTGGGAATATCCAAGGTCTTCTGGCAGTTCATATTGTAGAACATGGCTTTTTACTTTGGTTATTTTCATGATCGCATTCACCGAAAACATATTTACAAATGCACAACAGCAAACCCTTCCTGCGTCAAGTGACATTGCAGAGCTTTGTCAAAAGACCTGGGTACTTAAAAAATTCTTTCAAAATTACGTTTGGAGCGTGAAAAGCAGATCAGCGCCCATACCGCCCTTAGAACATTCCTTTATGTTGAGATTATAGTGGTTCGGCACAGGCTTAATCCCGCCCCCGCAACCAATAAAAAATTATTAAATATCAAGATATTAAGTCATTTCGACGCTTCCGCGGTGACTGCCGTTATTGGCGCAATTGCCGCATTTTTTGCCGCGTTTTTAGCATCCCTAATGCTCATTCTATTGATGTTCTACCCCCACCTGTCAAAAAAAATGGCTGTAAAGTAACCCCACCCCGGGGGTGCCAACAGATTTTAGGGTTTGTTTCAGGTTCACCTATGCATGATATTTTGCGTGAGCGCTGAACCAGCATCCTTCATGAGGATGGCCTTCGCGGTGTAGGCGGTCGGCAACGCCGGCTTCTTCCAACATTGTCACAGTGCCGCTTTCCAGCACACCTGCGCGGATGCGAGCCAGTACCCGTTCGCGGCTGGTGCGTTCAAGAATGATGGTGTCTACACCTGAGCGGTTCAGCAACTGCGACAACAAAAGACCCGATGGCCCGCCGCCAATGATCGCAACTTGAGTTTTCAGCGATAAAGTTTCCATATTTTGCCCTCTTAGTTTCAGGCTTCTGAAATGTGGTCTCTAACCGTCGTCGCCTATTTGTCTGATCTTTTTACATAAGTCTTTGGCTGCCAAAGTCGCGCTTCCAGTTGCCATCGCCATCTGCGGTAACACCATCCATTCTAGCATCCATGCAGCGCCGGATCGTTCCTGTTCATGGACGAGGCTATGATGCATGGCGGAAAGCTGTGTAGCGTTGAAACGTGCAAGGGTGATAAGCAATTCGGCGAGCACTGGATTTGATTTGTGTGGCATCGCAGATGATCCACCACCGCCAGACAATGCGATCGCGTCCACGCCTTGCTGCGCCATCAGCGCGATGTCCTGTCCCATCTTGCCCAGTGCACCAGTAATCTGCGAAAGAAGAGATGCAAAACCGGCAATTTGGCTACGGTCACTGTGCCAAACTCCATTTTCAGTGAGCTTGAGCGCTTTGGCCACTTCTCTAGCAATGGCGTCCCCTTTGCCCTCAAAGGCATCGCGAGTGCCCACCGCGCCACCAAGTTGCAGGCGGGCAATCTGCAAACTTGTATGATTGAGATTGGCTAGCGCCGACTGAAGGGGAGAACGCCAAGTAGCAATTCGTTCAGCTGCTGTTACGGGCAATGCCGCCTGCATTCGTGTCCGAGCTACCAGTCGATTGCAGCCATAATCTTCTACAAGTCTGTCGAGCTGGTTAAGCAACTTGCTGATGCGGTCAGTCAAAAGGTTAGTTGTCGCAGCAAGGGTAATAGATAGGGCTGTGTCCAGCACGTCCTGCGATGTGGCTCCTGCGTGGATCGCCTCTGCACAGTCTGGGGCAGCCGCATGCATTTGTTTTACGAAGTTGGGGATTGGTAGCCCGTCAATAGCGGTCGCTCGGGCCAATTGTGGGATATCGAGCGGTGCTTGCTCGATGCGAATGGCGGCTTTTTGGCCTAAACCGGCTGCTACCAACCCATGTGCTTCGAGCGCATGCGCCAAAGCTATTTCGAACTTACGGTAATGCATGATCTGAACTTCGGCCGACCAGAGCGCTTGAAGATCTGGGTCAGAAAAGAGGCCGCCAAGCCAGGGATGGTCAAAGATTGATGTCATTCCAAGAGAGCCATCTGCTCACTTATAAGCCGCGCGACGGTGTCAGGTGCTTCGATCGCCGGGATGTGCCCAACACCATCGATTACATGGTAAATTGCTCCTGTAATCTTGTCGGCTAAGGCTGCGACAACCTCTGGCGTTGTTGCCTTATCTTCGGATCCTGCAAGGCAAACCGTCCTACAACTGATAGACGCTGCTTCGGGCGCTAGATCGGCATCCCGGATTGCAGCGCAGACACATGCATAGCCCTGCACAGGCGTGCGCGACAGCATCATCCTATAACCAGCAATCTGAACCGTTTCCTTTTGCCGGAACTTACTGGAGAACCACCGATCAAGCACACCATCAGCCATTGCATCAAGTCCTAGTTCGTTAACCGCACTGATCCTGTCGGCCCACATTTCTGATGTACCAATTTTGTATCCTGTGTTGCTAAGCAGGAGTCCTGCAGTCAAGTCAGGGCGGGCGGCGGACAGTGCCATCGCAATCATTCCACCCACTGACACACCACAGACCAATGCTCGTGTCAGACCCAAGGAATCCATCAAAGTGGAAAGGTCCGCAGCATGGTCAAAAATTGTGACTGCACCCTTTTCACTCAGGCCGTGGCCGGATTTGTCATATTGCAAGGTTGATGTGCCTTCCGGAAGGCGCGCAATAACATCATCCCAAATGCGGAAGTCGGTCCCAAGTGAATTTGCGAAAACGACGGGTATGCCGCCATTGCCGGATCTAAAACGAAAGTGTAACACGCGTCCGTTTACGTTAGTGAACTTAGCCATTGGCTTGCGCGACCTCCTTTTTTAGCCCAAGAATTGCCCGAGCTTGCTGCCAAGTGGCGACTGGACGTTCGTAGGTCTGGCAAAGATCAACAACGCGTTTCACCAATGCTGCATTTGACGGGGCAAGCTTTTCGCGATCGATGCGGACGTTGTCCTCCAAGCCTGTTCGCGCATGACCACCTGATGAGACGGCCCATTCGTTCAGGGTAAGCTGATGTGCACCAATTCCCGCAGCACACCATGGAGCGTCGTCACCAAACAACCGCTTTACTGTCTTCACGTAGTAATCAAAGACATCGCGGTCCACCGGCATAGCATTCTTAACGCCCATTACGAATTGTACATAGGGTGTGTCTATGATCTGGCCCTCAGCGTGCATCATAGCCGCTTGATGGATGTGGCTAAGGTCAAAGGCTTCAACCTCAGGCTTGATGCCGTAAGTTCGCATTTCCGACGCCAGCCAATCGACTAGATCGGGAGGGTTCTCGTACACTCGAGTGGGAAAGTTGTTTGATCCTACCGACAGTGAGGCCATGTCAGGTGACAGTGGGAGCATTCCACCGCGTGTTTTGCCGGCGCCAGATCTTCCACCAGTAGACAGCTGGATGATCATACCGGGGCAGTGTTTCTCAACCCCTTCTTTTAGAGCCGCAAATTTCTCGGGGTCTGAAGAAGGTGTTTGGTCATCATTACGTACATGGGCATGCATAATCGCTGCACCTGCCTCGAAGGCTTCATGCGTACTTTCAATTTGCTCTGCCACTGTAATCGGCACAGCGGGGTTGTTTGCTTTAGTCGGTAGAGACCCGGTGATTGCGACACAGATAATGCAAGGTTTAGACATCGAAAAACACCGTTTCATGATCACCCTGTAGGTGGATTGAATGAACATAACCGTTGTCAGTTTTTTCGGCTACAAGTGTTACAGCACGCTCCCCGGCAATAGCAAAGACTGGATCAGCCGCGTTGTCGTTTTCAGGAAAGTAAACTCGCGTAATCAGCGCTATATTTATTCCGCGAGCAGCAATCCAGAGAAGAATATGTGGTGTTTGGCCGGTAGGTGCGCCTGGCATAAGCGTTTTGAAGATTGCCTCACCGGTTTCGGCATGGGTCGGCTGGCGCCCCCAATGGTTAAAGCCTTCGGTCGGGCCGAATGAGCCTTCTGGACCGGGCTGCCAGGCTTCGATCATCGCATCAGTCATTGGTTCTCCAGCAGCGTCAATGACACGCAAACATAGGGTGATCCGCTCGCCGGCGGGGTTGCCTGTAATCATCGTGTTGCCGAGGTCTTTGCCGCCATACATGCCTTCAAGTCCAGCAAAAGTGGGCACGCAGCCTATATGCACGTAAGGTCCAGCGGTCTGCGACGGAGATTCTTTGAAGTTTGCCATCACGATCCCTCCATCTTGTTTTCAAAGAGTGTCTGATTGCGGCCACGAAGCACTATGTCAAAACGGTAAGCTCGAATGTCCATCGGGATCGTGTTCGACATATCCAATCGTGCAACCAGTGTGTTGATGGCTTGGGTCGAAGGTATCGACTGAACAATTGGACAGAGCGCGATGTGAGGGTCGCCTTCGAAATACATTTGGGTGATCAAGCGCTGTGCAAATCCATCGCCGAAAACCGAAAAATGGATGTGCGCCGGACGCCAGTCATTGCCACCATTGGGCCAGGGGTAGGGGCCTGGCTGAATGGTTTGGAAGCTATAGCTTCCATCCTCCCCAGAGATGCAACGCCCACAGCCCCCAAAGTTTGGATCAAGCGGCGCAGTGTAGCCATCTTTTTTGTGCCGATAGCGACCGCCTGCGTTAGCTTGCCAGACTTCGATCAATTTTCCAGGTAACGGGCGGCGATCTTCGTCTATCAGCTTGCCATGCACGATGATGCGCGGGCCGATGGCAGCTTCGCCAGGATTTGCGTAGTTCAGGATCAAATTGTCATCCAACGCTCCCAGCATGTTATGGCCAAATGTCGGTCCAGTCATCTCAGTTTCAGTCGGATGATAGTGGAGACGCGCATGGGCTGGCGAACGCAAGATTGAGCTACGATAGTCGGGTGCTAGTGGTGGGGGGTGCCAGTCCAAATCACGAGCAGAAATTAGTCCTGTCATATCACTTCCCCTTTAATGCGGATGATCTTTGTCGCAGTGGCATCTGGTGGGTCATGGATGCTCTTCCATTTCGCTGAAGGTCTGTTTTGCGAGTTTGATGGCATGGTTTGCCTTCGGCACTCCTGCATAGATCGCCACATGCAGAAATGCTTGCATTATATCTTCTTTGGAAGCGCCAGTGCGCGCCGTAGCGCGGATATGCATTGGTATTTCCTCGAAGTTGCCGGTTGCAGCCAGAAGGGCAAGCGTTAGCAACGAGCGCTCACGGTAGCTGATTGTGTTATCAGCCCAGACTGTGCCCCATGCACTTTCGGTGATTAACGTTTGAAATGGTTCGTCAAAGGCTGTTTTTGCCGCTTCGGCACGGTCGACATGAGCGTCGCCCAGAACTGAGCGACGTACCTGCATGCCTTTTTGGTGACGCTCGGACAACATTATTCTCCATAATTAGGCTAAGCTTGCCCCATTATATATCATTATTTCGCTTTTTATATTGATTTTATCGGCACATTATATACCAGATATGTTATGAATTGGGATCAGCATCTAAATCTTCGGCACGTTCGAACCTTCCTAGAAATTGCGCGTGCGGAAAGCGTGTCGCTTGCAGCGGACAGGTTAGGGATCACTCAGCCAGCGGTGTCACGCAGTCTGAAAGAGTTGGAGCAGATGCTCGGTGTGCGACTATTCGATCGCGTCGGCCGGCGGCTTAGACTAAATGAGGCCGGACGTGTATTTCAGGGGCACGCAAGCTCGTCGCTCACCGAGCTCATACGAGGAGCAGAACGCCTTACAGCTGATGGCGAACTAACGACACGTTTATCAATTGGGGTTTTACCGACGGCTGCGACGGATCTGCTTCCTCGAGCAGCTCTGGCATTCCGAAAGGAAATGCCGCATGTCCGCTTGCAAATTCAATCTGGGCCAAACTGGCTTCTTTTCAATCAGTTGCGAGACGGGCAAGTTGATCTGGTGGTTGGAAGAATGCCAGAGCGAGACACTCGAACGGGTGTTACCTTCCAGCAACTTTACATAGAGGATGTGGTCCTCGTCTGCCGTCCTGGCCATCCCATATTACTTGAGCCAGTACCGGAGCAGAAGGTCGAGGGCTATACGTTAATTTTACCTCCGCAGGGTGCAGTTATTTCTCAAACGGTCGAGCGCTACCTCTCCAGTATTGGTTTGCCGGAGATACGTGCAGCCTATGAGACGGTTGCACTTCCAGTGGGGCGTAAGCTTGTGCGTCTCTCGGATGCGCTGTGGTTCATCTCACATGGAGTGGTTGCCGACGAATTGAAAGAAGGAACGCTGGTTGCTGTTGCACTGTCTTCACCTTTGCTTTCCGGCCCTGTTGGCTTCAGCGTAGCAAGAGGAGCGCCAATCAATGTTGAGCGCAGTGTCTTTGCTGAATGCCTGCAATTTGCGGCATCTAAGCAATAGTCAACAAGTGCCCACAATTAGCTGTGCGCTAAAAAAGTGATCAATCTTCTCGGTTGGAACAAAGCGTACGACACATGGCGTCTCAGACATTAATATTTGGAGTGGTTCCCGAGAGCTCTAAGATAAATTGTGGAAGTAACCTATTTTAGCAGTCATTTGCTTGGCATTCCCTTTGGCCGCATGAGCCGTTTTTGCGCAACAATTCTAAAGGGTGCATTTGCTGCGCCATAGCCGTCGTATTGATCGATACGTTGAACAATTTCAAAGAATAAAGCACCCGCAAAAGGCTTGCCATAAAGCTGGTAGAATGCGCCATCTTGATCCTCGTCGTAAAGAATGTTGAGCGCTTTCATTCGCGTTAAATTTTCATCGTTAATTGAAAAACGAGCCTGTAGATCGTGATAGTAATTCTCGGTCATTTCTAGCGGTTCAAAGCCACGCTCTTGCATGCCTACTGCAGTTTTAAAAATGTCTTCTGTTCTGAAGGCCACATGTTGCACAGCACCTGTAAAGCGCTCTGCCAAAAATCTGCCCGCGACAGTTCTATGAGTCTCTGCACCATTAAGAGTTATTCTAATTGAGCCATTTTTTGCTTTAATTGCTTGGCTCCTGACAAGTCCGTCAGGATCGATAACATCCACCATGGGCGTGCGATCCATGGCAAAAATTGAAGTGTAGAACAATGACCAGCTCAGCATTTCATCATAGCTCATAGTTTCTGCCAAGTGATCAATTTGGGTCAGCCCGACCTGATTTTCGATGTTGTTCTCAACTGGGACAAATTCTACATCCCACACATTTGATAATCCGCTATCTTTATCAATAAAATGCATGACGCTGCCCGCAACATTATGAATTGCAGGGATGTCCAGCTCACCCGAAGCGACCTGTTGTGTGAAAGGTTTCGCCGCCAGCGCTTGAGCTCGTTTTACAGTGTCGGATGCGTTGTTCACCAATACGCCAATGTCGCAAATGCTCGTACCATTTGCTACGAAAGATGAATGGCTAAAGCCGGTTTTTTCAGTATTTAACAGAATGCGGATTTCACCTTGCTGCCAGAGCTTAAGTTTTTTTGAAACGTGGTTTCCTACATGTAAAAAGCCCATTGACTTTAATTGGTGGCCTAGCGCCTCAGCTTCATTTTCATCAGTTCCGAATTCAATGAATGCGACCCCTTGTACCTCTATCCTCGGCGGTAAATTGGGCATTGGAACAGTGATGTCGGGTTCGCTTT
Source organism: Roseobacter sp. HKCCD5988 (assembly GCF_037830355.1). Taxonomy (NCBI): domain Bacteria; kingdom Pseudomonadati; phylum Pseudomonadota; class Alphaproteobacteria; order Rhodobacterales; family Roseobacteraceae; genus Roseobacter; species Roseobacter sp. HKCCD5988. Next base: position 167,152 of record NZ_JBBLYJ010000002.1, on the reverse strand, counting down.
TGCGAACATCATCCATGAGTGCCACTAAAGAACGGTAGCCATCTCTTGCTAATCCTTTCGGTAGCCCTCCGCGGAATTGGTCATTAAATATTTCCAGACTTATGGGTCCGGTATACCCAGTTGCCATGACGGCTCGCATGAAGTCAGTTACAGCAAGGTCTCCTTCGCCTGGCATGTTTCTAAAATGCCGAGACCAATAAAAAAGGTCCATTTCAATTGAAGGCGCATCTGCTAATTGAACAAAAAATATTTTATCGCCGGGAATACTGCGGATCGTATTAGGGTCGATTTTTCTTGCCAAGGAATGAAAGCTGTCAAGGATCACGCCGATATTAGGATGGTCTGCGCGTCTCACAATCTCCCAAGCATCACGATGATCGTAAACGTGCCTACCCCATGCCAAGGCTTCATAACCCACGCGAATGTTGTACGTTGCAGCTATTTCCCCAAGATCTTGGAAATCTGCGGCGGCGCGGTCAATTCCACCTAGCCCATCTGGGCGGGTTGAGGAGCAGAACAAAATCAAATCCGTGCCTAATTCTTGCATCGTGTCGAATTTGTACCGCGCTCTATCAAACGCTTTTTGGCGTGCTACTCCAGTCAGTCCCTCAAAATCTCTAAATGGCTGAAAGAGCGTTATTTCAAGACCATGATCACGGATCATGTCCCCAATCTCGCGGGGCGTCCCACTATCTGCAATAAAATCTTGTTCGAAAATCTCTATGCCCTTGAAGCCTGCTGAGGCGATAGCTTCAAGCTTTTCTCTTAGGTTTCCAGATATAGAAACTGTCGCGATAGAAGTCTTCATGCCACGTCTCCATTGGATATGAGGTCTGATCGAACGCGATTTTCAGCAGGGGGAAGATTAACAAAGTGTGCCCACGCATGTACTCCTTGATAGAAGAACAATTCATATCCAGAAGGAACGTCCAATCCCTTCGTTTCTGCATTTTGAAGGAACTCAGTATTTATAGGGGTGTAATCAGCGATATTGTCACCAATAAGGCCAAGATGAAGATTGCTTTTGTTGACCATGAACACTTCCCCAGTGAGCTGTGAGCCGCACTTGGCACCTCCAGCTTTGTGTTCATTGTTTATATTCCACCACTTAACGTCAAATATTTATATGATCATATCATTAACATGATGTTACTTTTATGAGCGGTACCAAGGCCCGTCTTTTACTGCACGTTCCAACTGTCGTTGAAAATGACCTATTGTGTCTTCTGCGAAACGCGAGAGCACCCGGCCTTTTTTGCGAGCGACATATGATTTGATAGGGATATCGTGCACCAGTGGCCGTCGCACCAATCCGGGCATATACACTTCAGCTACCGAAAACTCATCAATAACAGCCACCCCCAAACCGTGTCTGACCAGGCTAACAACGGTTTGAGCAAAGCGTCCACGCATTGCATGATTAATCTCAATACCAGCCTGTAGAAAAGGTTTAGCCAATAGCGCTCCATAAGGATCATTGGGATCGACGCCGATCACAGGCTCCTTAGCAAGATCCAAGGCTGAAATATTCTTATTCTTGGACAGCCTGTGGCCTTCGGGCATAATGGCGACTAACCGCCCCTCTGCGATCTCTTCATTATCAATTGCTGCATTTTCTACAGGGGAGCTCATAATGACAAATTCACCTCTTTCAAGAAGAAGGTAATCAACTGTCTCCTCAATTTTTAGAACATTCATGTCTACAAATAAGTCGCCATACACGCCCCTAACGTTCTGCAAAACTCGTGCAGCGATAAATTGTGCGATTGAAGGTGCAGTAGCGAACGATAGCCTTACATCTTCGCCACACTTAAGTGAGCTGACTGCAGCATTTAAGCTTTCAACTTGTCGGTATACTTCTCGCACCTGATCAAATACGCGACTTGCTTCAACTGATGGTATGAACACGCCAGCTTTTCGCTCAAATAATCGTATTCCAAGCGTTTCTTCAGTATGCTTTACAAGCCGACTAATCCCTGGGGCGGAAACATTTAAGAGCCCTGCTGCTCCTGAAATCGTGCCCGTTAGCATAACAGCACGTATCACTTCAATTTGTCGTAAGGTCATGTCGTGCATTCGCAAAAGCTCCTTACCTTTACGACCACTATAAGATCTTTGTTAAACGGAAGTCAGCATAGTTTCACCATTCAAAATGTATAAGAATTTCGGGATCAAAGTGGGAGGGTCGGATCTTTAAAAACAATACGGAATATAAAAATTTTTATGAAAAAACCATGTCTCGGCACAGGCTTAATCCTGCCCCCGCAACCACTTTTTCCGAATGTCTCAAATCTAAGCTTAGCTGAGGTTTCTTACTTCATAATTACTGCCTTCATGGTGGGTGAGAGGCAACTATGGAGCTACTTCTGGAATGGTTTAGTCATGACTATTGCGTTCCTACGCGCCCAAGATACAATTTTAAGGCGAGTCGATTGTAGTTCTTGGGAGGGATGACATGACGCCGTTTATGAAAAGCCTTATCGCACGCCCATGCTATACAGTGGACCCTAAGGCTACACTGTCGGAAATCATCACGTTATTGGCAGAGCATAATATTGGTGCTGTTGTCGTCGAAAATGGCTCTGGTAAAGTGCAGGGCATTATTTCCGAGCGTGACATTGTGAGACACCTTGCAACTGAGCAAGACCTTAGTGGTTGGATTGCGCAGGACATCATGACCAAAAAAGTTGCTACGGTGACCACAAAGGCTCTGTCATCAGAGATGATGCAAGTGATGGCAGATCATAATTGCCGCCACCTGCCAATTCTAGACGACGGGAAGCTGGTGGGTGTAGTCTCAAATAAAGATGTGATGAACCGTACGCTTGAAAAGTATCAGGATGAGGCTGAAGCTATGAGGGCGTTCATCAATTCTTGATCATTGCAGATCAATTCATCATCCGTTCATGCACAGCTTGCATCCCACGATCCACCATGTCGCTTACCTCAGCGGCATGGCGATGTAACGCCGATACCAGCTCTGGATCGTTTGATGTTTGGGTCACCGCAATGCCGTTTTCGATGACTTCGATTTCAGTATCTATATTCTCACCGCGCATAAAGAAAACATCCAGCGTTGGGCTTTGAATAATGACTTGTGGGTCATCCTTCGCTTCAACACGTGCAATCATGCCCGTGACATGGCTTACCAGAGCATTGAATGTATCAGGGTCACTGGTGGTTGTTACCGTATATATGCCGTTTTCTAGATTGCTCACCTCACGCTCAATTAATGTGAAGTTACGAAATAAGGTTTGCATCTCGGCGGTCTCGGTGGCTGTCGTGTTAGCTCCTCGAAGTCCTGGCATAGTATGTTCGTCATGCCCCATGCCATGGCCACCGTGCTGCGCATGAAGCCGGTCATGCCGGGTCATCATCTGTGCTTCAACGATATACGCACCTGCCGCGAGTGTGCTGAGTGCTGCTATGCCTGCGAAAAGGTAACGTTTATTCATTGGATGGGTCTTTCTATAATTCTCAAGCACTAAATCAGCGTGGCTTACTTCCTACAAGCCCACGGATTGACGCATGAGAATTAGCTATTTCAGTATTGAGCGGTCATATCATGCAATGAGAATTTCGTTCGGTATCAAGCAACCGATACGTTGCGCTGATATCCTACAAAATTTTGAGGTTTTGCTAGAAAAGGTCCAATTTTTCTCTAAGCCAACACCTGCTTTGATCCCATGTTGCATGCGGTGTCGTTTTTTCCTAGCCTGGCGTCATGGCATTATTACGCAGTGCAATTTTGGGGTGTTTCGTTCTTTTCGGGGCGATGTTTGCTGTGTCGGCGAACGCGCACACTGTTATGTCGGAACCGCACATGACTGTTGCTGGCATGGATGGACATGGCGATGCCGCATGCTGTGACGAGATCAAACACTCTGCTTCAACCTGCTCCGTGTTTATGGCTGTCCTGGCACCCACAGAGATATTACAGATTGTTGCGCAGCAAGCATCTATTGTCTTCGCAACAGATACTGTCTTGCCAGATGGGTTCATCGTGCCACGGCTCAAGACCCCACCACGAGGGTGAGACTGGTCATAGAAGGACGGCGACGCTTCACCGTCATGACGCAGTGAAAATTTTCTAGTGGTAATAGCGATAAATCTACTCCCCTTAAGCCTTGGGTGATGTGAAATATCGCTTGGTCTTGATCGAATAGGACGTAATCAGAAATGAAACGAGCATTAATTCTTGGTGCGGCGGGTGCAGGTTTTGCGGCTGTTGGTTATTTTGTCATGGGCAGCAACCAGCCCGCTCAAGCAGTAACCTTACAGGCTGAAAACCCGATGGTCGTCTTGCAAGGCGGCCAAATTTATCAGAACAACTGTGCGTCTTGTCACGGTGCCAGTCTGGAGGGTCAACCCAACTGGCGCCAACGAGATGCAGAAGGGCGTCTGCCCGCGCCTCCGCATGATGAAGATGGCCACACATGGCATCACGATAGTCTTACGCTATTTGGTTTAACCAAATACGGCGTCGCAGCCCTTATTAATGACCCGAGCTATCAGTCAAACATGCCCGCTTATGAGGGCATTTTGACGGACGAAGAGATCATCGCGGTGCTGAGTTACATCAAATCTACTTGGCCAGAAGAAATTAAGGCCATGCATGACGAAATGGAGCGACAACGATGAAACAGGTCTTTTTTGCGTCCCTTTTGGTTCTGGGCAGTTATGCGGCAGCATTCGCGCATTCTGAATCTGAAGAAACGACACCGGCTAATGCCTCGCGTGTCACTGCTGTTGATCAAATTGAAATACGATTTGACGACCCGATGCTTGTGACGGCGGTCTCACTTGTGGGGCCGAGTGGTGATACCGCCCTTGAGCGTCAAACAGGCCTAGATCCCACGACTGAGTTTGTCGCCACCCCTGAAGATGCGCTTCAGCCCGGCAATTATGAAGTTGAATGGAGGGGGCTGTCTAGCGATGGTCATCCCATGGAGGGCAGCTTTTCTTTTGAGGTGGTTGAGTGATGCTTGATGGCATCATTGCGACCGCAATTGCGCTCAAGGCGGGCAATTACGCAGCGAGCCTTCTGTGTTTAGGAGGGCCGCTATTCTTAGCGGCTTTTCCTAACGCCGATAGCAAGATCAAGAAAGTGGCCAAGCGTGTCGCTATCTTATGCGCGTTAGCCCTGCCGCTTCTTGTTGCCCTGCGGATTGCTGTCCGTTCGGCCCGTATTTCTGGAGGCGGGCTGGAGGGGATGCTTGACCCAATCATGCTTCAGATCGTTTGGGAAAGTCCTTTAGGAAGCTTTGCGCTGCTTCAAGTTGTTGGGTGCACTCTCATTCTGGCTACAATTGCCTCGCGACAGTTACAGCTTGTTGTTGGTCTGACCGGGGCAATCATTGTTGCAACATCATTCGCAACGATCGGTCATTCTCTGGGGGAACCTCGTTATCTCCTTGCGCCGCTGATCGTCCTCCATATCTTGGCAGGGGCATTTTGGGTAGCAGGTCTAGCACCCCTATATCGCGCTTCTTATGAGGCCAATGGAGTTGTGCTCCTGCATAGATTTGGCGTTTTGGCAGGTCTGGCAGTGCCAATACTGGCGATAGTTGGACTGGCATTTGCGTGGTGCATGCTAGGGTCATTGTCGCTTTTGTTCACGACAGACTATGGCGTGGCACTCTTTGCCAAACTTGTCTTGGTTGCGGGGCTTCTAAGTTTAGCGGCTCTTAACAAATTCAGATTAGTCCCAGAAATGGTTCAGTCGGCGCAAGCTGCGAGCAAGAAGCTTCGGCGCTCCATAGCAATTGAGGGTATCGCCATCGGGGCAATTCTTGTCGTGACCGCTACACTTACCAGTGTGACAACTCCCCCTGTTAACATGTAGGCGGCTTTAGGTTCGCGCCGGCTTATGGGCATCGTTAAGGACGCATAGTATACTAAAGTATATGAAAGTATTCATTTTGCCAAATTAAAACAATGCGATACATTCTTAGTACAGGGAGGTATTGCGCATGTTTTCTAATGATGAAGCAGCTTTAGTTTTGCAGTTCTGTAGTCAGCTCACATCTGGAAAAGAAATGGATCCAGAGGTCTTTGGTATAAGTAAGCAGTGGCTTGAGCGACAGGGTAATCAGATCAGTGTGACCGAAACCGGTCGGGCACTTTATGCGTCTTTGAAAGGCCAATCTTTGACGCGTTCTGCATGGAACGGATTCTAGCTTAGTTCTTAAACTTATCATCAATGATGGTGCCATATCCCAGACCCATTGGCTCTATCCTAAGGCTTTGTCTTCACAGCTTTCGGCAATCGTTGCGGCTTGGGCATAAGTATCTAGCAAGGGAAGAGTAATATGAAAACGTTATCGGATCTGATATCGGGTCATTCTGGAAACTCACGCGCTATCGGTGCGCCAGGCCGTGAATGGATGACATATGACGGTCTCAGAAAATTATCACGAGATGTGAATAGTTCGCTGAGAAAAGCGGGCATCGGATCGTCTGATCGTGTGGCTATTGTGCTTCCTAATGGCCCTGAAATGGCAGCGGCGTTTGTGACCATTGCTCAATCCGCTACTACAGCTCCTTTGAACCCTGCGTATCGCGAGGAAGAATTTGAGTTCTATCTAGAAGATTTAAAAGCGCGCGCGCTTGTTGTTGCGGCTGGATATGATGGTCCCGCGCGTGCCGTGGCAGAACGGTTTGACATGATCGTTTTTGAGTTAACATCCTTAGAACCTGCGGGTAATTTCACCCTCTCAGCGAACGTGACGGGCGAAGCCACAGCGGCCGTTCCAGGCGCTGATGACATTGCTCTCATCCTTCACACCTCCGGAACAACATCACGGCCTAAAATTGTGCCGTTACTTCAATCAAACGTTGTCGCATCTGCTCAAAACATCATGAAGTCTTTGGAGCTGACCAAGGATGACTGCTGCCTGAATGTTATGCCGCTATTTCACATTCACGGCCTAGTCGCTGCTGTTAGCGCATCTCTCGCCGCTGGCTCGTCAATAAGCTGTGCGCCAGGATTTGATGCATTAAAGTTTTATGGATGGCTCGAAGAGGTCGATCCGTCGTGGTACACTGCGGTGCCGACCATGCACCAAGCAATTCTAGCACGAGCTCCCCGCAACCAGGCTATTATTGAGAAGTCTCGCCTGCGTTTCTTGCGTTCTTCATCGTCATCGCTGCCAGGTCCAGTAATGATACAGCTTGCTGAAACGTTTGGTGCGCCAGTTGTAGAAGCTTACGGCATGACCGAGGCTGCTCACCAAATGTGCTGTAACCCTATTGAACCAGGTCTACAAAAACCAGGCGCTGTCGGGTTGCCGGCTGGGCCAGAGGTCCGCATTGCACACGAAACAGAAAATCGTTTGATTAATGGTCTTGGTGAAGTGAGCATATCGGGGCCAAATGTAACGCCTGGTTACGAGGCAAACCCAGAGGCTAATGAAAAGAACTTTTTTGAAGCAGAAGGAAAGCGTTGGTTTCGTACAGGTGATCAAGGCATGTTCGATGAAGACGGTTATTTGAGCCTCACTGGCCGTTTGAAGGAAATCATCAACCGAGGTGGCGAGAAAATCAGTCCATTGGAAGTAGACGGCATATTGTCGGATCATCCCAGCGTAGCCCAATGCGTTACATTTGCTATCCCGCACGACAAGTTGGGTGAGGAGGTTGGCGCAGCTGTCGTGTTGAAGGAAGGGCAAGTTGCCACCGATGCTGAGATCCGTGAGTTTTTAGCTGCGCGCTTAGCAGCATTTAAGGTCCCGCGCACAGTTCTTATCTTGGATGAAATCCCAAAAGGTGCCACCGGTAAACTTCAACGTATCGGGTTGGCTGAAAAACTGGGTCTTGCATAGAGGTATTTCTTTGAAAATTTGTATTTTTGGTGCAGGCGCAATTGGTGGCTATATGGCGGTAAAGTTAGCTCGAGTTGGAGCTAACGTCAGCCTGGTAGCGCGTGGTCCACATTTGAAAGCCATGCAACAGAACGGGCTAACTCTGATCGAGGAGAGCGGCAAAACAACCGTAGAGGTTAACGCGTCTGAAAACCCCGAGGAGCTAGGGGTCCAAGATTATGTTGTTGTCACGCTTAAAGCACATTCTGTACCTCCAGTCGTATCCAAGATGGCCCCGCTTATAGGGGATGGAACTACGGTTGTATCAGGCGTTAATGGTGTGCCGTGGTGGTACTTTCACAAGATTGGTGGGCCTCTAGAAGGCACGCGTCTTGCGTCCGTGGATCCTGGAGATGCCCAATGGGATGCGTTTGGGCCAGATAGCGTGTTGGGGTGCGTTGTTTACCCTGCCGCTGAAGTTGTTGAGCCAGGTGTGATTAAACACATTGAGGGTAACCGATTTTCCTTAGGAGAACCTGACGGGTCTAAGTCAGAGCGCGCCATGGCATTATCGGCTGCTTTGTCCGAGGCGGGGTTAAAGGCTCCGGTACGCCCGAAGTTGCGAGACGAGATTTGGGTTAAGCTTTGGGGTAATCTGTCATTTAACCCCATTTCAGCGCTCACTCATGCTACTTTGGATGTGTTATGCACGGACGCAGGGACTAGAGAGGTTGCCCGAAACATGATGCTCGAGGCGCAACAAATCGCAGAGGCGCTTGGTGTAAAGTTTCCAATTGATGTTGATCGTCGTATCGATGGCGGCGCCGCAGTAGGCGCACACAGGACCTCCATGTTGCAAGACTTAGACCTGGGCCGTCCTATGGAAATCGATGCCTTAGTTTCATCGGTGCAAGAACTGGGAAAGGTTACCGGTATACCCACCCCAACCATCGATACGGTGCTGGCTCTGATCCGACTAAGAGCCCGCAGTGCTGGGCTCTACAACTGACCTTTCAGTCGGGCGCAGATTTTCTTTTAATTTCGATTGTTGGATATCCAACGAGTAGGTAGATACGATAGAAGTTCGTTTTCGTGCTGACAATTTCATTCATTTTTATCATAGGCGGTCTGCTATGCCCTTTGAGAGCAAATTATTTTCACCCGTGACTGTGCGCGGCCTCACCTTGCGCAATCGTATTGTGCTCTCGCCGCTGTGTATGTACTCCGCAAAGAATGGCTTGGCCTCTGATTTTCACGCGTCCCACCTGTCTGCGTTTGCGCGTGGCGGGGTGGGATTGGTCTTTACTGAGGCGACCGCGGTCGAGCCGCGCGGACGGATCACGGCCAAATGTTTAGGAATTTGGAACGATGCGCAGGTGGAGGCGTTCAAACCTATCACTCGGTTCATCACTGAGATGGGCGCGGTGCCTGCGATCCAGTTGGCCCATGCAGGGCGAAAAGCCAGTAGTACCCCTCCATGGGGCGGCGGTAAGCCTGTTGCCCCCGATGACACAACATGGGGCGAGGGGGGGTGGCAAACTGTTGCGCCTTCTGGGCTGCCTTTGGCTGATGGGTGGCCAAGCCCCAAAGCGTTGAGTGTGGATGAGATCGTGGGCCTGATCGCGGCCTTTGCCGATGCCGCAAAACGCGCGCTTGCCGCAGGGTTCAAGGTGATCGAAATTCATGGCGCACATGGGTATTTGATCCATAGCTTTTTGTCGCCCGCCACCAATCAGCGCAATGATGCCTATGGTGGGGATCTTGAGGGGCGGATGCGCTTTGCCTTGGAGGTCAGCCGCGCGGTGCGCGCGGTTTGGCCTGAGGATCTTCCCCTGTTTTTCCGTATCTCCGCAGTGGATACAGGGGGGTGGTCGCTTGAGGATTCCGTCACGCTGGCCAAGGCGCTTAAGGCGATTGGTGTTGATGTGATTGATTGCTCATCAGGTGGGATTGCGGGCGCGCCTGCCTTCCGCGCCAGTGATGATGGGCGGCCTTTACCTGCAGGCGGACAGCGACCTTTGGGATTTCAGGTGCCCTATGCCGAGGCGATGGAGCGCGAAGCAGGTATTGCTGCCATGGCGGTTGGACGGATTGTGGATGGGCAGCAGGCCGAGGATATCCTGCAAGAGGGGCGCGCCAGTTTCATCGCCTTGGGGCGGGAATTGATGCATGATCCGTTTTGGCCCCTTCACGCCGCCGAGGCCCTTGGCGAGGCGGATGCGTTTTCGCTCTGGCCTGAGCAATATCGGTGGGCCATTGTGCGCCGTGCCGAGCTTGGACAGTATCAGGCGGGGTGACCTCAAGCCCTGCGGTCAAACAGGCCCGATGCCAATACCACGCCCGCAGCCACCAAGATCACACCGATCAATTTGATCAGGGTAACAGTCTCGCCCAGAAACAGCGCACCCCCGATCAAGGCGAGAACGGGCGTCAATGCGCCAAAGGCAGCGGTTTGCGCAGCCCCCAATTGGCGCACGGCAATAGAGTAGAGAACCAATGCCAAAACAGCGATCAAAACACCCTGAAGTACAGCCATGACGAGAAAGTCCTGCAGACTTACTCCCGCAAAACTGACATTCCCTGAGAGGGCCAGGAATGGCGCCACGGCGAGGGTTCCCCAGAATAGCCCAATCACCAAACCATGCAGAGGCGTGAACCCGCTTTGTTTGAAATAGACTGCATAAATTGCCCACAGGAAAGAGCCAGATAAAAATAGGATATGTCCGCGCCATGCGCCATCTACGCTGCTATGTATGACTTGCCAAAGTCCCACCATTAAAGCTCCGATAAAGATTACAATTAAGCCGATATAACGCGGCCTTGAAGGACGCTCTCCCGTCATAAACACCATGACGATAGCCGTCCAAAATGGTAGCATTCCTGGTGCCAAGACCCCCGCATCCGAGGCTGGCGCAAAGAACAAACCCATTGAGATTATGTAGGGAAAGAGCGCACTAGCCCCAAGTCCCAGCATGATTGCGCCTGTCACGCTTTGGCCGTACGGGACCACACCTAATCTCAGCATAAGTGGGATCGTGATCAAAAATCCTGTGCCAAGGCGTAGAAGCAAGACCTCCTCTACTGTAAAATTCGTGCTGACGGCAAACCGCGTGCCGACCAGAAACAGGGCCCATATTGTGACAGTCGCTAGAGCGGCGACAAGACCTTTGAGGGGAAGGGTCATTGGCGGGTGTCATCCATCATTGCAAAGGGGTTTTGCGCGCGGAAGCTGCGCAGCCCGACCATCGCGCGGATTGTGGCCCAAATGCAAGGGGTGGGTTGCATAGCGGCTATGCACCAATCACCGCTTGACTTCTCATCTAAGATACACGAGGTGCAAGGCCTGTACCCGCGTGATCGCGTGAGAGAGTTGTGCCCGACAGACGGGCCGAGCGGGGCATCACCACTCAGTATCCCAACACGCAGGGTTCCTGATACAGCGATAGGGTGGCGGGAAGGCCAATGTCGTTGTGAACCCGAAACGGCTGCCTATCATTTGGCGGCCAAACGGCTTTGTGCGCGCTTTGCATAGGGCTTTGTGAAAAGGATATCTCTTTGTTTGATTTTGATATGCTGGGACTTGAGCCCACATTGAACGCGGCGTTGAAAGCCGCAAACTTGTCCGAACCCACCCCGATCCAGAACCAAGCCATTCCTTTGGCCTTGGAAGGGCACGATATTATGGGTCTGGCGCAAACAGGCACAGGCAAGACGCTGGCCTTCGGTTTGCCGCTGATCAACCATTTGTTGGGCAAGCAGGGCAAGCCTGAACCAAAAACCGTCAAGGCATTGGTGCTTGCGCCAACGCGTGAATTGGTGAACCAAATCGCAGACAGCCTCAAGCCTCTGACGGCAGGGTCCAAGTTGCGGGTTCATTCTGTGGTGGGGGGGCAATCGATCCCCAAGCAGATCAACCTTCTTGCGCGCGGCACTGATATTTTGGTGGCCACACCCGGCCGCTTGATTGACCTGCTCAATCGCCGCGCGGTTGATCTCAGCCAAACGCGCCATCTGGTTTTGGACGAGGCCGATCAAATGCTTGATCTGGGCTTTATCCATGCGCTGCGTCAAATCGCGCCGCATTTGGCAACCCCGCGTCAAACCATGCTGTTCTCGGCCACCATGCCTAAGCAGATGGAAGAATTGTCGAGCGCCTATTTGAATAACCCCCGCCGTGTTCAAGTTTCGCCTCCAGGAAAAGCGGCAGATAAGATCACGCAGTCGGTGCATTTTGTCTCTAAGGGCGATAAACCTGCCAAACTGCGCGAAATCCTGAGCCGCGATTTGGACGCGCTGACGCTTGTTTTTGCGCGCACAAAACATGGTGCGGAAAAGCTGATGAAAGGCTTGGTTGAGGATGGCTATAAGGCCGCATCGATCCACGGCAACAAAAGCCAAGGTCAGCGCGATCGTGCCATCAAACAATTCCGCGCGGGTGAGATCACTGTGTTGGTCGCAACCGATGTTGCGGCCCGTGGCATCGATATCCCAGGTGTGGCTTATGTGGTCAATTATGATTTGCCAGATGTGCCTGAGAATTACGTCCATCGTATTGGCCGCACGGCCCGCGCAGGGCGCGAGGGAGAGGCAATTGCCTTTTGCGCCGCTGATGAAATGGATTTGCTGCGCCAAGTGCAAAAGCTGATGAAACTCGAAATCCCCGTGGCCAGCGGCAGCGCGCCCGAGGGGGCCGAGCAAGGTGGCGGTCGCCCGCATCGCGGCGGCCCTCGCCGTGGCTTTAAGCCAAAGGCCAATGCAGGGCATGGCGCGGCGGATGGCAAACCGCGTCATCGCCGCCGTGGCAAACCCGCCCGCGGGCCACGCCAAAAGGCAGCATAATCTTAAAAAAAGGGGGCCATGCGCCCCCTTTTTTCTTTGCACCACCGTCCTTCGGGGTTTAGCAAAGGCACCACGGTGTTTCGTGGGAGGGGATAAGATGGTGGTGCGTGTGGCGGTCATTGGCGCAGGCGTGATGGGGGCGGATCATGCAAAGATCATCGCCCAAGATGTGCCGCATGCCTGTTTGCAACTTGTCTGCGACATGGATGGCGCGCGGGCGCGCGCCGTGGCCGATGCGACAAGTGCGGTTGATTGCACAGATGACCCCGAAGCCGCGCTGTTGCGCGAAGATATTGATGCGGTGATTATCGCCTCGCCCGATTTTACCCATGCACCTTACACCAAGACGCTGATTGCACGCGGCAAGCGGGTTTTGTGTGAAAAGCCTCTAAGCCAAAAGATTGACGAATGTTTGGATGTGATGGCCGCCGAACAGGCGACAGGGGCGCACCATATCATGGTTGGCTTCATGCGCCGCTATGATCGTGCCTATTTTGATATGCGCGAAGCCCTTGCCAAAGGTGTGTTGGGGCGGGCTTTGATGATGCATAACTTTCACCGCAACCTCGCCACGCCTTATCCCAGTTTCACGGGGGCCATGGCGATTACCAATTCCGCGCCGCATGAGTTTGACATCGCGCGGTATCTTTTGGGGGTGGAGGTGACCACGATCACCGCCCATCAGCCTAAGCGCAGCGATGATGTTGTGGCGCCCGTGGTGATGGTTCTGGAAACCGATGATGATCAATTGATCACAGTCGAGGTCAACAACAACGCCGCCTACGGATATGATGTGCGCGCAGAATTGGTCGGCGAGCTTGGCAGTATCTCAACCAACAAAGTGGCGCATTCCCGCCTTGATACGCGACTGAGTTCGGCGATCCGCTATGACGAGGATTGGCGCGGACATTACCATGATGCCTATGTCGCCCAAAATCGAGATTTCATGGGATTTGTGCAAACGGGTATTTTGCCAGAAGCGGCTGCCAGCACATGGGATGGCTATGCCGCCGCCCTTGTTGCGGATACAGGTGTGCGTGCCTTGCACTCAGGCGTCAAAGAGCGGGTTGAAATGATCAAAAAACCCGCCTTTTACGCTTAGGTCCGTTCCATCAAATCGCGGGTCATGGCCGCGTGATTTGCCAAGAGTTTGGTCATATCCATGCTGACCAACTGCCCCTCTTCAACAATGACCTTGCCATTGATGATGGTGTAATTGGTCTTGCCCGAGCCGCAGAACAACAGACCTGCAAGGAGATCCCATTGCGCGCCTGCAAAATCGATGCCGCGTGTATCAAAGGCAGCAAGATCGGCGGCATAGCCCTTGGCAAGCACTCCAATATCATCGCGGCCTAGAACAGACGCGCCGCCACGGGTTGCCACCGCCAAAGCCTCGCGCGCGGTCATCGCATCGCCCCCTTTCATAACGCGCTGCAGCAGCATGGCTTGGCGCGCCTCATTGAGCATGTGGCCGCTGTCATTGGAGGCCGAGCCATCAACCCCAAGCCCCACCTTAACCCCTGCATCCAGACAGTGACGGACGGGTGCAATGCCACTGGCCAACCGCATATTCGAGCAGGGGCAATGCGCAATGCCCGTGCCTGTTCGTGCAAAGAGGTTGATCTCGCCCTCATCCAATTGAACGCAATGGGCGTGCCAAACATCGTGGCCTGTCCAACCAACCGCCTCGATATATTCACCGGGGCGCATCCCAAAGGTCGCAAGGCTATAGTCGATATCCTCGACATTCTCGGCCAGATGCGTGTGCATCCCGACCCCGTAGCTGCGCGCCATAGTGGCGGTTTCGCGCATCAAATCCATGCTGACGGAGAAAGGCGAACACGGGGCCAAAGCCACCCGCCGCATCGCATAGCGGCTGGCGTCATGATGGGATTCGATAAGGCGTTGGCAATCGGCCAGAATGGCGGGTTCGGCTTCGGTTAGACGATCTGGGGGAAGCCCCCCTTTGCTTTCGCCAATGCTCATCGAGCCGCGTGTGCCGTGAAAGCGTAAACCAATATCTTCGGCAGCGGCAAAGCTATCTTCAAGCCGCGCGCCATTGGGATAGAGATACAGATGGTCGGAGGAGGTTGTGCAGCCCGTCATCGCCAATTCCGCCATGGCCAAGGCCCCTGACCAATAAATATGATCTGGCCCAATATTGCACCAGATGGGGTAAAGGGTCTGCAACCAACCAAAAAGCGGTGCGTTTTGCGCCGCAGGCACGGCGCGGGTGAGGTTTTGGAACATATGGTGATGGGTGTTCACCATCCCGGGGATCACCACATGACCGCGCATATCAATCACGCGATCTGCGCTTTGCGGCAAATCCGCGGTTTTTCCAACCGTCTCGATCACCCCGCCGCGTGCGAACAGCGCACCATCGGTTATCTCATCGCCATAGGGTGCATCAGGGCGCGCCTCCATCGTGCACAGAAGATCTGCGTGTTTGATCAAAAGCGTCTCTTGCGCCATGGGAGCCGTCCTGTTGGTTATCCTGCAAGTCTGCATCATATACGGGCATTTGCGTGCAAGTTAAGCGTTTTGGCTGCGGGCGGCGCGACAAAATTCTTGCCAAACGCGAAAACCCTCGCTTTCATTGTTGTTAACACAGCCGCTCAGGTCTCTACGCCGCATCGACGCCTGAGGATGTGACGGCACATGACGGGGTAAAGCGGCAGGTTAAATTCTCGATGGAGGTTTCGTTTCTTCTGAATGGAGAGGCCGTTCAGGTCTCGACCCATCCCACTGCGACATTGCTCGATTGGCTGCGCGAAGCGCGGGGTCTGACCGGCACAAAGGAAGGGTGCAACGAGGGCGATTGTGGGGCTTGCAGCGTGGTGGTTCAGGATGTTGACGGGGTTTGCGCCGTTAATGCCTGCATTCTATTTTTGCCCCAGATTGATGGTAAAGCCATTCGCACCGTTGAGGGCATTGGTTCTGACACGCTGCACCCGGTCCAAGAGGCCATGATCACGCATCAAGGGTCGCAATGCGGCTTTTGCACGCCCGGCTTTATTGCTTCGATGGTCGCAGGCCATGCCAATGGGCGCCGTGATCACGACACGGTTTTGGCGGGCAATTTGTGCCGTTGCACAGGCTATGCCCCGATCATCCGCGCGGCACAAGCGGCTGAAGATGGCGCACAACCCGCATGGCTTGCGCGCGATGCAGCATGGGTGGCCACAGCACAAAAAAGCATCCATGCCCCGCAAAACAGCGATGAATTGGCAACGCTTTATGCTGCAAAACCTGACGCGTTATTGATTGCGGGGGCTACCGATATCGGCCTTTGGATCAACAAACAGTTGCGCGATTTTGACGAGGTGATTTTTCTCAACCAATGCGCTGATCTTGCTGATGTGCAGCTGGACGAAGATGAAATTCGCTTGGGCGCAATGGTTAGCATGGCGCGGGTGCATCAGGTGATGGCGCAGTATCACCCCAGCTATGCCGAGATGATCCGCCGCTATGGGTCAGAGCAGGTCAGAAACGCCGCCACAATCGGCGGGAATATCGCGAACGGCTCGCCCATTGGGGATAACCCGCCCGCATTGATTGCGCTTGGCGCGCGGCTGCATTTGCGCGAGGGCGATGCGCGGCGAGCGATTGCGATTGAAGATTTCTTTATCGACTATGGCCACCAAGACCGCGCAAGCGGGGAATTTGTCGAAGCCGTCACTATGCCGAAATCCGCGCCTGATTTGCGGTGTTATAAACTGTCAAAACGCTTTGATCAGGATATTTCCGCCGTTTGCGGTGCGTTCAATGTCGTCGTCAAAAATGCCATTATTCAAGACGCGCGTCTGGCTTTTGGCGGTATGGCAGGAACGCCCAAACTGGCCCGCGCGGCAATGGCCGCGTTGATCAACCAACCTTGGGGCGAGGCCACAATCGCGGCTGCTGCCGCAGCCTTAGTTGATGATTTCACGCCGCTCTCTGATATGCGGGCATCAGCCGCCTATCGGATGGCAGCGGCGCAAGGCATGATGTGGCGCTATTACGCCGAACGCCAAGGCACACCTGTATCCGTGTTGGAGGTGACCCCATGAGCGTTCACGCCCCCATGGCCCATGACAGCGCGCGCCTGCACGTTACGGGCGCCGCGCGATATGTGGATGATATTCCAACCCCGCAGGACTGCTTGCATCTGGCCTTTGCCCTGTCGCCCGTGGCGCGTGGGGTGATCCGCGGGCTGGATATTGCCGCTATGAAGGCTGCACCAGGCGTGGTCGCGGTGCTTGTTGCGGCTGATCTGCCCTTTGCCAATGATGTCAGCCCTTCAGTGCATGACGAACCTTTATTGGCGACAGATCGGGTGCATTACATGGGGCAGCCCGTGGCCTTGGTTGTGGCAGATACTCACCTTGCGGCGCGCAAAGCAGCGCGGCTTTTGCAGATTGAGATTGAGGCAGAGCCACCGATCCTCAGCATTGAGGATGCATTGGCCGCGGAGAGTTATTTTGAGGATAGCCCGCGTGTTTGGGCCAAGGGGAACACAACAGCCGCCCTCGATCAGTCAAAGCGCCGACTGCAAGGTGAAATCACCATGGGCGGGCAAGAGCATTTCTATCTCGAAGGTCAAGCCGCCTTGGCCCTGCCACAAGAGGGCGGGGATATGGTGATCCATAGCTCGACCCAACACCCGACTGAGATACAGGACAAAGTGGCCGATGCTTTGGGCCTGCCCATGCATGGGGTGCGGGTGGAGTGTCGGCGTATGGGGGGTGGCTTTGGCGGCAAGGAAAGCCAAGGCAACGCATTGGCCGTGGCCTGTGCCGTGGCCGCGCGTCAGACAGGGCGCGCCTGCAAAATGCGCTATGATCGCGATGATGACATGATCATCACGGGCAAACGGCATGATTTTCGAATTGCCTATGATGTGGGCTTTGATGATCAAGGCCAGATCGAAGCGGTGCGATTCACGCAGATCACGCGGGGCGGTTGGGCGCAGGATTTAACCGCACCCGTGGCAGATCGCGCGATGTTGCACGCGGATAACGCCTATCTTTTGCCCCATGCGGAGATCACTTCGCTGCGGTTAAAGACCAATATGCAATCGGCCACGGCCTTTCGCGGGTTTGGGGGGCCTCAGGGCGTTTTGGGGATTGAACGGGTGATGGATCATATCGCCCATGATTTGGGCCTTGATCCCGCCCTTGTGCGGCGCAGAAATTACTACGCTGCCCCAAAGAGCGCCGCGCGTGCGGGGCTTGCGAACACCACCCCCTATGGGATGGAGGTGCGCGATTTTCTGCTGCATGAGATGACAGATCAATTGCTGTCTGATTGCGATTACGCGGCGCGGCGTGCAGAAATTGCCGCGTGGAATGAAACCTCGCCCATCCTGAAACGCGGCATTGCGTTTTCCCCCGTGAAATTCGGAATTTCCTTCACCCTCACCCATCTCAATCAGGCGGGTGCGCTGGTTCATGTGTATCAAGATGGGTCAATTATGATGAACCATGGCGGCACGGAAATGGGGCAGGGCTTATTCCAAAAATTGGCCCAAGTGGCGGCAAGCCGTTTTGGGGTCGGGGTGGATCAGGTAAAGATCACCGCGACCGACACGGCAAAGGTTCCTAATACCTCGGCCACTGCGGCCTCATCGGGCAGTGATCTGAACGGGATGGCAGTTCTGGCCGCTTGTGATGCCATTCGCACCCGTATTGCCGAGTTTCTGGGCCAAGGGGCAGAGGTGCGGTTTGCCGGTGGCCGTGTCATGTGGGGCGACCAAAATATCAGCTTCGCCGAGGCTGTGGCGGCCTGTTATCAGGCGCGTGTTGGGCTTTCGGCCACGGGATTTTACAAAACCCCCGATCTGTCATGGGATCGCGCCGCAGGGCAGGGCAGGCCTTTCTTTTACTTTGCGCATGGTGCCGCCGTGAGTGAGGTGGTCATTGATAGATTGACGGGCGAGAACCGTATTTTGCGCGCCGATATTTTGCATGATGTGGGCGCATCGCTGAACCCCGCTCTTGATCGCGGGCAGGTTGAGGGCGGCTATGTCCAAGGGGCGGGATGGCTTATGACCGAGGAATTGGTCTGGGATGATCGGGGGCATTTGCGCACCCATGCGCCATCCACCTATAAAATTCCTGCCTGCTCAGATCGGCCCGCCATTTTTAACGTGGCGCTTGTGGATGGTGAAAACCCCGAAGCCACGATTTATCGCTCAAAGGCGGTTGGTGAGCCGCCCTTTATGCTGGGCATATCCGCCTTTCTTGCTGTGTCAGACGCGATTTCGGCCTGTGGTGGGGGCTATCCAAATCTGGATGCACCTGCAACGCCCGAGCGTATTTTGCGCGCCATCCAAGGCTTACAACCATGAGCCTTGATTTGGCATATTTGCGCGCTTGTGCGGCACGGGGGCCGTTTGTGCGGATTTTGATCACGCGCACGGCGGGGTCTGTCCCACGCGAGGCGGGCACATCCATGATCGTTTGGGCCGAAGGTCAAGAGGGCACAATCGGCGGGGGGCGTCTTGAATGGGAGGCTGTGGCAGAGGCCCGCACGATGCTGCCGCAGGGCGGGATCGCGGTGCGGAACTATCCGCTTGGGCCACATTTGGGTCAATGCTGCGGCGGGTTTGTCAGCGTGGTGTTCGAGGTCTTTGCGAAAGATATTCCAGACAGTTTGCCCTATGCGCGGCCGCTTGGGCCAAATGCGCGTTGGGACGCAAAAATCGCGCGCGCGGTCGAGCGTCTGCACCCATCCCATAGCCCCGCCGTTGTTGGGGATTGGCTGATCGAAACGGGGCTTGCCGCCCCGCATCAGATTTGGATCTGGGGGGCGGGTCATGTAGGTCGGGCTTTGGTGAGTGTGCTTGCGCCTTTGCCTGATCTGGCCCTGACTTGGGTGGATATCGCGCAGTCTAGATTTCCCGAGGTCATCCCCCCCAATGTCCCGCCATTGATCGCGCAGACCCCGCAAGGGGTGGTGCGCCATGCGCCAAAGGCGGCTGATCATATCATCGTGACCCATAGCCATTCCCTCGATCTCGAACTGTGCCATGCCCTGCTTGGTCATGAGTTTGGCAGCGCAGGATTAATCGGGTCGGCCACAAAATGGGCGCGGTTTAAGGGCAGATTATCGGCGCTTGGCCATAACAGCGCACAAATTTCGCGCATATCCTGCCCAATAGGGGATATATCCTTGGGCAAACACCCGCAGGCCATTGCCTTGGGGGTTGCCACAGCCTTGCTGTCTCGGGCAGAAGAGGCAGCACATAAAAACACGGGGGCAATGTGAAGCTTCTTGAATTGCAGGGACTGACCAAAGCCTATCCGGGCGTCATCGCGAATAGCGATGTCAGCTTTGATATCGACAAGGGCCAGATCCACGCCGTGCTTGGCGAAAATGGTGCAGGCAAGTCGACTTTGGTCAAGACCATCTATGGTCTTGTGCGCCCCGATGAGGGGCAGATGCTGCTTGAGGGCGCGCCCTTTGCACCCAGTGACCCGCGCGCTGCGCGCGCCGCAGGTGTGGCGATGGTGTTTCAGCATTTCTCGCTGTTTGACGCGATGAGCGTGGCAGAGAATATTGCGCTTGGTATGGAAAACCCACCCAAGACGCAGGACCTTGCCGCGCAAATTCGGGCTGCATCTGAAAATTATGGGCTGCCTTTATCGCCTGATCGGATTGTGGGCGATCTATCTGCGGGCGAGCGGCAGCGGGTCGAGATCATTCGCTGTTTGCTGCAGAATCCCAAGCTTTTGATCATGGATGAGCCAACCAGCGTCCTGACCCCGCAAGAGGTCGATATCTTGTTTGGCACATTGCGTCTCTTGGCGTCTGAAGGGACATCAATCCTTTATATCTCGCACAAACTTGAAGAAATCCGCGCTTTGTGTGAGCATGCCACTGTTTTGCGCCAAGGTAAGGTTGTGGGCACGTTTGACCCACGCGAAATGAGCAACCGTGACATGGCCGAGATGATGGTGGGCAAGACCCTTACCACGCCAAAGCGGGCGGCTGTCACGACTGGACAGCCCTTGCTGCAAGTATCGGGCCTGAGCGCGCCTGCGCCGCACCAATTCGGAACAAGCCTGAAAGAGATCAGCTTTACCCTACACGCGGGCGAGGTTTTGGGGATCGGCGGTGTCGCGGGCAATGGTCAAGATGAATTGGTCGCGGCCCTGTCAGGCGAGATGCACACACATGCTGATATGATCCAATTAGAGGGTCAGGGCATTGGCGCCGATGGGCCAAATGCCCGCCGCGCCCTCGGCCTTTGTGCCGCGCCAGAGGAACGCAATGGCCACGCCGCCGCCCCCGATATGAACCTTGTAGAAAACGCATTGATGACCGCGAAAACGCGGCTTTCTTTGTTGAAAAACGGGTTTATTGATTGGCCGGGCAGTCGTGCCTTCGCCCAAGAGGTGATCGCGCGTTTCGATGTGCGCACCCCAAGCCCCGAAACCGCCGCGCGTGCGCTGTCGGGCGGGAATTTGCAGAAATTCGTAATCGGGCGCGAGATCAGCCAAAACCCGCGCGTTTTGGTGATCAACCAACCCACATGGGGCGTTGATGCAGCGGCCGCAGCTGCGATACGTCAGGCCTTGCTGGATTTGGCCAGTGCAGGATCAGCGGTGCTTGTGATCTCGCAAGACCTTGAGGAGGTGTTGGAAATCACTGACCGCTTCGCGGCATTGAACGAAGGCACCTTATCACAAGCGGTGCCAACATCGGGGCTGACCATGGAGAAAATCGGGTTGATGCTCGGTGGTGCGCATGATCTGGAGGTGGCCCATGCTTAGGCTTGAGAAACGGCCACAGCCTTCGCGCGGGTGGACATATGGCGCGCCCGTCTTGGCGGTGATTTTGACCATCATTCTCGGCATGGGTCTGTTTGCGATTTTGGGCAAAGACCCATTGATCGCGATCAAGACGATTTTCTGGGATCCAATCTTTGGCCCCTTTGCGCATTTTTACCGCCCCGAGATTGTCAAGAAAGCTGCCCCTTTGGTGCTGATCGCCGTTGGGCTGTCCTTTGGGTTTCGGGCGGGAATTTGGAATATCGGTGCCGAAGGTCAGTATATCATCGGCGCCATTTGTGGGGCAGGGGTGGCCCTGGCCTTTTACCCGATGGAGGCGCGCTGGTTGATCTTTCCGCTGATGATCGTTGCGGGGCTCTTGGGGGGGCTTCTTTGGGCGATGATCCCTGCGATTTTGCGGGTGGTGTTCAAGACCAACGAAATCCTTGTATCGCTGATGCTGGTCTATGTGGCCGAGGTGTTGATCAAGGCCTTTTCCATTGGCCTTTTGCGCAACCCCGAGGGGTTTGGCATGCCTGGTAGCCGCAATTTGCGGCAATACCCATCGGCCGCCAATTTGGATTTGATCCCCAACACAGGCTTTCATTGGGGGGCTTTAGCGGCGCTGATGGCCGTGGTGGGGGCCTATATCCTCTTCACCCGACATCAGTTTGGCTTCAACGTGCGCCTTGCAGGGCAAAGCCCGCGGGCGGCGGGATTTGCAGGGGTCAATGCTAATCACCTTGTGATCTTATGTATGGGTATATCGGGCGCGCTTGCGGGACTTGCAGGATTGTTTGAGGTGGCAGGGCCATCGGGGCAGATCCTTGGTTCTTTCCCCGCCTTTTACGGGTTTACCGCAATTATCGTGGCCTTTTTGGGGCGCTTGCATCCTGTGGGCATTCTTTTTGCGGGGCTGATCATGGCGCTGACCTATATCGGTGGACAGGCGGCCGAGGCACAGTTGAACCTGCCTGCAGCGGCAATTTTGACCTTTCAGGGCATGTTGCTCTTTTGCCTTTTGGCTGTGGATGTGCTGACCAATTATCGTTTCAAATTCGGCCAAGGGGAGGGGCGCTGATGGATATCAATCCAATCTTGCTTTTGGCCGCGCTAATGGTAGCTTCAACGCCTATCTTGCTTGCGGCAATCGGTGAATTGGTGGTCGAGCGCGCGGGCGTCCTGAACCTTGGGGTTGAGGGGATGATGATTGTCGGCGCGGTTTGCGGCTATATTGCGGGCCATTCAAGCGGCAACCCTTATTTCGGCTTTGTGGGGGCGGCCTGTGCGGGAGCAGTCGTTTCCTTAGTCTTTGCCGTCTTGACCCAATTTCTTTTGACCAATCAGGTCGCCACAGGTTTGGGCTTGACGATGTTCGGCTTGGGCCTGTCATCGCTGATCGGGCAAGATGCGGTTGGATCACCTGATTTGACGGTGGCGAAGCTGTCTTTCCCCATTTTGTCCGATATTCCTGTTTTGGGGCCGATCCTGTTTCGCCATGATCTGATGGTCTATCTGAGCATTGCCATCGTGGCGGGGGTTTGGGCGTTTTTGAAATATAGCCGTGCGGGTCTGATCCTGCGCGCTGTTGGTGAGAATCACGAAGCCGCGCATGCGCTAGGGTATAATGTGCGCCGTGTGCGCGTTCTTGCGATTGTATTTGGTGGGGCCTGTGCAGGGCTTGCAGGGGCCTATATCAGCCTTGTCCGGGTGCCCCAATGGATTGACGGGATCACAGCAGGCGCAGGCTGGATTGCTTTGGCCATTGTGGTTTTCGCCTCTTGGAAGCCATGGCGCTTGATCGCAGGTGCCTATCTTTTTGGCGGTGTTACTGTTCTTCAGCTTAATTTGCAGGCAGAAGGCTTGAAAATTCCTGTCGAATATCTGTCAATGGCCCCATACCTTGCGACCATCATCGTCCTTATGATGATACGCGCAGGACGGGCGCCTGCCTCACTGGGCAAACCCTTTCACCCCTCGTCTTGAGGGTTTCAGCAACGACCAGAGCCTGATCTCTGGTAAACCGGGAGAGTAATTATGAAACGCAGAACACTACTTGCGACTGGTGCAGGTGCCGCCCTCGCCGCAGCAATGGGCATGCCCGCGCGCGCGCAGGACAAGACCAAAGTCGGCTTTATCTATGTTGGCCCGATCAATGATGGCGGCTGGACACAGCACCACCATCATTCCGCAATGGAAATGGTCGAGCATTTTGGCGATGCGGTTGAATTTGTCTATCAAGAGAGCGTCCCAGAAGGCCCCGATGCCGAGCGTGCGATCACCCAAATGGCTTTGGGTGGTGCGGATATTATCTTTACCACATCCTTCGGCTTCATGGATCCAACCGTGAATGTGGCGGCGAATTTCCCTGATGTGAAGTTCGAACACGCAACAGGCTATAAGCAGGCGGATAACGTGTCTGTCTATTCCGCGCGCTTCTATGAAGGTCGCGCGATCCAAGGCACATTGGCGGGTCGTGTCACCACCACCAACAAGATTGGCTATATCGCGTCTGTGCCAATTCCTGAGGTGATCCGTGGCATCAACTCGGCCTATATCCACGCCAAAAAGGTCAACCCTGATGTGGAATTCAAGATCATCTGGATCTTTGAATGGCTGAACCCCGCGAAAGAAGCAGATGCGGCCAAGGCATTGATTGAACAGGGCTGTGACGTTGTTCTGCAGCATACCGACTCGACCGCGCCGCATCAGGCCGCGCGTGAGGCAGGGGGCGTTTATACATTTGGTCAGGCGGCAGATATGGCGGAATATGGCCCGATGCCCCGTATTTCTTCGATCATCGACAACTGGGCGCCCTATTACATCGACCGCGTCCAGGCGGTGATCGATGGCACGTGGTCATCCGTGAACACGTGGGATGGCATCAGCGCAGGAATGGTTGGCATTGGCGAGATTTCCAATGTTGTGCCCGCAGACGTGAAGGCCGAGGCCGAAGCGCTGCGCGATGCAATCGCGGCGGGTGAATATCATCCGTTCACAGGGCCGATCAACAAGCAAGATGGCAGCCCATGGTTGGCTGAGGGCGAAACCGCGTCCGATGGCGACCTTGCGGGTATGTTCTTCTATGTCGAAGGGGTCGAGGGCGATATCCCGTCCTGATCCCAACCCTTATTGGGCGTGAAAGTGGGCGCATCTGCGCCCACTTTTTCTTTGCGGTGGGTTATAGTGCCTGATCTCCCTTTAGGCATAGAAGCGCCACCAATGCAGCATCGCGGCGCGCGCGCAAATCTGCGCCGCCCATGCTCGCCAATTCCGCTTCGACACCTGCAACCAATTCCGCCTTGAGTGCCTCGGTCAGTTCGGGATGACCAAGGTCTTTCCATCGCGCCTCTTGCGTGGGGCCAAGATGGTCAAGATAAGCGCGATAGCCGCCCGCGCCACCGCCCAAGTGGTAGGTGAGATGTGGCCCCATCAAGGCCCATCTCAGACCTGGCCCATTGGCAATGGCGCGATCAATATCGGCGACATCCGCAATTCCTTCGGCCACAAGATTGACCGCTTCGCGATAGAGTGCTGCGGTCAGTCGGTTGGCGATGTGGCCTTGCACCTCGCGCTTTGCGCGAATGGGCACGCGGTGCAGAGCATGATAATGCGCTTCGGCTTGACCCATTGCCTCTGGTGAGGTGAGGCGGCCTGCAACCAGTTCAACCATCGGGATCAGATGCGGCGGGTTCATTGGATGCGCCACCAAGATGCGCTCAGGGTGTTTGGCGCCCTGCTGTAAATCACTAGCCATGAGTGATGAGGTGCTTGATGCAATCACGACCTCGGGCCCGACCTGCGCCTCGATTTGGCGGATGACCTCGTGCTTGACTTCTATACGCTCTGGCGCATTTTCTTGGACAAAGCTGGCCCCTTTGAGAGCCGCATAATCTGGGCTGACATCAGGCGCAGACGGCTGATGGGCCAACCCCAATTCTGCCAGGTTTGGCCATGCATGGGCCAAAAAGGCTGAAAGATTCTCGCTGCATTCAGGGTCGGGGTCGATAATGACCACTTTATGACCCAATGATGACGCTAAAGCGGCCCAACTCAGACCGATCAAACCACCTCCAACAATCCCAATTTGGTCTAAATTCGACATATATAATACCTTTTAGGTATTTTTATTGTTTGTTAACAATTTCAAATACATGAATTACATCCTCGCAATATGAAATAATGATAACTTAACCCTCCACGACATCTAGTAGTCATTGACTGTTGCGCGTGGATTTGATTCCATACGACTGCCCATAAGGAGTAATTAATCATGAAAAAACTATCTGTTGCAGTTTGTATCACAGCGCTTGTTGCTCTGTCGGCGTGCTCTTCGCAGCCCGTTGCGGCGCCAATCGAAGCGCCTGCGGCAAACAAAGTTCCAGGCTGAGGCTTGCCTCGGATTTCCCCATCACCTTCCACGAGCAGGTGATGGGGCATCTTTCAGTTACCGATTCATCGCGCGGGTAAGTTCTGAAATCTCTACAGCGCGATGTTCCTTCATCGAAATTTGTGCAGCCATTCCCATAATGACGGCAATGTAGCCATCGTTGAGGCTGACTTCGGGTGCTTGGCTTTTACCGCGCACCAAATCTAAGAATTTCTGATGCTGATAAAAGGTTGATCCATTATGGTCGCCTGCTGCCAATAGGGTCGGGTCGACAGGGATGTCGCGGGCGATAGGTCCTTTGGGGTCTCGTGGGCTTTCAATCAATTGCGGGATTGGGGCCTCGCCCAAATGATCGGGCCAGAACCGACCGGGGCCGGGCACATAGGCCTCAATCTTGCCCTTAGGGCCAGTGGCGCAGACCTCTTCTTGATAGCGGCTGCCTTCAGCGAACATGCACAGTTCGAGCAGCGCCCGCGCGCCATTGGCGAAATCCACGATGACAAACCCATTGTCGAGGATATCTGGCGTCTCGCCGTCATAGGCCTCGTCTCGGTGGTTCACATCCATCCCACCCGAGGCCAACACCCGCACGGGTTCCGATTTCAGGGCGAGGCGCATCAGGTCAAAGAAATGGCAGCATTTCTCAACAAATGTCCCGCCAGTATAGCGGTTAAAGCGGTTCCAATCGCCAACCTTTTCAAGGAAAGGAAACCGATGCTCGCGCAAAGACAGCATCTTGATCCCCCCTGTGGCCCCTTCGGCGGCCTCAAGGAAGGCGGTGATTGGCGGCATATAACGATATTCCATCGCGACCCAAATAGGCGCGGGATAGTTGTCACGGATCTCGCGCAGGCTGTCTTGTTGCGCGGGATCCGTAAAGAGCGGCTTTTCCACGAGGACGGGCAGGGGGCGATGTATGGCGAGATATGTTAACTGCTCGACATGGCGGAAATTTGGGCTGGCGATCAGGTAACAATCGAGATCGGGATGGGCCACCAGTGCCTCAAGGCTATCGTAAAGCGTGGCCTTCGGTGCAAGGGCCAGTGATTTCGCAGCCATACCTGCATCGGGCTCGAAAATCGCGGCCACCTCCGCCCCGTCTAGCAGGGCGATATTTTGCAGATGTTCTTGGCCCATCATACCGCAACCGATGATGCCGTAGCGTGTGATTTGAGACATTTGTCCTCTCTACTTTAGACGCTGCACATAATGTGCGCGCGTGTGGTCAATCCAATTTCGGGAATATTCAATGATGCCCCGACCATCTGCATGGCTGTAACGCTCAACAAAGGGGGCGGGGCTTGTGGCTGGGCGCGCGAAATCGGGCGGCACCCAATCGGGGATGGGGGCGATGCTGACATAATCCTCAGCTTGAAGGATCCGCAGGCCTAATTGCACACGATAGGTCAGATACAACGAATCAGACAGCTTTTCGGCCTCCAATCGGCCCGCAGCCCCGTCTAGCCAGATCTCCTCCACCGCCACTGGCAGAGAATTGAGGAACCTCAAACGGCGGATTCGCGTGGCATGCGAGGCCGTGCCAAAACTGGGCAGATCGGCGGGTTTCGCGAGATAGTCCAACGCCAAAACTTGCGCGCTTGGCAGCCCGCCGCCTGTGCGAAGTTCGAGGCGAAACATCGAGTAAATCGAACTGATCTGTGCGCTTGATTGCACATAATTTCCAGAACCCTGCACGCGGCGCAAAAGACCTTTTTCTTCAAGAATATCGAGGGATTTTCGCAATGTGCGCACCGTGGTTTGATACTGCGCAGCCAGCGTGCGTTCGGGCGGCAGGCGGCTGCCATCGGGCAGGCGTCCCGCTGCGATTTCACGGATCAAGACCTCGCTTAATTGTATGTAAAGCGGCAGCGCCGATGAGGCGGGTCTGCGGTCGATTTGATCGCGCATCGAAGCGGCCTTTCGAAAAAATTGATACACTATTGATCCAGATCAAGGACACGGCTAATTTCGGGGAAAGTCAAGCGGCAGCGATGACGATCAGATCAACGCGCCGCAGGGAGGGGAGAAGAGATTTGAGCGTGGTTCCCATCACATCTGCCGATCTAGATGCCGCCGAAGTATCGTGGTTTGCTGCGCTTTGCTCGGATGATTATCAATTCTTGGGCGTGCCAGATGGGGCGTTACGCTCATCTTTTGCGCATTGCTCGGATATTGTGAAAACCGCTGAAAACTACGGCTTTCGCAATGTGCTGTGCCCCTCGTCCTATCAGGTGGGACAAGACACGCTGAGCTTCGTTGCGGGCTGTGCGCCGATCACCTCCAAGATTAACCTGCTGGCGGCTGTGCGCTGTGGCGAGATGCAGCCCATTATGTTGGCGCGCACCATCGCGACACTCGATCACATGCTGGAAGGCCGCCTGACTGTTAACATCATCTCTTCGGATTTTCCCGGTGAGGTGGCCGACAGTTCATTTCGCTATCAGCGTTCGCGCGAGGTTGTGGAAATCCTGAAGCAGGCATGGACGCAGGACGAGATCAATTACAAAGGCGAAGTTTATAACTTTGAAGGCCTGACCACTGACCCCGCGCGTCCCTATCAAAAAGGCGGGCCGCTTTTGTATTTCGGAGGTTACTCGCCTGATGCGCTTGAGCTTTGCGGTCAGCATTGTGATGTCTATCTCATGTGGCCTGAGCGCGAGGAAGAGTTGCGTGGACGGATGCAGGCCGTGAATGCCGTGGCCGAGCGTTATAACCGCACGCTTGATTACGGTCTGCGCGTCCATGTGATTGTGCGCGACACCGAGGCCGAAGCGCGCGAATATGCCGAATATATCGTTTCGAAACTTGACAAGGATCAGGGGGACGCGATCCGCAATCGCGCGCTTGATGCCAAATCCCTTGGGGTGAGCCACCAGTCGAAAAACCGCGAGATTGCGGATGATGCTGGCTATATCGAACCCCATCTTTGGACGGGTGTTGGCCGCGCGCGGTCTGGCTGTGGGGCGGCGCTTGTTGGCTCTACCGATCAGGTTTTGTCACGGCTTGAGGAATACCAGAAAATGGGCATTCGCGCCTTTATTCTTTCGGGGTATCCGCACAAAGACGAGGCAGAGCATTTTGGCAGCCGCGTGTTGCCGCAGATAAAAACTTGCTCTCTGCCCCATGAATATGGCCGCGTGCCCGCTACATTGCCGAATACACCCCTAGGCGGAGGCGTTCGCAAATGACCAAAACACCCCCCACTATGCCCCGCGTCCAAATCGCCGAGGGCCTAAGTTTTAGCCGTCTTGTCTACGGGATGTGGCGGCTTGGCGATGACACGGATACCTCCACCGATCATGTCATCGCAAAAATCGAAGCCTGCCTTGCCCAAGGGATCACAACCTTTGATCAGGCGGATATTTATGGCGCTTATACCGCTGAGGGCATTTTGGGTGCCGCGTTGCGCGCGCGGCCCGATCTGCGGGCCAAAATGGAAATCGTCACAAAATGCGATATCGTGGCCCCGATTGGCCGCTATTCTGACGCGCCTGTAAAATATTACGACACATCCGCAGCTCATATCACGCAATCTGTCGACACCTCTTTGCGCGAGATGGGGATTGATCAGATTGATCTGCTACTCATTCACCGCCCCGATCCGCTGATGGATCACCACGAGACGGGGGCCTGCCTTGATGGATTGATCAAAGCGGGCAAGATCCGCGCAGCGGGCGTGTCGAATTTCCGCCCTTGGGATTGGGAGTTGCTTCAATCCGCGATGAGCGCGAAATTGGTGACCAACCAAATTGAGCTGTCGCTGTCTCATATCGCGCCCTTCACAAATGGGGATTTGAGTTTCCATCAACGCCATGCACAGCCCGTCATGGCGTGGTCACCTTTGGGGGGTGGTGCGCTGATGACGACACGCGAGGGGCTGTTGGCCACGCGTCTTGACGCGATTGCGGCAGAGCAGGGCGTGGATCGTGCGGCTGTTGCTGTGGCCTTTCTCTTGGCCCATCCTTCGACAATCTTGCCTGTGCTTGGCACCAATGCGTTGCCGCGTATTGCCACTATTTCAGACGCGCTGCGCGTGCGTCTTGATCGGCACGATTGGTTCTCGCTTTACGAGGCCGCGCTTGGCCACGAGGTCGCCTGATGGATCAGAAGATGCGCCGCCACCCCCTCAGCAGCTTTGTGCCCGACCCAGCAAACCCGCGCGCCTTTCGCACGGCGCTTGGGTGTTTTGCAACGGGTGTGACCATTGTCACAGTGGCAAGCGATGAGGGGCCCGTGGCCATCACGGCGAATAGTTTTACATCCGTGTCTCTCGATCCTGCATTGGTCTTGTGGTCGATTGATCGCGCTTCGCGCCGCTACCCCTTTTTCGGTGCGGCTCCTGCCTATGCCATTCATGTTTTGGGGGCGCATCAAGAAGATCTTTGCTGGCGCATTGCGCGCGATGCAAAGGGGCTTGGGCCCGATGATTTTGATATGAATGCCGAAGGTGTGCCCGTGCTGCATGACTGTCTTGCGCGGTTTGAATGCACAGCTTGGGCCAATTACGCGGGCGGTGACCATGATATCATGGTCGGCCAAGTGCAGCGTGCGGGCTATCGCGACTTGGGTGGGTCGCTGGGATTTTTTCGCGGCAAGCTTGGCACGTTCACCGTGAGGGAGACTGAGCCCGCATAACCAAGTTACCCCGATGAAAAGGGGGAAAGTGAGACGACCAAAACCAACGGGAATGTTTAAGGGAGGAATTACATGACCGCTAAGTTTACCAGCACTGCAATTGCAGCACTTATGGTTGCAAGCGCAGCCCCCGCTTTCGCGGATGAAATTACGTTTTTGTGCTACCAGGACGGCAATGAATGCGATGTGATCGGCGAAATGCTGCCCGAATTCACCGCTGCCACAGGCCATACTGTTAAAATGGAAACCGTTGCCTATGACGTGATCCGTGATCAGTTGGAAAACCAGTTGCAAACGGATGCGGCCCCTGATGTCGCGCGCGTGACCAATTTGGGCGGCTTGAACCAGTATTACCTTGATCTCGCGCCCTATGTCGATCGTGGCACATGGGAAGCGGCCTATGGCGCAACCCTGCCGTGGTTCCGCGCACCAGGTGCGGGGGATGATGGCATTTACGGGTGGATGACCCAGCTGACTGTGACAGGTCCCTATGTCAACGTCTCGCTCTTTGAAGATGCGGGCGTGGATATGCCAGGTGATGGCGCCACATGGGACGATTGGGCAACGGCCTTGGCCGAAGTTCAGGCCGCAACAGGCGTGACCGCAGGCTTGGCAATGGATCGCACGGCGCATCGTATGGCGGGCCCCGCGTTTTCCTATGGCGCGCGCTTCTTTGATGATGCGGGCAACCCGATCCTTGTGGATGAAGGGTTCCGTAACTTTGCAGAAACATTTGTGGGTTGGCACGCCTCAGGCCTGATGCCCGCAGAAGGTTGGCCTGCAGGTGAGGGTACGCAATATCGCAACGCTGCACCGCTGTTCCAATCGGGCGAAGCTGTGATGCACATGTCGGGGTCGTGGATGATTAATTCCTACTCGGAAAACATCACCGATTTCGAATGGCGCGCGGTTCCAGCGCCATGTGGCGTAGGTGGCTGTGGCGCAATGCCAGGGGGTGCCGCGATCACGGCGTTCGAATCGACCGATGCACCTGAAGTAGCTGCGGCCTTTATTGATTTCCTCGCCTCTGAGGAAAATGCAGCCCGCTTTGCATCTGCAACCCGCAACATCACCGCGCATCAGGGCCTTCAGGCTTCGGGTGTTGATTATGGTGATGCATCCCCCGCGGTTGCGGCGGCGCTGTCTGTCTTTGCGGCAAATGCTGGCAAGGCAGCAGAAACCACACCACAGGCTTACACCTTCCAAGGTTACGCCAAGAATTTCGTAATCTATGGTGTTGTGCCTGACTACCTGACCAAAGCAATCACTGGCGAAATGAGCCTTGATGATGCTTTGGCCGCGATTGATGCGGATGTTGCCGCACAAATCGCCCAGTAAGTGAACCAAAGGACGACCCTGCAATGATTGACGCCTTCATCGCCGCATTTGCAGGGTCACCTTGGCCACTTTATCTGGCCCTATACTTGGCCGTGGGGTGGGTGTTGATCCGCCCCACTGGCCCAATCACGGGGCAATTAGCCTCGATCATGGGATGGCCGATTGAGATGACACAGCGCCTCGCAGGCGCGACTGGTCTGCCCTATTTGTTCCTTTTGCCCAATATGTTGGTCTTTGGCCTGTTCACCTTTGCCCCGATGTTTATCAATTTGGGGTTCGCGGTGACTGAAGGCCAATCCATTCTCTTTGATGAGCGTGCCTTCGCAGGTCTTGATAACCTGCGCCGTCTTGTGGCCGAAACACAGATTGACACGGGCGCCGCCAATCTTGAGGACGACAAGTTTTTCTCGGCCGTCTACGACACGGCGATCTTCGTGATTTTCCAAGTGCCCGTTATGATCCTCGTGGCGCTTTTATCTGCGCTTGCCCTGAACCGCCAAATCATCGCGCGCGGCTTTTGGCGGGCGGTGTTTTTCTACCCTGTGATGCTGTCGCCTGTGGTGGTCGGCTTTTTGTGGAGTTTGATCCTCAAGCGGCAAGGCGTTTTGAGCCAAAGCCTGATCATGTGGGGCTGGATTGAGGAGCCGATCCAATGGCTCACCGATCCGTCATGGACAATGTTTTGGTCTGTCTTTGTCTACACTTGGGCGCATCTTGGTTTCTATATGCTGATCCTGCTTGCAGGGCTGCAGGCAATCCCGCGCGATGTGTATGAGGCTGCTGAAATGGATGGCACATCCGCCTTTCGGCAATTGACCCGCATCACCATCCCGCTGCTTGCGCCGACCCTGTTGGTGGTCACGGTTCTGTCG
Organism: Roseobacter sp. HKCCD5988; assembly: GCF_037830355.1. Classification (NCBI taxonomy): domain Bacteria; kingdom Pseudomonadati; phylum Pseudomonadota; class Alphaproteobacteria; order Rhodobacterales; family Roseobacteraceae; genus Roseobacter; species Roseobacter sp. HKCCD5988. The sequence continues at coordinate 134,520 of NZ_JBBLYJ010000002.1, read as the reverse complement.
CTGATCAAAGCCTTTCAAGCATTTGAGGAACTCTATGCCATGTCGGTGCGGTGGTCTTCGCTTGTGGCATATATTTTTGAAACATCAGGTCTGCGGGGTCAGGCCACAGCCAATGGTCTGGGGGTTGCGGCGATGGCATCGTTGATTGTGGCTGCGGTTTTGATCGTGCTGTCGTTGTTGCAGGTTTGGCTCTCATCGCGGGGGGCACGGCAATGAGCGGGGCATGGGCATTTCTGACCCGCAAGGCAGGCGGGCCACGCGCCAACTGGTTGGATTACCTCACCTATTCCTATCTCTTGCTGGGTGTGGTTGTGATCCTCGTGCCTGTGCTGTGGCTGGGGTTGAATTCGCTGAAATCTTCGGCCCAGTTGGAGCGCCAAGACCTATCGCTTTTGCCTGCCCGCTATGAACAGGTGGCGCGCGCCACAGTCACAGGGCCGGAGGGCAAGCGCATTTTCTACATCAGTGATCTGCCCTATTGGGTTTTGGATTGGTCGGATCTGCCAGATGCGCAAAAGGCACGACACGATTTATCTGCCTTTTTGGCAGGGTATGAGGGGGATGCGCTTTATGCCTTGCGGGCGCATTTGGGCCTTTTGCCTGAGATGACGCGTGACTTGGTTGCACGGGAAAACCTGCCTGATTGGATTTTGCGCTATGTGTCCATGTCGGCGCAGGCCCGCAGTGAATACGATGTTGCGGCCATCATCGTGGGGCTTGGCCCCGAAGATCAGCGACTTTTGTCGGAATTTCTATCGCTTGATCCTTACGAGCCATCGGCCATTTCTGTTCAGATTTTGGCCCGCGCCCCTGATCCAGTTACAGGTATTGAGACACTGTTTGGGGTGTCGCGCATCAACCCCACGCGCGAAACAACGCCTGCGCGCTATGTTGATAACCGCAGCGCGGAGGTGGTGCAGCTTGCCACGGCCACCATTCGTACAGAGCGCAGCTTTGCCCCCAGTTGGGAAAACTACACCGATCCCCTTTTGGGGCGTGCCTTTGGCGTAAACGTGAATTTTGCGACCTGCTTTACCAATTCGGTTTTGGTCACGGCCATTGCCACGGCCCTGACCTTGCTCATCAATTCGATGGCGGCCTTTGCGCTGGCGAAATATAAATTCCGCGGCCAAGTTTTGTTCTTTGTGATCATCTTGGCCACGCTGATGGTGCCCCCCACCATCACGCTTGTGGGCTTGTTCAAGGCAATCAATGCCACGGGCCTGTCAGGGTCGATCTGGGGCGTTATCATTCCAGGGGCGGCCACCCCAACGGGGGTGTTTTTGCTCCGCCAATATATGCTGTCGATCCCCGATGAGTTGATCGAGGCAGCGCGCATGGATGCGGCGAGCGAATGGAAGGTCTATTGGCGCATCATTTTGCCTTTGGCCTTGCCCGCGATTGCAGCCTTGGCGATCCTATCGGTGATCTGGCGCTGGAATGATCTGATCTTGCCGATGGTGGCCATCGCGACCACCAAAGAGGCCTATACAATTCAACTTTGTCTGCTTGAATTCCGTGGCGAGCATCTCAGCCAAGAGCATTTCCGCCTCGCTATGACCATGGTCAGCCTCGTGCCTGCGACCTTGGTCTTTGTGTTCTTGCAGAAATACATCACCACGGGCATTGCCAATACGGGATTGAAATAGTGAGTGACCTACAGCTGAAATCAGTGATCAAGCGCTACGGCTCGGTCGAAGTGATCCATGGCATTGATCTTGAGATCAAGTCAGGCGAGTTTTGCGTCTTTGTTGGCCCATCTGGCTGCGGAAAATCCACGCTTCTGCGGATGATTTCGGGGCTTGAGGGGATCACGGGCGGCGATGTCGTGATCGATGGGGTTGTGGTCAACCACGTGCCCGCGGCACAGCGTGAATTGGCGATGGTGTTTCAATCCTATGCGCTTTACCCGCATATGTCGGTGCGCGGAAACTTGTCTTTCGGGCTTGAGAACCTCAAAATGCCGAAAGCCGAAATTTCCCGCCGCGTGGAGGAGGCCGCGTGTATGCTCCGCATTGAGGCGTATCTGAACCGCCGTCCTGGTCAATTGTCGGGCGGGCAGCGTCAGCGGGTTGCCATTGGTCGCGCGGTTGTGCGCGAGCCAAAGATTTTCCTTTTTGACGAGCCGCTGTCCAATCTTGACGCTGAGCTGCGCGTGACGATGCGCCGCGAGATTGGCAACCTCCATCGCCGCCTTGGGAACACGATGATCTATGTGACCCATGATCAGGTCGAGGCGATGACAATGGCCGATAAAATCGCGGTTTTGCGCGATGGCAGGCTGGAACAATTTGGAACCCCGTTAGAGCTATTCAATAATCCAAATAACCGCTTTGTTGCGGGCTTTATCGGGTCGCCTGCGATGAATTTCCTGAAGGGCGAAATCGCCGAAGGTGGGGTGGCTTTGGCCGCTGGGGGTCACATTCCCCTTGGGCCGCGCAGCGGTGTTGGTCAAGGCGATGCAATCGAATTGGGCATCCGCCCACGCGACATTAGCATTGCCAAAACAGGCGGCGTGAAGGGCGAAGTGACCGAAGTCGAACAATTGGGCAGCGAAAGCTATATCTTTGTCACCCTGCCGTCAGGGGAGCCGCTGGTGATCCACCAAGCGGGCCAGACTGATATCGCCATTGGCCAAACAGTTGCTGTCAAGCTTGCCCCTGAGGCCGTTCACATCTTCCGTGCCGATACAGGGCGTGTGTGTCGGTGACCCTGCGCAACGCTGACATCCTCTCTGGCCTTCAGCGCATTGGGCCAGGGTTGCTGATGGCGCTTTTGGTGGCGATGGCTGCGCAATTCCTGTCGGATCATTACGGCGCGCCTGTGATGCTGATGGCGATTTTGCTCGGCATACCATTTCATTTCCTCTCGCAAGAGCCGCGTATGGCCGCAGGCATCCAATTTGCGGGCCGCACCGTTCTGCGCATTGGGGTGGCGCTGCTTGGCCTTCGCATTAGCGCGCAATTGTTAGAAGGCATTGGCGTGGCCGAAGCGGTCATGCTGGCGATGGCGGTCGTCACCACGATTGGCGCGGGAATTTGGCTGGCCCCGCGTTTTGGCAGATCGGGCTATTTTGGGTTTCTTGCGGGTGGCTCTGTTGCCATTTGTGGTGCCTCTGCGGCGCTTGCCATTTCAGCGTTGCTGCCAAAACGGCATGTGGCCGAAGATGATGTCACCTTCACTGTGGTGGGGGTGACGGTGCTCTCGAGTGTCGCGATGATCATCTATCCGATGATCGCCACCTCGCTTGGTCTGTCGACCCATATGGCAGGGATATTCTTAGGCGGCACCATTCACGATGTGGCCCAAGTTGTGGGGGCGGGCTATTCCATCTCGGATGAGACGGGGGATCTTTCCACCTTGGTCAAATTGTTTCGCGTGATGATGTTGGCCCCCGTGATTTTGGTGGCGTCTTTGATCCTGCGCAAAGCCCATCTTGAGGCGGGCGAGGGCGGGAAAGCCCCGCCGCTCATCCCTGCTTTCGTGGCGGGGTTCATTGCATTGGCCATTCTGGGCACGATGCAGCTTGTGCCGCCGTTGATCACAGAGAGCGTGAACATTGTCTCGCGAAGCTGCCTTGTGGTGGCCGTTGCCGCCGTTGGGATGAAAACCTCGTTGCAGGCATTTGCATCAGTTGGGCGCAGCGCCTTGGCGTTGTTGATCACCCTGACGCTGCTGATTGCGGCTTTGGTGGCCATTGGCCTCGCGGTCTTAGTCTAGGCCTACTTGTTTTGCGGGGCTGATTTGCAGACCCGTATTTTGGCGCGCACCTTGTTCATGCCGATCTCAAAGGCGGCATGATCAGCCAATATCTTCGCGCGCGACCGATAGGGTTTTAAGGATGGCATAGACCGCCCGCCCTTCGTTCAGGCCCAATAGATGGGCCGAGCGGCGGGTCACACGGGCCAAGATCCGCCCCAATTTCGTGTCGACTGCGACCAAAACGGCGGGGCCATCGCCGCTGCGCATACTGTGAATTGTGCCTTCGATGACATTGAGCGCCGATAGGTCTTGTGGTTTTTGGGTGGCCAAAATCACCTCATGCGCGGCGATACGCAGTTGTAATTTTTGCCCCAAATCGCCGTTCAGACGCGGCACAAAAAGGGCCACATCGGCGTTGCGTAATTCGCTGACCCCATCCGCGTGATGCGCCGTCAGCGTGGCCTCAATAACGGCCCCCGCTTCGCGTGATCCTGCAGGCAGGCTATGTGGGTCAGAAAAGACCTCGCTTGGGCGCCCTTGCGCCTGTATCCGCCCCGCCTCAATCGTGATCACTTCTGTCGCTAAGCGCGCAACCTCGGTGGGGGCGTGACTTACATAAAGAATGGGAATGTCGATTTCATCGCGCAGACGTTCAAAATAGGGCAGGATTTCTTGCTTGCGCGCCTCATCAAGGGCTGCCAGTGGCTCATCTGCCAGAAGGATACGGGGGGCCGCTAACAACGCGCGCCCGATTGCCACGCGTTGCTTCTCGCCGCCTGATAGCATCGCGGGTCGCCGCTGCAAGAGGTGCCCGATCCCCAACATCTCGACAATATCTGCGAAATTCGGGGCAGGGCGCGCGCCGCGATAGCGCATCCCATAACGAAGATTTTTTGCAACGCTCAGATGCGGAAAGAGGCGCGCCTCTTGAAAAATATACCCGGCTTGGCGCTCATGCGCGGCAAGGTTTATCCCGCGCGCAAGGTCAAACAGATCCATGTCCCCCACGCGGATATAGCCTTCATCAGGCGTGATAAGACCCGCGACTGCATTGATCACGGTGGTTTTGCCCGCGCCCGAGCGGCCAAAAAGGGCAGTGATCCCGCGGGCGGCTTGGAAGTTAAGATCAAGTGAAAACCCACCGATCTGGTAACGAAGCCTCAGATCAAGCATCACGTCCCCCGATACGTTTTGACAAAGCCCGAGCCAGAATTTCTGACAAAACGAGGGCAAGAATAGCGATAAAGATCGATACGGCTACTAAGATCAGTGCGCCCTGTTCCCCGTCTGGTTGCTGTAAAAATGTGTAAATTGCCGAAGGGATTGTGCGGGTTTGATTTGGAATATTCGAAACGAAGGTGATGGTGGCGCCAAATTCCCCCATGGCCTTTGCAAACCCCAAAATCGCGCCAGTCAGAACCCCTGGCAGGCTCAGAGGCAAGGTGAGGGTGGCGAAGACCGCCCAAGGCGGCGCGCCTAGACTGCGGGCTGCATCCTCAAGTTTGGGGTCAACCGCCTCAAGCGATAGGCGCATCGCGCGCACCATCAGCGGAAAGGCCATGACCGCCGCGGCAAGGGCTGCCCCCGTCCAATGAAAGGCAAAGCCCAGACCGAGTGCAGCCAAGGCTTGCCCCACGGGGGTTTGCGCGCCAAAGGCCAAAAGCAGCACATATCCCGTCACCACAGGCGGCAAGATCAGGGGCAGATGAACCGCTGCATTCAAGATTTGCTTTCCAAAAAAGTTACAGCGCGCCAAAAGATAGGCAACCCAAAGTGCGACAGGCAGGCTGGCCAAGGTGGCCCAAAAACTGACCTTGAGGGATAGCGCGATTGCTGCCCATTCTGCGGGGCCGAGAAGATCAATCATTTCTCAGCCTCCGCTAGTGTCTCAAATCCATTCGCCGTGAAAATCATCGCCGCGTCATCCCCGCGCAGATAGGCGAGAAAAGCCGCGGCCGCAGGTTTCATCTCCGCACCAAGCGCGGCGGCAGGGTAGCGGATTGGGTCGTGACTGTCTGCCGGGAAGGTGCCAATGATATGCACCTGCGTGCTGATCATAGCATCGCTGCGATAGACCACTCCAAGGGGGGTTGCCCCCGCTGCAACTTGGGCAAGGGCGCTGCGCACATTGTCGAATTGCGCGACCCGATCCGCGACCGTGTCCCAAAGGTCGAGATGGCTGAGCGCGGCGCGACCATAAATCCCTGCAGGCACGGCATCAACAAGGGCCATGGCCAGATAACCGCCGTCCAGAAAATCGGCCAAATTGATCTCGGGCGTGATATTCTGATCCGATTGATCTAGACCTTCCCCATGCGCCACAAGAACCAATTGATTGCCCAAGAGATCAAACCGAGCATCGGGCGCAATCAATCCCGCTTGGGCGATGCGATCCATCCAGTCGGTATTGGCTGAGATAAAAATATCGGCAGGCGCGCCCTGTTCAATCTGACGGGCCAGCGTAGAGGACCCTGCATAAACCATGCTGACCTCGAAATCGCTTGCTGCCTCAAATTTCTGTTCGATTTCATCTAGGGCTGTCGCAATGCTAGAGGCCGCGAACACCAATATCTCTTCAGCCCGTGTCAAAGTCGGGCTAAGGCACAGCATCAGGGTCAAAAACATAGGACGGATCGGGGCGTTCATAGGTGCAGAGTTTCCGCGACCAATGCCGCTTGTGCAAGGGCCTTATGCGCTCTTGATGACCTCCGCCACATAGTCGCGCCACCTTGGGCGGGCGATGCCAAAGGTGATTTGGGTTCTGTGACACTCAAGGCGACTTTTGAGGGGGCATGTCGAATGCGTGGGATGATCCCGCGTGGGGATGGGGGTGATGGTCACCTGATCACCGCTTTGTGCGAGAATTTCAGCGGTGAAATCGGCCTAATAACCATCGATGGATTGAATTTACGAAAAACGCCCCTCGCAAAGCAATTTGCGGGAGGTTCTTACGCCAAATTTTGGCTTTCGATACAATGAAACCGCCCCATATCATCCTCACCCACAAGCGCCAATGAGGCGACCTCAAAAGGCTGTGGTATCACAGGCGCGAAATGCGCATGCAGGCGGGACACCAGATCATCGGCCTCGGCTTGTGGCAGGCGTCCTGACAAGGTCAAATGAAAGCGGAATTCTTCAAGCACATAGGGATAGCCCCATTTGATCAACATCTCCTCCTGACGGCGAGTGAGGTTGGCAGATCTACGCTTGGCCAATTCAGACTCGGATGCAGGCGCACGAAACGGATCCAACTCTTTGACCATCGTTGCGGCCAGCTCTTGGAGCACCGGATCATGACTTGCAGGGACAGCGGCGACAAAGCTCCCTAAACGACGGATTTCCAAAACGGGGATTTCAACCCGCGACGTTGCTTTGCACAATTCACGGAACCTTGCCGCAAGGTCATTGGCGCTTTGACCCTTGGCCAGTTTAAAAGGTGGCTTGATCGTTGCGTGAAACCCGTATTTGCGGGGGCTGTCGGTGATCTGTGCGATGGGCCTCGATAGGCCCGCAAGCTCAGGATGCGAGCGCTCAGTGCCTTGGCGGTTGCACCAGCCCAACCAATCTGCGCCAACACGATAAAATCCGCCATCCGGCAGAAAATATACCGCATATCGGCTATATTCGGACATTCCGCGCTCCCCTTTCGGCTTGGGGTCGGCCTAAGATCTGCGTCCTGATTTGGCAATGATTACTTTGATCGCAGGATTAATTCCGCTGCAATGCATGCGCCATGGTCGCCCCTAATTCGTAATAGGCCGCGCGCAATTTGCCAAATCCCGTTACCGATTTTTGTTTTGGAGGCATCGGCCAGAGGTTATGGTCTTGTTGCAAAAGGGCCTGCGCAGCGGCTGTGCCAAATACTGTTCCGGGGCCTATCCCGCGCCCTGAATATCCAAACACCGCCGCACCATTTGGCCCGATCTCCAAGACTTTGGGAATATGGTCGCCCGTCATGGCGATACGCCCTTGCCAGATATGGCTAAAGCCTTGACCTGCCAATTGCGGGAAGGTTTGCGCCAATTTGCGCGCTGCCCATGCGTGATGCATGCCGCCCCCAAGCCGCCCTTCAACATTGCCAATCGCGCCCAAAATCAGGCGCCCTGCCGCATCCATGCGGAAGGAACTCATGACCATTGCCGTGTCCCACGCCCCTTCACCGCCCGCTAGAATTTTGCTGCGCAAGCTCTGCGGCAGGGGTGTTGTGGCAAATTGGCTATAATAAACGGGGATGAAGCTGGGCCTGTAACTGGAAAATCCGGCCATGTGATAGGCATTGGTGGCAATCAATGCGGATTGCGCGGTGATCTCGCGCCCTGCCGCGCGCGCCACCCAAGCACGGCCCTGATGGGTTAAATCTTCAACTGTGAGGGGGGCAAAGATCTGTGCCCCTGCCGCTTGGGCCGCGCGGGCAAGCCCGCGTACGTAAGCCAGAGGTTGAATCGTGCCAGCACGCGGATCAAACAGCGCTCCTGCAAAGTTAGGGCTGCCCGTGCGCGCGGCGGTTTCCTCGACATCAAGCAGCTGCAAGGGCGCGCCATATTGGTTGCCTTGGCGATGGCGGGTTGTCAGATCATTCAACCCCGCCGCGTTATGGGCAAGGTGCAAGGTGCCGTTACGCGTGGCTTGGCAGGCGATATTCTCGCGCGCAATCAGATCAAAGACACGGGCAGGGGCCGCGCCAAGCGTATCAATCAGCGCTTCACCCGTTTTGACGCCGAGGGTTTTAATTATCTCATGCGGCGGCAACCACAGGCCTGCGTTCACAAGGCCCACATTGCGCCCCGATCCGCCATGGCCGATCTCTTGCGCCTCTAGAAGCGCGACCTTGGCGCCCATGCGTGCGGCCTCTAATGCCGCAGAAAGGCCAGTGAAGCCGCCCCCGATGATCAAGAGATCAACCGCGCTTGGTAAAGCGTCTGCGCTGTCGGCTGTCACCTGCTCGCACGCGGTGCTATGCCACAGATTGCCCTTTGATCCAAAAGCCCCAGACGCCTGCATCGGCGCGCCCCTTTGTGATTAGAAAAACGCCTGAAGCCCTGTTTGCGCGCGCCCCAAAATCAGGGCATGCACGTCATGTGTGCCTTCGTAGGTGTTGACCGTCTCAAGGTTTTGCGCGTGCCGCATCACATGATACTCAGCCATGATCCCATTGCCGCCATGCATATCCCGTGCATCGCGCGCAACGGCCAAGGCTTTGCCGCAATTGTTGCGTTTGATCAGGCTGATCAATTCGGGCGCACAGCTACCCTCATCCATCATGCGGCCTGCACGCAAAGCCCCTTGCAGGCCAAGCGCGATTTCCGTCTGCATATCGGCCAGCTTTTTCTGAAACAGCTGTGTTTGCGCAAGAGAGCGGTCGAATTGGCGGCGGTCGAGCCCATATTGGCGGGCGCGATGCCAGCAATCTTCGGCGGCACCCATCACCCCCCACGCAATGCCATAGCGCGCGCGGTTGAGGCAGCCAAACGGCCCCTTCAGTCCCTCGACATTTGGCAAAAGCGCATCTTCTGGCACGGCAACCTGATCCATCACGATCTCTCCCGTGACCGAAGCCCGCAAGGAAAGTTTGCCCTCAATCTTGGGCGCAGACAGGCCCTTCATTCCTTTCTCAAGGATGAAGCCGCGGATCTTGCCGCCATGGGCCTCCGATTTTGCCCAAACGATAAAGACATCCGCGATAGGTGCGTTGGAAATCCACATCTTTGCGCCGTTCAACACATAGCCATCTGCGGTTTTCGTGGCCGTGGTTTTCATCCCTGCGGGGTCAGAGCCCGCTTCGGGTTCGGTCAAACCAAAGCAGCCAATAAGCGCGCCGCTGATCAGTTTGGGCAAATATTTTTGTTTTTGTGCCTCTGACCCGTAAGCATGGATCGGGTAGATCACGAGGCTTGATTGCACGGACATCATCGAACGATATCCAGAATCGACCCGCTCGACAGCGCGGGCGATTAAGCCATAGCTGACATAGCTTGCGCCAATGCCGCCATAGGTTTCGGGCACAGTTACGCCCAAAAGGCCCATTTCTCCCATCATGGGAAATAGTTCAGGCGCAGTGGTTTCGTTCAAATAAGCTTCGGTGACGCGGGGGGCGAGGTGGTCTTGGGCAAAGGCCTCGGCGCTTTCGGAAATCATCACTTCCTCAGGCGCAAGCTGCGCTGCCAGATGAAAGGGATCTGCCCACTCAAAAGCCGCGAGAGCAGGGCCTGATTTTGCGCTGTGACCATCTGGCATCGTTACGTCCTCCAAAGCAAAAAACATATGGCCGACATTGCCGCGAAGCGCGGCAAGGTTCAACCCATGCGCACCCGCCCAATAAGGGCAGAAAGCGCAAAGAACAGGGCGGCTGCACAGACAATGCTTGGCCCTGTGGGGGTGTCATAGGCGAATGATCCCCAAAGTCCAAGCGCCACCGATACCACCCCAATCAGCGAGGCCAAAATGGCCATCCCTTCTGGGTTGCGGGCCAAGGGCCGTGCCGCTGAAGCGGGGATGAGCATCAATGCAATGATCAACAGCGCCCCCACCACCTTGATGGCCACAGCCACGCTGATGGCAAGTGCAAGGGTCAGCAGCATATTCTCACGCCGTGGCGCAATGCCACTGGCATGGGCCAATTCAGGCGACAGCGTCACAGTCAACAGCGCCTGCCAACGGCTGAGGATCAGCACCAAAACCACCGCCGCACCAAGCCAGATCACCGCCAAATCAGCACGACTAACCGCCAGAATGTCACCAAAAAGATAGGCCGATAAATCAGCACGCACCCCTTTGGTCAGGCTTACGGCTACAAGGCCAATGGCAAGCGCCGCATGGGCGAAGGTGCCAAGCAAGCTGTCAAGACCGAGTGAGCGTTCCGATAGGCTTGTCACCATCAAGGCCACGATCAGGCAGATCAACAGAACCCCTGTGAAAATCGACAGGTTCAACGCAAGCGAGATGGCAACCCCCAACAGCGCGGCATGGGCCGTGGCATCGCCAAAATAGGCCATGCGCCGCCAAACCAGAAAACAGCCCAAAACACCCGCAACCACAGCGACCCCGACTCCCGCAAGGGCGGCGCGGATCATGAAATCATCCAGCATCATTGCACCTTTTCGGGGCTATGGTCGCGGCTGTGAGCATGGCCGTGATCGTGATCGTGATCATGGCTGTGGCTATGTTCATGCCGATACAGGGCCAATGCCCCATGCGTGCCCGTTCCAAAAAGCGCGCGATATTCAGGCGCGCTTGCAACTGTTTCGGGGCGGCCTTCGCAGCAGATATGCCCGTTGAGGCAAATCACCCGATCCGAGGCACTCATCACAACGTGCAATTCATGGCTGACCATCAAAACCGCACAGCCCACCTCGCGCCGCAGATCTTCGATTTGGGTGTAGAAGGCGGCAGAACCCGGTTGATCCAGCCCTTGTGTGGCTTCGTCCAAAATCAACAATGTCGGGCGGTCAAGAATGGCGCGGGCCAACAGGACACGCTGAAATTGCCCCCCTGACAATTCGGTCATCTGCCGCGCGCCCAAATCGGGCAAACCCGCTTGATGCAAGGCGGTTGCAATTTCTGCGGGGCTGTGACGGCGCGGCATCGACAAAAACCGCCCCACAGTCACAGGCAGGCTGCGGTCAATATGCAGCTTTTGCGGCACATAGCCTATGCGCAAATTTTCGGCCCGTGTGATTATGCCCCGCTCAGGCTGCAACGCCCCAATCAAGGCGCGCAAAAGCGAGGTTTTCCCCGATCCGTTCGGCCCCACGATTGTAACGATTTCACCAAGAGCAATCTCAAAATTCACATGATCCAACACCACGCGCCCCGCTTGGCTCAGGCGCAGATTTTGGGTTTTGATCAGGGGCCGTTTTATAGGTGCGTTCATGGCCGTGCCTCGCGGCAGGCGGGGCAGAGCCCTTCCAATTCGACCGAACTGCGTTCAACCGCGAAGCCCAAATTTTTTGCCTCGCTCACCAGCCCCAATTCTGCCTCAGGCCCGCCCGTTTCTGCAACCATATCGCAGTTGCGACAAATCATGAAGGCAGGCATATGCGCCCCCTCATCGGGCAGGGTGCAGGCGATATAGGCGTTTAGGCGCTCAATGCGATGCGCAAAGCCATGGCTGACCAGGAAATCAAGCGCGCGATAGGCCACAGGGGGTTGGGCATTCTGCCCCTCGGCCGAAAGTCGCGCCAGAATATCATAGGCCCCAAGGGCGCGATGCTCCTCAAGCAGGATTTCCAAGACACGTTTACGCTGCGCTGTCAGGCGCAGGCCTTCTGTGGCGCATCGTGCTTCGGCGGCGGCAAGCGCCGAGGCGATGCAGCCTTGATGGTCGTGGTCGTGGAATTGGTTTTGCGACATTGGCGCGCATAACCTTTCATGTTGCCGATTTTCAGTATTGATATGTTATAACATATCTACTAACTCTCACCCCGTTCTAATCATGAGGGTGCGCTGATGTCTATGAGATTCTTACTTGGCACAGGTGTGATTTGCGCCTTTTCAGCGGCAACGCCGTCTGCGGCGGTCGCAGAGGTGCCGCGGGTTGTAACAGATATCGCCCCCGTGCATTCGCTTGTGGCACAGGTCATGGCGGGGGTTGGTGTGCCTGATTTGTTGATTGACCAAGCAACCAGTCCGCATCACTTTGCCTTGCGCCCTTCGCAGGCGCGCGCGCTGCAAGAGGCTGATTTGGTGGTCTGGATTGGGGCTGGCCTTTCACCCGCCTTGTCGGGGGTGATTGCTGATCTTGCGGGGGCGGGGAAAGAGATGGCGCTTTTGTCGGTGCCGCAGACGGATCTCTTGCCCATTCGCGAAGATGCGCGTTTTGAGGCGCATCGCCACAATGATCATGATGATCACGGCCATGATGACCAAGGTCACGATGATCATGACGACCACGGGCATGACGACCACGGGCATGATGATCACCAAGATGGGGGTCACGAAGACCATGCGCATGATGGCGCGATTGATCCTCATGCGTGGCTTGATCCTGACAATGCCGTTCTGTGGCTGACCGCGATTGCCGAGGAATTGGCGGCGGCAGACCCCGACCATGCACAGACCTATCGCAGAAATGCGACAAATGCCGCGCGGCAGGTCGAACAGCTCGCGGATCAAATCGAGGCGGATTTTGCGGCAACGCCGCCGCCCGCTTTCATCGTGTTCCACGACGCTTATCAATATTTTGAAGATGCGTTTGATATTTCCGCGCAAGGGGCCATTAGCCTGTCAGATGCAAGCGCCCCTTCGGCGGCGCGCCTGTCTGAAATTCGCACGATTGTGGCCGAGCAGGGGGTTGAATGCCTGTTTGCAGAGCCACAATTCGACCCAGATATCCTGAGCGCCGTGGCCGATGCGGCCCCTGTCTCAATCGCGGTGATTGACCCATATGGCGGGCATATCCCCGCGGGTGTCGATTTCTACCCCGCGCTTTTGCAGGATTTGGCGACAGGTATTTCGGGCTGCAAGGGCTAATGGCCTAGCGTAGGCCAAGCCGCTTTTTGAGGCTGCGCTTCCAGCGGAACATCAGATGGACGCGCCGCGCATGGCGCAAATCTGCTGCGGTGACGGCGGGGCGCTTGGTGACCGCAATGCGGCGCAAGATCGTCAGGCTGCCTGCGCGTGCCTCAATTTTGAAATCGGAATTATGGGCGAGGAATGTGTCAATCGCCCATCCTACGCCGGGGAATGCCGCGCCGTGATCATGCAGGGCAATAACGCCACCTTTGGTGACGCAATCGGCCCATTGCAAATCAACAGTGACGTAATAGTGACGATGGTCGCCATCAATGAAAACGAAATCAAACATCTGCCCTGACGCGCGGGCAGGATCGATGAAATCTTGGGTCACACCTTTCCAAAAGGTGACCAGATTGGGGTCAATCCCCGCCGATATCAGGTTGCGGGTGATGATATTTTCTTGATCGGGGTAATAGGTCAGCGGATCAATCACAAAAAAATCTGGGCACGCATCGGGCGCGTATTGCCCCATCATCTCTTTCAACGTGCCGCCCGCCGCGGTGCCAATTTCCAAATGCGCCCCTGAAAATGCAGAATTTTTCAAGGTTTCCATCAAAAGTGCGCGCTCTTCTGCGGTGCATTCGGATTCGAGCGTGGTCGCGCTAGGTCTGGCCATTGTGATATTTCCCCGTAAATCTTGTCTGCGGCATTGCGCGAATATGGCAACAAGTCAAGCGTGCCACCCTTGCAGCCCCTGTCCTGCAAGACTAAGACTCTTGGTAACACTTCGATGATACAGCGCCAAAACAGCAATTAACCCCAGTTGAGGATGCACCATGAAAGATCCGATTGATACCTACATGAACACGCTTGTGCCTATGGTGGTCGAGCAAACCTCGCGCGGGGAGCGGGCCTATGACATTTTCTCGCGCCTGCTGAAAGAACGGATCATTTTCATCTCTGGCCCCATCCATGACGGAATGTCGAGCCTGATCGTGGCGCAGCTTTTGCACCTTGAGGCCGAAAACCCCTCAAAAGAGATTTCGATGTATATCAACAGCCCCGGCGGCGTGGTGACATCTGGCCTGTCGATCTATGACACCATGCAATATATCAAACCAAAGGTCTCGACTTTGGTGGTGGGGCAGGCTGCCTCGATGGGGTCGCTTTTGCTAACCGCAGGCGAGGCGGGCATGCGCTTTTCCCTGCCCAATAGCCGCATCATGGTGCACCAGCCCTCAGGCGGGTATCAGGGTCAGGCGACCGATATCATGATCCATGCACAAGAGACGCAAAAGCTGAAAGATCGCTTGAACCAGATCTATGTGAAACATACGGGCCAGAAATTCGAAAAAGTGGTCGAGGCGCTTGAGCGTGACAATTTCATGGATGCCGAACAAGCCAAGGCTTGGGGTCTGATCGACCAGATCGTGGAAAGCCGCGCAGCCTTGGAAGAAAAGTAAGAATGGCACGGGCGGGGCAGATGTGACCTCGCCTGATGCAATTTGGCGTTGTGGTGGCGGTTTTGCTGTTCTACGCTACGAGCCAAAGATGAAACAGGCGCAGATAGTTTGCGGCAGGGGCCGTTCCTGCCGAACCGTTCGAAGGTGATTGAGATGGCAGATTCCGCCAGTGGCGACTCGAAAAATACGCTTTACTGCTCGTTTTGCGGCAAAAGCCAACACGAGGTTCGCAAGCTTATTGCAGGCCCGACAGTGTTCATTTGCGATGAATGCGTTGAGCTTTGTATGGATATCATTCGTGAGGAGACGAAATCCTCAAGCTTGAAATCCACTGACGGCGTGCCAAGCCCGCGCGACATTTGCGCGGTTCTCGATGACTATGTGATCGGCCAGGAGCATGCAAAGCGCGTGCTGTCTGTTGCGGTTCACAATCACTACAAACGCCTGAACCATTCGGATAAATCCGAGATTGAATTGGCGAAGTCCAATATCTTGCTGATCGGCCCGACAGGCTGCGGCAAGACCCTCCTTGCGCAAACCTTGGCGCGGATATTGGACGTGCCGTTCACGATGGCTGATGCAACCACCCTGACCGAAGCGGGTTATGTGGGTGAGGATGTCGAAAACATCATTCTCAAGCTATTGCAGGCCTCTGAATATAACGTGGATCGTGCGCAGCGCGGGATCGTCTATATTGACGAGGTCGATAAGATCACGCGCAAATCTGACAATCCTTCCATCACCCGTGATGTGTCGGGCGAGGGGGTGCAGCAGGCCCTTCTGAAAATCATGGAAGGCACGGTTGCAAGTGTTCCGCCCCAAGGGGGCCGCAAACACCCGCAGCAAGAATTTTTGCAGGTCGACACGACTAATATCTTGTTCATCTGCGGCGGCGCTTTTGCGGGCCTTGAGAAAATCATCGCGCAGCGTGGCAAAGGGTCGGCCATCGGTTTTGGTGCCGATGTCAAAGACAATGACAGCCGCGGTGTCGGTGAAATGTTCAAGGAACTTGAGCCAGAAGATCTGTTGAAATTCGGCCTGATCCCCGAATTTGTGGGCCGTTTGCCCGTGATCGCAACGCTGACCGATCTTGATGAGGCGGCTTTGGTCACGATTTTGACCGAACCTAAAAACGCGCTTGTGAAACAGTATCAGCGTCTTTTTGAACTGGAAGATGTGAAGCTGAAATTCACTGAAGACGCCCTGAGTGCGATTGCCAAGCGTGCGATTGAGCGTAAGACGGGCGCACGCGGCCTGCGCTCAATCATGGAAGATATCCTGCTCGATACCATGTTTGAATTGCCAGGCGCGGAAGGCGTGTTGGAGGTTGTGGTCAACGATGAGGCCGTGACGTCAGACGTTCAGCCCCTGATGATCTATGCCGATCGCAAAAAAGATGAGGCCGCCTCCTCGGCAGGTTAAGGTCTAGCGCATCCAATAGCCTGCATTGCGCAAGACGATGTCAGAATTCTGCTCAGACGCAGGGTGCACCTGTGATGTTTGTGCTTTTGCCATATGTCCCGTAACCCTTTGGACATCTTATGCTTAGGCCCGTTTCCCTGCGCTGTCACGGGGCAAATCACCACGCTGCCCTTGGCAAGGCCCTTTCGCGCTGCGATAGAGGGGGCAGATAGCAAGGGAATAGGGCAGGGGCAAATGGCGGCGATCATTTTCGACCTAGACGGTACGCTGATTGATGCGGCGCCTGATATTTGCGCCACCGCCAATACCGTCTTGGCCGAGGAGGGGGCCGCCCCCATCAGCCTTGATGAGACAAAGTCATTTATCGGCAATGGCGCGCGCGTCTTTGTCGAGCGGATGTCAAAGCTGCGCAACCTGCCTGAGGCGGGGTTTGAGGCGCGCCACCGCCGATTTCAACAGGTCTATGTCGAGGCGCATGATCACACCGTAATTTACGAGGGCGCAATGGCCGCGCTTGATGATTTGCGCGCGGCAGGGCATCGTTTGGGCCTGTGCACCAATAAACCGCTGCTGCCCACGCAATCGGTTTTGGCGCATTTCGATCTGGACGGCTATTTCGATCATGTCATCGCGGGCGATAGCCTGCCGCAGCGCAAACCAGATCCCGCCCCTTTGCAGGCTGTGATTGCGGCGCTTGGGGTTTCGCCTGTGATCTATGTGGGCGATAGCATGACCGATGCCCTGACCGCCAAATCGGCAGGCGTGCCGTTTTTGCTCTACACGGAGGGCTATAATCATGGCCGCTTGGCCGAGATGGAGCGCGCTGCAACCTTCAGCCATCACCGCGATATGGCCGCGCAAATTCAGGCAATTTTGGCCTGTGAGGCCTAAGCCAAAACACCAATTCCATGAGGGGGAAAATGGTGGGCGACCCTGGAATCGAACCAGGCATGGGTCTCCCCGGCGGAGTTACAGTCCGCTGCCGCACCTTGCAGCACGTCGCCCGACGCGAGAGGCGGGATAGCCGCCACAGGCCTCAGGGTCAAGGGCAAATGCGCGCTTTTGGCTTGCAGTTTTTCGCGCAGAGTGATCAAGGTCAGCCATGGCAAAAAAACCAACATGGGTGGTGGAAAAGGAACGCGGCGCAAAGGCGGCTGCGGCCGCTACGATTTGGCTGTTTGGACTGCACGCGGTGCGAGATGCGCTGATGAATCCTGCGCGGCAGAAATTGCGCCTGATTGTTACCAAAAACGCACATGACAAACTGGCCGATGCGATTGCAATGGCCGCGATTGAGCCAGAATTAGTGGATCCGCGCAAATTCAACGCGCCGCTTGATCCGCAATCTGTCCATCAAGGGGCAGCCCTCGAGGTTAAGGCGCTCGATTGGGGCAGTCTGGCTGATCTGGCGTTGTCGGATGGTCACGGGCCCGCGCGGCTGTTGCTGCTGGATCGGGTCACAGACCCGCATAATGTCGGTGCAATCCTACGCTCGGCCGAAGTTTTCGGCGCGCGTGCGGTGATCGCCCCCGCCCGCCATGCCGCGCCCGAAACAGGCGCGCTTGCCAAAACGGCCTCGGGCGCGTTGGAGCGGCAACCCTATCTGCGGGTCAAAAACCTTGGCGATGCGATAGAAGAACTTAAGGCGATGGGGTATATCTGCCTCGGCCTTGCGGGCGAGGCTGAGGATGAGATTGACAGCATCGCAGATCAATATCGGGATCGCCCCCTTGCCTTGGTTCTCGGGGCCGAGGGGCCAGGATTACGGGAACGCACCCGCGAGTTGTGCGACCATTTGGTCAAAATCCCCTTTTTGGGCGAGTTTGGATCGCTCAATGTCTCAAATGCGGCGGCAGTCTCCCTATATGCGGTAAGAGCAAAACCGTAATGAGGAGGGGGTGCCAATGCCCCATGATCGCAAAATTGCCACCTGCTGCTATTGCGGGCGGCGCACGGTTCTGGAACTAACCGCCCGAGGTGGGCATGAACTGGCCTGTGGATCATGTGGCGCGCCTTTGCATGAAATGAAGGCGCTGAAACCCCCAAGCGGGTCAGCGAAATATGCGCTGCCAAAACCGCGCCCCGTTACAGAATTTGGCCAAGGACGCAAGAAATCCGCTCAGAAGAAAAAGAAGAAGCTTTGGAAAAAGGCCTTTGGCGAGATTTTTGATCGGGTCGAAGACATCCTCGACTGATCTCACAAATTCGTGGGCGGGTCTTTTTCGCGCGCTGTGCATTCATATCTTTAACACATGCCAACGTGGCTGCGGAACGCCATGTTGGGCAATGTTACTGTCCCTCGTTCCGTAACTTATCGCCTGCGCGCCTTTGGCCCGCAGGCGTTTTTTTCAGCGGTTGGCTTTCTCGGAAATCCCGCTTTGGCTTGTGCGGCGCTCAAGCTCTGTAAGGACGTCTGAGAGCGCAACATCGCGCGCGGCAAGCATGACCATCAAGTGATAAATCACATCGGCGGCCTCCCGCGTCAGCGCCGCCTTGTCGCCCTTTACGGCCTCGATAATGGCTTCAACCGCCTCTTCGCCGAATTTCTCGGCGGCTTTTTTGGGGCCTTTAGACAGGAGTTTTGCTGTCCAACTGCTTTCGGGATCGGCGCCTTTGCGGGCTTCAATCGTTTTCGCCAATTGGATCAGAATATCACTCATGTCAGCCTCATTGGGATGCCTGCCTTGGCCATATGCGCCTTGGCTTCGGCAATCGTATAGGTTCCGAAATGAAAAATCGAGGCGGCTAAAACCGCACTTGCCTTGCCGATGGTCACCCCTTCGACCAAGTGATCCAAATTCCCCACCCCGCCTGAGGCGATCACGGGCACATTCACCGCGTCAGAAACCGCGCGGGTGAGGGGCAGGTTAAAGCCCGATTTAGTGCCGTCCCGATCCATTGAGGTCAGCAAAATCTCGCCTGCGCCTTTTTGGGTGACCAGTTTTGCGAATTCCACCGCATCAATCCCCGTGGGTTTGCGCCCACCATGGGTAAAAATCTCCCATTTGCCTGGGCTGACGGTTTTGGCGTCAATGGCCACGACAATACATTGGCTGCCGAATTTATCTGCCGCGCGGGTCACCACATCGGGGTCTGCTACAGCCGCGGAATTAAAGCTGACCTTATCGGCGCCTGCCAGAAGCAGATTGCGGACATCTTCCACTGTGCGCACCCCACCACCTATGGTCAGTGGCATGAAACATTGCTCTGCGGTGCGGGTGGCCAGATCATACATGGTGCCGCGGTTTTCATGCGTGGCATGGATGTCTAGGAAACACAGCTCATCCGCGCCTGCCTCATCATAGGCGCGGGCTTGTTCGACAGGGTCGCCTGCATCAATCAAATCTACGAAATTCACACCCTTCACCACGCGGCCATCGGCCACGTCCAAGCAGGGGATGATCCGTGTCTTGAGCATTACGCGCCCTCACGCAACGCGGCCAAGGCCGCCGCTAGATCAATCGCGCCATCATAGAGCGCGCGGCCCGAAATCGCGCCTGCAATTACGCCTGTGTCGCGCAATGCGATGAGATCAGCCAATGATGACACACCGCCCGAGGCAATCACAGGCAGTGTGGTTGCGCGCGCCAAGGCCTCGGTCGCCTCGATATTTGGGCCAGCCATTGCGCCATCGCGATTAATGTCGGTGTAGATAATCGCGGCCACGCCTGCATCCTCAAAGGATTTGGCCAAATCGGTCACCATGATATCGGTTTCTTCGGCCCAACCACGGGTGGCCACACGGCCCTCGCGTGCGTCCAAACCCACAGCGATTTGATTGGGGAAGTGGCGCGCGGCTTCGCGCACCAAATCGGGGTTTTCCACGGCCACGGTGCCAAGAATGACCCGCGATATGCCGCGCGTAAGCCACATCTCTATCGTGGCCATGTCGCGGATACCCCCGCCAAGCTGCGTTGGCACATCGACATCCGCCAAAATTGCCTCAACCGCAGCGCCATTAATGGGCGCGCCTGCAAAAGCCCCATTAAGATCAACCAAATGCAGATATTCGCACCCCGCGTCCACAAAGGCGCGCGCTTGCGCGGCAGGGTTGTCGTTGAACACGGTCGCTTGTTCCATTTCGCCTTTGTAAAGGCGCACGGCCTGTCCATCTTTAAGGTCAATCGCGGGATAAAGGATCATCTTATCTATGGTCTTTCTAACCGAGGTTACGGCGCCCAATTGAGGAAATTTGCAATCAGGCGCAACCCCGCCTCTTGGCTTTTTTCTGGGTGAAACTGCGTGCCGATCACATTGGCATGGCCCACAATTGCGGTGACATCGCCGCCATAGTCACAATGGGCCAAACGATGGGCGGGGTCGCGCATCTCCATATGATAGGAATGCACGAAATAGGCATGCGCGCCGGTGGCAATACCCTCTAAAACGGGGTGGGGTTGGTCGATGACCAGATCGTTCCACCCCATATGTGGCACTTTGAGGGCGGGATCATTGGGTGCGATCTTGCGCACATCGCCCGCGACCCAACCAAAGCCTGTGACGGTTTCATATTCATGGCCCTCATTGGCCAACATTTGCATTCCCACGCAAATGCCCAAAAAGGGAATAGCGCGTTTGGTCACCGCTTCGACAATCGCCTCCTCCAGCCCGTCAATCGCGGCGAGGCCGCGGCGGCAGGCGGGAAACGCCCCATCGCCTGGCAAGACGATACGGCTTGCTGTTGCCACATCCTCGGGGCGGTTGCTGACCCGCACCATGCCTTGGCCCGTTTCGCGCGCCATGCGTTGAAAGGCTTTTTCCGCCGAATGCAGATTGCCGCTGTCGTAGTCAATCAGAACGGTGGTCACGGCGATTACAGCTTGCCCTTGGTGGAGGGGATTGCGCCCGCACGGCGCGGGTCTTCTTCCACCGCTTCGCGCAGCGCACGGGCAACGGCCTTAAAAGCCGCCTCTGAAATATGGTGGCTGTTGACCCCGTCAAGCTGTGCAATATTCAAGGTGATCCCCCCATGGGTGGAGAGCGCCTGAAAGAATTCGCGCAGAAGTTCGGTGTCGAATGTGCCGATTTTGGGGGCTGTCATGGCCACATTCCATACCAGATAGGGTCGCCCCGAGAGATCAAGGGCCGCCCGCACCAAGGCATCATCCATCGGTAAAAGGCAGGCACCGTAGCGGCGAATCCCAGCCTTGTCGCCAACAGCCTCGGCAATTGCCTGACCAAGCGCGATCCCGCTATCCTCGACTGTGTGGTGGTCATCAATGTGCAAATCGCCCTGCGCGCGCAATGTGATATCGATCATCGAATGGCGAGCCAGTTGTTCGACCATGTGATCAAAAAAGCCGACCCCTGTTTTCACATCATAGGCACCAGTGCCATCGAGATTGATCTCAACCTCAATGGATGTCTCGGTCGTGCTGCGGCTGATCTTTGCGCGGCGCATGGGGCATATCCTTATCGTGTGCTGTGTCACAGGGGGCTTATAGGCGGATGTGGCTTTCGTGCCAAGCCCGCCAATGCGCGGGACAAATTTACGCGATGTGTCGGGTCTGACACGCAAATCTCGGGCAGATGCGTCCTTTTCCGCCCATTGGTTCGGGGCTCTCGGAAAACCAGAGCGAAATTAATATTTGATCCCTTGCCCCATCACCTTAAATTCCCCTCCATGATACCGTTAATTGTCTAGGGAGGACATCGGATGAAACACACGCACAAACTGGCCTTTGCCTTGGCCCTGCTCGCAAGCCCCGTTGCGGCGCAAGAGCAGCTTTCCATCGCCACAGGCGGCACGGGTGGCGTTTACTATCCCATGGGGGGTGGTTTGGCTGAGGTGATCAACAATTACGTTGATGGGTATTCTGCAACAGCCGAAGTGACCGGCGCATCAGTCGAAAATATGGGCCTTGTTGCCACAGGGGACGCAGATCTGGCGATTGGTTTAGCCGATACTGTGTTTCAGGCGCAATCAGGCACAGGTCGCTTTGAAGGTCAGCAGCTTGAGATGATCCGCGGCGTTGCGGTTCTTTACGCAAACCTCGTTCAGATCGTGACCTTGGCCGATAGCGGCATCACCACGCTTGATGATCTGGTGGGCAAGCGCGTGTCAGTCGGCGCGCCCGGTTCGGGCACCGAAGTTAACGCAGAGGCTATTTTGACCGCCAATGGCATTTCCTATGATGACATTGACGAGCAGCGCCTGAACTTTAACGAAACCGCAGATGCATTGGCCAATGGCGATATTGATGCGGGTTTCTTCTCGGTGGGTGCGCCGACCTCGTCTATTTTGAACCTCGCCACCACCAATTCAATCCGCATGATCGCCCTCAGCGAAGAGGAGATTGCCGCAGCGCAAGCGGCTGATCCGATTTTCGCCAGCGCCGAGTTGGCAGGCGGCCTTTACGAGGGGGTGGATGCACCCGTGGCAGGTTTGGGTATTCCAAACGTCTTGGTTGCATCCTCTGAGATGAGCGAAGACACGGTTTACGAGATCACCAAATCGATGTTTGAAAACATTGCAGATCTGCGCGCCGTGCATCCTGCGGCAAACCAAACCGAGATCAGCTTCACTTTGTCGGCTTCTCCGATCCCGCTGCATCCTGGTGCAATTCGGTATTACGAAGAAACAGGCGCAACAATTCCTGACCGTATGCGCCCCTAATGTTGGGACGTAATGCAAAGGGGTGGCGCATCTGCGCTGCCCCTTTTTTCCCTTTGATGGCAGGGGCGGCGCTGTTGCTACTGCCGCAGACCAGTCATGCCGCATTGCTCGAGGTAAGTTTGGCCGAGACCGGCGCGGTATTGGCCGAAATTGACCTTCCTGATCCCGCTGAATGGTGTGTGCTCTGGCGGCATTCCGTCAAAGGGTTTGAAGTGCAAGATTGCTACGCGATGCAGAACGGGCAAATGGTGCTTGTTTGGTCGCATCTGCCAGATTTTGCTGCGGGTCTTGACCATATCATTGGCCGCGGTCGACAAATCTCTGACGGGCAGGGCGGTTATATCATTGAAGACATTAACGAGCCTGTCGCAGGCAATGCCTATATCTTGCGGCCAGGTTCGATGGCGGTGGATCACCGTATCCACGCGGGCGCGACTGAAATCTCGCTCTCGCGCATGGCAGAACATCAGCGGGTGCGCATTGCGCTGATCCCGTAACGAACAAAAGGATTTGGGGTATGGCAGATCAAATCGACATCACAGATATCGGCCCAAAAGATGCGGCTGAACCGAAATTGATCCTGCGCTTGATCGCTGTGGTGGGCATCGCGCTGTCGCTGTTTCAACTTTACGCTGCGGGTGTTCAGCCCTTGGGGCTGTTCTATCAAAGGCCCATCCATTTGGGTTTTATCCTTGTTCTGTGTTTCTTGATCTATCCGCCCCGTGGCCGCGCCAAAGGGCGCAGTCCCTTAGAATATGCGATAGACGGCTTTCTCATTCTGGCCTCTATCGCGGTTGGGGCTTGGGTGCCTGTAAACATTGACACAATCGCAAATCAAATCTTTCCCCGCGACATCGATGTTGCAATGGGGGTTTTGACTGTTCTCTTGGTGCTTGAGGCTGCGCGCCGCGCGGTCGGTTGGGTGATGACGGTGATCGCGGGCGTTTTCTTGCTTTATGCTTTTGCAGGGTCGCGCGGGGAATTACCGCTTTTGGCAGATTTCATGCCCGGCATCCTAAACCATCGCGGCTATTCCTTGGATCGCTTGGCAAGCCAAATGACTTTGGGGGCCGAGGGGATTTATGGCATCCCCTTGGGTGTGGCTGCGACATTCATTTTTGTATTTGTTCTCTTTGGCGCTTTCCTTGAGGTAACGGGCGCAGGCAAATTTTTCATTGATCTGGCCTATGCGACAACAGGCCGTCAACGCGGCGGGCCTGCCAAGGCGGCGGTTGTTGCCTCTGCGGGGATGGGGTCAATCTCAGGCTCGGCCATTGCCAATGTGGTCACAACGGGGGCCTTCACAATCCCGCTCATGAAAAAACTGGGCTATCGCCCTGCCCAAGCAGGCGGGGTAGAGGCCGCTGCCTCAACGGGGGGGCAGATCATGCCGCCCTTGATGGGGGCAGGCGCCTTTTTGATGAGCGAATTTACCCAATTGCCCTATGTTCACATCGTGTTGGTGTCGATTTTCCCTGCCTTTCTCTATTTTGGGGCTGTTTACCTGCTTGTGCATATCGCGGCTGTCAAACAGGGGATGCGAGGCTTGACTGCGGCAGAACTCCCCAGCGTGCGCCAAGTGATGCGCGAAGGGTGGCATTTCATCTTTCCGCTTGTGGCGCTCATCTTTTTATTGGTGGCAGGATATTCACCGATGCGGGTGGGGTTCTACGCGATTGTGGCTGTGATGGCGGCGGCAGCGGCACGCGCGCTTTGGACATTTTCAAAGGACGCGCCCAGTGTCGAAGGCTTTGTCGCCCTGTGCAAACGTGGCGGGGCCTTGACCCTTGAGGCGCTTGAACTTGGGGCGCGCAACGCGGTTGCCGTTTCAGTCGCCTGTGCCGTGGCGGGGGTGATTGTGGGGGTTGTCGGGCTCACAGGGTTGGGTCTGAAATTCTCGGCCATGATGTTGGCCTTCTCAGGCGGCAATCTGTTCTTGGCGTTGATCCTCGTGATCTTAGCCTCCTTGATCCTTGGTATGGGCCTGCCTGTCACCGCGGCCTATATTGTTTTGATCATCTTGGTCGGCCCTGCCTTGACCACGGAATTTGGCGTGCCACTGTTGATCGCGCATTTGGTGGTGTTTTGGTATAGCCAAGACAGCAACGTCACCCCGCCTGTCGCATTGGCAGGGTTTGCAGGCGCGGCCATTGCAGGATCAAAACCCATGGAGACCAGTTTTCAGGCGTGGAAATACGCCAAGGGCCTCTATCTGATCCCGCTCTTCATGGTCTATAATGATGAGATCATCCTTGGTGGCCCGCTGCATATGGTCATTTTTGCAGGCATCTTGGCGCTTGCGGGGATTGTGGCCTTTGCCGCCGTTCTCGAAGGGTTCCTCTTCACCACCATGGCGCTTTGGCACCGTGCGGCGCTAATCCCTCCGATTGTTGCGGTCTTTTGGTCATCGGCCATGGTTGAGGCGCTCGGTCTTGTCGCGATCTTTGCGCTTTTGGGGCTTAACTGGTGGCAGGCCAAGCAGCACCCCTATCAGGCAAAAACCTAAGCGGTTGGGTCTGATCATGACACAAGAAAAAACCCTCTCGTAATTGAGAGGGTTTTTTTCTGAAATCTTCGATTTTGAAGATTGGAGCGGGCGATGAGATTCGAACTCACGACCCTTACCTTGGCAAGGTAATGCTCTACCCCTGAGCTACGCCCGCTCTTTGAAGAGGGGTTTTATGACCATGGATCGGGGTTTGCAAGGGGGAAAGTCCACAATGCGCGCGTTTTTTTACGCCATTTGACATGCGCATTTTTGATCTGATTTTAGGCTAGGAAAATCCCCGCCACAAGGCCGTGGCCACAGGGCGGGGGATGTTGCGGCACTATCCACAGCGCCGCAACAATCTCTTAGGCCTCAAACTCGATAAGAAGGTCTTTTGCGTCAATTTGTGCGCCGGGGGTGACATGCACAGATTTGATTCGACCATTGCGTTCCGCGTGCAGGCCTGTCTCCATTTTCATCGCCTCGATGGTCAGCAAAAGATCGCCTGCCTTGACCTCGGCTCCGTTTGACACGGCGATTGAGGCCACAACCCCCGGCATAGGCGCGCCGATATGGGCAGGGTTGCCGCCTTCGGCCTTGGCGCGTTTGGTGCTGCTTGCGGCGGCTTTACGATTTGGCACCCGGATGGTGCGGGGTTGGCCGTTCAATTCAAAGAAGACTTTGGCCTCACCTTCTTCGTTTGTGTCCCCAACTGCTTGCAATTGCACAACCAGCGTCACACCTGGATCAATTTCGACTTCGATTTGCTCGCCAACATCCATCCCATAGAAAAAGGTTTTTGTAGGCAAGGTGCGCACAGGGCCGTAATCGGCGTGACGCATGGCGTAATCGGTAAAGACCTTGGGATACATCAAATACCCGTTAAGGTCTTCATCATCGACCGCCTCATCAAGTGTAGCTTCCAATTCCTTGCGCTTGGCCTCTAGATCAACGGGGGGCAGATGCTTGCCGGGCCGTTCGAAATTTGGTGCCTCGCCTTTGAGAACCTTCGCCACAATTGCAGGGGGGAAGCCACCATGCGGTTGGCCCAAATTGCCGCGCATCATGTCGATCACGCTATCGGGGAAGGAGACGTCTTTCTGCGGGTCTTCAACATCGGTGCGGCTCAGACCTTGGGACACCATCATAAGGGCCATATCCCCGACCACTTTGGAGGATGGCGTCACTTTGACAATGTCGCCGAACATTTGGTTCACATCCGCATACATCTGCGCCACTTCGTGCCAGCGTTCTTCAAGGCCCATGGAGCGCGCCTGTGCCTTGAGATTGGTGAATTGACCACCTGGCATTTCGTGCAAATAGACCTCGGATGCAGGGGCCTGTAGCCCTGATTCAAAGGCCAAGTAATGGGCGCGCACCGCCTCCCAGTAATCCGAAATCTCGCGGATTGCCGCGATGTCCAGACCTGTGTCGCGTTCGGTATAGCGCAAGGATTCCACGATCGTGCCAAGTGTCGCTTGGCTGGTATTGCCCGACAAGGCATCCATGGCGCAATCGACCGCATCAACACCTGCCGCACTGGCCGCCAGAATGGTGCCAGAGGCAACACCTGCCGTGTCATGGGTGTGGAAGTGGATGGGCAGATCAACCGCATCCTTCAAGGCGGGGATCAGCACCGATGCCGCGGCAGGCGTCAACAATCCCGCCATATCCTTCAGGCCCAAAACATGCGCCCCTGCGGCCTCAAGCGCCCGGGCCATATCGACATAATATGTGACGTCATATTTCGCGCGATTGGGGTCAAGGATGTTGCCCGTGTAGCAAATCGTGCCTTCACAGATTTTGCCCGTTTCACCGACCGCATCCATGGCCACGCGCATATTCTCAACCCAGTTGAGGCTGTCAAAGACACGAAAGACATCGACACCCGACTGCGCCGCCTGTTTGACGAAACTTTGCACCACATTGTCAGGGTAATTCGTATAGCCCACACCATTCGAGGCGCGCAAAAGCATCTGTGTCATGATGTTGGGCATTTTCGCACGAATATCGCGCAGGCGCTGCCATGGGCATTCCTGCAAGAAACGATAGGCCACATCGAATGTCGCCCCGCCCCAACATTCTACGCTGAACAGCTGCGGCAGTTTCTCGGCATAGGCAGGGGCCACTTGAATCATATCATGCGAGCGCATCCGTGTCGCAAGCAGCGATTGGTGGCCATCACGCATGGTTGTGTCAGTGATCAAAAGCCGTGTTTGATCTTTCATCCATTTGGCAACCGCAAGCGGGCCTTCACGCTCAAGCAGCTGCCTTGTGCCATCGGTGACAGGATCGGTTCCCACACGCGGCGCGCGCGGTGGTTTAAGATCAGCCGCAGGGCGGGGGCGGCCAACCGTTTCAGGATGCCCGTTCACCGTAATATCCGCGATATAGCGCAAGATTTTGGTTGCGCGGTCGCGGCGCGGCGCAAAGTCAAAAAGTTCTGGCGTGGTGTCGATGAATTTCGTTGTATATTCGTAATTCAAAAATGTTGGGTGTTTGAGCAGGTTTTCGACAAAGGCGATATTGGTCGAAACCCCGCGAATACGAAATTCGCGCAAGGCCCGATCCATGCGCGCAATCGCGGCCTCGGGCGTGGGGGCCCATGCCGTCACCTTTTCCAAGAGGCTATCATAATAGCGCGTAATGACCGCGCCCGAATAGGCCGTTCCGCCATCAAGGCGGATGCCCATTCCTGTTGCCCCGCGATAGGCGGTGATGCGGCCATAATCGGGAATGAAATTGTTGGTTGGGTCTTCGGTTGTCACGCGGCACTGAATGGCATGGCCCGAAAGCGTGACCTCATCTTGCGCCGCGACGCCTGTGGCCTCAAGCAGGGTTTTGCCTTCGGCAATCAAAATCTGGGCGCGCACGATATCAATGCCCGTGACCTCCTCGGTCACAGTATGCTCCACCTGCACGCGCGGGTTTACTTCGATGAAGTAGAAATTCCCGCTGTCCATATCCATTAGGAATTCAACAGTGCCCGCGCATTCATAGCCCACATGGGCCGCAATCTTGCGACCAAGATCGCAAATCTCGCTGCGCTGCGCCTCGGTCAGATAGGGGGCAGGGGCGCGTTCAACCACCTTTTGGTTGCGCCGTTGCACCGAACAATCGCGTTCATAGAGGTGATAGATATTGCCATGGCTGTCGCCCAAGATCTGCACCTCAACATGGCGCGCGCGGGTGATCATCTTTTCAAGATACCCCTCGCCATTGCCAAAGGCGGCTTCTGCCTCGCGGCGACCTTCGCGAATTTTTGTTTCAAGCTCGTCTTCGCCAAGGATTGGGCGCATACCGCGCCCGCCGCCGCCCCATGAGGCCTTCAGCATCAACGGATATCCAATTTCGCGCGCGACTTCGCGGGCGCGGGCCATGTCATCGCTTAAAACCTCGGAGGCGGGGATCACGGGCACCCCTGCGGCAATCGCCACCTGCCGCGCGCTGGCCTTGTCACCCAAGGCGCGCATCGTGTCGGCTTTCGGGCCAATAAAGGTGATACCTGCCGCGGCGCAAGCCTCGACAAAATCGGGGTTCTCGGACAAAAGCCCGTAGCCGGGGTGGATGGCATCAGCCCCCGCCATCTTGGCCACGCGAATAATTTCAGGGATCGACAGATAGGCCGCAACAGGCCCCAAACCTTCGCCCACCTTATAAGCCTCGTCTGCCTTAAAGCGGTGCAGCGACAGCTTATCTTCTTCGGCATAGATCGCCACGGTGCGTTTTCCCAACTCATTGGCCGCGCGCATGATGCGGATGGCAATCTCACCGCGGTTGGCGATCAGGATTTTCTTGAATTCGGGCATATCATGTCCTTGAGCTGTCAAAACGGGAGGGAGGGGCAAGGAAACTCAGGTCGCGCGGTTCGGCCACTTGTCACAAAACTTTTTTATGATCTGTTCTATCGTCATCGCTGCAAAGCAGCATTAACCGCAGTGTGGCAAGAGTCAATCAGCCGTGGAAATGGGGTTTTGTCTTTTTGATGTATAATTACTGAGCAGATCGTTTTCGATGTGGCTGCTGCGAAATGGCGCGGTGATTTGCAGACGGATCAGGAAATCCAAATCGATCACGCGGTAAGCCACGCCCGTGGCACGCGCTGCGGTTTCAACCTGAAATTCGGTTGGGTCTTCGCGCCCGTCCGTGTCGATCAAGATCACCATGGGCGCGCGATCCAATAGCGCGCCGTAAAACAAGGCCTGTTGCAAACTGTCGAGGGACGAGCGGCGATCATCCAACCCGATTTCGATGGCATGGGTGTCTGTGACGCAATCCACCCGCACATAATGGGCGCTGTCGTTCAAGCTATAGGGCAGGCGCAATTCGGCCTCGCCGCCAAGCAGCATCGCGCAAACAATCGGGATCAGGTCAGCCTCATTCATGGAGGCCATGTTAACATTTGTTAACAGGCACGGCGAGACTAATTGCCCACTTTGGTTAAAGGGTTAACAGCCGCGCGGGCAAGTCGGCAAAGCGGCGCGCGCCAATCTGCGCCATGTTTGAAATCATGTCTTTGCGCAAGAGGTCAACCAAATGGTCAGGGCCATCCGCGCCAAGCGCACCGAGCGCATAATGCCACGCACGGCCCATCATGACAAAATCTGCGCCAAGGGCCAAGGCGCGCAAAATATCCAATCCACCCTCAATCCCACTGTCAAAAATGAGGGGCAGGGTGGTGGCGGGGCGAATGGCGCGCAGGGCGTCAAGCGCCGCAGGCGCACCATCAAACTGACGCCCCGAATGGTTCGATACCCAAATCGCGTCAGCCAGATCATCGGTTTGGGCTTGGGCCGCGACCTCAGACTCCATCACGCCTTTCAGGATCAACGCGCCCTGCCATTCCTCGCGCAAAATGCGCAGATAGTCCCAATCTGGGGCGGCGCGCAGAAGGTAACCGATATGCGCGGTTGAGGGCAGGGTGCCGCCCGTCATTTCTTTGGGCGCATAACCATCCATCAGCCGCATCCGTGGCATCCCGTGTTTTAGGGTGCCAAATGCCCAAGACGGGCAGCGCGCCACCTGTAGCGCAAGGCGTGGGGTGAGGCGCGGGGGCTGTGTCAGCCCGCCCCGCGTCTGCCTTTCTCGGCGGCTTGCGGCAGGCACATCCACAGTCAACACCAGCGTGTGAAACCCTGCCCCTTTTGCGCGCGCAAGCATATCGCGCCGAATGCCTGCATCGCGCGGCGGATACATCTGAAACCACCCTTGATTGCCAATGTGATCTGCCACCTCTTCGGGGGTGCGGGTGGCCACAGTCGAAAGGCAGTAGGGCATCTGCGCCCGCGCGGCGGATGCTGCCAAAATCCGCTCTGCATCGGGCCAGACAAGGCCTGACATCCCCACGGGCGAGATGCCAAAGGGCTGGGGATAGTCCCGCCCCAAGAGGCGGCAGGACAGGTCAGGTGTAATTTCCCCGCGCAAGGCTGCGGGCTGCATCAAGACGGCATCAAGCGCGGCACGATTGCGCCGCAGCACGGACTCGCTGCCAGTGGCGCTGTCGAGATATTCCCACACGAAATGCGGAATCCGCGCACGGGCACGCGATTTGAGATCGCTTAGGGCGGGATAGCGGCTGTGAAACTGCGTCATGGCGGCGATCCTGTGCGCAAAATTTAACCCTTGTAAACCCTGACATAAGGTTTTGCGAACAATTACAGAACATATCTTTTCGAGCCGTGCGAATATCGTTATGGTCCGCTCATGAGCAGTTCTAAAAATAACACCCTTGCCGCCACCGTTCCCCTGTCGCAGAGGGCCGCCGCTCTGCGGCCCACGCCCTATTTGGAGGGGTTGAACCCAGAGCAGCGCAAGGCCGTAGAAACCTTGGACGGCCCCGTGTTGATGTTGGCGGGCGCAGGCACGGGCAAAACCCGCGCCTTGACCGCGCGGATTGCACATTTGATCTCCACAGGCCGCGCCACGCCGCGCAGTATTCTGGCCGTAACCTTCACCAATAAAGCCGCGCGCGAGATGCGCGAACGCGTCAGCGCGGCCCTTGGTCATCCGACCGAAGGCATGGCCTGGCTTGGCACGTTCCATTCGATCTGCGTTAAACTTTTGCGCCGCCATGCCGAATTGGTTGGGCTGAAATCCAATTTCACGATTTTGGACACGGATGATCAAATCCGCCTGCTGAAACAATTGATCGAGGCCGAGGGCATTGACGGAAAGCGCTGGCCGCCACGGATGTTGGCGGGGATCATCGATCATTGGAAAAACCGCGCCTGGCGTCCCGATACGCTGCCCGCCGCTGAAAGTGGGGCCTTCAACGGCAAGGGGCCAAAGCTATATGCGCTTTATCAACAGCGCCTTGCCGCGTTGAATGCCTGCGATTTTGGCGATTTGCTTTTGCATATGGTAACCATCTTTCAGGCGCATGAAGATGTTTTGCAGCAGTATCAGCGCCAGTTCGCCTTTATTTTGGTCGATGAATACCAGGATATCAATGTGGCCCAGTATTTATGGCTGCGTCTTTTGGCACAGGGGCATTCCAATCTTTGCGTGGTGGGGGATGATGACCAATCCATCTACGGATGGCGTGGGGCCGAGGTGGGCAATATACTGCGCTTTGAGGCGGATTTCAAAGGTGCCGCCGTAATCCGCCTTGAGCAGAATTACCGCTCGACTGGCCATATCCTAAAGGCCGCCTCTGCGGTGATTGCGGGCAATTCGCAGCGTCTTGGCAAGGAGCTGTGGACAGAAGGCGAGGACGGCGCGCCTGTGCGTCTGATTGGCCACTGGGATGGCGAGGAGGAGGCCCGCTGGATCGGTGAGGAGATCGAGGCGCTTGGCATTGGCACGCGCGGATTGCGTGCGATTGGCCCCGAGGAAATTGCCATTCTCGTGCGCGCCAGCCATCAGATGCGCGCCTTTGAGGATCGTTTCCTCACCATTGGCCTGCCCTATCGCGTCATCGGTGGCCCGCGCTTTTACGAGCGGTTGGAAATTCGTGATGCCATGGCCTATTTCCGCCTCGTGATCAGCCCT
Organism: Roseobacter sp. HKCCD5988; assembly: GCF_037830355.1. Taxonomy (NCBI): domain Bacteria; kingdom Pseudomonadati; phylum Pseudomonadota; class Alphaproteobacteria; order Rhodobacterales; family Roseobacteraceae; genus Roseobacter; species Roseobacter sp. HKCCD5988. The sequence goes on along the minus strand of NZ_JBBLYJ010000002.1, from coordinate 102,386 downwards.
GAAGATGATCTGGCCTTTGAGCGGATCGTGAACACCCCCAAACGCGGGCTTGGCGACAAGGCGCAGGCCACCATCCATGAAATCGCCCGCCGCAATGGCGTCAGCCTTTTGCAAGGGGCGGCAATGGCGGTGGAAAGTGGTGCGATTGGCGGCAAGGGCGGCAAGGAATTGGCCCGTTTCGTGCTGCAGATTGCCGATTGGCGCAATCTAATGCGCGAGGGTGCGGTTGCAGGCCCCGCCACCGATGCTCTGATCGAGCGCGAAAACCCCGAAGGTCTGAGCCATATCGAATTGGCCGAAACGATTTTGGAGGAGTCGGGCTACACCGCGATGTGGCAAAACGACAAAACCCCCGAGGCCCCAGGGCGGCTTGAGAACCTCAAGGAATTGGTCAAGGCGCTTGAGCAGTTCGAAAACCTGCAAGGCTTTCTCGAACATGTCAGCCTGATCATGGATAATGAGCAAGATGATGATCAGGCCAAGGTCACCTTGATGACTTTGCACGCGGCGAAGGGTCTGGAATATCCCGCAGTCTTTTTGCCAGGTTGGGAGGACGGCCTGTTCCCAAGCCAGCGCGCGATGGATGAAGAAGGGATCAAAGGATTAGAGGAGGAGCGCCGCTTGGCCTATGTGGGTATTACACGGGCCGAGGAGCTATGCACAATTTCCTTTGCGGGCAATCGCCGTGTTTACGGCCAATGGCAAAGCCAGATGCCCTCGCGCTTTATCGATGAATTGCCCGAAGCCCATGTCGAGATTTTGACCCCGCCGGGCCTTTATGGTCATCAAAGCCACGGAATGGAGCAGTCTGCGTCACCTGTTTCTCAAATGCAGATCGCCTCGAACCTGCCAGACCGCGCAGCGCAGGCAGATGCCTATAATTCACCGGGGTGGCGGCGCTTACAGGCGCGACAGGGGGAATATGGCCTCAGCCAACCCCGCGAAAGCAAGCGCGCGGGTTTTGACGAGGCGGCAACGGTTCCTTTTGATCTGGGCGAGCGCGTCTTTCACCAAAAATTTGGCTATGGGGCAATTACCGCGATTGAGGGTGACAAGCTTGATGTGGCTTTTGACAAGGCAGGCGTGAAAAAAGTGGTGGCGCGCTTTGTTGTTGCGGCGGACAGCGCGGGCGATCAGCCCTTTTAAACGCAGCTGATCTTAGCATTTCGAAAATAAAAAAGCGGTGATGCCAAGGGAGGAGGAGGCATCACCGCTTCTTTTTTTCAACCACACCCCCAAGGGAGGAGGAAGAGGGCGCAGTTGTGGCGGCGCGGATCCTAAGGGAGGAGCGGATCCTTGCCGTGATACGGCCCCAAGGGAGGAGGAGGGGCGCGTCCTTGCGGGTCTTTTGACCCTTGTTCTTGCGAGAACCACTAAGGGAGGAGGAAGTGGTTCCCGCTAAATCCCGCGCTTCAAGGGAGGAGGAGAAGCGAGAGATGTTCCCTTGTTTCAGGCGTAACGCCCGTAAGCAGCCTCAAGGGCGATGTTGCGCAGGTTGCTGCGCGCGATGCCCAAATCGGCCAGCTCGCGGTCGCTCAGGCTATTCAGCTCATCAAATGTGCGCTGATAGACGCGGCGGGCTTTGATCGCTGCTGTCAGGTGGGATTTCATTTCCCCCAGACGTTCGGCGAAGCTCAAGCTCGGTGCGTGGCGTGTGGCAAGATAGGCCATTTCAGTATTCCTTAGTTCATATTCATAACCGCTCGCGCTTTTGGGTTATCCGAAGCGCTTTGGTTCCAAGCCATGTTGGCCTGACACGGATGAATGTAGGTAATTGCTGCGATTGCACAATAGGCCTTCTTATCAATTCTGCTATGCAGCAAATGCATAGCAAATGCTGACCTATTTCATAATTTTGTCACTTTCGTGATTTTTGTTTATTTTATGAGCAAAAGAGGGGGTTGCAGCCGCGCATGCGCCGCGCGACATAAGGACGAGTGAGCCAAAACGTGGAGTTGCCACCCAATGTCGGACGGAAAGTCGCAGATCACCCGCGCAGAAGTTGATGCATTTTTGGCACAGTTTGCCCTTCCAGACGGCGGAAATCTGATTTCCCGCGATATGGTTCGAGCGTTGCGAGTCGAAGATGGCCGCATCACATTCATTATCGAAGCAGAAACGCCGCAGGCGGCGCGCGCTCTCGAGGGGTTTCGGGCCGCGTTGCAACAGGCCCTTGAAGCGCAGGCGGGGGTGACCGCCGTTTCAATAGCCCTGACCGCACCGACCCAAGCCCCTCAGCTAGCCCCTCAGCAAGCGCCGTACTCTGCGAAACCTGCGCCCGATGGCCCCCCAAGTCTGAAAATCGGGGGCCATGCCAAGCCGCAATCGGAGCCGATGAACCCCAAGGGCGTTGCGCGGATCATCGCGATTGGATCGGGAAAAGGGGGTGTTGGGAAATCGACATTATCTTCTAACCTCGCCGTGGCCCTTGCGCGGCAGGGGCGCAAAGTGGGCCTGTTGGATGCAGATATCTATGGGCCTTCTCAGCCGCGCATGATGGGTTTGACCAAGCGCCCCGCTTCGCCTGATGGCAAAACCATCCTGCCTTTGCACAATCATGGCGTCACATTCATGTCGATTGGTCTGATGTTGCCCGAAGAAAAGGCTGTTGTTTGGCGCGGGCCGATGTTGATGGGCGCTTTGCAGCAAATGATGACCCAAGTTGAGTGGGGCGAATTGGATATTCTTTTGGTCGACCTGCCGCCTGGAACGGGGGATGTGGCCATGACCCTGTGCCAGCGCTCAAAGCTGACAGGTGCGATTGTTGTCTCTACCCCGCAGGATGTGGCCCTTCTGGATGCGCGCAAGGCGCTTGATATGTTTGCCACCCTGAAGACCCCCGTTTTGGGTCTGGTCGAAAATATGTCGGGCTTTGTTTGCCCCGAATGTGGGCATGAGGCGCATATCTTCGGGCAGGGCGGCGTGGCGGCTGAGGCCGAAAAGATGGGCGTGCCGTTTTTGGGTGCTTTGCCGATCTCACTTGAAACACGCTTAGCGGGGGATGCCGGCACGCCGATTGCCGCCAGCGAGGGCGCGGCCGCCGAAGCCTATGCACAATTGGCCGCCCGTCTTGTGGCTGGTGGTATGGCATAATCACCTAAAAACCAAAGATGATTCGTGCAATTGGGCGCGAAAACGCGCTGATTTTGCGAGATCTGGCGCGTTCGGGTGGAAATTTCCCCCATTTCGCCCCAAATCGCAGGCTGCCCCGAAAAATCAAGATATTGTGGTTGTGATTTTCCAAACCACCCCATGCAGGGGTGGTTTTTTCATTTTGGCACAAGATGCTGCAATTTTCAGACCTTCAGGGGCACATCTTGGGGAAAATTCCCAAAAAAAGGGATTGATTGGGAAATATTTCCATGAGACAAAGATGACACAGCAAAAGAGACGCGCCCAGAACCTGAAACAGGCGGGCGCACATAATAAAAAAAGAACTCTAGGCAGGTGTTCATACAGGCATCTCAATTGCTGAAGCGCCGTTGCGTAAGCGAGCAGACCATCCCCCCAGATGTGCTGCGCAATCGGCCCCCGATGGTGGGATGAGGGCGGCGGATCGGGCATCAAACTGTCTTGGTCCGCCGTTGTCGTTTCACGGGTCGGGAAAGTTTGAAGATGTGACGGGGAAACGGCCATTGGGGCCATAACGAGGGCAGGGCAGTGGAGCGCAGGTTTCAGGGCGAGAGCCTGAACAAGGTGGACGGAAAGGGCCGAATTTCGATTCCGGTCAAGTTTCGCCGTGTGCTTGCCAATTCTGATGCCAAGGCTACGGCGGGCGCCTCTCCGCGCCTATACATTGCCTATGGCGACAAATCGAAGAATTACCTTGAATGTCTGTCTGGTGACGCCTTTGACCAAATTGACGCGATGATCCGCCGCGCGCCCTTGGGCACGCCTGTGCGCCGCGCTTTGGAATTTCTCTATTATCAGAAATGTGATGAAACCACCGTGGATGACACGGGCCGTTTGGTTCTGCCTCAGGCCGCGCGCGACAAGATCGCGCTTGCCGATGAGGCGCTGTTCCAAGGCATGGGCGACAAGTTTCACATCCTCAACCCAAGCGATGCAAAAGACGCTGAGGCGCAAATTGATGCGTTGATTGATAGTCTTGCCCAAGGTGACGAGTTCTTTGATCCGCTGTCCCTCGTGGCTAGTGGTGTTGGAGCGATGGATCATGACGGGGGCGTATGATCATGGCGGCGGCCAAGCTCAACGAACCCGCGAGGACAGAGGGGCCGCATATCCCTGTTCTATTGGATCGGATCTTGGCCGAGATAGCACCCGTGTCTGGGGACTGGCTCGATGGAACTTTCGGCGCTGGTGGCTACGCCCGTGGCTTGCTTGATCGGGGGGCGGCATCGGTGATTGGTGTCGACCGCGATCCTCTGTCGCTTGAGATGGCCGAAGCGTGGCGCGCTCAATATGGTAACCGTTTGAAATTGGTTGCGGGCGAGTTTGGCGCTCTCGATGATCATGCCCGTTCTGTGGGCTATGATACGCTTGACGGCGTCGTGCTGGATCTGGGCGTTTCGTCTATGCAGCTTGATTTGGCCGAACGTGGCTTTTCATTCATGCGTGACGGCCCGCTTGATATGCGCATGAGCCAAGCAGGGATGTCCGCCGAACATCTGGTGAACGAGGCGCCCGAGGCGCATTTGGCCGATATTTTGTATCATTACGGCGAAGAACGCGCCGCACGGCGCATTGCCCGCGCGATTGTCGCCGCCCGCAAAGGCGCGCGCATCACCACCACTGCCGCCCTTGCCAAAATCGTTGAGGGCTGCCTGCCGCGCCCCAAACCCAATCAAAGCCACCCCGCAACGCGCAGCTTTCAGGCCTTGCGCATCGCGGTGAATGATGAATTGGGCCAATTGGTTAAGGGCCTTTTGGCCGCAGAGCGTATCTTGCGCGAAGGCGGCATTTTGGCGGTGGTCACCTTTCATTCATTGGAGGATCGGGTGGTCAAACGCTTTATGCAATTGCGCAGTGATACGGGCGGCGGCGGGTCGCGCCACGCCCCAGAGCGCGCGCGCCAAACCCCCAGTTTCCTGCAAAATACCCGCAAAGCCATCGCACCAAGCCCCGCGGAAGCCGCGCAGAACCCGCGCGCGCGCTCTGCCAAATTGCGGTTGGCTGTGCGCGGTGGGGAAGCCGCTCCCGCCCCCCTTGATTTTAGTGCTTTGGGCCTGCCCCCGTTAGAGGTGACATAATGCGCGCTTTGATGTCCTTATTCACAGCAATTGCCGTTATTGGCCTTGGATTTTGGGCCTATCAGCAAAATATCCTAACCCAGCAAGCCGAACGCGAAGTGGCGCGCCTAGAGGCCGAGATTGCCGCCCATCATGAACGGCTTGCCATTTTGCGGTCGGAATGGGCCTTTCTCAATCGTCCTGATCGCTTGCGCGCATTGGTCGATATGAATTTTGATCGCTTGGGGCTGTTGCCGATGCAGCCAGATCAGTTTGCCACCATTCATGAAGTGTCTTTCCCTGATCCTCTGGCCGCGCTGACGGAGGCAAGCCTTGTGTCGGATGAGGCCGTGCTGGAGGATCAACCATGAGCGGTCAACGCATCCCCTTGCGCCCGTTGTCACGGGTGATTGAAGCGCGCCAAAAGGGTGAAAACCCCGATTACATCGAGCGCGAAAACCTGCGCCAACGCCACGAAGCCGAGCGGGACAAATTGCGCCTGCGGGCCGAGGGGCGGATTTTGGTCGTGGCTTTGTGCTTTTTGCTTGGCTTTGGCGCGGTTGGCGTGCGCATGGGCGCCTTGGCCGCCTCCGAACCGCAAGAGCCTGGTGTGACCTCTGTTGCAAGCGCAATTCAGACCGCCCGCGCGGATATTGTCGATCGGCAGGGGCGCATTTTGGCCACCAATCTTTTGACCAATGCGCTTTACGCCCACCCCCACGAGATGGTCGACCCGCTTGCTGCGGCTGAAGGTTTGGTCGAAATCTTCCCTGAGATGGATTATGACCGCTTGGTCGCGCAACTGACCTCTGAGCGCCGCTTCCTTTGGTTGCGCCGCTCCATCAGCCCCGAGCAGGAACAAGCTGTGCATGATCTGGGCGAGCCTGGCTTGCTCTTTGGCCCGCGCGAAATTCGGCTTTACCCTAATGGCGCGATTGCGGCGCATGTTTTGGGTGGCGCAGGGTTCGGGCAAGAGGCCGTGAATGCCGCAGAAATCGTAGGTGTTGCGGGGCTTGAGGCGCAGTTTGACGCCGAATTGCGCGATCCTGCCCGCGCACATACGCCGCTGCGCCTGTCGATGGATTTGGCCATCCAATCCGCCACCGAGGAAGTTCTCGCGTCTGGCATGGGATTGATGAATGCGCGCGGCGCTTCGGCGGTGTTGATGGATGCCCATACGGGCGAGGTGATCTCCCTTGCAAACCTGCCTGATTTTGACCCCAATGCGCGGCCCCGTCCGCTGACATCGGGCAATGATCCGAGCCAAAGCCCGCTCTTTAACCGCGCGGTGCAGGGCGTGTATGAGCTTGGGTCTGTGTTCAAAATCTTCACCATGGCGCAGGCCTTGGAATTGGACATGGTGACGCCTGAGACATCAATCGACACAACAAGCCCGTTGCGGATTGCAGGGTTTAACATCCGCGACTTCCACAATTACGGGCCACGCCAAACCGCGACCGAAGTGATTGTGCATTCGTCAAATATCGGCACGGCGCGTATTGCTGATGAGATCGGGCCAGATCGCCAACGCCTGTTCCTCGAAGATTTGGGTTTGCTTGAACCAACCCCCCTTGAGATTGTCGAGGCCCCAACGGGCCGCCCGATGATCCCCGCGAGATGGGAACGCCTTTCAACTATGACTGTGTCCTACGGCCATGGTCTGTCGATATCGCCTTTGCATTTGGCGGCGGGATTTGCCGCGATGGTCAATGGTGGCACGCGGGTTGCGCCGACTTTGATCGCACAGCGGGGCGCGCCGCAGACGGGGGCGCGCATCATTTCCGAAGATACCTCTGCACAAATCCGTGCCATGATGCGTGCCGTGGTCGATGGTGGCACAGCCAGCCTTGCCGAGGTCGAAGGCTATGAAATGGGCGGGAAAACGGGCACGGCCGATAAGCCCAACCCATCGGGCGGCTATTATGAGGATCGCGTGATTGCGACCTTCGCAGGGGCCTTTCCAATGAGTGACCCGCAATATGTGATTATCGTAACTTTGGACGAACCTGAAATTGTCGCCCTCGGCGAGACGCGCCGCACCGCGGGATGGACGGCTGCGCCAGTGGCCGCAGAAATCCTACGCCGCGTAGGCCCTTTGCTGAATCTGCAGCCGCGTGGTGCAGCAGAGATTGCGCAAAGTGGGGTTTCTCAGCTATCGAGCCATATCGAGTGATTTTGCCAAACCGACCAAAGGATTAACCCATGCCTGCGTCCCATCGCGATGAGACAATCCGCCTTTCATCGCTTGGGTTGACCCCAACGCGGGGTGGGGATGTGGCGGTGACGGGTTTGTGTCTTGATAGCCGCAAGATCAAACAGGGCGAGGTCTTCGCGGCCCTTGCAGGCAGCCATGCCCATGGGGCCAGTTTTGCGCAAGCGGTGCTTGCCGCGGGGGCTGCGGCGATTTTAACCGACCCTGAGGGCGCAAAGATCATTGGTGATTTCGCCGCTGATCACAATGCCAGCCTGATTGTCGTGGCTGAGCCGCGCGCAGCATTGGCGCAGGCCGCTGCCCTGTGGTTTGGCGCGCAGCCCGATACCATGGTCGCAGTGACAGGCACCAATGGCAAAACTAGTGTCGCAAGCTTTACCCGTCAGATTTGGAACGCCTTGGGTTTTGATGCGGTGAATATCGGCACCACGGGCGTGGAGGGCAGTTTTGCCGCCGCAGGCACCCACACAACGCCCGATCCTTTGAGCTTACACGCCTTGTTGCGCGATATGGCCGAGGCGGGCGTCACCCATGCCGCGATGGAGGCCTCGTCACACGGGCTTGATCAATATCGCCTTGACGGTGTGCGCTTGGCTGCGGCGGGTTTTACCAATTTCACCCAAGATCACCTCGACTATCACGGCACGATGGAGGCCTATTTCGAGGCCAAAGCCCGCCTCTTTCGCCAAGTTTTGGATGAAAATGGCACTGTCGTGGTCAATCTCGATGATCCCAAAGGGGCGGCCATTGCCGCCATCGCCGAGGCGCGAGAGATTGAAGTGATCACCGTGGGTGAGAATGAGCCAAATGCACGCCTGCGTATTACGGCGCGGCGCTTGGATGAACGGGGTCAGGATTTGCTCTTTACATGGCAAGATGACCCCTATCGCGCGCGGCTGTCCCTCATTGGTGGGTTTCAGGCCATGAATGTCTTGGTCGCGGCGGGTTTGGTGATTGCGGCAGGGGCCGCCCCTGACGCGGTTTTTGCTACGCTGCCGCGCCTACAAGGCGTGCGCGGGCGAATGCAGCTTGCAGCAACCCGTGCCAATGGCGCGCCTGTTTTTGTCGATTATGCGCATACGCCCGATGCGTTGCGCACGGCGCTTTTGGCGCTCAGGCCGCATGTTATGGGGCGGCTTCATCTCGTCTTTGGTGCAGGCGGGGATCGCGACCGCGCCAAGCGCCCTTTGATGGGGGGCGAGGCCGCCGCCAATGCAGATTGCATCACTGTCACCGATGATAACCCCCGCAGCGAAGACCCCGCCGACATTCGGGCCGCCATTCTTGAGGCCTGCCCGCAAGCCCGCGAGGTCGGCGATCGCGCCGAAGCGATTTTGCGCGCCGTGGCCGATTTGGCGCCAGGCGATGCGCTTTTGATTGCGGGCAAAGGGCATGAAACAGGGCAGATTGTCGGTGACGTTACCTATCCGTTCGATGATCTCGAACAGGCAAGCCTTGCCGTGAGCGCATTGGAGGGTCAGCAATGAGCGCGCTTTGGACATCAGCCGAGATTGCCGCGGCCACCCATGGCCGCACGCATGGGCCAGATTTTGAGGTCACAGGCATCTCGATTGACACCCGCAGCCTTATGGCAGGGGATTTCTTTGTGGCCTTGTCTGCCGCGCGCGATGGCCATGATTTTGCGGCGGATGCCTTGGCCAAAGGTGCCGCAGGCGCGTTGGTCAGCCGCATTCCTGACGGCGTTGCACAAGATGCGCCCCTGATCCTTGTGGAGGATGTGCAAACCGCGCTTGAAGATTTGGGGCGCGCAGGGCGCGCGCGTATGACGGGGCAGGTGGTCGCCATTACGGGGTCGGTTGGCAAAACCACCAGTAAAGAAATGATGCGCGCAGCCCTCGCACCCTTGGGGCGGGTGCATGCTTCGGTTGCCTCCTATAACAATCACTGGGGCGTGCCTTTGACCTTGGCGCGGATGCCGCGCGAGACAGATTTCGCGGTGATTGAAATCGGCATGAATGCGCCTGGCGAAATCGCCCCCTTGACGCGCATGGCGCGGCCCCATTTGGCCATTGTGACCACCGTGGCCGCCGCCCATCTAGAGGCATTTGGCAGTCTTGAGGGGATCGCCCATGAAAAGGCGAGCATCTATGAGGGGCTTGAGACAGGTGGGATCGCCCTTGTTAATGCCGATGTTGAGACGAGCGCCATTTTGCAAGACAAAGCAACTGCCTGTGCCGCCCGCGTCCTTCGTTTTGGCGAGGCCGAAACCGCCGCGGCGTGCTTGGCTTCGGTTGAGATTATCGAGGATCGCACCATTGTCTCGATGGTCTTTGACGGTGACACGCATCTGTTCAAGCTGAACACCGCAGGGCGGCATTTGGCGCTGAATGCGGTGGCCGTTATGGCCAGTGTTGCTGCTTTGGGCGGGGATGTGGCGCTGGCGGCCCTTGGTCTGTCGGATTGGCAAGCCGTAACAGGGCGCGGCACCCGCGAGCGTTTGACCCTGTCAAATCGTCATGCCCATGCAGGCGAGATTGAAATGATAGATGATGCCTATAACGCCAATCCTGCCTCTATCGCAGCCGCGCTTGATGTTCTGGCTTCTGCAGAGGCACGCCGCCGTGTGGCGGTTTTGGGCGATATGTTGGAATTGGGCGCACAAGGCCCCTCGATGCACGCAGAATTGGCTGATCTTGCAAGCATCGCCAAGATCGAGCGCATTCATACAGTGGGCGGCTTGATGGAACATTTGCACGAAGCCCTGCCAAGCGATAAGCGCGGGCTGCATTGCGAAACCGCCGATGAGATGGCGCGCGCCCTGCCCAAAACCCTAGAGGAGGGCGATATAGTCCTTCTGAAAGGTTCAAACAGCGTAAAACTTGCGCGCGTGGTTGACGCATTGCGTAATCTCGGGCAATCCGTTCAGGAACGCTAAGGGGAGAACCGCCATATGTTGTATTGGCTCAGCGAATTGTCAGATGGCGGCGACCTCTTTAACCTGTTCCGCTATATCACCTTCCGTGCGGGTGCCGCGTTTTTTACGGCGCTGATCTTTGGTTTTATCTTTGGCCGCCCTCTGATCAACGCGCTGCGCCGCCGCTATGCCAAGGGACAACCCATTCGTGAAGATGGGCCTGCGCATCACATTGCAACCAAGGCAGGCACGCCCACAATGGGGGGCTTGCTGATCCTTGCGGCGCTGACGCTGTCCACGTTGCTTTGGGCGCGGCTTGATAATGGCTTTGTCTGGATTGTCTTGGGGGTGACTGTGGCCTTTGGCCTGATCGGTCTGGCGGATGATTGGGCCAAGGTCAGCCGCCAAACCACGGCGGGGCTTTCGGGCAAATTGCGCTTGGCGCTTGGCTTTGTGATCGCGGCTGTGGCTAGCATTTCAGCCTCAGCTTTGCACCCTGATGATCTGACGCTGCAACTGGCCGTGCCTGTGTTCAAAGATGTGCTGATCAATCTGGGCTATGTCTTTATCCCCTTTGCCATGATTGTGATTGTGGGCAGCGCCAATGCCGTCAACCTGACCGATGGTTTGGATGGCTTGGCCATCATGCCCGTGATGATCGCCGCAGCCACGCTTGGCGTGATTGCCTATGCGGTGGGGCGGGTCGATTTCACGGAATATCTTGATGTGCATTACGTGCCGGGAACGGGCGAATTGCTGGTGTTTTGCGCGGGTCTGATCGGCGGCGGTCTTGGGTTCCTATGGTATAATGCCCCGCCCGCAGCCGTGTTTATGGGGGATACAGGCTCGCTCGCCTTGGGCGGGGCTTTGGGCGCCATCGCCGTTGCCACAAAGCACGAAATTGTTTTGGCCATCGTGGGCGGCTTGTTCGTGGCCGAAGCGATGAGCGTTATTATCCAAGTTCTCTATTTCAAACGCACAGGCAAACGCGTGTTCTTGATGGCCCCCATCCATCACCATTTTGAGAAACAAGGCTGGGCTGAGCCGCAAGTGGTGATCCGCTTCTGGATCATTTCCCTTATCCTTGCGCTGATTGGCCTTGCGACATTGAAACTGCGCTAACAAAGCAAGGAGCGGTCAGATGATCCCCGTCACTGGGTTTTCAGGTCAAAAAATCGCTGTTTTGGGCTTGGGCCGTTCGGGTCTTGCCACAGCGCGGGCGCTGCAAGCAGGTGGGGCCATTGCGCTTGTTTGGGATGATGGGCAAGAGGCGCGCACGCGCGCCGAGGCGGATGGGTTTGTGGTCACTGATCTAACAAAGGCAGGCGCTTTTGAGGGCGTGTCGCGCCTGATCACCTCGCCCGGTATCCCCAATCTCTACCCCGCGCCGCATCCCGCAATTTTGGCCGCCTATCGCGCCAATGTGCCCGTTGATAATGATGTGGGCCTGTTTTTCGCGGCGCTTGGTCAGGCGGATTGGGCGCAATTTGACCGCCCCCCACGCGTGGTTGCGGTGACAGGGTCAAACGGAAAATCGACCACCTCGGCGCTAATCGCCCATATTTTGGATGTTGCGGGCGTATCTGTGCAGCTTGCGGGCAATATTGGGCGCGGTGTTTTGGATATTGATCCGCCCGAAGATGGAGGGGTGGTCGTGTTGGAATTATCCTCCTACCAAACCGAGCTTGCCCGCGCCCTGACGCCCGATATTGCGGTCTTTACCAACCTGTCAGCGGATCATTTGGATCGTCATGGTGGGATGGGGGGCTATTATGCGGCCAAGCGCAAGCTCTTTGCCGAAGGTGGCCCAGATCGCGCCGTGATCGGGATTGATGAGGTTGAAGGACTGTCCTTGTCCAATCAACTGACCCAAGGGACAGGGGATGATCGGGTGATCCGCATCTCCTCGGCGCAGAAATTAGACGGCACGAATTGGGATGTCTTTGCACGTAAAGGCTGGCTGTCGGAATGGCGCAAGGGGCGTCAGGTGGCCTCTATTGATTTGCGCGATATCGCGGGGCTTGCAGGCGCGCATAACCATCAAAACGCCTGTGCGGCCTATGCGGTGGCGCGCGCGCTTGGCCTTGCGCCGCGCGTGATCGAGGACGCGTTGCATTCCTTCAAGGGCCTGCCGCATCGCAGTCAGGTTTTGGGCGAACTGCGCGGTGTGCGTTTCGTCAATGACAGCAAGGCCACCAATGCTGATGCCGCCGCCAAGGCGCTTGCCGCTTATCCTGCCATCCGTTGGATTTGTGGCGGGCTTGAGAAAGAGGGCGGGCTTGATGTGGCACGGCCACATTTCGGCTCGGTCAAAAAGGCCTATATCATCGGGCGCGAAGCTGCAAAATTTGCCTTGAATTTGGGGGATCTTCCCAAAGAGATTTGCACCGATATGGCCACCGCAGTGGCCAGCGCTGTCGCCGAGGCCGAGCCGGGCGATGTAGTTCTATTGGCCCCTGCCGCCGCTAGTTTTGATCAATACGACAATTTTGAGAAGCGGGGCGATGATTTTGCCGCCCAAGTTGCGCAAGTTCTTGCGCAATCGTAGGGCTGATGCGGCTTTCTCTGGCTTTCGGGAATAAATTTCGCTAATTTGCCAATGAGATCCGAAAAATCGGGCGGTTGAGGCAGTATCGGGCGGTATATCCCATGACAGAAATGGCGCATGGCACAGTTCTTGTGCAATCAGGCGAAGCGGTTTTGCCCCGTTGGTGGCGCACCGTTGATCGCGGCACAATAGGCTGCATTTTGGCACTTTTTGCGATTGGCCTGTTATTGGGCTTTGCCGCATCGCCACCTTTGGCCGAACGCAATGGTCACCCGCCCTTTCACTATGTAACACGCCAAGCCATCTTTGGCGGTGCGGCGATGATCGGGATGCTGTTAGTGTCGATGCTGCCGCCGCTCATGCTACGCCGCTTTGCGGTGGTGGGGTTTGGTGGCGCGTTTCTATCCCTTGCGGCGCTGCCGATTTTTGGCACTGATTTTGGGCAAGGCGCTGTGCGGTGGTATTCGCTCGGGTTTGCTTCGGTGCAGCCATCTGAATTTCTAAAACCCCTCTACATTGTCACAGTCGCTTGGATGGTCGCCGCAAGCCAAGAATTGGCAGGCCCGCCAGGCAAGCGCCTGTCCTTTGGATTGACCATTCTCATTGTTGGCATTTTGGTGATGCAGCCTGATTTCGGTCAGGCGGCCCTGATCTTGATGGGGTGGTGCGTGATCTATTTCGTTGCAGGCGCGCCCATTATTCTCATGGTCAGCGTTGTGGCGCTTGCAGGGGTCGGGGGCATCTTTGCCTATCATGCCTCCGAGCATTTTGCGCGCCGTATTGATGGGTTCCTCAGCGCCGAAGTGGCGCCAAACACCCAGCTTGCTTATGCGGCCAATGCAATCCGTGAAGGTGGGTTTTTTGGCGCAGGCTTGGGCGAGGGTGCCGTGAAATGGACATTGCCTGACGCGCATACCGATTTCATTATTGCGGTCGCTGCCGAAGAATATGGTGTGATCCTTGTGTTGATCATCATCGCCCTCTTCGCGGCAATCGCCTTTCGCAGTTTCCTGCGTTTGCTCAAAGAACGCGACCCGTTCATCCGCCTTGCAGGCACGGGTCTTGTGACCATGTTCGCGCTACAGGCCTTTATCAATATGGGCGTTGCGGTGCGGCTTTTGCCTGCAAAGGGCATGACCTTGCCCTTTGTGTCCTATGGCGGCTCTTCTATCCTTGCAACAGGTCTTGCGATGGGGATGATTTTGGCCTTTACCCGTGCGCGGCCACAGGGTGATTTGGCCGATATCTTTAGCAAACGGGGGCGTTGATCCGATGGGGACTGGAGGCGCGCGTCACGCTATCATCGCTGCAGGGGGAACGGGGGGGCATATGTTCCCCGCCCAAGCTTTGGCCGAGGCCTTGGTGCGGCAGGGGTGGCAGGTGACGCTTTCGACAGATGCGCGCGGCGCGCGCTATGCGGGGGGATTTCCCCATGTGGTGTCTATACAAACAGTGGCGGCGGCCACATTCGCCCAAGGGGGGCTGGCCGATAAACTTAAGGCGCCCTTTAAAATCTTGGGGGGTATTCTATCGGCCTTGCTGCTGCAGCGCCGCCTTCAGCCCGATATTGTCATAGGCTTTGGCGGTTATCCGACCATTCCCGCATTGGCCGCGGCGTGGATTGCGCGGCGTCCGCGGGCGTTGCATGAGCAAAATGGCGTCCTTGGTCGCGTCAATCATCTGTTTGCACGGCGCGTGGATCGGGTGGCCTGTGGCACATGGCCCACGCGCCTGCCTGAGGGCACACAGGCGGATCATATCGGCAACCCTGTGCGGGCTGCGGTGATGGCGCGCGCAGGCGCCGTTTATACACCGCCCGGCGATTGGCCCCTGTCACTTGTGATCATCGGTGGCAGCCAAGGCGCGCGTATCCTGTCTGAAATTGTGCCAAATGCGGTGGCGAAACTGCCCAAAGGAATTTTGGCGCGCTTGCGCGTGGCCCAACAGGCCCGCCCCGAGGATATTGATCGCGTCATCCGTGCCTATGATTACTTGGGTGTCACCGCCGAGGTGCAGCCGTTTTTCGATGATATCCCTCGCCGGATCGCGGAGGCGCAATTGGTAATCAGCCGCGCAGGCGCGTCCTCGGTTGCGGATATTTCGGTCATTGGGCGGCCTGCGATTTTCATCCCCTTTGCCGCCGCCACTGCAGATCATCAAACCGCCAATGCCGGCCCTATGGTTGCCGCAGGGGCAAGCCTTGCGATTGCGGAACATGAGCTGAACGCCGACAGCCTATCAGAAGCCATGCTTGAGGTTTTGGCCGACCCCGCACAGGCCCAAGCCATGGCAAATGCCGCGCTTGCGCAATCCGTGCCAGATGCCACCGATCGTCTTGTTGCGATGGTCGAGGAAATTGCAGCGAAAGGAAGATTATGAACGCCGCCACCACAAAACTGCCCACACAGCTTGGGCCGATCCATTTCACAGGCATTGGCGGCATTGGCATGTCGGGTATTGCTGAGGTGCTGTTGAACCACGGGTATGCGGTGCAAGGATCTGACCTGAAGGAAAGCAAGATCACCGAACGTCTTGCGGCATTGGGCGCGCGGATCTTTATCGGGCAGGCGGCAGAAAATTTGGACGGGGCCGAGGTGGTTGTGATCTCCTCCGCCATCAAACCCGGCAATCCTGAATTTGACGCAGCGCGCGCGCGGGGCTTGCCGATGGTGCGCCGTGCCGAGATGTTGGCCGAATTGATGCGCCTGCGCTCGAATGTGGCGATTGCAGGCACGCATGGCAAAACCACCACCACCACCCTTGTGGCGACCCTGCTCGATGCGGGCGGCATTGACCCCACTGTGATCAATGGCGGCATCATCCACGCTTATGGCTCAAACGCCCGCGTGGGCCAAGGCGAATGGATGGTGGTCGAGGCCGATGAATCGGATGGCACCTTCAACCGCCTGCCCGCCACCATCGCCATCGTCACCAATATCGACCCCGAACATATGGAACATTGGGGCACGATCGAAAATCTGCGCAAAGGCTTTTACGATTTCGTCTCGAATATCCCCTTTTACGGGCTCGCGGTCTGCTGCACCGACCATGCCGAGGTGCAGGCACTGGTTGGGCGCGTCACGGATCGCCGCGTGGTGACATATGGGTTCAACGCGCAGGCCGATGTGCGCGCGGTGGGCTTGCATTACGTCAAGGGTGTCGCGCATTTCGACATCGCACTGCGCGGCGAGGATCGGGTGATTGCAGGCTGCACCCTGCCTATGCCCGGCGATCACAATGTCTCAAACGCGCTGGCCGCCGTTGCCGTGGCGCGCCATTTGGGCATGAAATCGGATGAAATCCGCGCGGCCCTTGCGGGCTTCAAGGGGGTCAACCGCCGCTTCACCAAATTGGGCGAGGTGGATGGCATCACCATCATTGATGATTACGGCCACCACCCCGTGGAAATCGCTGCCGTTTTGCGCGCCGCAAGGCAGGCCAGCGAGGGGCGCGTGATCGCGGTGCATCAACCCCATCGCTATACGCGCCTCTCCTCCCTGTTCGAGGATTTTTGCAGCTGCTTTAACGATGCTGATGTGGTGGGCATTGCCGAGGTTTACGCCGCAGGCGAGGCGCCCATTGCGGGCGCATCCCGCGATGATCTGGTCGCGGGCCTCACCCGCCACGGCCACCGCAACGCGCATGTAGTCGACAGCGAAGACGCGCTCGAGGCACTTGTGCGCGCCGAGGCCAAATCAGGCGATATCGTGGTCTGCCTCGGCGCAGGCACGATTAGCGCATGGGCGCATGGCCTTGTGGGGCGGTTGCAGAAATAGGTTTGCTATTTAGGTCTGAATTGGGCCACTCTTGACTCGGGTAACGGTGTCAGGGGTTTGGCTGCATGAAAGCGAAAGATATTCAATCGGCAGATGATCTGAGGGCTTGGTTGAAGGGCCTGCCTGAGGAGCAGGCATTGCGGGTAGCGCCGCTGCCTCCAACGCCTACGCCTCCTCCGTCGCCTTGGCCGCCTACGCCGCTGCCTCCGCCGCCGACGCGGCCGCTGTCACCATTGCTGTCCATGCCGCCTACATCGCCGACGCCACCGCTGTCGAGCAGGGAGAGGACCTAACGAAGTTACCTCTCTTGCCTGATGGCGCAGACCCGCATGCCGAAGTTTGGGAAAACGCCACACCGCTTTTCCAACGTCACCCCGCATGGTCCGTGTTCAAAGACCTCTACGAAAACGCCCTTCACGCCCGCCCGCAGAACTGGCCGCTTCTGAACGAATTGGCGCAGAAGGACGAGGCGTTTTGGACGGGGACGGATACGGAGGTTCTGGATCGCATCGCGGGGGTCATGGAGGGGTTTGCTATCTCGCGTGCTATTCCATTTGATTATACCTTCGATCAGATAGCACGAATGATGCGCATCGTCGGCATTGACGATGACACCGCCCACCTCCGCGACCCCCAAGCCAACAGGCGTTTTCTTGATGATGCAAGGGAAGCGCGGGATCTGCTTCAAGATTTTGTTGATTATACCGAGAGCATGGGTGGCGGCAGAAATACCGCAGGCGCAACCCGCGTTGCCGCAGAAAAATTGCTGAATGAGCTAAATCGCGTTGAGAACATAGATCACTTGCGGGTGCGGATACTGATGAACCGAGCCAAGTATCTTGAAATGTTCATGGGGGACCCGCAACACGCGGATAATCTGACTGAGTCATTAATTAAAATCTTGGCGGACGCTGTCACGAATTTGCGCGCCGTGTTTCGAACCCACTTCGGACCCGCCTTTGCTGCGCTTGCGCCGCTCTCACAGTTGTCACGGGACCAGTTAGACCGAGACGCCGTCTTGAGCTTATTCGACCAAAAGATCGATGAAATAAGGGGAATTTCTTCTGAGAAGGTTCCGCTTGATCCAGAGGGGCAGGCGATCTTGGCTGATATGTTGCGCGAGTTATTCGAATGGCGCGCGCGCGTCTCTCAGGCGTCAGACGATCAAATCCGTGAAATTTTCGATCAGCGATTCGCAGAAGCAACGGGTGCCACGGGTTTGGCATTGTTGAGGTTTTGGCAGAAGCGGGCGCCTCAAATTGGGAAACTTGCTGATGGGACGGTGAAGATTGGAAACGCGGCTAATGCCCTTGGCGATATCGTTGAAAGTGTGACGAACTTGTCCAACTAAATGATCGTGGCAGCCTAACCACAAAACCCTAAAGGGGGCGCAAACTCCTATCTCTCTGCCAAAACCCTTGCGCGGGGGAATCGCAACCGCTACTTCCCCTATATGACCCAAAGCCTTCCAATCCCGCGCGGCACTTTGACCCCAGATCGCCCTTTGGCGGATTTGACTTGGCTGCGCGTGGGTGGGCCTGCAGAGTATCTGTTTCAGCCTGCGGATCTTGACGATCTGCAATCCTTCCTTGCCGCGCTTGATCCCGCCATTCCTGTTTTTCCCATCGGTGTTGGCTCCAACCTCATCATCCGCGATGGCGGGATGCGCGGTGTGGTGATCCGTTTGGGGCGCGGGTTTAACGATATTCGCATCGAAGGGGATCAGGTCATTGCAGGGGCGGCGGCGCTTGATGCCCATGTCGCGCGGCGCGCGGGCGAGGCGGGGTTAGACCTGACCTTTCTGCGCACCATTCCTGGCACCATCGGCGGGGCCTGCCGCATGAATGCGGGCTGCTATGGGGCCTATGTGGCGGATCATTTGACCACGGCCCGCGCGGTGACGCGGGCGGGCAGGGTGGTCACGCTTACCCCTGATGATTTCCAATTTGCCTATCGCCAGACGGGGCTTGACCCCGATCTGATCTTGATCGAGGCGCGGTTCACCGCGCCGCGCGCCAAACCCGATGAACTGGCCGCCAAGATGGACGACCAACTGGCGCGCCGCGCTGCCAGCCAACCGACCAAAGACCGCACGGCAGGCTCGACCTTTCGCAACCCTGCGGGGTTTTCCTCGACTGGGCGCGCCGATGACAGCCACGAGATGAAAGCGTGGAAGCTGATCGAGGATGCAGGTCTGCGCGGGCATCGTCTGGGCGGCGCGGTGATGAATGAGAAACATCCCAACTTCCTGACCAATGCAGGCGGGGCCACCGCCAAGGAATTGGAAGATTTGGGCGAATATGTGCGAAAAAAGGTTTTCCAAAACAGCGGATTGCAGCTAGAATGGGAAATTATGCGCGTGGGTGGTCCGTAACGGATCGTAAGCGCGCCAATAACAGCCCGCCGCATAGATGCGGGTAACGCGGTGGCCAAGGGGCGCAAAGACCCTGAAGGCCGATTGAGGCAAGAGGCAAGATTTGGGCGGTTCTGCTGCAAAAGCATCCCCCCGTATTGCGTTATTGATGGGTGGCCCCTCGGCGGAGCGCGAGGTGTCTCTTTCATCGGGGCGCGAATGTGCCAAGGCACTGGCGGGCGAAGGCTATGAGGTGATCGAGGTCGATGCAGGCCCCGATTTGGCTATGCGTCTGTCTGAAATTTCCCCTGATGTTGTGTTCAACGCGCTTCATGGTCGCTTTGGCGAAGATGGCGTGGTGCAAGGCATGTTGGAGTGGATGCGTCTGCCCTACACCCATTCGGGCGTTTTGGCCTCTGCGCTTGCCATGGATAAACAGCGCACCAAAGATGTGTTGCGCGCCGCAAACCTGCCCGTCATGGACAGCCAGATCGTGGCGCGGGACGATGTCGCGCGCGCCCATGTGATGCCGCCGCCCTATGTGGTAAAGCCCAATAACGAGGGCAGTTCGGTCGGGGTGTATCTGGTGATGGACGGGGCCAATAGCCCCCCCGTGCTTGGCCCTGAGATGCCAGATCAGGTGATGGTGGAGACCTATGCGCCCGGTCGTGAATTGACCACCACAGTGATGGGGGATCGCGCCCTTGGCGTGACCGAGATTATCACGACAGGGTGGTATGATTACGATGCGAAATACAAGCCCGGCGGGTCGCGTCATGTGATCCCTGCCGATATTCCCGCTGAGATTACGCAAGCCTGCCTTAATATGGCGATTGCCGCGCATCGCGCGCTGGGTCTGCGGGGGGTCTCGCGCAGCGATTTCCGTTGGGACGATACGCGCGGCTTGGCTGGTTTGGTGATGCTTGAGGTCAATACGCAACCCGGCATGACCCCAACCTCACTGGCACCCGAACAGGCGCAGGCCGCAGGGATCAGTTTCGGCGCTCTGTGTCGCTGGATGGTGGAGGATGCCTCATGCGACCGCTAGGCCCCGCGCAGCGCCCAAGCGCGCCGCAACATGGCGCAAGCGCCTCAAGCCCGCGCCAAAAGCGCGACCCCGCCCCATCGGTGATGGCCTATCGTTTTCAGCGCCTTTGGCTGACGCCCGTCTTTCGCGTTTTTATGCGCTATGGTCTGCCTTTGATCATCATCGTTGGGGGCAGCGCCGCCTATCTGTCGAACCCGCGCAATATGGATCAGCTGACTGCGCAGGTGGAAGATCTGCGCCGCACCATTGAGGCGCGCCCAGAATTTCGAGTGACGCTGTTGTCAGTGAATGGTGCAAGTCCCGCTTTGGCGGATGAAATCCGCGGGCGTTTGTCGCTTGATTTCCCGCTCTCCTCCTTCGATCTCGATTTGCCCCAGATAAAGGCGCAGATCGAAGAAATGCCCGCAGTGCGCAACGCCCAACTGCGCATCGCGGCAGATGGGGTCTTGCAATTGGATATTGAGGAGCGGCTGCCTGAATTGATCTGGCAAACGCGCGAGGCGTTCTTGTTGATTGATGGCGATGGCGTGGTCATTGATGATTTGATCAGCCGACCCATTTCGCAGGCCTTACCGTTGATCGGCGGGGAAGGGGCGGATCTTGCCGCGCGCGAGGCCTTGAACCTTGGGCGTATCGCGGCCCCTTTGGCCGATCAGTTGCGCGGTTTCGTGCGTGTGGGCGAGCGGCGCTGGGATGTCATCCTTTCTGATGGGCGCAAGATTATGCTGCCCGAGGAAAATGCCAGTTTTGTCTTAGATCGGGTGATCGCCTTGGATCAGGCGCAGGATATCCTGAGCCGCGATATCCTCAGTATAGATATGCGCAGGCCAGACCGGCCCACATTACGCCTCAGCGCAGGGGCCAAAGATAATTTCGACATGTGGCGTGGTCAGTTGGTGGTGAGTGGAGAGCGGCAAGGATGATGAACAATCTGTATCATATGCAGCGCGCAATGCGCGCCAAACGCCAAGAGGCTCTCAAGCGCGGTGTCATGGCGGTTTTGGATGTGGGCAGTTATAAAATCTCCTGCCTCGTGCTGCGGTTTGATGAGACGGGCATGGCCTATTCCACAGATCGCCAAGCGGCCCTTGCGGGGCAGTCTGCCTTTCGGGTGATTGGCATGGGCACAACGCGCTCGCGCGGTGTGCGTTTTGGCGAGATCGACACGGTTCAAGAAACCGAACGCGCCATTCGCACCGCTGTCCAGACCGCGCAAAAAATGGCCCATACCCGCGTAGATCACGTCATGGTGGCTTTTGCAGGGGCGCGTCCGCGCTCCTATGGCATGGCGGGCGAGACGATTGTTCAAGACAAGACTGTGCAGGATGATGATGTGGCCCGCGCCTTGGCCAGTTGTGATTTGCCTGATTTGGGCGAAGGACGCGAGGTTTTGCACGCGCAGCCTGTCAATTTCTCATTGGATCATCGCACAGGCCTATCCGACCCCCGTGGTCAGGTTGGCGAACGTCTGGCGGTGGATATGCATCTTCTGTCGGTCGAGGCCAATGCCATTGAGGCGCTGCTCTACTGCGTGAAACGCTGTGATTTGGAACTCGCAGGTCTGGCCTCTTCGCCCTATGTGGCGGGGGTGTCGAGCCTTGTCGAGGATGAACAGGAATTGGGCGCGGCTTGTGTGGATATGGGCGGCGGTGCCACGGGCCTGTCTATTTTCATGAAAAAGCATATGATCTATGCCGATACCGTGCGCATGGGCGGGGATCATGTCACCTCGGATATTTCGCAGGCGTTGCAAATTCCCATGACCCATGCCGAGCGGATCAAGACCCGCTTTGGGGGGCTTGTTGCCACGGGCATGGATGATCGCGAAATGATCGAATTGCAGGGCAATACAGGCGATTGGAATTACGACCGCCGTCATGTCAGCCGTGCGGAATTGATCGGTGTGATGCGCCCGCGCGTTGAGGAAATCCTTGAAGAGGTGCGCGCCCGCCTTGATGCCGCAGGGTTTGATCATCTGCCCAGTCAGCGCATTGTTTTGACAGGTGGGGGCAGTCAGGTGCCGGGTCTTGATGGTTTGGCTTCACGCATTTTGGGCAATCAGGTACGGCTTGGCCGCCCGATGCGGGTGCAAGGTTTGCCGCAATCGGCCTGTGGCCCCGCGTTTTCAACATCGGTTGGTCTGTCGCTGTTTGCGGCCTACCCACAAGATGAATGGTGGGATTTCGACATTCCCGCCGAAAGCTATCCTGCCCGCTCGCTGAAGCGCGCGGTGCGTTGGTTCCGCGACAATTGGTGAGAACCCCCCCCGCTTGACGCGTCAAAGCCTAGCGAAATTGCCCCCTCGCACCACAGAATGCGGGGGGTGTCGGCAAGATCACGCCGAAGGTCACAGATAAGCCACTCTATTTTGTGGTAAATTCGCAATTTTCTGATGACGCGGCGCAGATTTATCGTTACTGTGATCCAAAAGAAACACGAGGCAGTCAAACCCCAAGATATCTGGCGCAAGATCAGATCAGGGACGACAAAACAGGTGGACCGAGCAGATGACCTTGAACCTTTCCATGCCCGACACAGGGACAGAGCTAAAACCACGGATCACCGTTTTCGGTGTGGGTGGCGCAGGCGGCAATGCCGTGAACAACATGATTGAGCAGGCCCTTGATGGCTGCGAATTCGTTGTCGCGAATACCGATGCCCAAGCCTTGCAGCAATCCAAAGCACCGCAGCGCATCCAGATCGGTGCGCGCGTGACCGAGGGTCTTGGGGCAGGGGCGCGCCCTTCTGTTGGGGCAAGCGCGGCAGAAGAATCCATCGAAGAGATCGTGGATCAATTGGCAGGCTCACATATGTGCTTCATCACCGCGGGCATGGGCGGTGGCACAGGCACGGGTGCGGCGCCAATCATCGCGCAAGCGGCGCGTGAACTGGGCGTTTTGACAGTGGGTGTGGTGACAAAGCCATTCCAATTCGAAGGCGCTAAGCGGATGCGCCAAGCCGAAGAGGGCATTGAGCAGCTGCAACAGGTTGTTGATACGCTGATCATCATTCCGAACCAAAACCTGTTCCGTTTGGCCAATGAGAAAACCACCTTCACCGAAGCCTTCGCGATGGCGGATGATGTTCTCTATCAGGGCGTCAAAGGTGTGACGGATCTGATGGTGCGTCCGGGCCTGATCAACCTTGACTTCGCGGATGTGCGCGCCGTCATGAACGAGATGGGCAAGGCCATGATGGGCACGGGCGAAGCCGAAGGCGAAACACGCGCCATTCAGGCCGCTGAAAAGGCCATCGCCAACCCGCTCTTGGATGAAATCAGCCTCAAAGGTGCAAAAGGCGTCTTGATCAATATCACAGGCGGCTATGATCTGACCCTGTTTGAATTGGACGAGGCCGCAAACCGCATTCGTGAAGAGGTTGACCCTGACGCGAATATCATCGTCGGCTCGACCCTTGATACCTCGATGGAAGGTCGGATGCGTGTGTCTGTTGTGGCAACAGGTATCGATGTTTCTGAAATGCAGATGTATCAGCCAGAGCGCAGCTACACAGCCGCGCCTCAGCCTGTTGCAGAAGTTGTTGAAGAACAGCCTGCACCTGCCGAAGAATTCGCAGCAGATCAATCGCCTGAGCCGTTCTTGTTCGATGATCTTGAGCTTGAAGTTACCTCTGAGCCCGCCCCGATGATGGAGGTGGATCACAACGAGGTTCCCGCGCCTGTGTATGACAGCGCGATGAGCAGCCCCGCCCCTGTCGAGGCTGACCCTGAGCCTGTTTATGAACAAGAAGCGGCCAGCTTTACCGCCCCGATGCGTCCTGCAGCAGGCACGCCAAGCCCGCAGGCCTTGGATCGTCTGAAAAATGCAATCGCAACGCATAATGCAACGACAGCACGCCCAACTGCGCCGCGCCCCGCATTGACGGAGAAACCCGCCGCGCCCCGCCGTGCCTTTGGGATTAATTCGCTGCTTGAGCGGATGACGGGTCAAAGCAACACAGACGCCCCCGTGAATCGCAGTCGCCCTGACCTCAGCGCGCAGCATCAGCCGATGATGGAGGATGACGCAGTCGACCCAGAGCAGGAGCGCATCGAAGTTCCTGCATTCCTGCGCCGCCAAGCGAATTAAATTTTCGAAAATATGACAGCGAAAAGGCCGATCTTGTGTCGGCCTTTTTCGTTTTTAATCAAATGATTAGATGAGTATCCTGTGGTCTTTGGCAAGATTCTGCCGATGCGTTTTTGCATTGTTGCAGAGAGTCACAAAGCTTGAATTGTCTCGCCCCCGCTCAGTTTGTATCACAGACTTGCAGTCAGATGGGGTAGCTGTATTGGGGGCGCCCACGATTGTGGGCACATGACGACAGAAAGGTTTGCTGTGCAAGCAACGCTGAAAAAATCTGCAAGTTTCAAAGGTGTAGGCCTTCATGGGGGAAAGCCTGTTACCTTGACCATCCATCCAAGCGTGGCCGATAGCGGCATTTGGTTCAATCGGGTGGATGTGCGCGATGCTGATCCGCTGATCCCCGCGCGCTATGATGCGGTTCCAGAAAGCCGCCTGTGCACAAAGATTTGCAACGCTGATGGGGTTTCCGTTTCGACCATTGAACATTTGATGGCGGCACTGGCGGGCTGTGGTATCCACAATGCGCGTGTCGATATTGATGCCGAGGAAGTGCCCATTTTGGATGGCTCGGCGGTTGAATTTGTGCGCGGCCTTCTTGCTGCGGGTATCGCGCCGCAAGATCGCCCCATCTATGCGATTGAAATCCTGAAGAAAGTGACTGTGCGTGATGGCGATAGCGAAGCATCGCTTTCGCCTGCCTCGCATCTGACAATGGCGTTTTCGATTGATTTCCCTGACCCCGCGATTGGGGTGCAGCATCGCCACGCGGATTTGGCCAATGGGCGTTTCGTGCGCGAACTCTGTGACAGCCGCACATTCTGTCGCCAATCCGATGTTGAGGCGATGTGGAATGCGGGTCTGGCCCTTGGTGGATCCTATGACAACGCTGTGGTTGTGGATGGTGATGATGTGCTGTCCCCCGGTGGTTTCCGTCATGCGGATGAGGCTGTGCGCCACAAAATGCTTGATGCTCTTGGTGACTTGGCCTTGGCAGGCAATCCGATCCTTGGCCATTACGAAGGCGTGCGTGCAGGCCATATGTTGACCAATCGCCTGCTGCGCGCGCTATTTGCGATGCCTGATGCGATGCGTTCGGTGCAATGTGACGCCAAGACGGCCGCCCATTTGCCCGGCATGGGGGTTGGCCAACATGATTTGGCGCATGTTGCCTGAGGCAATCTGACGTTTTGCCCTTCCGATTAATGTGCTAACACCCTAGGAATAAGATACCCAAGATTTGGGGTTGGGCGGATTTCTACAGGGTATATAGATGAACGACACGTCACGCGCGCATGGATTTTCACGAAAGCTTGGGCTTGGTCTGCTGATCCTGTCGCTTGGGGTGACGGCCTGTGGCCCGCGCGCCGATGGTGAGCCGCGCCGTGGTCTCTTTGGGCCGCGTGTGGTGGAACAGCCCCTTGAGGCCCTGACCGCCGAAGAAATTTACAACCGGGCCGAGTTTGAGCTTGAAAATAACGATGATCCAGAGGCAGCCGCGCCTTTGTTCCTAGAGGTTGAACGCCTGCATCCCTATTCGGAATGGGCCAAGCGCGGGTTGATCATGGCCGCCTTCAGCCATCACGAGGCGCGCCAATACGAAGAGGCGCGGGTTGCCGCACAGCGCTTTATCGAATTTTACCCTGCCGATGATGATGCCGCCTATGCGCAATATCTTTTGGCGTTGAGCTATTATGATCAGATTGAACAGGTAGGTCGTGACCAAGGTTTGACCTTTCAAGCCCTGCAAGCCTTGCGCGCGGTGATCGAACTTTACCCTGATAGCGAATTCGCCAATTCCGCCGCTTTGAAATTCGATTTGGCTTTTGATCATTTGGCAGCAAAAGAAATGGAAATTGGCCGCTACTATCTTGAGCGCCAACATTACATGGCGGCAATCAACCGCTTTCGTGTCGTTGTCGAAGAGTTCCAAACAACATCGCACACGCCTGAGGCGCTGATGCGCTTGGTTGAGGCCTATCTTTCTTTGGGTCTGACGGATGAGGCGCAAACCGCGGGCGCGATATTGGGCTATAACTTCCAATCTTCGCCCTTCTACGAAGATGCTTATCGTCAATTGCAGGGGCAGGGCCTCGAGCCTGAACCGCAAGGCGAGGGTTGGTTGCGCGGCATTTGGAACAACACGATCCGTGGGGCGTGGCTCTAGGTCACTGAACGGGGGCATGGCCGATGCTGCGGCATCTCGAAATTCGCGATCTTCTGTTGATTGATCATCTCAGCCTTGAGTTTCAGGCGGGGTTGAATGTTTTGACGGGGGAAACAGGCGCGGGGAAATCCATTCTTCTTGACGCGCTTGGCTTTGTCTTGGGCTGGCGCGGCCGTGCCGATTTGGTGCGCCAAGGTGCAGAACAGGGCGAGGTATCCGCCGTATTTGATCTGCCCATGGATCACCCTGTTCAGGCGATTTTGGTGGAGGCGGGTCTGCCCTCTGGCCCTGAATTGATCTTGCGCCGTATCAACACCCAAGACGGGCGCAAGACCGCATGGGTGAATGATCGCCGCGCAAGCGGTGATGTTCTGCGCGCCCTGTCGGATGTTTTGGTCGAATTGCACGGCCAGCATGATGATCGCGGTCTGCTTGACCCGCGCGGACATCGTGCGCTGCTCGATGAGTTCGGCGGCCATGGCGATGATTTGGCAGCGTTGAGCGCGCTGTGGCGGGCGCGTAGCAAGGCCGCATCTGCCCATAAAGCGGCGCTAGACGATCTCGAAAAAATTCGCGCTGAGGAAGATTTCCTGCGCCACGCTGTGGCCGAGTTCGAATCCCTTGCCCCCGTAGCGGGTGAGGAAGATGCGCTTGATGCCAAGCGCCGCCTTATGCAAGGGGCCGAGCGGTTACGTGAAGATGTGGCGCGGCTTGTCGCCACTTTGTCGGATCAGGGGGCAGAGGGGCAGATCGGCGATGCGCTGCGCCTTGTGGCTGGGTTGTCGGATCGTAGCGATGGCGCCTTGGACGAGGCACTCGCCGCCCTAGAGCGCGCCAATCTCGAATTGGGCGAAGCGCAACGCGTTGTGGGCGATTTTGCAGATCGTTTGATTTTCAATCCGCAGGATTTGGAAGAAACAGAAGATCGCCTTTTTGCCATGCGAGCTTTAGCCCGCAAACACGGCGTTCTATGTGATGCCTTGCCAGAGATGTGGCAGGATTTGCAAACCCGCCTGAGCGCGATTGAAGGGGGGGATGCGCATTTGGCAGCCCTTGGCGCCGCCGAGGCTGCCGCAGATCAGGCCTATCAAACGGCAGCCGCCGCCTTGCGCAGCAAGCGTGAGGCAGCGGCGCGCGCCCTTGATGCGGCGATGGCGGGGGAACTGGCCCCGTTGAAAATGGAACGCGCGGTCTTCACCACCGCGCTTACTGATGCCCCAGCAGGGCCAGAGGGGATTGATGCCGTGACCTTCACTGTGGCCACCAACCCTGGCGCGCCTGCAGGGCCCTTGAACAAGATCGCCTCGGGCGGGGAATTGTCACGGTTCCTCTTAGCGTTAAAGGTGTGCCTCACGCGTCAAGAATCTGATATAACAATGATTTTTGATGAAATAGACCGCGGTGTTGGAGGGGCGACCGCCGATGCCGTAGGGCGCCGTTTGGCCGCGTTGGCGCAAGGGGGGCAGGTCTTGGTTGTGACCCACAGCCCGCAGGTTGCGGCCCTTGGCGCGCATCATTGGCGCGTCTCAAAGGCGGTTGAAAATGAGACCACACTCAGCACCGTGACGCCGCTTGATGCCGATGCCCGTGTCGATGAGATTGCGCGCATGATTTCTGGGGATGTCATTACAGACGCCGCGCGCGAGGCGGCGCGTGCTTTGGTGTTCCAGGCTCAGCGTTAGCGCGCTGCCCGCGCGCCAAGCCCCGCGCGCATCAAGATTTGGCGCACAGGTTTCACCGAGTAGAAACTGTTCAGCGCCTTCATCCGCAAATCGCGCAAGCCTTGATCATCGGCCATCGAGGCGCGATTGAGCGCATCCACCCCTGCCACGCGGGCGGCAATCTCGGCATGGCGTGCGCGTTCATATTTTTGCAACATGGCAGCCTCACCCAATCGGTCAGGCGCGGCCTTGGCCAGATCAAGCAGGGTCGCCATATCGGCAAGGCTCATATTGAGGCCCTGCGCGCCAATCGGGGGAACCACATGCGCGGCCTCGGCCACCAAGGCCAGACGCTCGCCTGTCAGCCGATGCGCCACTTGTGAAATGATCGGCCAGATCGTGCGCTGTGAAATCAGACGCAACGGCCCATAAAGCTCGGCAGAGCGCGTGCGCATTTCATCCTCAAACGCGGGTTGGGGGAGGGCATAGAGGCGTTCTGCCTCTGGCCCGCGCTCCATCCAAACCACGGCGGAGGAGGGTTTGCCTTCGTAATCTGGCAACGGCACAAGGGTAAATGGCCCGCCCGAGCGATGCACCTCGGTCGAGATATTATCATGCGGGTGGTCATGGCTGACAGCAAAGGCTAAGGCCTTTTGACCATAGCGCAAGGTCGTCACAGGAATGCCCGCCGCCTTACGCATGGGGGAATTGCGTCCGTCTGCCGCAATCACCAAACGGGCCCGCACACGGGTGCCATCGGTGAGGGTGACGCGCGCCTCTGCGCTGCGGGTGAGTAAGGATTTTGTGCCAACGCCCGCCCGAAAGGTGACATGATCCAATTCAGAAATCCGTGCCAAACCTTCACGGCGCAACAGCCAATTGGGCAGGTTCCACCCAAATGGCAAATCCGAGATATCGCTTGCGTTGAAATCATGCGCGCTGCGCGCCACGGCCTCGACCCCGCCCGCGTCCACGATGCGCATGATCTGCAAGGGCATTGCATGCGGTGCAAAATGCCGCCACATCCCCGCCTGATCGAGAAAGTCGCGCGAGGGCTGTAAAAACGCGGTGCTGCGCAGATCGGAACCTTCTGCATTGCGGGTGGTAATCGGCGCGCTTGGGTCTACGCAAAGAACGGAAAAACCTGCCGCACCAAAGGCAGAGGCGGCAATCAGCCCTGCAATGCCGCCACCCGAAATCAGAATATCTGTGTCGCTCATATCGCTCATGATCTCTTAAATAGGCCGCACCCTGCCGCGCGTCCAAGCGTCATTTTCGCGCGGCCCATCGTGCCGCCCGCGGATCCATCACCCGCCGCCAAAGCGGCGGCACTGTTGCCAAGGCGGCCATGACAGGAAGGCTGTAGGGCAAGCGCGGGTGATCTGGAGCATAGCTCAGTTCCACATAGCTGCGGGCGGGATTGAGGTGGTGGTCTGAATGCAGCGGCGCGGCCAAGAGCATTTTGGTGCTAAAGGGGCGCGGTGCGTTCCAGCTGTCTTGCGCAGATTGCGGCGCGGGGCGGCCATCTGCGCCAATGGCGCGGCGCAGCCCGTAATGTTGGATGTAATCGGATAACATCACTTGGATATGGAAGAGGGCGGCCACCAACAGATATGCGGTCAAAGCCAAACCACCCCCTGCGGCGAAGGCATAGATCAGGAACAGCGCCGCAAGCGCGATATGCCACGGATAGGGATGCGCCCATGTGACACCGCCACGGCGCACGGTCTCGCGGGCAAGTGCCCCGTGAAAGGAGCCCCACCATGCCCGCGGAAGATAAGCCCAAAACCCAAGCCCAAGCACAGGGCTATTTGGATCGTGCGCGGTTGCAACATGGGGGTGATGGATCAACAAATGGGCCGAGGCGTGATGCCCCATCCCAAGGCTTGCATAAAGACCATGCCCCAAGCGCCGCGCGGCACGGCTGGGGTGGTGGATCAATTCATGCGCATTGGGGTGTGTGATCTGTCCTACAAATGATGCAAGTGCAAGGGTGAAGATCAGGGACGCAAGCCCCCCCTTGCACCACAAAAGGCAGGGCAAGGATAAGACCAATATGACTGATCCCCAAAATCCATTGCAGGGCCAGTGCACCATGTCGGTTGGGGCGCGCAGATGCGCCGCTTGGGCGAGAGAGCTGCGGACTGAGATGGTCAACCAGGCCCGCCACCACAGTCAGCACAATCGGTGCAAACAGCCCAAATGGGCCTCGTGCGAAAACCTCAAGCCACAATAGCCCAAAAGGCAGCAGCGTTGCGCCTGCGAATAGAACAATGGGCGGAAGTTTCATTCCCGCAAAACCCCGTCTGTGATCTGGCCAAATCAAGTGCTGAAAACTTACCCGCACGGGCCAATCAGTGCAAAGCCTTTGCAATGCCCCGCGCGGCGTATTAGGGGAAGAGCAGGAAGGTAAAAGGCGGTTTTTGAGCGAATGTCATTTTTCAAGAAAATGAAAGAGCGGCTCTTTAAGTCTTCGTCCAAGATTGACGAAGGGTTAGAGGCTTTGGTGGCCGAAGGCGCCACTGACGATATGGCCCCTGAGATAGTCGAAGAAACTGCCGAAGCAGCCGAGCGCATAAATGAGGGGCAGAAGGCACCAGAGCCAGAACCTGCGCTAGAACCTGAACCACAAGTCGAGCCAGAGCCAGAGCCAAGCCAAGACCCTGAGGGTGACCCTGAGGATGCTGCAGAACCTGCCGCGGTGGAAGAACCGCAGCCGCAACCAGTAGCCCGCACCGCCACTGAGGGCGCGAAGGCAGAGGCGGCGAAAGCACCTAAATCTGCGCCCGAACCCGCGCCCGAACCTGCACCAAAGCCAAGCCTGTTGCGCCGCTTGGTAGGGGGGCGCGCTGCACCTGTTGCCAAGCGCGTGATTGATGATGAGATGATCGAGGAATTGGAAGAAATCCTCATCAGTGCGGATTTGGGGGTGGAAACCGCCCTTGCGCTTTCGTCAAATCTGGCCTCCGAACATTTTGGCCGCCGTATGAGCGTGGCCGAGATCAAAGCGGCGCTTGCCCGCGATGTGGCCCGCGTTATGGAAGCTGTGGCCCAACCGATGCCGATTTACCCCAAACGGCCGCAGGTGGTGTTGGTGGTTGGTGTAAACGGGTCTGGCAAGACGACAACCATCGGTAAATTGGCCAGTCAATTCAAAGCTGTGGGGAAATCCGTTGTCATTGCCGCCTGCGATACATTTCGTGCGGCAGCGGTTGAGCAATTGGAGATTTGGGGCAATCGCGCGGGCGTGCCTGTGCTGCGCGCCGAAACGGGTGGCGACCCCGCGGCCTTGGCCTTTGATGCAATGGCACGGGCCGAAGCCGATGGGGCCGATTTGCTGCTTATCGATACGGCGGGGCGGTTGCAGAACCGCGCGGATTTGATGGAAGAATTGGCCAAAATCGTGCGGGTAATCCGCAAAAAAGACCCCGATGCGCCGCATAACACGCTCTTGGTTCTTGATGCGACCACGGGCCAAAACGCGCTCAGACAGGTCGAAGAATTCCGTAAGATATCGGATGTCAGCGGGCTGATCATGACCAAGCTTGATGGCACGGCCAAGGGCGGTATTCTTGTGGCATTGGCCGATAAATTTGGCCTGCCCATTCACGCCATTGGTTTGGGCGAGCAGATTGACGACCTTGCCCCGTTTGATCCCGAAGAATTTGCAAACGCGCTTATGGGGTTGGAGAGCAATGCGTAACAGGGTGGAGGGTCGCCCTTGGGGGATCTGATCATCGCCCTTGAGGGCACGGCGGCGGGCGAACAATTGGCCCTGATCTTGGCCTTAAGCGCGGCGCTGCTGCATGCGATATTTGGCGCGTTGCAAAAGGGGCGGCATGACCCCCTTTTGTCACGCGGTGCGATTGATGCGGCGATGGTGGTTTTGGCAGGGCCTGTTGCCCTGTTCATCGTGCCATGGCCCGAGCCGTATATGTGGCCGATTTTTGCGGGCATGTTCATCATCCATGCGGGCTATAAATGGGCGGTTCTGTCGGCCTATCGGCGTGGGGCCTATACGGTGGTGTATCCCGTGATGCGTGGCACAGGCCCGCTCTTTACCGTGATCGGGGCGGGCATCTTGTTTGGCGAGGTCTTTACCCTTGGCCAATGGATCGGGGTGGGCGTTTTGATCACGGGGCTTTATGGGCTTGCTGCCTATAATATCGCCACGGTGACGATTGACCGCGAAACGCTGATCCCCGCCTTGGGATTTGCAGTGCTGACAGGGTTATTTGTGGCGCTTTACACCAATTATGATGCCTATGGCATTCGCGCCACCGCCGACCCTTTTACCTTTCTGGCATGGTTTTTCTTTATTGATGGCTTTGCCATGCCCGGTTTTGCCTATGTCGCGTGGCGGCGTATGGCAAACCCGCCTGCGCCCTCAGGGCTGGCTTTGCGCGGGGTCATCGGGGCCTTGGTGGCATTCGGGTCTTTCGGGTCGGTCATGTTGGCCACGCGCCTTGATCATGTGGGCGAGGCGGCCGTGCTGCGCGAGACATCCACCGTGTTTGCCGCGCTGATTGGTTGGATTTTCCTCAAGGAAACCGTTGGCCCGCGGCGTTTGGCCCTTATGGGGTTGATTGCAGCGGGCGCGGTGATAGTTGAGGCAGCAGGCTAGAAAAGGAACAGACCCATGCAAAACGGAAAACCCATCGCGCCATGGTTGAAAACCACGCTAGAGCTTGGGCCTGTTCTGGGGTTTTTCGTTCTGTATCTGTGGATCAAAGACCAGACCTTCACCATTGCGGGGGTGGAGTATTCGGGCTTCATCATGGCGACCGCGCTGTTCATCCCTGTGATTGGGGCGGCAATCGCGGCCCTTTGGTATCTGACAGGGCATATCTCACGCATGCAGATATTCACCTTGGTTATGGTCGTGTTCTTTGGGGGGCTGACCATCTGGTTCAATGACGAGCGGTTTTTCAAGATGAAAACCACGCTTGTTTACGCAGTGTTTGCGGCCTTGTTGGGGATTGGCCTTCTGCGCGGGCAAAGCTGGCTGAAGGTGTTGATGGGTGAATTTCTTAAGATGCGGGATGAAGGTTGGATGATCATCACCCGCCGTCTGACAGCCGTTTTCGCCGCAATGGCGGTTGCCAATGAGATCGTCTGGCGCAATTTTTCGGAACAGTTTTGGGTAACCTTTGAAACCTTCGCGCTGCCCGCCTTTTTGTTCGTGGCCTTTATGGCGCAAGCCAAGGTGATTGAGCGCTTCAGCGAGCCTTCGGACGAGGCTTAAACCTGCCCCGTTTGGCCGTCCCACCATCGCGCGTGGGGGGCGCAGATTTTTTGGGCGGCGCTTTGCGCAGCTTTCCCGTTTTGGGGCCAGTTTTGGCCTTCGCGTGCCCCTCAACCCGCACTTCTAGGCCCAGTTGATCCGCCAAGACGCGCGGTTTGATCTCTTCAACCTCGCCCGCTTTGAGTTCGCCCAAGCGAAACGGGCCGTAAGAGATGCGGATCAGCCGGTTTACCTCAAAACCAATCGCCTCCATCGCACGGCGAATTTCGCGGTTCTTTCCCTCGCGCAGGCCAATGGTGAGCCATGCATTGGCCCCTTGTTGGCGATCCAGTGAGACGCTCATGGGTTGAAATGTCTCGCCCTCGATGCTCAGGCCCTTGCGCAGAGGGGCAAAGGCCTCGTCATTGGGTTTTCCCTTAATGCGCACGCGATATTTGCGAAGCCATCCCGTAGAAGGCAATTCAAGTTTGCGCTTTAGGCCGCCATCATTCGTCAATAAAAGCAGACCTTCGGAATTCAGGTCGAGCCGCCCCACGGACATCACCCGTGGTAGTGTATCTGGCAAAGCGTCAAAGACGGTCTTGCGCCCCTTTTCATCCGCGGCGCTTGTGATCAGCCCCGCAGGTTTGTGATAGAGCCACAGGCGCGGGGCGGCGATCTCGGGCAGGGGGGTGTTGTCCACCTCAATGCGATCTTGCGCGGTCACATTTAGGGCAGGGCTGTCGATGAATTTGCCATTCACGCTGACGCGACCCTCGGCAATCATCCGCTCTGCCTCGCGGCGCGAGGCAATCCCTGCGCGGGACAGGCGTTTGGCGATCCGCTCGCCCTGTGGTGTGCTTGTGTTCATGTGCCCTCCCTAAGGGTTTGGCTTCTGCTTGGAAAGAGGCAGAAACTGAGGCATGAAGGGAATATGAACGAATTTCACAGCCATATGCCCCGCGCGCTTGATCTGGCGCGACAGGCCGCCTTGCAGGGTGAGGTGCCTGTTGGTGCCGTGATCATCAAGGATGGCGCGGTAATCGCCGAAGCCCGCAACGAGATGCGCGCGCGTCATGACCCCACCGCCCATGCCGAGATGCTCGCCATTCGTGCCGCTTGTGCCGCATTGGGGCAGGAACGCCTTACAGGATGCGATATTTGGGTCAGTCTTGAGCCTTGCCCTGCCTGCGCAGGGGCCATTGCCGCAGCGCGCCTGTCTCGCCTTTATTATGCGGCTTCTGATCCGAAATCGGGCGGCGTGGCGCAGGGGCCATGTGTCTTTGATCACCCCCAATCGCATTGGAAGCCTGAGATATATTCCGGCATTATGGAGAATGAGGCAGCCGCACTCTTGCGCGCGTTCTTCGCAGCCAAGCGAGACGGGTGATGGCCGACAGAATATGCGCGGAGGGCCTATAAGCCGGATTCTGTCTTGCCCCTTGCGGGGCATGGATGACCATTCCTCTGGGCGATCTGTTGCCAGATCACTCTAGCTGCCAACCCGGATCGCACGGGGCAGAAGCGGCCCTGAAAGGTTGCCCTTTCCAACGATCCCTATTTGGCATTGCTCCCGGTGGGGCTTGCCGTGCCGCCCGTGTCACCACGCGCGCGGTGGGCTCTTACCCCACCGTTTCACCTTTTCCCAAGGCTGAAGTCTTGGGTAGTTTCATTTCTGTGGCGCTTTCCGTCAGATTGCTCTGCCTAGGCGTTACCTAGCACCGTTGCCTCTTGGAGTCCGGACTTTCCTCGAACATTGCTGCCCGCAGTCATCCAGCCCTCCGCGCAAGAGGCGCTTTAGGTGACGCGGCCCGCGCGGTCAACGCCAAAGCGCGCCGCCAAATCAGCCGCAATCGCGCAATCCCATCCGTCAAGCGGCGCGGCATTTGCCAAAGCATGGGGGCGATACCTGCGCCGCAGCGTGTCGCGCATGAGGTCGAGATCATCCACATGATACCCAATTTGCGCGCAATCCCTAATAAAGCGCTGCGGGTCTATCGCCAAAGCCCCGCGCGCTTTTGGCATAATGGCGAGGCCTTCATGCGCAAGCCGTGCCCAATCAAATCGTGGGCCTGGGTCAATCTTGCGCCCTGCAGCCAGATCAGAATGGCCGATAACGCCTTCGGGCGGAATATCCCAACGGGCCATGATCCCGCGCAGCAGATCACCGAGGCAGGCCATTTGTGGTTCGGAAAACGGGCTAAATCCGCAATTGTCCAATTCAATTCCGATGGAGTGGGAATTTACGTCCACTATCCCGCGCCAAGCCCCCGCGCCCGCATGCCATGCCCGCATCGCCTCATCCACCAAAGCGTGGCATCCGCCGTCACGCCCAATAAGATAATGCGCCGAAACCTCGCGGGATGGGTCGCAGAGCGCGCGCGCTGCCCCCTCGCAATCCTCCATCGCGGTATAATGGATCACGATCAAAGAGGGGGTTGCCCCCTCGCGCCTTGGCCCGAAATTAGGGCTTTGGCGGGGCAGGCTCATTGGGTCGCACGCGCGGCTTGGGCCGCCGCGCGATAGGGTGCAGGGTCCCATCCGCAGGCATAGCCATCCCCATCAGGGTCAAGCACCATTGGGTCGCGATTGGGCCCGCCGCGCGCTAAGAAATCTTCTTGCGCGAGATCATCCCCGCGATAGGCCGCACAGTTTTCCGCATGTCGGCCCCGACCCAAGGGGGAACGGGCATAAACCCGTTGCCCCATCGGATGGCTCGTTGCCAAGGCGTAATTCAACACCGATGGCCCAACCGTTTGGGGGCGCTCAGGCACAGGTTCAGGTGCCACCACTACCAATTGTTGCTGCATCCGTGCGCGCCGTTCGGCGTCTGATTCAATCGTCTCACGTGCAGACACCGCGTTGAAATCCTGTTCGTCAGAAATCCCACGGGGTGTTGCAGATGTCGGGGGTGCAGATACGGGTGCCGCAGAGGCAATGGGTGTCCCAGCGACAGGTGACGTAGATGCCGCAGGCGCGGGGGCGGCGATAGCGCGCGCGCCCTGTTGTGAGACCGCCTGTGGCGCGGCGGCCTCAATGGCCGCGCGGGCGCGGGCCGCTAAAATTTGATCTTGCGTCAAAACGGGTGCTGCGGGTGCGGCAGCATTGGCCACGATCGGCGCCGTTTGCGGCGCGGTGATTGCCTGTGGCGGTGTTCGCAAGGTCTCGCGCCGTGCAGCCTCGGCGGCGAGATAGCTTTGATAATCGTTGAACCCAACCCCTTGGGCGACATCATTGGGGGCAGAGACGCATCCACTCCCCCCAATTCCTACGGCCACAAGCAATGCCCCCATGCGCAACTTGTCCCGCAAATTTGCGGAATTCCCGACCTTAAACCCCATCACTGCCTCATAAGTTTTTTGCATATTTATGCAGAAAGCTTACCACCATTTATTGGGTTTGGCTACAAATCCCGCCGCAGTTTCCAGCGCGTAGGCGGTGTTGAGCAAATCACCCTCTTCAAAGGGGCGGCCGATCAATTGCAGACCCAAGGGCAGGCCCGCACTGCTCAACCCTGTGGGCACGGCCACACCTGGCAGGCCCGCAAGGTTCACGGTGACTGTGAACACATCGTTGAGGTACATCTCAACAGGGTCAGCCACCTCTTTCCCCAACTCAAACGCCGCCGATGGTGTTGCGGGTGTGAGGATTGCATCAACGCCTGCGGCAAATACCTCGTCAAAATCGCGTTTGATCAGGCTGCGCACACGGCGCGCGCGGTTGTAATAGGCATCGTAAAACCCTGCTGATAGCACATAGGTGCCGATCATGATCCGCCGCTTTACCTCGGCGCCAAAGCCTTCGGCGCGGGTTTTCTCGTAGAGTTCTGTGATGCCGTCCCCTTGGGACAGTTCTGCGCGATAGCCAAAGCGCACCCCATCATAGCGCGCAAGGTTTGATGAGGCCTCGGCTGGTGCGATCACGTAATAGGCGGGCAGGGCGTATTTTGTATGCGGCAGCGAGATGTCGCGCAGTTCTGCACCTGCATCTTTCAGCATCGCAGCGCCATCGGCCCAAAGTTTTTCGATCTCCTCTGGCATCCCATCGACACGATATTCGCGCGGGATGCCGATGGTTTTGCCTCGAATGTCACCCGTCAGAAGCGCCTCGAAATCGGGAACGGGTAGATCGGCGGATGTGCTGTCTTTGGGGTCATGCCCCATCATCGCGGCCCCCATGATTGCGGCGTCCCGTACCGTTTTGGTCATTGGCCCTGCTTGATCAAGGCTAGAGGCAAAGGCCACAATCCCCCACCGCGAGCAGCGCCCATAGGTGGGTTTCAGACCTACTGTGCCCGTGAAGGCGGCAGGTTGGCGGATTGACCCGCCCGTATCCGTGCCAGTGGCCCCAAGACAGAGGTCAGCCGCAACCGCGGCGGCCGATCCCCCAGAAGACCCCCCGGGCGTCAGGTTTTGATCGCTGCCCTTTGCGCGCCATGGGTTGACCGCTGGCCCGTAAACAGAGGTTTCGTTGGACGACCCCATGGCAAACTCATCCATATTGAGTTTGCCCAACATGACCGCGCCTGCATCGCGCAATTGCGCTGAGACGGTCGATTCATATTCAGGCCGAAAGCCCGACAGAATTTTTGACGCGGCTTGGCTCTCGACCCCTTCGGTGCAGAACAGGTCTTTGATCCCAATAGGAATGCCGCAAAGGGCGGGCGCATCGCCCGATTTGATCCGCTGATCTGCGGCCTCGGCGCGGGCAAGCGCAAGATCGGGGGTGTTATGGACAAAGGCGCCAAGCGCGCTGCTGCCCTCAATCGCGCTGAGGCAGGCATTGGTCAATTCAACTGCTGTGGTCTCGCCACGGCGCAGGGCATCGCGCGCCTCGGCAATGGTCAATTTGTTCAGATCAGACATCACTCAACCACCTTTGGCACGGCAAAAAATCCTTCGCGCGCATCGGGCGCGTTCGACAAAACCTTGGATTGTTGATTGCCATCCGTCACCTCATCTACACGCGCCTTCAGGCGCTGTGGCGTGACCGATGTCATCGGCTCAACATCGCTGACATCCAGTTCTGAGAGTTGCTCAATAAAGCCCAAGATCGCGTTGAATTCGGACGCTAGGCTTGGCAATTCGGCAGGGTCAACCTTGATGCGGGCAAGTTTTGCCACGCGGGCTGCGGTGTCGGTGTCAATTGACATCGTAATATCCCTTCTATTCTGTCAGGCGCGGGTTTAGCGGGGCAGGGGCAGCACTGCAAGCGGCCACGCGCAGAAAACCCGTTAGGTAAACCGAACACTTGGCGGGTCGTCATCTGCCTGTCACAGTGTCACGCCATAGCCGTGATCCGTAGTACAGGTGCGCCAGCATGAGCGAAAATCAACACCCCCCCAGTCTGAGCGCGCTTTTCGCGGTTTTTGCGCGCATTGGGGTTTTGTCCTTTGGCGGGCCTGCCGCGCAAATCGCCTTGATGCATCGTGAATTTGTCGAGCAGCGCAATTGGCTGAGCGAACGAGAATTTCTTGCGGCACTGTCCTTCACCATGCTTTTGCCTGGGCCAGAGGCCATGCAACTGGCCACTTATGCAGGGTGGCGCTTGCGCGGCACTTTGGGTGGCTTGATCGGTGGGGGGCTTTTCGTCTTACCAGGTGCTTTGGTCATCATGGCCTTAAGCGCGCTTTATGTGGGCTTTGGTCAGCTGCCGCTTATGGCGGCGCTGTTCTTGGGCATCAAGGCAGCGGTGATTGTGATCGTCATCCAAGCTTTTTTGAACCTTTTAAAACGCGCCTTAAAGGGGGGCGTTGCCGTGTGGATTGCGGGACTGGCATTTACGGCACTGTTCGTATTTGATCTGCCCTTTCCTTCGGTGATCGCAGGGGCGGCGCTGATTGGCTATTTGGGTTGGATCACGCCGATTGCGGCGGCGGCAGACCTGCCGCAAGGGCGCCCGTCAAACAGCCTTGCCCATCTGGCGCTCTGGGGCGGGTTGTGGGCCGCGCCCTTGGGGCTTTTATACCTGATAGCGCCTGAGGGGCTGTTGTTGGAGGTTGGGCTTTTCTTCTCGAAACTGGCGCTTGTGACCTTTGGCGGGGCTTACGCGGTCTTGGCCTATATGGTGCAGCAAGTTGTCGGGGATTTTGGATGGCTCACCACAGGGCAGATGATGGATGCTTTGGGCTTGGCTGAAACCACGCCCGGGCCACTGATATTGGTGACGCAATTTGTGGGCTTCCTTGCGGGGTTTGGTGCCTATGGGTGGGCAGGCGCGGTCACTGCCGCGCTTTTGACCCTTTGGGTGACGTTCATACCCTGCTTCTTGTGGATATTCCTATTCGCGCCACAAGTGGATCGCTTGGTCGCATGGCCCAAGCTACAGGCCGCGCTTGACGGGGTTATGGCAGCGGTAGTTGGGGTTATTGCCAATTTGTCTGTGTGGTTCGCGCTGCATGTTTGGTTCGAAACGGTCACGCGCGACAGCAGGCTGTGGTTGCCTGATTGGGCGAGCCTTGATTTGGCCGCCGTGATCTTGACCCTTCTCGCGGCAATCTTATTGCTGTGGCAGAAGATGGGCCTGATCCGCGTTCTTGTGATTATGGCGGGGGCGGGCGCGCTTATTTCCCCGTTTTTCGGTTGACACCTGCCGCCCTGTCAGTAAAAGCGCCCAAACAGAATTATCTCGCGCGCGGATTCTCGCGCCGAGCAACGCCGTCCAAGGAGCAACGCCATGGCGAAGCCGACCACGATCAAAATCCGCCTGAACTCCACGGCGGGCACGGGCCACTTCTATGTGACCAAGAAAAACGCACGCACAATGACCGAGAAAATGACAGCGCGCAAATACGACCCAGTCGTGCGGAAGCATGTCGAATACAAAGAAGGTAAGATCAAATAAGATCTGCCCCTCTCGGATATACATAAAAAAGCCGCGCCTGATTGCGCGGCTTTTTTATTGGCGTGATACAGCAATGAAAAAGGGCCGCACTGTTCATGCGGCCCTTCATTTTTGGATATGTGCTCTGCAGGCTTATTCGCGATTGCCCAAGAATTGCAGTAGAAACATGAACATATTGATAAAGTCGAGATAGAGGCGCAACGCCCCCATAATCGCGGATTTGTTCAGCCATTCCTGATCGCCATGCACGGCATGGTCGATATATTCTTGTTTGATGGACTGGGTGTCATAGGCAGTCAGACCTGCGAAGGTCAGCACGCCCAAGATGGTGATTGCGAAATGGATCGCAGGTGAGCCCAAGAAAATATTGATGATCGAGGCCACAATCAGGCCGATCACGCCCATCATCAAGAATGTGCCCCAACCGCTGAGGTCCTTTTTGGTGGTATAGCCATAAAGGCTAAGCCCCGCAAAGGCGATGGCGGTGGTCAGGAAGGTCTGTGTAATGGATACGCCTGTGAACACAGCAAAGATCCACGAGATGGAGATACCCATCACGGCTGCGAAGGCATAGAAGAACAACTGTGCTGCTGCGGCAGACAAGCGGTTCACCGCCGCGCCAAAGGCAAAGACCATGATCAGCGGCGCGAACATGGCAATCCAACCAAGGATATTGGGCTGCATCGTGATCGGGTCGCGGAACAGGGCGTTCAGCGCAGGGTTGCTGCCGATTGCCCAAGCAGCGCCTGCGGTCATGACCATGCCTACGGACATGGTGCCGTAGACCTTGTTCATATGGGCGCGCAAGCCCTGATCAATCTGCGCTGCATTGGCCGAGGCCGCCGCCGAGCGCATCGTTTGATATGGTGCCATTGA
Source organism: Roseobacter sp. HKCCD5988 (assembly GCF_037830355.1). Lineage (NCBI taxonomy): Bacteria > Pseudomonadati > Pseudomonadota > Alphaproteobacteria > Rhodobacterales > Roseobacteraceae > Roseobacter > Roseobacter sp. HKCCD5988. The sequence goes on along the minus strand of NZ_JBBLYJ010000002.1, from coordinate 61,532 downwards.
TCCCTCCTACAGAGATGGCTGTGACGATCAAAAAAGGGTGGCAAAGCCGACCCTTGGGGTCGCAGGCGACACTCTGCCGCCCGTCCTTGGCCTTAATATTGGCAAGAAGGACTATTTTTTCAAGTGAAAGCTATGCAAAACACACTCAAAGGTTTGATAGTTTTTTCCTATCACGTAAGCCTGTGATAGGTATCAAAGCGTCTTTGCAATTTCGATCACCACTTTGCCCGTGGATTTGCGCGATCTAAGCGCGTCAAGGGCTGCAGGCAGGGCGTCAAACGGGTAAAGTGCACCAATATGAGGCTTGAGGCCTCCTTGTGTGTAAAGGCCAAAAACCTGCTCAAGGGAGTGTTGCAAGGCCTCTGGATTAAAGCGCAGATATCCGCCCCAATACAGGCCCATCACATCAAGATTTTTGACAAGCAGATGATTGGCGGAGATTTGCGGAACGGTACCGCTGGCAAAGCCGATGCTTAAAATCCGCCCTTCGGGCCGCATAGCGCTAAATCCGGCCTCAAATCCCGCGCCGCCAACCGCATCATAAAGCACATCAACACTGCCAAGGGCGCGCAATTGGTCGCGCAGATCAGGGGTGTCTGCGTCAATCACATGATCCGCGCCAGCGCGTTTGGCAATTTCAAGCTTGGCTTGCCCGCGCGCCACCGCGATGACCTTGGCCCCAAGGCTTGCGCCGATTTCCACCGCGGTCAGGCCGACCCCACCTGCCGCACCTAACACGGCAAGGGTTTCCCCCGCAGCCAGACGCGCACGCCGCGTCAATGCCAGATGCGAGGTGCCATAGGCGATCAAAAATCCTGCGGCCTCGGTCAAGGGCATGTGATCTGGCAGGCGCATGGCGCGCTGTGCGGGAAAGCATCCATATTCTGCCAAACCGCCTTGGCCCGCATAAACGGCCACAGGATCCCCCACCGCGTGGGTTGTCGCCCCATCCCCAAGCGCATCCACCACGCCTGCCAATTCCAACCCCATTACGAAGGGCGGGGTCGGGGTGTCTTGGTATTTTCCCTCAATCATAAGCAGATCGGCAAAGTTCAGACCACAGGCCGCAATGCGCACCCTGATCTCGCCTTTGTTGGGGCGTGGCATCGGAAGTTCACGGATTTCTGGCGCGGTATTAAAGGCGCTCAACTCCCATGCTTGCATGGCAAAATCCTTTTCCCAATCATCCAAGCCCCTGATCTTGCACAGTTAAGACATCGCGCCAAGCCGTCAAAGCGCCGCGCGCTTTTTCGTTAGGAAAAATTCGCCTTATGCGGTATCATGGGGCTCCGAACGCAGGTTGTGTGACCGGCTTTGGCGCGTGAATTATCGGGTCTGCCTCTCCCCTTTCTTGACCGATATTCGTTGCGCCCTATCTTGCACTCGGTGCCGCATGGGTTGAGTGATGTCTTGCGAACTCGCTTGGCTTTTGTGGTCGTTTGTTGCCAAACACCAATCGCAGTCGCAGGAGTAACCAAGTGACACATTCCGTAGACATTCATGTCGGCAAGCGCGTTCGTCATCGCCGTTGGATGGTGGGTATGACCCAGCAACAGCTCGCGGCCCATGTTGGGATCAAATTCCAACAGATCCAAAAATACGAAACTGGCATGAACCGCATCAGCGCCTCGCGCCTTTGGGATATTGCGGCAACGCTTGGCGTGCCTGTGCAGTATTTCTTTGAGGGATTGGACGAAGCCAACACCACCGCCGCAAATCAGCCCGATGATCTTTTGGCGGATAAGGAAGCGTTGGATTTGATCCGCTCTTATTACGCGATCCCAGAAAATCAGCGCCGCCGTTTGTTTGATTTGGCGCGGGTTCTGTCGGACGCGGCCGCTTGACCTAGGGCGGTTTTGCGTGGCACTGCGCGGGGGTGGGGCAGAAGGCCCTGCTGCCACCAGTGAGATGCCATCATGACCGCGACCCGCAATTTGCCCAATGTGACCGATGTCGAAGCGGCCGAGCTGATTGCCTTGACCCATGATCTGGCGGATGTTGCGCGCAAAGCGACCTTGGCCCGATTTCGTCAAGCGGGGCTTTCAACCGAAAACAAGGCCAACGCGGGATTTGATCCCGTAACCGAAGCCGACCGCGAGGCCGAGGCAGCGATGCGCGCCTTAATCGAGGCACGCCGCCCGCAAGATGCGATATTGGGCGAGGAATTTGGCGCAAAATCGGGGCAATCGGGCCTGACATGGGTGCTAGACCCAATTGACGGCACGCGTGGATTTATGACGGGCACACCCAGTTGGGGGGTGTTGATTGCCCTGTTGAATGAGACAGGCCCAATTTTCGGGGTCATTGACCAACCCTATATTGGCGAGCGTTTTATCGGCGGTTTGGGGCAAAATTCCCTGACTGGCCCGCAAGGCGAAATGATCTTGCGGACAAGCGCGCGCAAAACTTTGGCCGAGGCGCGGCTCTTTTCGACTTTTCCAGAAATCGGCGCGATCTCCGAGCGTCTCGCCTTCGAAGCAGTGCGCGATCAGGTGCTTTTGACGCGCTATGGGATGGATTGCTACGCCTATGGTTTGGTGGCCTTGGGGCAGGCAGATTTGGTGATTGAGGCGGGTCTCCAATCCTATGACATCGCCGCCCCGATTGCCGTGATTGAGGCGGCGGGGGGCATTGTCACCAATTGGCAAGGCGGCCCTGCCCATCAGGGCGGGCAGGTCTTGGCTGCAGCCAATCGCGATTTACATCAGGCGGCATTGGTGCTTTTGTCTGAGCAATCTTGATCTTTTATGGGGTGCGTCATGCGTAAATTTCTTTCGCTTGGTCTTGTAGTTGCGGCCCTTGCGGCCTGCGCGCCAAACGCGCCGCAAAACGGGCCTGATCAAGATGGTCGTCTCTCCCTGCGCCAATCCTCGGAAATTGGGCGTGTGGGCACCTATCTAGCCATCGCGCGCGCGGATGCGGGGCTGACCATTCCGCTGCGCCATTCACCGAAATTGCAAGGTGTCGCCGCCGCGCGTGCGGTTGATCTCGCTTCGGGTGGGCTGGCCCCCTTGTCGGATCGCATTGCGCAAGCGGGCTATTCTGCCTGTTTTAGAGCTGAGGCGGTGGCGCGCGATGCAGCCGATTTGCGCACGGGCGTAGATCAAATGTTGGCAGATCCCGCCGCCCGCGCAGCGATCCTATCCGCAAGCCCAAGCGAGTTTGGCTTCTCGCGCAATGGGGCAGAGCAAATCTTGATCCTTGCGCGCCCCTGCTAAGGGAATCAGGCGCGTGGGCCGAGGATACGGATCACGGTTTTCCATTGGCTGATTGCGACCCCGCACAAGATTAATCCAAGCGCCACAAAAAAGCGCAAAGGCAGATCTTCTGACAGGATCAGCCAGCCAAAGAACACCGACCACAGCGGCACTTGATAATTGACCAAGGTCATAAACACCGCGCCCGCGCTGCGGATCACCGACACCCGCAAAAGCGCGGCAAGCGCGGTGGGAAAGAGGCCAAGCACGATGAGGGCCCCACCTGAGCGAAGGCCTTGCCATTGCGGCAAACCGTCAACGATCAGCATCGCAGGCAGGATCAAAACCGCCCCAACAGCAAGGGTCGTTCCCGCAAGGCTGATGGGGTCAACCGCAGGGCAGGTGCGGGTCATCACCGAGGACACGGCGTAGGAAATGGTCGCGGCCAAACAGGCGAGGGGGGCCAACACCTCCCATCCTTGTGACGTGCCCATTTGAAACGCCGCGCCAAGGTTTGGGCCCACCAAAGTTAGTGCGCCCGAAAAGCCCACAGTCACGCCAATCACGCGGCGGCGATCCATTTTTTCATCACTAAAGACATGTGCCAAAGGCAGCACGAACAGGGGCAGCGCGGCCATGGAAATACCTGCAAAGGCCGAAGGCACATATTGCTGGCCCCACGACAGAAGTGAGAAGGGCAGCGCGGAATTGAGCGCACCAATGATCAGAATATAGGGCCATGCGGCGCGGGTGGGCAGGGGGCGGCCAAGTGCCACCATCAATCCAAGCAAGGCCAACGCCCCCAATGTGGTGCGCGCAGCCGCAACAGTGAGCGGGCCATAGCCCTCAAGCGCGATGGAGACGACCATAAATGTGCCGCCCCATATCACGCCAAGCGCGGCGATCGAGGCCCAATTAGAGGCATTGGGGCTGTCGGATATACGGATTTCGGTCATGATGTTCTGCTCCTGCCAAGGCAGGTTCTGCCGCCTTCAGGGGGCATGTGCAATGGAGCGGCAGAAAAAAGGCCCGTCTTTGCGGACGGGCCTTTGGTCGGTTGAGCTGCTAAGCGACTTAGTTCTTCGCTTTGTCCACCATCTTCCCTGCGGAAATCCAAGGCATCATGCCGCGCAGTTTTTCGCCCACTTCTTCGATCTGGTGTGCGTCATTGATGCGGCGTGTCCCTTTGAAGAAGGGCTGGCCCACGGTGTTTTCGGTCATGAAGTCACGAACGAATTTACCTGTCTGAATATCAGTCAGGACCTCTTTCATCCGCGCCTTGGTTTCATCGTAAGGCAGGATTCGGGGGCCAGAGACATATTCGCCATATTCGGCCGTGTTCGAGATCGAGTAGTTCATGTTTGCGATGCCGCCTTCGTAGATCAGGTCAACGATCAGCTTCACCTCGTGCAAGCACTCGAAATAGGCCATCTCAGGGGCGTAGCCCGCTTCGACCAAAGTCTCAAAGCCCATGCGGATCAGTTCAACCAAGCCACCGCACAACACGGCCTGTTCACCGAAGAGGTCGGTTTCGCACTCTTCTTTGAAATTGGTTTCGATGATGCCCGAACGGCCACCGCCAATGGCGGAGCAATAGGACAAGCCGATTTCCAAGGCTTTGCCGCTTGCATCATTGTGAACGGCCACAAGGCAAGGCACGCCGCCGCCTTTGGTGTATTCGCCGCGCACTGTGTGGCCTGGGCCTTTGGGCGCCATCATGATTACATCAACGCCGGGCTTAGGCTCGATGAGGCCGAAATGCACGTTCAGGCCGTGGGCGAATGCAATCGCCGCGCCTTCGCGCAGATTGTCATGGACATATTTCTTATAGGTTTCGGCCTGCAATTCATCGGGCATGGTGAACATGATCAGGTCGCACCAAGCGGCGGCTTCCGCGATCCCCATAACCTTGAGGCCTTCGCCCTCGGCCTTCTTGGCAGAAGGGGAGCCCTCGCGCAGGGCCACAACAACATTCTTCGCCCCGCTGTCGCGCAGGTTCAGCGCGTGCGCATGGCCTTGGCTGCCATAGCCCAAGATAGCAACTTTTTTGTCTTTGATTAGGTTCACATCGCAATCGCGATCGTAATAGACGCGCATCGGCTTTCTCCTTGCTGGCTGCAAATTACATCTGCCGTTGGTATAAGCGCGGTTTGCTGCGAAGTGCGGATGAATATTTGATTAATTTGAGTATTATATGATAAGATCATTCGTGTATATTTATATTTGGATTATTTCATGCTTGATGATCTGGATCGCCGCATTTTGCGTCATCTACAGTCTGACCCTGACCAACCTGTGGCGCGGGTGGCCAAAGCGGCGGGTGTGCCTGTGGCGACCTGCTATAAACGGCTTGATCGCATGCAGGCGATGGGCGCGTTGCGCGGGACGCGCGCTGTTATTGATTGGCGGGCACTTGGCTATGCGGTTCAGGTGTCGTTGCGGATCTCATTGGATAAAACAGATCCACGCGCCTTTGATGAATTTATCGCCGCCGCGCGCGCCGTGCCAGAGGTGACCGAAATTCAAACATTCTTGGGCCGTGTTGATGTGCGCCTTGAGGTGATTGCGCGCACCATGCCGCATTACCAAGAAATTTACCGCGACCGCATTCTAAGCCTGCCGCATATCGCAGATATCGAGGCCCTGATGCATGTCGCGGCAATCAAAGATAGCGAAAGCTTGCCCTTATGATTGATCTTGATCCGATTGACCGCCAAATTTTGCGCGCTTTGCAGGAGGACGCCACGCAAAGGGCCGCCGAGATCGGGCGGCGCTTTGGCTTAAGCCAACCCGCAGCATGGCGGCGCATCAAGCGCCTGACTGATGCAGGTGTGATCACCACCCGCCGTCTTGATCTCGATGCTGAAAAGCTGGGCTTTGGCGTGACAGTGTTTTTGGGGGTGAAATTGGCCACCAAGGGGCGCGTCAGCCTTGAGGATTTCGAGCGCGCGGTGACCGCCATCCCTGAGGTGCAATTGGTGCAGCATGTTCTGGGCCTGTATGATTACAGGCTGCGCATCATTGCCCGCGATCTGCCAGATTTTGAGCGTGTGCTGCGCCGCCGTATCATGACCCTGCCTGGGGTTGGGAATGTCGAGGCGAATGTGCTGTTGTCAGAGGAACGCCGCCCTGGCCCCTTGGGATAAGCGCGCTAAATTTCAGCTATGCCCAAAATGAAACGCAAATCAGACCTGCCTCAAAAAACCTGTGCCACCTGCGGTCGCCCCTTCGTGTGGCGGCGCAAATGGGCCAAGGATTGGGAGGAGGTGCGCTATTGCTCGGACAAATGCCGCGCGGCGCGCAAGTCGGCCAAAGTGTAATTTACCTTCCCTTGATAATTGGTCTGTTTATTTTACCAGATCGCTTGCCTCTCGTCTGATTTTTGGCTAACGCGAGGGAAGGGACGCGGGCTGCTTTTGTGCAGCATGAAGAGAGGAGACCCCGCAAATGACCAAACGTGTAGAGCGTGCAGGCCTGCAAGTGGCGCAGGTTTTGGCGGATTTCATCGAGACTCGGGCCTTGGTTGGCACTGGCGTGGCCGCTGATGCATTTTGGACGGGGTTCTCTGATCTTTTGCATTGCAAAGCCGATAAAAACAGCGCCCTTTTGCAAAGGCGTGAAGATTTGCAGCGTCAGATTGATGAATGGCATATTGCGCGCCGTGGTCAGCCCCATGATGGCGATGCCTATCAGGCCTTTTTGCGTGAGATCGGGTATCTCTTGCCTGAGGGGGAAGATTTCCAGATCGACACGGATCGCGTTGACCCTGAGATCGCCACAGTGGCAGGCCCACAATTGGTTGTGCCCATCACCAATGCGCGATTTGCCTTGAACGCGGCCAATGCGCGTTGGGGCAGTTTCTATGATGCGCTTTATGGCACGGATGCTATGGGCAGCCTGCCCCCCAAAGGCGGCTATGATCGCGGTCGTGGATCGCGCGTTGTGGCGCGCGCGCGGGTCTTCCTTGATGACAGCTTCCCCATTGAGGGGGCAAGCCATGCCGATATCCGCCGCTATAGCGTGGATAAGGGGCAGTTGATGATGGATGACAAGCCCCTCGCAGATCCTGCGCAGTTCAAGGGCTATACGGGCAATGCAAAGGCGCCTAATACCATCCTTCTGTGCAACAATGGCCTGCATGTTGAATTGGTCTTTGACCGCGCCCATCCGATTGGCAGCCGTGACCAAGCCTTGCTTGCGGATATCCGTTTGGAATCTGCGGTTTCGGCTATCATGGATTGCGAAGATTCCGTGGCCTGTGTCGATGCCGAGGACAAGGTTTTGGCCTATTCCAATTGGCTTGGTTTGATGCAGGGCGATTTGGTGGAAAGCTTTGAGAAGGGTGGGCAAACCATGACCCGCCGCTTGGCCGCCGATAAAACCTATACCGCGCCCGATGGCAGCACGTTTGACGTGAAAGGCCGCGCTTTGATGCTGGTGCGCAACGTGGGTCATTTGATGACCAACCCTGCGATTTTGCTCAAAGATGGCAGCGACGCTTACGAGGGCATGATGGATGCGATGATCACCGCATTGATCGCTATGCATGACCTGAAGAAAGCGGATGGTCTGCGCAACAGTCATGCAGGGTCGGTCTATGTGGTGAAGCCCAAGATGCATGGGCCTGAGGAAGTTGCCTTTGCGGACGAGATTTTCACCCATGTTGAGGGCGTTTTGGGTCTGAAACCAAATACGGTCAAACTGGGTGTCATGGATGAAGAGCGCCGTACCTCGGTTAACCTCAAGGAATGTATCCGCGCAGCCAAGCATCGCTTGTGCTTTATCAACACAGGCTTCCTTGATCGCACGGGTGATGAAATTCACACCTCCATGGAGGCAGGGCCATTCAGCCGCAAGGATTTCATCAAGCGCAAATCGTGGATCACCGCCTATGAAAACCAGAATGTGGATATTGGTTTGGAATGCGGGTTGCTCGGTCGCGCGCAGATCGGCAAGGGGATGTGGGCCATGCCCGATGCCATGGCCGCGATGCTAGAGCAAAAGATCGAGCATCCGCGCGCGGGCGCAAATTGCGCTTGGGTTCCAAGCCCGACTGCCGCGACCCTGCACGCCACCCATTATCACCGCGTGAATGTGGCTGCGGTGCAGGAGAAACTGGCCGCAGGTGGTCGCCGTGCCTATGTGACGGGTCTGTTGGATATTCCAATGGCCAGCTATCGCCGTTGGTCGCAAGACCAGATCACCCGTGAATTGGACAATAACGCCCAAGGGATTTTGGGCTATGTTGTGCGTTGGGTGGATCAGGGTGTTGGCTGCTCAAAAGTGCCAGACATTAACAATGTGGGCCTGATGGAAGACCGCGCCACCTGCCGCATTAGCGCGCAGCATATCGCGAATTGGCTGCATCATGGTGTCGTCAGCGAGGATCAGGTAATGGCCGTCATGCGCCGTATGGCCGAGGTGGTTGATGGCCAAAATGCAGGCGACCCTGCCTATAGCCCAATGGCGCCCGGGTTTAACGGCATCGCCTTTGCGGCGGCTTGTGATCTGGTATTCAAGGGCCGTGTGCAACCCTCTGGCTATACTGAGCCAGTCTTACACGCCCGCCGCCTTGAATGGAAAGCGGCCTAACGCGACCCGATTTTATCGGTTTATCTCTGCCCCCCGTGCCTGTCTGATCGCTGGCGCGGGGGTTATTTTATCGTGGAACCCGCGCGAAAAAGGGGGGGCTTACCTGCCACAAGACGGGTGTCTTTACTTTCGATAGACCGCCGCGCGTCTTTTGAGGGGTCGTGATACCTCTGCGCGACAGACCTAACCCTCCGCCCATCTGCACAAAGCCCGAAAATGTCGTTGTCACTGTCAAACACTGTGTTTGAAGAGTGCAAGTCATGGATCGTCTTGCCTTTCAGCTAGAGGGGCTATCGGTGATGGAGGCGTTGAGCCTCTCGAGCGAAGAAACGGATTTGATTTTGAACTACGGCCTAGGCTCGGTCGTTTTATCAGGTCAGGTTGAGGCAGAGCTGACAGAAGACCATTTCCTCTTTGTTTGAACGTGCTATCTGAAGAGGCGGGGGCTATGGCCCCAAGATCAAGACAAGAGGGACAAGACCAAGATGATCACACTCGATCAGGCACGCACAATCATTTCTGCAACCCGCGCCAAAGGCGGCGAGATGGGGCTAAAGCCCCTTTCGGTCGTTGTTCTCGATGCAGGCGGCAATATTCAAGCCTTTGAGCGCGAGGATGGCGCAAGCCCAGGTCGGTTTGAGATTGCGCGCGCCAAGGCCTATGGCGCGGTGATGTTGGGCATGGGCGGCAAGGCGCAAATGGCGCGGGCCGAGGCGCAGGCCTATTTCGTCAATGCGGTCAACGGGGCCTTTGGGGGCCGTGTCGTGCCTGTGCCCGGTGGTGTTCTGGTCAAGCGGGATGGCGTTGTGATCGGCGCAGTTGGGGTCACGGGTGACACATCCGATAATGACAGCGATGCGGCTGTGGCGGGTATTGCCGCAGCAGGGCTTGACGCAGAACCATGAGCGCGGATGCCCCATCAGGGCGGCGCCTGATTTCCTCAGGCTCGCCCTTTGAGGCCGAGATCGGATATAGTCGGGCAGTTGTGCAAGGTGATTGGATTTTTGTGTCGGGAACCACGGGATTTGATTACAGCACCATGCAAATTGATGCCGATATCGCGGCCCAAGCCGAGCAATGCTTTGCCAATATTGACACCGCCCTGCGGGCAGGCGGTGCGTCAATCTCCGATGTGGTGCGGGTGCATTACATCGTGAACGATGCCGCCCTTTGGCCCGCGTGCTGGCCTGTCACGCAAAAATGGCTTGGCGCAGTGCGCCCTGCGGCCACAATGTTTGTGGCAGGCCTGCAAGACCCACGCATGAAGATTGAGATCGAGGTGACAGCCTATCTTGGCTCAAAATGAGGATAAATTTATCGAAAGCAGCCCCGCTAAATTCTTGCGGCGAGTTGGGCGAAGGCCTATAGATTTGAGGAACAGATTTTTCCTAACGGCGTCCTCAAAAGCCTGAAGGAGAGGATATCATGGCCCGCCCGGTCATTGGAATTATTGGAAATTTTCATCTGATCAATGATCAATACCCCGCGCATACAGTGGGGGCTATGGACTGTTGTGCTGTATCGGATGTCGCCAAATGCACGCCCTTGGCCATTCCTGCCAATCCAAATTTCGTCAATTACGAAGACCTGCTTGAGATTTGTGATGGTTTTTTGTTCACGGGCGGTCGCCCGAATGTTCATCCCGAGGAATATGGCGAGGAAGAAACAGAGGCGCATGGCGCCTTTGATCGCAACCGTGATGCTGTGACATTGCCCCTGATCCGCGCGGCGGTCGAGCGGGGCTTGCCTATCCTTGGTGTTTGCCGTGGGTTCCAAGAGGTGAACGTGGCCTTGGGGGGCAGTCTTTACCCCGAAATCCGCGATTTACCCGGACGGATGAACCACCGCATGCCGCCCGATGGCACCTTGGAGGAAAAATTCGCACCGCGCCATGTCGTGCGCTTCACGCAAGGAGGGCCGTTTCAGCGGCTCTATAACAGCGCCGAGGTGACCACCAACAGCTTGCATGGTCAGGGGTTAAAGACCTTAGGCCGTGATGTGGTGGTTGATGGATGGGCCCCTGATGACACGCCTGAGGCCATCTACATCAAAGGCGCGCGGGGGTTTACCCTCTCGGTGCAATGGCATCCTGAATATCGCGCCGCAGAAGACCCTGTCTCGCGCCTATTATACGAGGCCTTTGGCCGCGCGGCCCATGCATGGCAGGCCGATGGCAAGCCCATGCCAGTCGCGGATGTGGCTTAATCGAGATCACCCAATATATGGCCTAAAAACCATGATAGATCGTGGGTCTGGTGATGGATGTGGGCACTTGGGCCCTCATGGCTACCCTCTTCGTCAATCAAGATCGTCCGCAGGCCCAATTCATGCGGCACGGCCAGATTGCGCGGGTCATCCTCGAACATCGCGGCGCGCGTTGGGCTGAGCCCGTCTTTGCCAAATATCATTGCAAAGGCATCAGGGTCTGGTTTTGGGCGATAATTGGCGTCCTCGACCCCGTAAATCGCGTCGAAGAGGCCCGACAAACCCCGATGGTGCAAAACATTACGGGCATAATCAGCGGTGCCATTGGTGTAGACGATACGCCGCCCCCTCAGGCGCGTGATACGGTCTGCCAAAATCGGATCTGGTTTGAGGATGCTGAAATCTATCTCATGCACCTCGTCCAAATACGGATAGGGCGGGATATTATGCTGTGCCATCAGCCCCGCCAGGGTTGTGCCATGGGCGCGCCAATAGGTGTGGCGGATACGATCCGCCTCCTGCGCATCGACATTCAAAGCGCGCATGACAAACGCGGACATGCGGATATTGATCTGATCAAACAGCGCCATTGAGGCGGGATAAAGCGTGTGATCGAGATCGAACACCCATGTGTCGACATGTTGGAAATCTGCGTGTTTCATGGCCGCTACACTAGCCTTAGGTGCTTTTGCTTGCCAAGGGGGGCGGGGCTGCTTAGCTTTGGCAGCGTTAAGAATTGAAAAGATCCCACGCGATGCACAGCAAGCCACAGCAAAAAGACGCCTATGATATGATTTTGGATGCGATAGATGGCGGCATCTATCGCCCTGGATCGCGTTTGGTGGAATCGGAATTGGCCGAGCGGTTCGGTGTCAGCCGCACACCCGTGCGCGAGGCGTTGCAGCGGTTGGAAACCCAAAGCCTGCTCACCCGCGATGGGCGCAGTCTGATTGTGGCCTCATTGGATCATGCACAGATGGCCGAACTTTATGCCGTGCGCACCGAGTTAGAGGCCTTGGCCGCCCGTTTGGCCGCGCAACATGCCGCAACCGAGGAGGTGCGCGTCTTGCGCGAAATGGCACAGGCGGATCGCAACTTATTGAAAGATCCGCGGGCGCTGAGCCGTGCAAACCGCCGCTTTCATAAGCAAATCCATCTTGCCAGCCATAATCGTTATTTGGTGCAGCAATTGGATCTTGTGCATCGCTCAATGGCGTTGATGGCCACCACATCCTTGGCCGCAAAAGGGCGGGGCGAAAAAGCCTTGGACGAGCATGATGATATCATCAACGCCATTGCCGCGCGTGATGGGGATGCAGCGGCCGATGCATTGCGGCGACATCTTTCCATTGCCTTTGAGGTGCGCCTCAAGGAGGAGGCGGGCGCGGTCAGCTAGGTTTGCGTGTCACCACCGTGCCACCAAAAACCCCATGCTTTGTTTTCGCCCAATGAAGCGGGGGCCCGCACCCCTGATGGCCGACGTGAAATCTTCGCGTTTCAAGCCCCGTTAGGGAAGCGCTGCGATGGTTAAAAAAATCCTAATCGCGGATAATTTTTTTACGAAAATTCAAAGATTTCCGCGTTATACAGCCTTGGGTTTAGGGGGCTTTTACCCCCTTCATCTTTAGCGTGTTGCCATGGCTGCTGCGAAGCGCTCGAACAGGTAATAGCTGTCTTGTGGGCCGGGGCTGGCTTCGGGGTGGTGCTGAACGGAAAAGATCGGGCGATCCTTGACGCGGATGCCGCAATTTGACCCATCAAACAAGCTGACATGAGTTTCCAAAATATCATAAGGCAGGGTTTGGCTGTCGACAGTGAACCCGTGGTTCATCGAGGTGATTTCGACTTTGCCCGTTTCCAAATCTTTGACAGGGTGGTTTGCGCCATGATGCCCGTGGTTCATTTTCACGGTTTTCGCCCCAAGCGCCAAAGCCAGCATTTGGTGGCCAAGGCAAATCCCGAAAACGGGCAGGTCTTTTTCCAAAATCGCACGGATCATCGGCACGGCATATTCCCCCGTTGCGGCAGGGTCGCCTGGCCCGTTCGACAGAAATACACCATCGGGGTTTTGCGCAAGGATTTCTTCGGCGGTGGTGCTGGCGGGCATCACGGTGACATCACATCCGGCACTTGCGAGACAGCGCAGGATATTGCGCTTGGCACCGTAATCAATCGCCACCACTTTGGGGCCAGTGCCCGTGCGCTTGCTATAGCCCTCAGGCCATGACCAACGCATCTCGTCCCAACGATAGGATTGCGCGCAAGTCACCTCACGGGCGAGGTCGAGCCCCTCCAGACCCTGCCATGCGCGCGCCTCCTTCAGCATCGCCTCAATGTCGAAATTACCCTCAGGATCATGCGACAAGCAGACATGTGGCGCGCCTTGTTGGCGGATCGCGCGGGTGAGGCGACGGGTGTCAACACCGCCCATTCCGATGCGGCCCCGTGCGGACAGCCATGAGGTCAGGTTCTGCTCCATCCGCCAATTGGAGGGCTCTGTTGGATCCCATTTCACAATCATCCCTGCCGCGACTGGATCGGCGGTCTCGTCATCCTCGGCGGTGATGCCTGTGTTGCCAATATGCGGGAAGGTGAAGGTTACGACCTGCCCAGCATAGGAGGGGTCGGTCATAATCTCTTGATAGCCCGTCATCGCGGTGTTGAAGCACAGCTCGGCAACGGTCTGGCCTGTGGCGCCAAAACCCTTGCCGTAGAACACGGTTCCATCAGCCAAAACAAGACATGCAGTGGGGCGTTCAGTCATGGCGCTGCTCCGATTACGGCGATGTTGAAATTCGCGGCAACCTAAGTGTCCAAGCGTGCAGGGTCAAGCACCTTGCGACACCAAGTTGCAACCACCAATCTGCCCCCTATCTCAAAGGTTGTTGCGCGGCAAAAAATGCCTTAAACCGGCGGTCTGGTGCGGGTCAGATGGCCCGTTGCAATCTGGGGATAAGACCATGAGTTTGCGAGAGCGTATTACCAACGGCCTAAAAGACGCGATGCGCGAAAAGGATGCTGCGCGTTTATCAACCCTGCGTTTGATCAATGCGGCGATCAAGGATCAGGACATTGCCGCGCGCGGCGCAGGCAAGACCGAGGGTGTCGATGAAGGTGAGATTCTCGCCATCCTTGCCAAAATGGTGAAACAACGGATCGACAGCGCCAATGTCTATGAAGAGGGCGGGCGCCTTGAATTGGCCGAAAAAGAGCTTGCAGAGATCAAAGTGATCGAAGGGTTCTTGCCGCGCCAACTGTCCGAGGCGGAAATCGCCGCAGCGATTGATGCCGCGATTGACCAGACAGGGGCGAGCAGCATTCGCGATATGGGCCGTGTGATGGGGGCGCTGAAAGCGGCCTATGCAGGGCAGATGGATTTCGGTGCTGCAGGGGCGCTGATCAAGGAGCGGTTGGCCTAAACCGCCCCTGACCCTTAGGCCTTTGCCTGTGCCAAGGCCTCTTCCAATGCGAATTTCAGCTTGACCCTTTCGCTGGGCGTCAGAAACGCGCCAAGCTCGATTTCGCGTGTTGCCTTATCGCCGCGCAAGGTCAGGTAATTGGGCACAGGCCCGCCCGTTTTATGCAAGGTCAGCCGCACCCAATAGGGGTTTGCTTCCCAGATTTTCGTTTCTTTGCGGGGCTCTTTGCGTTCAACCCTTATGTGATCGGGCCACAATGTCAGGGTTTCTGCGATTTCCTTATCGCGCCATGAGCGTTTCAGCGCGGCCCAAATGGCCCAAATCGCCGCCAATAGAAAGGGCAGCAGCGCCCAGAACACCGCCGTGCCTAGAATGCCGAAAAGCGGCAGGGCAATTAACGCGGCGGTCGCACCGACAAACCAAACGAACCCTTCAGGTGTCAGCGATTTATGCGGCGTAATCCGCATCAGCATGTGAGGTGTGCCGCGATCAGGATGAGAAAAGGCCCCGAATTTCTCCGGGGCCTTTTCTATTTGCGGCGTCTCGATATGAAACGGCATATTTTCTCTCAACAGTTCAAAAAGCGGCCAGATTAGTGGTTTGGCTGTTTGTCCCACATTTCGCGTGTGGGCAGTTCCTCGAACGTGTGCTCGGGTGGTGGGTTCGGTAATGTCCATTCCAAGGTATCGGCATGCTCGCCCCAGTAGGCAGGTTCGCTCAGTTTGCGGCCTGCAAGCAGCGTGTAGGCGACAATGCTAAGGAAGAAGAGGAAGGACGCGAATGCGATAAACGCACCGATCGAGCTGACGTAGTTCCACGTTGCAAATGCATCAGGATAATCGATGTAGCGGCGTGGCATGCCCTGACGACCCAAGAAGTGCTGTGGGAAGAAGGTCAGGTTTGCGCCGATGAAGAACAACCAGAAATGCAGCTTGCCCGCCCATTCAGGGTATTGGCGACCTGACATTTTGCCGATCCAGTAATAGATGCCTGCGAAGATACCGAATACGGCACCCAAGCTCATTACGTAGTGGAAGTGCGCTACTACATAGTAGGTGTCGTGATAGGCACGGTCAACGCCGGCTTGGCTAAGTACAATCCCAGTTACACCGCCAACGGTGAAGAGAAAGATGAAGCCAATCGCAAACAGCATTGGTGCTTCAAAGGTTATCGAACCTTGCCACATCGTTGCAATCCATGAGAAGATTTTGATGCCTGTTGGCACCGCAATTACCATGGTTGCGACCATGAAATAGGCCTGCTGGTTCAGCGTCATGCCCGTTGTATACATGTGGTGTGCCCACACTACAAAGCCCAAGCCGCCAATCGCGATCAACGCCCAAACCATCGGCAGATAGCCAAAGACGGGCTTGCGCGAGAAGGTCGAGATCACATGGCTGACAATACCAAATGCGGGCAGGATCACGATGTAAACTTCGGGGTGGCCGAAGAACCAGAAGATGTGTTGGAACAACAGTGGGTCACCGCCGCCTGCCACGTCAAAGAAAGTTGTGCCAAAATTACGGTCAGTGAGAAGCATGGTGATTGCACCCGCCAAAACGGGTAGCGACAAAAGCAGCAACCAAGCTGTCACGAAGATCGACCATGCAAACAAAGGCACTTTGAACAGGCTCATGCCAGGTGCACGCATGTTGAGGAAGGTCGTGATGATATTAATCGAGCCCAAGATGGAGCTTGCACCAGACACATGAACCGCGAAAATCGCGAAGTCTACAGCGCGACTAGTAGGGGCGTCTTGCCATGATATGGGCGGATAAAAAGTCCAACCCGGTCCGGCACCACCATCTACAAATACGGAGCAAAAGGCCAAACATGTGCCTGCAACATACAGCCAGTAGGACAAGTTGTTAAGGCGAGGGAAGGCCATATCAGGCGCGCCGATCATCAGCGGCATGAAGAAGTTACCAAAACCACCGAACAGGGCAGGAATGACGACAAAGAACATCATCAATACGCCATGGCCCGTGATCAACACGTTCCACAAATGCCCATCAGGGGTACATTCGCCCGCAGCAGCTTGGCTCAAGACGCGTGCGCCTTCGGCACACATGTATTGAACGCCAGGCTCCATCAACTCGAGGCGCATGTAAACGGTGAAAGCAACCGATACGAGACCCACCAAACCTGCAGTGATGAGGTAGAGAATCCCGATATCTTTATGGTTTGTGGACATGAACCAGCGGGTAAAGAAGCCCGGCCGTTCGTGATCATGTCCAGAAATGGCTGCATCGGCCATGTCTGTCTCCTGTTCATAATTATGAGGGGCAGGGGTCTGGCCACCTGTCCCTTTGACGTTCCACTGACCCCCGTTCTAGTGCGCCTCGCGCGTGCGATCAATTGCGATCACGCCTTTCAGGTGGGAAAAATTGCCTCATGCCAGATCAGCAAGTTTCGCGCCGAAATCTTACGAAAATGGAAAAGGGGGCGGTTGCAATGATCTTTAGGGGTTAGCTGGGTCAGCCAGATCCGCGTCCTGCGTTGGCCCAAAGCGCCGTTCAAATTCTTGGCGCAAAGCGACATCAAGGTCATCTAGGCTCACGGGCAGGCCTAAATCCACAAGGCTTGTCACGCCGTGATCACGGATCCCGCAAGGCACGATTCCCTCAAAATGGCTCAGTTCAGGATCGTGATTGATCGAGATGCCATGAAAGGACACCCATTTGCGCAAGCGAATCCCGATGGCTGCAATCTTGTCCTCACGCGGGCTGCCATCGGGCAGGGCGGCTTTGTCGGGCCGCGCAATCCAGACTCCAACGCGCCCCTCTCGAATTTCCCCGCGCAAGTTAAAGCTTGCAAGCGTGTCAATCACCCAATTTTCCAGATCTTCTACAAAACGGCGAACATCACGACCGCGTTTGTTGAGATCTAGCATGACGTATATAACCCGCTGACCTGGGCCGTGGTAGGTATATTGCCCCCCGCGGCGCGCCTCGTAGACAGGAAAGCGATCAGGGTCAGTTAAATCGTCGGGCTTGGCCGAAGTGCCTGCGGTGTAAATCGGTGGATGCTCCAGCAGCCAAATCGCTTCGGCTGCATCCCCTGAAGAAATTTTTGCGATGCGAGCCTCCATAACGCGAAGTGCATCCTCATAATCGGTCAGCTTATCTGATATTATCCAATCAACCAATTTAAGGCTCTTTAACTTAATAATTTCTTTGCAATGATGTATGCGGGAGACGAGAGGCACGGTCATCCCCTTTCAGTCATACCCTTGTGTTAATAGCAAGTAGGCGTTTCATACTAAACAGAAAAATCAGCTTGGCCAAAATCCACAATTTTAACCCTTGAGCACGGCGCCTGCTTGGTCTAGACAGCGCCATATTAAGCGTCAGACAGTGCGGTCGTGGCGGAATTGGTAGACGCGCAGCGTTGAGGTCGCTGTGGGGTAACTCCCGTGGAAGTTCGAGTCTTCTCGACCGCACCATTCCCTTCAGAAGTTACCTAAAGATCGCGCCGCAATCATTTGATAAAATTTATAATTTTAAAAATTCATGCTTAAATTTTGTCGGGATTTTAATTGATACAAAGATTAAACGGCTTCTCCGTATGTATAAGTGTGGGGCCTTTTTTGCTACTTCCGTCGAGTTCAGCAACGCCTGCTTAAACAAAAATCGTGCGGCTGCATTGTTTAGCCTCATTCTATAAAAACTAGTCGTTCGTGCCCAGCGAATTTGCGCGTACGTAATAGCAGTAAGAAACGCCTCTGTGGCGGGGCTGGTACAAAGTCAACAAACCAAGGCCGCCAAAAGAAGGGCCCGAGCAAACAGCGTAAAATCAGCCTAAGGTGAAATCAGGCTGCGCGATCTAGATCGAAGGCGTCATGCAGGGCCTGCACAGCCAATTCCAGATATTTGCGATCCACAAGAACCGAAACTTTGATTTCGGATGTGGTGATGACTTTGATATTGATGCCTTCATCGCGCAAAGTTGCAAACATCTTCGCGGCCACGCCTGCATGGCTGCGCATCCCGATCCCTACGATTGACACTTTGCAAACATCGCTGTCGATCAGCAATTCGGAAAAGCCGATTTCATTGCGGGCTTTCGCCTCTTCAAGGGCCTTTTCAGCGCGTTTGACCTGATCAATCGGCAGCGAGAAGGTCATATCAGTTTTGCCTTCTTCCGAGATATTTTGCACGATCATGTCTACATTGACCGCGGCCTCGGCGAGGGGGCCGAAAATAGCGGCTGCAATGCCCGGGCGATCTTCGACCTCGGTCAGTGTCATTTTTGCTTCATCGCGCGAATAGGCCACGCCCGCCACAGCTTTGCTTTCCACGATTTCCTCCTCGTCACAGACCAATGTGCCCGCGCTGTCATCCATTTCTTCAAAACTCGACAAAACCCGTAAGCGCACCTTATAGCGCATCGCCAGTTCAACCGAGCGCGTTTGCAGAACCTTCGCACCGAGGCTTGCAAGCTCAAGCATCTCTTCAAACGAGATTTTCTCAAGTTTGCGAGCCTTGTTGGTGATGCGCGGGTCGGTCGTGTAGACCCCGTCAACATCTGTGTAGATATCGCAGCGCTCGGCATCGAAAGCGGCGGCAAAGGCCACGGCAGTCGTGTCTGACCCGCCACGGCCCAATGTGGTGATACGCCCTTCAGTGCTGATGCCTTGGAACCCCGCAACCACGGCAACCTTCATCCCTTCGCCAAATTTGGCCATGATGTTATCGGTTGGGATTTCTTCAATCCGCGCGCTTGCATGGGCAGAGGTGGTTTTGACGGGCACCTGCCATCCTTGCCATGACCGCGCGGGGATATCCATTTCTTGCAAGGTCAGCGCCATCAGGCCGGCTGTAACATTCTCGCCCGAGGAGACGACCGCATCATATTCGCGCGCGTCATAGAGCGGCGAGGTTTCGCCCACATATCCCACGAGTTTGTTGGTTTCGCCCGACATGGCCGAGACAATCACGATCACATCATACCCATTGGCCACCTCGCGCCCCACACGTTTTGCGGCGCGGCGGATGCGATCAAGGGTGGCCACTGATGTGCCCCCGAATTTCATGACCAAAAGCGGCATAGCACTTCCCACTTATAAAGTTGCGCCGAGGCTTTACGCGCCAACGCAAGCGGGCGCAAGTGGAAGCGCTATTCCACCGTGACCGATTTCGCCAAATTGCGCGGTTGATCCACATCGGTGCCTTTGGCGATTGCGCTGTGATAGGCCAAAAGCTGCGCCGGCAGGGCATAGAGGATGGGCGCGCTCAGCGGCGTGGTTGCGGGCAGGGCCAATGTGGCAGCGGTGCCTTCAGCGGCGGCTTTGCGCCCCATCTCATCGGTGATTAGTGTCACTTGGCCGTGGCGCGCCATAACCTCCTGCATGTTTGATATGGTTTTATCAAACAGCGCATCATGCGGCGCGAATACCACCACAGGCAGGCTGCGATCAATTAGGGCGATCGGGCCATGTTTTAGTTCACCTGACGCATAAGCTTCGGCGTGTATATAACTGATTTCTTTTAATTTTAATGCTGCCTCAAGGGCTGTGGCATACATCACGCCACGGCCCAGAAACAGCGCGGATTTTGCATCACTCAAGCCTTCGGCTAGATCGGCAATCTCGCCCTCCATCGTCAGAACTTGGCGCATTTGATCAGGCAGTTTTTCCAAACTTTGGATGTGATCCCGCACCTCATGGGCGGACAGCGCGTCGCGCTGCGCCGCGGCCTGCACCGCCATCAGCGCAAGGATGGTCAATTGGTTCACATAGGCCTTGGTTGAGGCCACCGAGACCTCGACCCCTGCTAGAATGGCCAAGGCCAGATCGCTTTCGCGGGCGATGGAGGATGTGCCAACATTGACAAGGCTTGCCACCATGGCAGCGCGTCCGCGCATATATCGTAGGGCCGCCAATGTGTCAGCCGTCTCGCCAGATTGACTGACGAAAAGCGCAAGGGTGCGGGGCGCCACGGGCGGTTCACGATAACGGAATTCCGATGCCATATCGACATCGCAAGGCATCCCTGCCACCTGTTCGAACCAATATTTGGCGGTCAGGCAGGAATAATAACCTGTCCCGCAGGCCACCATCACAACGCGGTCGAATTGGGTGAAATCCAAGGCTTCGGGGAAGGCGGGCGCACCTTTGGGGGCATAGCGCCCCAAGGCCTCGCTCATGGTTTGGGGCTGTTCATGGATTTCTTTCGCCATGAAATGCTTATAACCCGCCTTGTCGATTACGGCGGCCCCTTGTTCAATGCGGGTTTTGGCGCGGCTGACAGCGTGGCCCGCCTCATCAAAAATCTTGATGCTGCTGCGGGTCAGGATGGCGCAATCGCCCTCCTCAAGATAGGTGATTTCATGGGTGAGGGGGCCAAGCGCGATTGCATCCGAACCGACATAGGTTTCACCATCGCCATGACCAATGGCCAAGGGCGACCCTTTGCGCGCGGCGATCATCAGATCATCTTCGCCCTCAAAGAGGAAACAAAGCGCAAACGCGCCTTCAAGCCGTGACAAGGTTTTTCGTGCGGCCTCAGCAGGGCTTAGACCTTGGGCAAGGTAATGCGCGCAAAGCTGAGAGACGGTTTCCGTATCGGTTTCGCTTTCAAAATTGCGGTCTTTTAATTCAGCGCGTAATTCGCGGAAATTCTCGATAATGCCATTATGTACCACCGCAACCTGCCCCGATTTATGCGGATGCGCATTGGTTACACTGGGCGCGCCATGCGTGGCCCAACGGGTGTGCCCGATACCAGACTTGCCTGCCAAAGGGTGATGCACCAATTCATCCGACAGGTTCACAAGCTTACCCACCGCGCGGCGGCGATCAAGCGCACCATTTTGCACAGTCGCAATGCCTGCGCTGTCATAGCCGCGATATTCCAGACGTTTAAGCGCCTCAACCAATGTGGGCGCAACCTCGTGGCTGCCCAAAATGCCAACGATCCCGCACATAGCCCTTACCCCTTTTTGGTCTTTTCTTTCAGCGTCAGCAGCCGCGCACGCAGGCGTGTGGCAAGCCCCGCTTTGTTTTCTTGCCGTCCACGCGCCACCGCCAAAGCCCCCTCTGGCACGTTTTCGGTGATCACCGAACCTGATGCGGTCAGTGCATCCGCACCAATGGTAACAGGGGCTACAAGCATCGTGTTTGACCCTATAAACGCCCGCGCGCCCACTTCGGTGTGATGTTTGAACACGCCATCATAATTGCAGGTGATGGTTCCTGCGCCGATATTGGCCCCTTCGCCGATGGTCGCATCCCCGATATAGGACAGGTGGTTGACCTTAGCCCCTTCTTGGATTTGCGCTGATTTTACCTCAACGAAATTGCCGATCCGCACGCCATTGTCGATTTCAGCACCAGGGCGCAGGCGGGCATAAGGCCCCACAACCGCCCCTTGCGAGACATGCGCGCCCTCAAGATGGCTGAAGGCGCGGATATGCGCGCCCGACTCAACAGTCACATTGGGGCCGAAGACCACATATGGCTCGATCACCGCATCGCGGCCAATATAGGTGTCATGGGCAAAATAGACTGTCTCAGGCGCGTGCATGGTGACGCCCAAGTCTAGCATCTCGGCGCGGCGGGTGGCTTGAAAAATCCCTTCGGCGCGCGCCAGTTCCGCACGGCTATTGATCCCCAAGGTTTCCGCTTCTGTGCACGTCACATAGCCTGCTTTCAGGCCCGCCTTATGCGCCAAAGCAGGCACATCTGTCAGGTAATACTCGCCCGCTGCATTTGCGTTATCGACCTGTTCCAAAAGGTCGAATAATTGCGCGGCGTCTGCGGCCATGAGGCCAGAATTACACAAGGTTATAGCAAGCTCGTCTGGGGTCGCATCCTTGGCCTCGACAATTTTATGCAAGGCCGTGCCCTTGGTCACCAAGCGGCCATAGCGCGCAGGGGTGTCTGCCTCAAATCCCAAAACGACCACATCATGATCAGCGCGGGCCGCGATCAATTTGGTCAGGCTGTCCTCGCTGACAAAAGGCGTATCGCCGAACAACACCACCGCATCGCCCGCGAAATCCGCCAAAGCGGCGCGGGCCTGCGCCACGGCATGACCTGTGCCCAATTGTTCATTTTGGCGAATGCAGATCACAGGGTGGTCGGCCAAGGCCGCCTCAACTTGATCCGCGCCATGACCTGTGATCACCACAACCCGCGCGGGCTCAAGGCTGAGGCCGCTGGCAAGGCTGTGTTCAATCATCGGAACGCCGCCCAAAGGATGCAGCACCTTGGGCAGGTCGGAATTCATCCGCGTCCCTTGGCCTGCGGCCAGAATGATCAGGGCAACGGGGCGTGTGCTCATGAGGGTGCCTTTTAGGATTTATACCTGTTTGGTGTTCTCTTAACCTTCTTCACTTGATCTGCAAAGCCCGCAGGCGGTCACTTCCTCTTTCGATTTGTTACGATGTGCCATCGGCCCTTGGCGAAAATCCGCCTTTAGGTCATAAGCGGTGCACATCTCAGGCAAGAGGACGGAATGGGCGCGCATATTATCGTTTTCGATTTGGATGGCACTTTGGCCGATACCAGCGCCGATCTTCTTGCTGCGGCCAATCAAGCGGTGGCAGAGGCGGGATGGCCCCCGATGTTGTCTCATCCAAAAGACGCGCTTTGTGCCTTTCGGGGCGGGCGGGCGATGTTGAAGCTTTCCTATGCGCGGCTTGCGGCGCAGGGTGGGTCTGACCTGCCACAGGAGGAGGCCTTCATCGAGGCGGGCTATCCCCGTCTGCTTGCGGCCTATGGGGCCGCGATTGACACGCATACAAGGCTCTATGAGGGCGCAGTTCAGGCGGTGCAGGCGTTGCGTGTCGCAGGCTATGCAACGGCGATTTGCACCAATAAGCCCGAGGCGCTGGCCGTGGATTTGGTCGCGAAATTGGGTGTTTCTGATCTTTTTGATGCTTTGGTCGGGGCCGATACATTGCCCACACGAAAGCCAGATGTGGCCCCCTATCATGAAACGCTGCGCCGTGCGGCCAAGCGGCGCTTTGGCGTGGATTTGGGGGCGGATGTGCGCGATTTTCCGCAATCCTGTTTGATCGGGGATACAGTCACTGACCGCGAAACGGCGCGCGCGGCAGGGGTGCCTTCTATTCTCGTGGGCTTCGGGCCAGAGGGGGGCGATATTGCACGGCTCAGCCCTGAGGCGATTTTGGATCATTACAGCGATCTGCCTGCGCTGATTGAGCGGGTCTTATCGGCGTGAATTCAATTGACCTGCCGCGCGAGAACCCTAACCTGTGCGCTATGAGCGACAAACCCATTTTCACCCGGTCTTTCACCCAACAAGAGCCAATCCCAGAGGCGGCGATTGAGGCGGCCAATCGGGTTTTGCGAACGGGCAGGTTGCACCGCTATAACACCGCCCCTGATGAGATTGCCGAAACCGCCCTTTTGGAGGAGGAATTCGCGGCGATGACAGGGGCGAAATATGCGCTTGCCGTGGCATCGGGTGGCTATGCAATGGGGGCGGCCTTGCGTGCAATTGGCGTGGGGCAGGGGGATTTGGTTCTCTCAAACGGATTTACGCTTGCGCCTGTGCCGGGTGCCATCGCCTCGGTGGGCGCTGTGCCTGTCTTTGTCGAGGTGACCGAAAACTTAACCATTGATCTTGAAGATTTGAACACCAAAGCCCAAGCTAGCGGTGCGCGAGTGTTGCTGTTGTCGCATATGCGCGGGCATATCTGCGATATGGGCCGCCTCATGGCAATATGCGATGGGGCGAGCATCACCGTGATTGAGGATTGCGCCCATACAATGGGGGCCGCATGGAATGGTCTGGCCTCAGGGCGGCATGGCAAAATCGCCTGCTATTCCACCCAGACCTATAAACACATCAACTCAGGCGAAGGTGGTTTCCTTACCAGTGATGATGCCGATGTGATGGCGCGGGCCATTCTGCTGTCGGGCAGTTACATGCTTTACGCGCGCCACCGCGCCGCCCCCCCGCCTGAGGCTTTTGCCCAAGCGCGTTTTGAGACGCCCAATGTTTCGGGGCGGATGGATAATTTGCGCGCCGCCATCCTGCGCCCGCAATTGGCCGGTTTGCCGCGCCAAGTGGCACGTTGGCGCGAGCTTTACGAGCGGATGGAGGCGGGGCTTGCCAATCTGCCCCATCTGCGCTTGACCGAGCGCGATCCGCGCGAGGATTACGTTGGATCCTCGTTTCAATTCCTTTTGCCCGATTGGTCGCCCGATAAAATCACGGCATTCGTCCAAGCGGCCGCGCGGCGGGGTGTTGAACTGAAATGGTTCGGCGCGGCAGAACCTGTTGCCTTTACCTCGCGCTATGACAGTTGGCGCTATGCACCTGCGCAAACCCTGCCCAAAACGGATTACATTTTGGCGGGGTTGATTGACTTAAGGCTGCCTTTGACCTTTGCGCCCGAAGATGTGGATCTTCTCGCCGAGATTCTGCGCGATGAGGTGATCGCGCATGCCCCCTGATGTCTCAGGCGGGTTTGGCAAGGCTTGTGCGATTTCGACCATCGTGTAAGATCACAGTATCATCGCGCTTTTAACCTCTATCTTTGTGGAGTTGCTGACAGTCTTCGTGCTCATCCCCTAAAATGTGGCATACGGTATTGCCTTAAGCTCTGCATGGCCGAATTGACATCTGAAGTCATACAAGAGGAATGGCTAATAATGTCTCTAGATACGCCCGGAATGCTTGGAATGAAGAAAAAAATCGCACAGGAAAAGGCGATTGCAGCCCTCGTGTGGCTTTCGTCCGATGACGCGCTGACGGGGCAGTTCTTGGGCGCATGTGGCCTGTCGGTCGAAGATATGCGGGCCGCTATCGCCAAAGGTGATCACGGGTTCTTATCCGCCGTGGTTGAATTTATCTCGCAAGACGATGCTTGGGTGGTTGATGCTGCGGGGGCAATTGGCCTTACGCCATATGAATTTGTTACCTTGCGGCAGGTGATGCTTGGGCGCTCTGCTACCCATTGGACATAAGTTTATCGTCGTCCTTGAGGGTTATAAAAATATGCAACAAAATTACTTTAAATTGCTAATTTTTGACAAAGACGGAACACTCTTTGACTTTTCTAGATCTTGGAACAATTGGGCGAAATCGGCTCTATTGGCGTTAGCGGACGGCGATGAAACATTATTTCGCACCCTCGCTGATCGCTTGTCCTTTGATCCCGATCGGGGCGTTTTTTTGCCCGATAGTATAGCTATTGCGGGCACGCTTGATGAGACTGCTCACCACCTGGCCCCGCTTTTCGGAGCCGATTTTACCCCGCAGCAGATCGCAGCACTGCTGCATCAGCTTGCACAATCTGCTGTCATGGTCGAGGCGGCCCCGTTGGCGCCGCTGCTTACGGGTTTGCAGAAGGCGGGCTATCTTTTGGCAGTGGCGACCAACGGGCAAAAGGACGAGGCCGAGGCCCATTTGGCGGCACATGAGATCCGCCCCTATTTTGCCGAAGTCATCGGGTGCGACAGTGGGCATGGTGCAAAACCTGACCCTGCCATGTGCGCCCATATCGCACAGGCCTGTGGTGTTGCGCCTGCTCGAGCTGTGATGGTGGGCGATAGCCTGCATGATCTACGGGCGGGCCGCGCCGCTGGGATGGCGACAGTGGGCGTTCTCACGGGCCTTGCCGTTCATGGCGCGCTCATGCCGCATGCTGACGCCGTGTTGCCAGACATTGGCCATCTTCCCGCTTGGCTGGGGCATTGAAGCTGCGTTTGTCTATTCGCGTCAAAATGGCGGGGGGTTTGGTCGGAATTTGTCGGGTTTTTCTCTCGCGCGCGCGGGCAGTCTAAAGGGGCTTTGATCTCCCTTTTTGTAAGACCTGATCCTATGACCGAAACCACAGTTGATCCAAAACGCCGCCGTTCCGGGGGCGCGCGCGCCAAGCATCAAGGTGTCAGCCAACATGCGATTGCGCAAATGCCGTGGCGTATTCCGCAAAACATAGATCAACCAACCGAACCCTTGCCGCCTGAGGGTGTCTTGGCCATCCACAACAACGCTCTGCGGATTCTGTCCGAGCTCGGGCTTGAGATGCTGCACACTGAGGCGCGGCAAATATTGGTGCAAGCGGGCTGTCGCCAAGAGGGCGAGACGATCTTTTTTGATCATGATTTTGTGACCGAGATGGTCGCGCGTGCGCCTCAAAGCTTTACAGTGACGCCGCGAAACCCTGCGCGTCAGCTGACCATTGGCGAGGGGCATATTCTCTTTGGCAATGTGTCCTCCCCCCCCAATGCATGGGATATGGCACGCGGCAAACGGGCGGGCGATTTTGAGACATTTCGCGAATTCATCAAATTGACGCAATATTTTAACTGTATCCACTTTGCAGGCGGCTACCCCGTTGAGCCGATAGATATTCATCCTTCAATCCGCCATTTGGATTGCTTGCATGAAAAGCTCATCGCGACTGACAAGGTCGTGCACACATACTGCCTTGGCAAAGAGCGGGTCGAAGACGCTATGGAGATGGTGCGGATCGCCGCAGGCCTAAGCCATGAGGAATTCGAGGAGACACCGCGGTTTTACACCAATATCAACTCGGTCAGCCCGCTGAAACATGACTATCCAATGTTGGACGGGGCGATGCGTATGGCGCGGCGCGGGCAGCCTGTGGTGGTTACACCCTTCACCTTGGCGGG
Organism: Roseobacter sp. HKCCD5988; assembly: GCF_037830355.1. Classification (NCBI taxonomy): domain Bacteria; kingdom Pseudomonadati; phylum Pseudomonadota; class Alphaproteobacteria; order Rhodobacterales; family Roseobacteraceae; genus Roseobacter; species Roseobacter sp. HKCCD5988. The sequence continues at coordinate 34,506 of NZ_JBBLYJ010000002.1, read as the reverse complement.
GGCGATGGCGCCTGTGACCCTTGCGGGGGCTGTGTCCTTGTCCATCGCCGAGGCTTTGGGGGCGATTGCCTTGTTGCAATATATCGCGCCGCACGCGCCTGTGGTGATTGGCACGTTCACCTCAAATGTCGATATGAAATCAGGTGCGCCTGCCTTTGGTACACCTGAATATATTCGTGCCACCCAGATGACAGGGCAGATGGCTCGCTTTTATGGGCTGCCTCTGCGCTCCAGCGGGGTTTGCGCCGCCAATGTGCCCGATGGGCAGGCACAAGCCGAAACTCTACAAAGCCTTTGGGCGGCGGTGCAATCTGGCACAAATATGGTCTATCATGCAGCGGGTTGGCTGGAAGGTGGGCTGATTGCAAGCCCCGAGAAATTCGTGATGGATTGCGAATTGCTGCAACAATTCCAACGCTATTTTGACCCCGTTTTGACCCAGACCAGTGATGACGAACTTGCCTTTGATGCGATGCGAGATGTTGGGGCTGGTGGCCACTATTTTGGCACTGCACATACCCAAGCCCGCTATAGCACTGCCTTTTATCAGCCGTTTCATTCTGATTGGCGCAATTTTGAGGCTTGGGAAAAAGATGGGGCCGTTTGGAGCGCCGAGCGCGCGCATGGGATTTACAAGGCAATCTTGGCCGAAGCAAAAGATCCGCCGATTGATCCTGCAATTCGCGAGGAATTGGACACGTTTGTCGCCAAGCGCAAGGAGGAGGGCGGCGCGCCAACCGATTTCTAGCGCGGGTACCCGTTTGGCCTGATCTGCGTGTTCCTTTTGCAATATGTGGTGCATTTTGAACACGAGGTGTCGGCTCAATCTGGAAAGGTTTGCTCATGGCACAGCCCGAGAATCCAAATGTCACCCAACCATGCCGCAAGGTCATTCTTATTTCTCCGCAATAATAGGCAAACCGCTTTGAATGGCTTCGCGCAAGCTTAGGCGCTCTAGGTGGCGGTGTGATGCAAAACAATCTCGTCCAGTAGTGGCGATATATCTTCGATCTGCTCGGCGATGATATGGGTGATGCCCGCCTGCCGTTGTAGCCGCCCCGTCACGCGCATTAGCCGCGCTGCGATGACCGCACGGCGAAATTGCTGATATATTTTCTGCCAGATGATCACATTGCAGGCGCCAAACTCATCTTCCAAGGTGATGAAAATCACACCTTTGGCCGTGCCTGGCCTTTGGCGCAGCACCACCAAGCCCGCCACCGCAACCCGCGCCCCCTCATGGGGCAGATGCAGCAAATGATGGGGAAGGCAATCGGGCGGTTTTGGCCAAAAGCGTGGGGCGAGATCGGGTTCCATGGCAGATATCCTATTTAAGAACAAAAATAGAACATTTGCCGTGAGATGCAAGCGCGACTGCATGATACAAATTTCGGGGCTAGAAAGCGGCAGCAAGGAACGCTACCTAGGCAAGATCCGAGGTTAACAGCAAGAAAGTGCGCGTTTATGGCTAAGATCACTTATATCGAACATAACGGAAGCGAGCATGTCGTTGATGTGCCAAACGGGCTGACCGTGATGGAAGGCGCGCGCGACAATGGCATTCCTGGCATTGAGGCTGATTGCGGTGGCGCCTGCGCCTGTTCGACCTGCCATGTCTATGTGCATCCTGATTGGGTCGCAAAACTGCCAAGCATGGACGCGATGGAACAGGATATGCTGGAATTCGCTTATAAACCTGACGAGGGGCGTTCGCGCCTGACCTGCCAGTTGAAGGTGACAGATGCTCTTGATGGTCTGGTTGTGCAGATGCCAGAAAAACAAATTTGAGCCAACAGGCCTCAAAATGACACCAAAGCCCGCGCTGTGCAGTCGCGGGCTTTCCGCTGCTTGGGGTTGACTTCGCGCCCCGCTCCATGTGTATCGGCGGCACAGAGATGACAGGCCAAAAACAAGGCCAATATATAGGATATTTCGTGATGCACGCTTTCCGCAGCCATACCTGCGCAGACCTGACTAAGGAAAATGTCGGTCAAACGATCCGCCTCTCGGGCTGGGTTCATCGGGTGCGCGATCATGGTGGGGTTTTGTTCATTGACCTACGCGACCATTATGGGATGACACAAGTGCTCTGTGATCCCGACAGCCTCGTTTTTGCCGAGGTTGAAAAACTGCGTGCGGAATGGTGTATCCGCATCGATGGCGAGGTGAAGGCCCGTGATGCCAGCCTTGTGAACTCAAAAATTCCTACAGGCGAAATCGAAGTTTTCATTCGGGATCTCGAGGTTCTGGGTGCGGCGAATGAATTGCCCCTGACGGTGTTTGGCGATCAGGAATATCCTGAGGAAACCCGCCTGCGCTATCGCTATCTCGATTTGCGCCGCGAGGTGATGCAAAAGAATATGACCTTGCGTTCTGATGTTGTGGCCTCAATTCGCAAGCGGATGTGGGACAAAGGCTTTCGCGAATTCCAGACCCCAATTATCACGGCCTCTAGCCCTGAGGGCGCGCGCGATTTCCTTGTGCCTTCGCGTCTGCATCCTGGCAAGTTTTACGCCCTGCCACAGGCACCACAGCAGTTTAAGCAGCTCTTGATGGTGTCGGGCTTTGATAAATATTTCCAAATCGCCCCTTGTTTCCGCGATGAAGACCCGCGCGCGGATCGCTCGCCGACTGATTTCTATCAGCTCGACATGGAAATGAGTTTTGTGACACAGCAAGATGTGTTTGATACGATCCAACCCGTGCTCAAAGGCCTGTTCGAGGAATTTGGCGACGGCAAGAAGGTTGATCAAGACTGGCCGCTGATTTCTTATAAAGATGCCGCGCTGTGGTATGGCACCGATAAGCCAGACCTGCGCAACCCGATCAAAATGGAAGTTGTGAGCGAGCATTTCAAAGACTCGGGCTTTGCGATTTTCGCAAAAATCCTCGAGCAGGACGGCACCGAAGTGCGCGCCATTCCTGCCCCCACAGGCGGCAGCCGCAAATTCTGTGACCGCATGAATTCATGGGCGCAAGGTCAAGGCCTGCCTGGAATGGGGTATATGTTCTGGCGCGAAGGCGAGGATGGCACGATGGAGGCCGCAGGCCCCTTGGCCAAAAATATTGGCCCTGAACGCACCGAGGCCATCCGTACGCAATTGGGCCTTAGTGTCAGTGATGCGGTGTTCTTTATGGCAGGTAAGCCCGCGGATTTCGAGGCGGTTGCGGGGCGCGCGCGCACCGAAGTGGGCCGCGAATTGGGGCTGATTGATGAGAACCGCTTCGCCTTTGCGTGGATCGTGGATTTCCCGATGTATGAAAAGGACGAGGAAACGGGCAAGATCGATTTCAGCCACAACCCGTTCTCGATGCCCCAAGGCGGAATTGAGGCGCTTGCGGGTGACCCGCTTGAGGTGCTGGGATATCAATATGACTTGGCCTGTAACGGCTATGAATTGGTGTCGGGTGCGATCCGCAACCATAAGCTTGAGATCATGTTCAAGGCGTTTGAACTTGCAGGCTATGGTGAGGACGAAGTCCGTCGCCGTTTTGGTGGTATGGTCAATGCGTTCCAATTCGGCGCGCCGCCCCATGGCGGCTGCGCCGCGGGGATTGACCGCATCGTGATGCTCTTGGCGGAAACGGCGAATATCCGCGAGGTGATCCTCTTCCCGATGAACCAACGCGCGGAAGATGTAATGATGAATGCACCCTCCGAGCCGATGCCAGATCAGCTGATGGAACTGGGTCTGCGGGTTTTGCCGCGCGACTGATCCCGTTTCACCCTTGCCAATTTTTGCGGCCTCTGCCCTGATGGGCGGGGGCCTTTTAGCGTTTTGATGGGGGTTGCGATGCAGGATTTGTCAAAATATGTGCCGCCCGCGCGGCCCGAATTCCAACAACGGCAAGGGCGCTATGCGCGGCTTGAACGGCTCAGGGCGCATTTGCACGCGGATGAGCTGTTTCGGGCCTATGACGGCGCGCAAGAATTGTGGCAGTTTCTGCCCTATGGCCCTTTCATTTCTGTCGCCGCCTATCATCGCTTTTTGCGCGGCTTTGAGGCGGGCGAAGATCCTGTGTTTTACGCAATCCGCGACATGGCGCGGGGACAGGTGATGGGCGTGGCCTCTTATTTGCGTATCGCGCCTGAGAAAGGATCGATTGAATTGGGGCATATATGCCTTGGCCCCGCCTTGCAAAAAAGTCCCGCCGCGACCGAAGCGTTTTTTATGATGATGTCATGGGCCTTTGAGGCGGGGTATCGGCGGTTTGAATGGAAATGCGATGCGCGCAACCTGCCCTCGCGCCGCGCGGCGCAGCGTTTGGGACTGAGTTATGAAGGCGTGTTTCGCCAAGACAACATCGTCAAAGGCAAAAATCGTGACACCGCATGGTTTGCCGCCATTGATGCTGAATATCCCGCGCTGAAAGAGGCCTTTACCGCATGGCTTTCGCTGCAGAATTTCGATGCGGCAGGGCGTCAGATCGAGCGTCTTTCTGACCTGACGGGATTGGTGCGGGTGGCGCGCGACCCCGCGCTTTGCTCATAGTCGTGGGCTGATTTCCGCGATTTTTTGTGTCAGCGTATGGCGCAGCGCCGCACGGGTGTCGCGCATCAGGCCGCGCGCGGCTTCGGCCAATTCACGATCGCCCGCCTCGTGCGCGATGCCCATCAAGAAGGGGCGCAGATAGGGCAGGGGTGGGTCGGGCTGATCCAAGAGATCAATCGCACGGGTCAAATACTCGCGATAGGCGATGGGGTCAGGGATCACGGTGTCGCCTGCCACAGCATGGGGGGTTTGGGGGGCCAAATCGGGGGGCCAATGGCGCAAGATTGTTTCTTGGAAATGCGCTAGGGTTTCGATGGGTTTGGCCAAAAACCCATCAGCGCCTGCGGCCTTTGCCTCGGCGGCGCTGTCATGGGGGTCAGCGGCGGAACAGGCCAAGATCACGGGCAAGCGGGGGCTTGCCATGGCCAAATCTTGGATCAAATCCAAGCCAGACCCATCTGGTAGACCAAGGTCGATAATGGCCACGCTGGGGCGATAGACCTGCAGGTGACGCCGCGCGGAGGACAGGCAATCGGCCCGCCTGATCCGCGCGCCCGAACGCAGGCTCAGCAATCGCAGCGATTCCGAGGCCTATCGGCTATCCTCAACGATTAAAATGGTCAGCCCCATCAGCGGATTTAGCGCCTGCATTTTCGCCTGACGGGTTGGCGGCAATTTGAACTCATCCATTTCAGGCACCTCGAATTTGTGATTCCCTCCCCCGATTACAGCCTGTAGCGGTTACCGAAGGGTAAACGGGGCGCGACCACACGCCTCTTGCCCACAGGATTTTGCGCAGGCATATCGTGGGGCGAGTGACCCAAGGAGATAAAAATGATCGGTAGATTGAACCATGTGGCCATCGCTGTGCCTGATCTCGAGGCTGCCTCAGCGCAATATCGTGATACGCTTGGCGCAAAGGTTGGCGCGCCGCAGGATGAACCCGATCACGGGGTGACGGTGGTCTTCATCGAATTGCCCAATACCAAGATTGAGCTGCTCTATCCTTTGGGCGAAAATTCCCCCATTGCGGGCTTTCTTGTGAAAAACCCCTCAGGCGGCATTCACCATATTTGCTACGAGGTCGAAGATATTTTGGCGGCGCGCGACAAGCTTCAGGCCACTGGCGCGCGCGTTTTGGGCACGGGGGAGCCGAAAATTGGGGCACATGGCAAGCCCGTGTTATTCCTCCACCCCAAAGATTTCACAGGCACCTTGGTCGAATTGGAGCAGGTCTAATGGGTATTGTCACAGGCCTCGTGGTTTATGCCATTGTATGGTTCATGTCGCTGTTTCTGACATTGCCGTTTTTCGTGCGCACCCAAGGGGATGAGGGCGAGGCTGCGCGCGGCACATCGCAATCTGCCCCCGCCTCAAGCTTTAATCTGCGCCGCAACCTGTTGATCAACACAGCCATTGCCACGCTGATCTGGGCCGTGATCGCGGGGATCATTTTATCGGGTCGTGTCTCTATCGAAGATATTAATCTCTTTGCCCTCTTTGGCATGGGCGACAGCACTTATTGACGTGCCCCCGTCAGGCCCACCCGATGGGCCATATGGGTAAATGTCGCAGCCCCCAAGATGGGCACGATGAGGTTCAAGATTGGTACGCTTAAGGGGAGTGCCATCATGACCCCGCCTGCAAAAAATGTCAGGCGATTTTTGCGCCGAAATTCAATCGCCGATACGCGATCGAGGCGGCGCTGTGCCACCATCTGCGAATATTCACGCCCCAAGAGAAACCCGTTCAACCCCCAGAACACAAAGGGGGCGAAGGGCGTGAAATAAAGAACCAAGGCCAATGTGTTGGCCAATAGGATCACGCCCAAAAATCGTAGGCTGTCACCGATGGCTTCGGCCAATTTCACATGGCGGGCGGGCGGCAACTGGGGATAATGTTCTGCTTCAACCGCGTCTGCGATTTCGTCTAAGAACAACCCCGTAAAAGCCGATGCCACAGGCACCATCATCACCGATGACAGCAAGATCAAAAATGGCACGGCCGCCCATGAGAGTGCCGCCCCAAAGAAACTGATTGTGCCAATCCAAGGTAGGGTGATTGCATCAGGCAATAGCCATCCCAAAAAGATCAGAACCGCCGCTGAGATCGCAACCAGCAAAGCAATGGTCAACGCCACGCCGATCAACAAAACGCGCAAAAAGCGCCTGTCGCGGAATTGCAAAACGGATTTTAGGAAATCAGCAAGTAATGCGGCCATGTTGAGATGGCTCCTTTTGGGGCAGGTCTGTGCTTAGGTGGGGCAGGCCCCATCATGGCGCAAGGGCAAGGTCACGCCCTAATCGCGATATGTGACGATATCGCCCATCTCGGGGCGGGGGCGTTCTGGGGCCTTGGCGCTTGGCGTTCCAAGATGGATGAACCCTGCCACGAATTGCGGCGCCGTAATGCCATAGGCACGGGATAAAAATTCGGGATCAAAGGCCATCCATCCGCTCAGCCAATTTGCGCCAAAGCCGTGGGCCATCGCGGCATGCATCATTTCAAGACAAACCGCACCTGCCGACAACTGCTGTTCCAACAGGGGGATCGCATCATGCGCAACGGGGTGAGACAGAACCGCGACCACAAGAGGGGACTGGTCAAATGCCGTGGCGGATTTTTCGACCTTTTCGGGCACGCGGCCTGCGCCATGGCCCAATTCGCGGGTGAGCGCGGCCAAGCCCGCACGGCTTTCTGGCCCATGCACAACGATGCGCCACGGGGCCAATTTTCCGTGATCTGGCACCCGCAGGGCGGATGTGAGGATATCTTCCAACACCGACCCTTCAGGCGCGGGGGCATTGAGCAGCTGCGCGGGGGTAGACCTGCGCAGGCGCAAAAATTCAGCCAATTGCGGCCATTTTGGGGGCTGATAGGGGGCGTCCGTCATGATTTTTTCGCCGCAGCCTTTTTCGGGGCGGCCTTCTTTTTGGCAGCGGCTTTGGGGGCGGCTTTTTTGGCGGCGGCCTTGCGCGGGGTTTTCCCGCCTTTGGCGGCCTTGGCCGCGATCAGCGCCAAGGCCGCCTCCATCGTGACGGCTTCGGGTTCGGTGCCCTTGGGCAGGGTCGCATTGATTTTGGCCCATTTCACATAAGGCCCATAGCGGCCATTCATCACCTGAACCGCCCCGCCATCAGGATGCTCGCCCAACTCTTTGAGGGGGGCGGCCTTGGCCCCACGGCCTGCACCGCGCGAGGCGGCCTTGGCGGCCAAAACCTCAACCGCGCGGTTCATGCCGATTTCGAACACCTCATCCACCTCTGGCAGGTTGGCGTAAAGGCTGCCATGTTTGACATAAGGCCCGTAACGGCCAATGCCTGCCTCGACCAAAACGCCATCCTCAGGATGCGCACCAATCGCGCGGGGCAATGACAAGAGGCGCAGTCCTTTCTCCAAATCCATGCCCGCAGGCGGCCATGTTTTGGGGAGTGAGGCGCGCGGAGGTTTTGGGTTGTCTTCGGTCGCTTCGCCCAATTGAACATAAGGGCCAAACCGCCCTGCTTTCAGCCAAACGGCCTGTCCGCTTTCTGGTTCAACCCCCAGCATTTTATCGCCCTCGCTTTCCTCGCCATTGGGGGCGAGGGGGCGGGTATAGCGACATTCAGGGTAATTGGAGCAGCCGATGAACGCCCCGCCAGAGCGCGCTGTGCGCAAGGATAGACGCCCTTCACCACAAGCCTGACATTGGCGTGGATCACCACCATCGGGGCGTGGAGGGAAAAGATGCGGTTCCAACACCTCGTTGATTTTTTCCAAAACATCGGTGATCCGCAACTCGGCGGTTTCATCGACCGCCGCCTTGAAATCGCGCCAGAAACGGGTCAGTAAATCGCGCCAATCGCGCGCGCCTGCACTGACCTCATCCAGTTGATTTTCCAAATCCGCGGTGAAATCATAGCCCACATATTTCTGGAAATAATTGCTGAGGAATATGGTGACCAAGCGCCCCTTATCCTCGGGGATCAGGCGCCCCTTATCTTTGAGCACATATCCGCGATCTTGGATCGTGGTGACGATAGAGGCATAGGTGGACGGGCGGCCAATGCCCAATTCTTCCATGCGCTTGACCAAGGTGGCCTCGGTGTAGCGGGGGGGCGGTTGAGTAAAGTGATGCTGTCCAAACACCGCGCCTGAAGTGTCGATGATGCCCCCTTCCGAAAGGCGCAAGCCGCCGCTTTCGCTGGCTGTGGCCCCATCCAAGGCCTTGGTGAAATCACCCATCAAACTGCTTTGATCAAAGTTAAGCTTGTCGCCAACCGCCATATTGGGCAGGCGATTTGCGTCTTCCTCATCGCTGTCATCACGCCCTTCTACATAAACCTTGAGGAAACCCTCAAACTGGATGACCTGACCGCTTGCGCGCAGCACGACATTCTCATCGCTTGAGGAAATATCAACCGTGGTGCGCTCAAGGCGGGCGGCCTCCATCTGGCTTGCGATGGTGCGTTTCCAGATCAGTCCATAGAGTTTTTTCTGATCCGCATCCGTGATGCGCAGCTTTTCTGGCCCCATGGACATATCGGTGGGGCGGATACATTCATGCGCCTCTTGGGCGTTTTTCGCCTTGTTCTTATACATCCGCGGAGATTTCGGCAGAAATTCCTCACCAAATCGTGCGCGGATTGTGTCGCGGGCGGACATCACCGCCTCGGGGGCCATGTCGATCCCGTCTGTTCTCATATAGGTGATATGCCCCGCCTCATAGAGGCGCTGTGCCGCGCTCATGGTTTGCCGCGCGCCCATGCCGAATTTGCGGCTGGCCTCTTGTTGCAGGGTCGAGGTCATAAAGGGCGGGCTTGGATTGCGGGTGGCAGGTTTCGCCTCGACACTGGTCACAGTGAGCGCGCGGCTTGCCACCGCGCTAACCGCCATCTGGGTCGAGGATTGCGTGGCCAAGTCGAATTTATCCAACTTCTTGCCCCCAAAATGGGTCAAGCGCGCCTCAAACTCCTGTCCGCGCGGCGTCACAAGGCCCGCGCGCACTGACCAATATTCTTGGGCGCGGAACGCCTCGATTTCCATTTCGCGCTCAACGATCAGACGCAGGCAGACGGATTGCACACGGCCTGCTGATTTTGATCCGGGCAATTTGCGCCACAAAACGGGGCTAAGGGTGAACCCTACCAAATAATCCAACGCCCGCCGTGCCAAATAGGCATCAACCAATTCCATATCGACCTCGCGCGGGGCCTCCATCGCTTGGGTCACAGCGGTTTTCGTGATTGCGTTGAACACAACGCGGCGCACGGGCGTGTCTTTCTTAATTGCCTTTTTCTGCGAGAGTGCCTCAAGCAAGTGCCAAGAAATCGCTTCACCCTCGCGGTCAGGGTCGGTGGCAAGGATCAAATCAGGGTCAGATTTCAGCGCATCGACAATCGCCTTGATGTGCTTTTTGCTGTCGATGGCGACCTCCCATTTCATCTCAAACCCTGCGTCAGGATCGACTGAGCCATCCTTCGGGGGCAGGTCGCGCACATGGCCATAGGAGGCCAAAACCGTATAATTCGCGCCCAGATATTTATTGATCGTCTTGGCCTTGGCGGGCGATTCGACAACGACAACGGGCATGAGTGGAAACCTAACTTTTTATGGAAATGTAATCGGTCTTAGGTCGCGCAACATTTGGTCTTGTGCAGGGTTTGTCAATGCACCCCTGTCACAATCACCCTATTTTTGTGGCATCTAGGCTGCGGTTTGGTGTCTCTGTGCGGCAGGGTCTGCGGCGCAATGATCACTGCGCGCCACCATGCCGCCTGCGCTGCGGGTGATCTCACCTGCAAGCTCCAACTCGGTCAAATGGCGAGCGAGATCGGCGCTGGACAGGGCGCTAACGCGCGCTGTTGTAGGGTCGGGCGGCTCTGCGCTGGCAGGGGCGCGGGCAAAAGCCCCCTCCAGATCAAGCGCTACGAGGACATCGCGCGCCTCGCGGATGAGATGCGCCCCTTCGCGCAGCAAAAGATTACACCCCGATGCGCGAGTGTCGAGCGGATGCCCCGGCACGGCCATCACCTCGCGCCCCTGTTCAGCAGCCATGCGCGCGGTGATCATCGACCCTGATCTTAATGCGGCCTCAATCACCACAATACCGCGCGACAGCCCTGAAATGATGCGATTGCGCCTTGGGAAATGGCGCGCTTGGGGCGCGCGGCCCATCGGCATCTCAGACAGACGCAAACCGATTTGCGCGGCAAGTTCGGCGTTTTCGGGCGGATAGATCACATCCACCCCGCCTGCCATGACCGCGACCGTGCCTGTGCTGAGGCTTGCCTGATGCACGGCTGTATCAATGCCGCGGGCAAGGCCTGAGGCGGTCACAATCCCCGCTTGGCCCAAGTCGCGTGCCACAGCGCGCGCCATCCGCAACCCAAGGGCTGATGCATTGCGCGTGCCGACCATGCCAACAATGGGGCGGGTGAGCAGGTCAAGATTGCCAATGGCCCACAGAAAAGGCGGGGCATCGGACAGTGCGGCAAGGGTTGCAGGATAGGCCGCCTCACCCAAAAACAGGGCGCGGGCCGCACAGCTTTGCGCCGCGCGAATTTCGGCCTGTGCCGCAGATTTGGAATAGACCGCATAGCCTGACACACCCGCCTTGGCCGCAATCTGTGGCAGGGCCGCCAAGGCATCGGCCCCCGATCCATATTCGGCAATCAATCGCCGATAGGTCACAGGCCCAACTTTTGGCGAGCGGATCAACCGCAGCCGCGCCAGGCGTTCGGCCGTGTCATCGGACGGGGCAGGGAGCGGGGCAGAAGGGGCGGCATGATCTGTCATGCCGCAACCCTAGACGCAGCTTGGTTGAGAAGGCGTTAATGCAGGATCAAGCCGAACCGCCGACTGTCAGACCGCCAATCATTAATGTAGGTTGACCGACCCCCACAGGCACCCATTGCCCCGCTTTGCCGCAATTCCCCATGCCCGGATCTAGGGCCATATCATTGCCAATCGCGCGGATTTGCTTCAGCGCAGTGGCCCCATCTCCGATGAGCGTAGCCCCTTTGACAGGCGCCCCGATCTGGCCGTTTTGCACGCGATAGGCCTCGGTGCAGGAAAAAACGAATTTGCCATTGGTGATGTCAACCTGCCCGCCGCCAAAGCCAACCGCATAAATCCCGTCTTTCAAATCCGCCAAAATATCGGCAGGCGCGTTGTCGCCGCCAAGCATATATGTGTTGGTCATCCGCGTCATCGGGGGGTGGGCATAAGATTCGCGCCGCCCATTTCCTGTCGCAGCCACACCCATCAGGCGGGCAGATTGGCGGTCTTGCATGTAGCCAACCAAAATTCCGTCCTCAATGAGCGGGGTGGCTTGGCTTTGCGTGCCCTCATCATCAATCGAAATGGATCCACGCCGATCAGGCAGCGTGCCATCGTCCAAAACAGTCACGCCTTTGGCCGCCACTTGCTGCCCCATCAGACCTGCGAAGGCGGATTGGCCTTTGCGGTTGAAATCCCCCTCTAGACCATGCCCCACAGCCTCGTGCAGTAGGATACCTGGCCAGCCTGGCCCCAGCACCACATCAATCACGCCCGCAGGGGCAGGGACGCTGTCGAGGTTCACGCAGGCTACGCGTAGGGCCTCACGTGCAACCGATTGCCAATGCGCAGGGGCCATGACGCGGCCAATCGCAAACCGCCCCCCACCGCCTGCCGAGCCACTTTCACGGCGGCCTTTTGCCTCGACAATGACCGATATGTTCAAGCGCACCAAAGGCCGTGCATCGCGCAACACCTGTCCCTCAGGGCGGAGGATTTCGACCTCTTGATGCGAGGCGGCAAGCGATACAGACACTTGCACAACGCGCGGATCAAGGGCGCGGGTATAGGCGTCAATCTCGCCCAATAGATCAATGCGGGCCTCAAAGCTGCTGCCATCCATTGGGTCATTGGGCATATAGAGGTGGCGGTTGGTGCCTTGTGGAGGGGCGGCCATGATCCCGCCGCTTTGGCGAATGGCCATGCGGGCAGTGTCACTGGCGCGGGACAGGGCCGCTTCGCTTAACTCGGTCGCATGGGCATAGGCTGAAACCTCCCCCAAGACCGCGCGCAGCCCGAATCCCTCGCTTGCGTCATAAGAAGCGGTCTTGATCCGCCCGTCATCGAAAACCAAGGCCTCAGATCGTTTTCTTTCGAGAAATAACTCTCCGTCTTCGGCCCCTGTCAGGGTTGCGCGCAACAGTCGCAGGGCGGCCTCTTGGTCGAGGGATGTCTCGAAGGGACGGAAGCTACTGGCACGATCAGACACGCAAATTCCTTTCAAAATTGGGCACTTGGCCCGCGTTCCGCCGCCGCGGCGGCAGCATAATCACCCCATGTGAGCCGTGAAAATGATCCAAATCAACTTTCCCAAGGGTGAGACATTTTTATCCAATGTCTTGTAATGTAACCCTCTATATGGTTCTTGCAGCTTTGAACGCAACGGGATGTCACAGACCTTAAACGGGCATCACGAAAAAACAGGACGACATGACAATGGCACTTCGTACCAAGCTCTCAAGCTTTTGGGCCGCAGCAGCGGCAACATTTGCCCTGACGGGTGGTGCATCTGCGCAGGCGTTGCGCGATGGTTTGGAGATTATCGGCGCACCCCATCTGGGTGGTGTGAATATGCAAACAGGCGTGACCGAATTGGCGCATGACGTTCGCGTGTTGGATAATCTGCTTTTGGTGATTATCACCGCGATTGTTATCTTCGTGACCGCATTGATGGTCTATTCCATCCTGCGCCACAATCGCCGTGCGAACCCAAAACCTGCAACCTTCACCCATAACCGCAAGGTCGAGATCATCTGGACAGTCGTGCCAATGATCATCTTGTTTGTGATCGGTGGCTTCTCACTGCCTGTGTTGTTCAAGCAGCAGACCATTCCTGATGGCGAAGTGGTGATCAAGGCAACAGGCTATCAGTGGTACTGGGGCTACGAATACCCGCAGCATGACATTGTTTTTGACAGCTTTATGTTGGCCGAAGATGAATTGGCCGAATACGGCTACACGCGCGATGAATATTTGCTCGCCACCAACACGGCGATGGTTGTGCCAACAGGCCGCGATGTTGTGGTTCAGGTCACGGGCGCGGATGTGATCCATTCTTGGACAATTCCTGCCTTCGGTGTGAAGCAGGACGGGATCCCGGGCCGCCTTGCGCAGCTTTGGTTCAATGTTGAGCCTGGCCGTGAAGGCATCTATTTCGGGCAGTGTTCTGAACTGTGCGGCGTGAACCACGCCTACATGCCGATCACCGTCTTCGCAGTGACCCCTGAGGAATATGACGCATGGACACGCGGCGAAATCAGCGATTTTGCCTCCGTAGATGCGCGTGCGCCACAAGTTGTGGAACTGGCCGCGGCGCAATAAGCGCAGCAAAGCTTCTGCCAAGCCACCCGCGCAATCAAGTGGCTTGGCGATTTCGCAAATAATCCCCCAAAGGACGCGCCTGCAGATGAGCTATGCATCCATTGATATCACCGCCAAATCGGCGAAACCCCCTGAACTGGACCCCAAAGAAGCAAACTTTGGGGATTATGTGCTGCTGCTTAAGCCGCGTGTGATGTCTTTGGTGGTGTTCACGGCTTTTGTTGGCATTGTCGCGGCCCCCGAGGCGCAGTCTTTGTTCATCTCTTTCTGTGCCATTTTGTTCATCGCGATTGGTGCGGGGGCGTCTGGCGCGCTGAATATGTGGTATGATGCCGATATTGACCGCGTTATGAAGCGCACCGCCTCGCGCCCTGTGCCGTCTGGGCGTGTCACCGCGCAAGAGGCGTTTCAGATCGGTCTTGCGCTCTCGGTCATGTCGGTTGTGTTCCTTGGCCTTGCGACCAATTGGGTTGCGGCGGGGCTCTTGGCCTTTACCATCTCTTTCTACGTTGTAATTTACACGATGTGGCTGAAACGCGCGACCCCGCAGAATATCGTCATTGGTGGCGCGGCAGGGGCCTTTCCCCCAATGGTGGGCTGGGCGGCTGTAACGGGTGATGTTTCGCTGGCCTCTATGCTGATGTTCGGCTTGATCTTCATGTGGACGCCGCCGCATTTCTGGGCCTTGGCCTTGTTTATGAAATCGGATTACCACAAGGCCGATGTGCCGATGCTGACGGTGACCCATGGGCGCGCGGCGACCCGCCGTCATATCTGGATTTACACTGTGCTCTTGGCGCCTGTGGCGCTTGGCATTGGTGGGACGCAAATCGGCGGCCCGCTCTACATGGCGGCAGCGGTGGTTCTGAACCTGATCTTCTTGAAGGGCGCATGGGATATCCGTGCCCGCAGCGAAGATGTGGCAGAGGCCGATGGCTATGCGACTGAAAAGAGATTCTTCCGCTTTTCCCTGTATTACCTTTTCCTGCATTTCTGTGCGATCTTGGGCGATATTGCCCTGCGCGCCGCAGGTCTGTCATTGGGGGGGTGGTAAGCTATGGCGATCCGTGAACAAAGCGATATGCACAAGCGCCGATTGAGCCGCAATATCGGCGTGGGGCTGAGCCTTGTTGCCTTTTGCGTGATCGTTTTTGGGATGACGGTGGCAAAAATCCGTGAAGGCTCGAAGATGGAGGCCTTTGATCATCAACCGCGCGTGTCGATGACCCCTGCGCAGGAGGGGCAATCAAGAGGCACGCAGCAATGACACAAAACCGTAAAACTGTTTACAGCCTGCTTGGTGTCATAGTCTTTATGGGGGCGATGGCATGGGCGGCTGTGCCCCTTTACGATCTCTTCTGCCGTGTCACGGGCTATGGCGGCACCACGCAAGTTGCGGATACTGAAAGCGCTTTGGTGTCTGATCGCATCGTCACTGTGCGCTTTGATGCAAGCACCGCGCGCGACATGCCGTGGGAATTCCGCCCCATGCAGCGCGAAATTGATGTCCGCCTAGGCGAAACAGCCTTGGTGTTTTACGAGGCCTATAACCCGACCGATGAAGTGGTGGCAGGCACTGCGAGCTATAACGTGCTGCCCTATACGGCGGGCGCTTATTTTGCGAAAATCGCCTGCTTCTGTTTCACCGAGCAGGTGCTGCAACCAGGTGAGCGGGTCGAAATGCCTGTGACCTTTTTCGTAGACCCCGAAATCCTTGAGGATGAAGAGGCCTATGACACACAAGAAATTACCCTGTCCTATACATTTCATGTTATGGATATAACCGAAGAACTTGCCGCCCTGAGCGGCACAACTGAATGACCGAAAGCGAAGGACCAAAACAGATGTCCCATGCAAAGAACCACGATTATCATATCATTTCGCCCTCGCTCTGGCCGTTGATTGGCGCCGTTGGGGCTTTTGTAATGCTCACGGGCGGCGTGCTGTGGATGCATGGCTCTGGCCCGTGGATGTTCCTGATGGGCCTTGTGGCTGTCCTTTACGTGATGTTCGGCTGGTGGTCGGATGTGGTCGCGGAAAGCAACCAAGGCGATCACACGCCCGTTGTGCGGATCGGCCTGCGCTATGGCTTTATAATGTTCATTATGTCCGAAGCCATGTTCTTCGTTGCATGGTTCTGGGCCTTCTTTAAGCACGCGATATACCCGATGAACGAATATCTCGGGTCGCAATATGTGCAGCCAAGTTTCTATCAGATGGATGTCTGGCACCTACCTCTGATTAACACGCTTGTTTTGCTGTTGTCGGGTGCGGCGGTGACATGGGCGCACCACGCGTTGGTGCACAATGAAAGCCGTAAGGATGTTGAATGGGGCCTTTTGATCGGCGTCGCGCTTGGCTTGTTCTTTACGGGGCTGCAAGCCTTTGAATATTGGGAGTTGCTAGCGCACAAAGACTGGACATTCGGTGGCGATAAGTTTTTCTCTACCTTCTTTCTTGCTACCGGTTTCCACGGGATGCACGTGATCATCGGAACAATCTTCTTGTTCATCTGCTATCTGCGCGTGCGCAGCGGCCATTTTACCGCAGAGAAACATATCGGCTTCGAAGCAGCCGCATGGTACTGGCACTTTGTTGATGTGGTCTGGTTGTTCTTGTTTGCCGCAGTCTATATTTGGGGCATTGGCGGCTGAGCTGGTCCCGCGTGATCACCTGATTTCGGAACGGCCCGCCACCACAAAGGCGGGCCGTTTCTCGTTCGACCCGCCATCGATGAGAGGTTCTATGACACATTCGCGTTTTGCGATTTTCTTGGTTCTGTCATTCGGGGTTGCGGGGGCCGCTATCCTGATTGCGCTTGGCGTGTGGCAGACCCAACGTTTGTCTTGGAAACAGGGCGTGTTGGCCGATATCGAGGCGCGGATTGTTGCCGAAGCAGTGACCTTGCCTGACGCGCCAGATGCGATCCGTGATCGGTATATGCCTGTGATGCTTGAGGGGCAGTTTATCCGCGGGACAGAGGACACGCTGCGCGTCTTGGTCAGCCGCAAGGGCGTGGGGGCGGGCTATCGCTTGATCTCAGGGTTTGAGGATGATCTGACGGGGCGCCGTATCCTGGTGGATCGTGGGTTTTTGCCCGTAGCCGCTGAGATGCGTTCTGCGCCAGAAGGCCGCTTTGCCCTCACGGGCAACCTGCATTGGCCAGATGACCGCAACAGCTCGACCCCCGATAATGACCGCGCCGCAAATATCTGGTTCGCGCGCGATTTGGCGGATATGGCCTCGGTGCTTGGCACAGACCCCTATCTTGTGGTGCTGCGTGACGGCACCCCGCCAGAGGCAGACCTGACACCGATGCCCGTGGACACATCCGCCATCCCCAATGACCATTTGCAATATGCGGTGACATGGTTTTCGCTTGCAGCGGTATGGTTGGGGATGACAGCCTATCTTCTGTGGCGTATCAGGCACAGAACGCTTTGAAGGGACAATAACCATGCGCTACATCTCGACACGCGGCACAGCGCCTGAACTGACATTTGAGGACGCCATGTTGACGGGGCTTGCCCGTGATGGGGGGCTGTATGTGCCTGCAAGCGTCCCGCAGTTGAGCCATGCTGAGATCGCCGCAATGGCGGGTCTGCCTTATGAGGAGGTCGCCTTTCGCGTGATGCGCCCCTTTGTGGGCGATACATTCAGCGATAGTGAATTTGGCGATATCATCACCCGCGCCTATCAGGGCTTTCGCCACGCAAGCCGCGCGCCGCTCAAGGAATTGGCACCCAATCATTTCCTGATGGAATTGTTCCACGGCCCCACCTTGGCGTTCAAAGATTTTGCGATGCAGCTGATTGGGCAAATGTTTGAGCATAGCCTGACCAAACGCGGGCAGCATGTGACCATTGTGGGGGCAACGTCAGGCGATACAGGCTCTGCCGCGATGGAGGCATTTCGCGGGCTTGATGCGGTGTCGGTGTTTATCCTGTTCCCCCATGGCCGTGTGTCCGAGGTGCAGCGCCGCCAAATGACCACGGTCACCGAGGCCAATGCCCATGCTTTGGCCATTGACGGCACATTTGACGATGCGCAGGCGAGGCTCAAAGATATGTTTAATGATTTCACCTTTCGCGATGAGGTGCGCTTGGCAGGGGTGAACTCGATCAACTGGGCACGTGTCATGGCGCAGGTTGTTTATTATTTCACCGCCGCAGTAAGCCTTGGCGCCCCAGATCGTGCCGCCAGCTTTACCGTGCCGACTGGCAATTTCGGCGATATTTTTGCGGGCTATATCGCGCGCCAAATGGGTCTGCCGATTGATCGTCTTGTGGTGGCGACCAACAGCAATGACATTTTGGATCGCGCCTTGCGCACGGGCGGCTATCATATGGGCGGTGTGCAGGCCACAATCAGCCCTTCGATGGATATCGAAGTGTCGTCCAACTTTGAGCGGGCGCTGTTTGATGCGTATGGTCGTGACGCAGGCGCGGTTGTACAATCCATGGCTGCGTTGAAATCCGAAGGCGGGTTTGACATCAGCCAAGGCGCGCTTGAGGCTTTGCGGGACATCTTTGCCTCGGGTCGTGCAAGCGAGGATGAGACATCCGCGATGATCGCATCTTGCCTGTCAACATCGGGCGAGCTGCTTTGCCCCCATTCCGCAGTCGGGGTTCATGTGGCCCAAGCTCACCTTGGGGCGACCCCGATGGTTACATTGGCCACAGCGCATCCTGCGAAATTCCCCGATGCGGTCGAGGCGGCAACGGGCATCCGGCCCGCATTGCCGCCCCATATGGCAGATTTGTTCGAGCGTTCCGAACGGGTGCAGCGCGTGCCAAATGACCTTGCCGCCCTCGAGGCGTTGATCCGCGAAAAGGTGGCCGCATGAGTGTTGAGATGCACCAACTCTCCAACGGGTTGCGGGTGATCACCGAACGGATGGAGGGGCTTCAATCCGCGGCAATCGGGGTTTGGGTGTCCGCAGGGGGCCGCCATGAGCGGGTCGAGCAAAACGGCATCGCGCATTTCCTTGAACATATGGCGTTTAAGGGCACGAAACGGCGCAGCGCGCTGCAAATCGCCGAGGAGATCGAAGATGTAGGCGGCTATATCAACGCCTATACCTCGCGCGAAGTCACCGCCTATTACGCGCGCGTGCTGGAACAAGATGTGCCCCTTGCCCTTGATATGATTGCCGATATCGTGCTGAACCCTGTGTTTGATCCGCGCGAGATCGAGGTTGAACGGGGCGTCATCCTGCAAGAAATCGGTCAGGCGAATGACACGCCTGATGATGTGATTTTCGACTGGCTTCAGGAAACGGCCTATCCCAACCAACCGCTTGGGCGCACCATTCTTGGCCCCAGTGAGCGGGTGCGCGGCTTTGGTCGCGAGGATTTCAGCCAATTCGTGACCGAACATTATGGCCCCGATCAGATGATACTATCGGCCGCAGGGGCGGTGGATCACGCGCAGATCGTGCGACTGGCCGAAGAGAATTTTGGCCATTTGTCCTCACGCCGCGCGGCCTCGGCACCTTTGGCGCATTTTGCAGGCGGAGAATTCCGCAAGGTCAAGAAACTGGAACAGGCCCATATTGCGATGGCCTTTGAAACACCAGGATATCGGTCTGACGACATCTACACCGCGCAGATTTACGCAAGCGCGCTTGGCGGGGGCATGTCCTCGCGCCTTTTCCAAGAACTGCGCGAAAAGCGTGGCCTGTGCTATTCGATTTTTGCCCAAGTGGGGGCCTTTGATGAAACGGGCCTTCTCACCATTTACGCAGGCACGGGCGGCAAGGATGTGGGGGATTTAGCGCTTTTGAGCATGGATGAGATCAAGCGCGCCGCAAGTGATTTGAACCAAGCCGAGCTTGATCGCGCGCGCGCGCAGATGAAAGCGGGGCTTTTGATGGGGCTGGAAAGCCCATCTTCCCGCGCCGAGCGTCTGGCACGGGTTTTGGCCATCTGGGATCGTGTGCCGCCCCTAGAGGAAACTTTGGCGCGGATTGATGCGGTCAGCCTTGCGAATATTCGTGACTTTGGCGCAGGGATTGCCGAAAGCGGTGCGCTTGCCTTGGCGCTTTATGGGCCCGTCAGCAAAGCGCCTGATTACGCGCAATTGACGCAGCGTTTGGCGGCTTGATGCTGAGGCGGCGGCCGAAACTTGCCATTGAAACCGAGCGCATGACCCTGCGCCTGCCTCTGCATGAGGATTATCGCCATTGGGCGGGATTGCGCGAAGCATCAGCCGCCTTTCTGCAGCCATGGGAGCCTGCATGGTCATCGGATCATCTGACCCGCAAAAGCTTTTCTGCGCGGGTCTATTGGGCACAGCGTGCCTCATCGGAGGAAAGCGCGCTGCCGCTGTTTTTGATCCGCCGCGAAGACCAACGCCTGCTTGGCGCGGTCACATTGGACAATATTCGCCGTGGCCCCGCGCAGGCGGGAACGATTGGCTATTGGATTGGGCAGCCATATGCGCGCAACGGGTATATGCGCGAGGCGGTGGTGGCCTTGATCCACTATGCTTTTACCCGTCTGGATCTCTCCCGCATTGAAAGCGCCTGTTTGCCTGAAAACACCCCCTCCCGTGGTCTTTTGGAGAAATGCGGCTATAAATATGAGGGGGTCGCGCAAAGCTATTTGCAGATCAATGGGCGCTGGCGCAATCATGTGCTTTACGCCAATTTGCGCAGTGACCGCCGTGGCCGCACCGAAGTGGGCTAAGGCTTTGTGGGTGTAAGGGGGACAGGCGTGACAGCTTCATCAAAACTTGACGCGTTGAAGGGCGATTTGCCCGCAGATATCTGGCGCGAGGCGACCCCGAACTATCTCGAAGAACCGCGTGGGCGGTGGCAGGGCAAAGCTGCGGCTGTTTTGGCACCGCGCTCTACCGAGGAGGTTGCTTTGGCCCTGCGCGCCTGTGCGGCGCATCGGGTGGCGGTGATCCCCTATGGCGGCGGCACGGGCTTGGTCGGTGGGCAGCTGTCTGAAAATTTTGATCATGGCGTGATTTTATCACTCGAGCGCATGCGCGCGATCCGCGCGATGGACGAAGATGGGCGCAGCCTAACCGTTGAGGCGGGTGTCATCTTGGCCGATATTCACGCGACCGCGCAAACGGCGGGGCTGCTTTTCCCCTTAAGCCTTGCAAGCCAAGGATCGGCGCGCATAGGCGGCCTTTTGGCGACCAATGCGGGCGGGGTGAATGTTCTGCGTTATGGCAATGCACGGGATTTGGTCTTGGGCATTGAGGCGGTGATGCCCGATGGCAGCATTTTTCACGGGCTATCGCCTCTACGCAAAAACAACACGGGCTATGATCTGCGCCATTTGCTGATCGGCTCAGAGGGCACATTGGGCATCATCACAGCGGCCAGTTTGCGGCTTTTTCCTGAGCCTGCGGCGCAAGGCGCGGCCCTGATGGCTGTGCCTGATCCTAGCGCGGCCCTGTCTCTGTTGCGAATGACGCAGGATGTGGTGGGCGAGGGGCTGTCGGCCTTTGAATTGATGCACCGCCAAGGGTTTGATTTCTTGGCCGAGGTTGGGCCAGATTTGCGCCAACCTTTTGATGAAATCCCCGAGTGGTGCGTGCTGATCGATTTGGGCCTTGGTGTGGGTCAAGATCCCGCCGCGCTATTAGAGGGACTTTTTGCCCGCGCCTTTGAGGCAGATTTGGTCAGTGACGGGGTGATTGCCCAATCCATGGCGCAGCGGGATGATTTCTGGGCCCTGCGCGAAAATATCCCTGAAACAAATCGGCGCATCGGCTCAGTGAGTTCGCATGATATTTCCTTGCCCGTGGGGTTGGTACCTCAGTTCATCGCGGATATTCCCGCTCGCATCGCCCAGATCGGGGAATTCCGCCATAACTGCTTTGGCCATATGGGGGATGGGAATTTGCATTACAACATCTTCCCCATGCCAGGCAAAACCCGGGCGGATCATCTGGCAGAGCGGGATGTGATCAAGCGCGCCATGCATGATTTGGTGCATGAGATGGGCGGATCCGTATCTGCCGAACATGGGATCGGGCGGCTTAAGGTGGATGACCTTGAACGCTATGGCGATCCTGCCAAATTGGCCGCGATGCGAGCGATTAAGGCCGCTCTTGATCCGCACGGCATCATGAACCCAGGCGCAGTATTGCGCGGCAGATAGTTTCAACTGAAAATTCAAATACTCTGGTAAAACTGTGCGCTTACTATAACGTTTGGCTCATCGATCAGTTTTTTATTGAGGTGTTATTTATGGCGAAGATTGTAAGTGTCTTACCCCGCCTTTTCCGGTTGCCGTTGGCAGAAGTATTGTCTGATGCGAAGCACGGAGACCACACCCATTTTGAGTTGATTACGGCTACTGTGAAGTTGGATGACGGTAGTGAAGGTACTGGGTATTCTTATACCGGCGGATGGGGTGGTCACGCGATCAAGGCCATGATTGAGCATGATTTGACGCCGTTTTTGATTGGCAAAGATGCTACTCAAATTGAGCAATTACATGACCAAATGCGTTGGCATATTCACTATGTGGGACGAGGCGGTGTTTCTGCCTTTGCAATTGCAGCAGTTGATGTCGCCTTGTGGGATATTCGTGGCAAACGAAGTAATTTATCTCTGTGTGAAATGGCTGGTGGTGTAAGCCGAACCTGTAAGGCCTACGTGGGTGGCATCGATCTAAATTTCCCCCTTGAAAAACTTTTGTCCAATATGGACCAGGCCATTCAAAGCGGGTTCAATGGCGTAAAAATTAAGATTGGTCGTGAGAACCTGGAAGAAGACATCGAGAGAATATATGCGGTGCGAGAGCGAATTGGTTCAGACACGACCTTTATGGTTGATGCAAATTATGGCATGTCTGTCGACCAAGCAATTTCTGCCATCCGGCAGTTTGAAAATGCCAATATTACCTGGTTTGAGGAACCGATCGATCCTGATGACTTAAACGGATACAGGATTATAAGTGAACAAACTGGCTTCCCGCTGGCAATTGGCGAGAACTGTCACTCAATTCACGACTTTGAACTTTTAGAGAAAACTAAGGCATTCAAGTTTTTTCAACCAGATGTGGCCACTTGCGGTGGTATCACAACGTGGTTGCGTGCGGCGGCTTTTGCCGAGCGTAACGGAATAAGTGTTTGTACTCATGGAATGCAGGAACTTCACGTTAGTCTGTTGTGCGGACGCGAAAATGCAGGCTGGTTGGAAGTTCATGCCTTTCCCATCGATACGTACACGCATCAGCCGTTAAAGCTTAATCAAGACCACATGGCTGTTGCGCCACAGCTCCCTGGCATCGGTGTGACTTTTGATTGGGACAAACTTGAAGCTGAGAATAGCTTAGTATCCTAGTGGCATGTGGTCAGGAAATCTTGCTTACGCTCGATGACAGCGTAGCCCTTTGGTTGAACATTAATTTTTGGAATACTGGATCTGGCAGAAGAGAGCTCAGACGCATTATTAAGTAGCTAAACCCAAAAGCGAAAATTGCTCTCACCAGCAAAATCGTAGTTAAAGATGGTCCAAGCAGCATCATGAGGCCTACATCCTCGAATACCGAGTGAAATAAATTTATCAAAACCAACGCGCCGACGACGGATCGTATCGGGATTGCCCCTTGTTTAACTTCTTTGATCATGAGCCCGCCTCCGAACCCTAGCCCAAGAGTGAGGCCCACTATGACAATAGTTGCGGCGTTCGTTCCGATGTCTAATATTTTGAGAAAGGGCGATAGTATCAGCTGGATAATTTTTTCAACGCCGACTGATCTTAAAATTTCAATTGCAATCATCAATACGATGATAATGGCTTGGATAAAGAGCAGCCCAAAAATTTGGTCCAAAATCCATTGCTGCAGCGTAGGATCAGACACCATTGTTGGGAGGTGAAGGCTCGCTTGGTTTTGAAATAGCCCTAAATTTAAGAAGGATACGTGTAGGAGGTAACAAAAAATGAATCCTCCTCCCACGCGGATCAGAACAGTTGGTAGAATGCGCAAGCCTGCGTTTCGCGAGATTAGCGCCTCCACGATTAGCCCATGAGTGAAGAGCATAAATGAAGCAATAATGGTTGTTTGTGCTACAGTTAGGTTCAGTGCTTCAGGCGTGGAAGATAAGACCAATAGTCCTGCGTAGGGGTTAGTCAGCAATGTAGTGGTAATTGCTAGTGCAACTTCTGCCGGTAGCCCTATGACTCCAAGCAAAGGAGCAACCTGAATAGTCAACCATGACGTTGCACCAAAACTATCGAGGACTTTAATAACAATTATAGTCGGTATCATGACCTTAAATAGCTCAAATGATACAATATATATGTCTTTAATTAAATTATTTGTTTTATTTTTAAGTAAATTCGTCATGGGGGCCTAAATATTTCAATAGACAGGGAGCCAATTCTTTATACGTTTAGATAAAGGCATCTTTGTTCAAAGGTAAAACAATGACTTCATTTAATGTTAATTTTTCAGAATTCGAGGGCAAGAAAATCCTGATAACAGGTGCATCGACCGGAATAGGAGCTGAGTTAGCGAAAGCGTTTGCGCAGCAAGGTGCAAGAGTGGGCTTGCACTATTTTTCTTCTGAAGATGCGGCCAATCAGCTGGCCGCAGATATTCGTAAATCTGGTGGTTCAGTTGAATTGGTAAGGGCTAATGCCAGTAACTCTAAAGAACTGGCTGCCGCCGTGAAAGATGTCGCAGAGCGTCTGGGCGGAATAAACGGTTTGATTAACAACGCAGGCGGTATGGTGCGCCGCGTGCCGTATGCTGAGGCAAGTGATAAGGACTATGACGAAATAATGGATCTAAATGCGCGATCCATAATCGTCGCATCAAAGGCTGCATTGCCTTATCTTAAAGCGGAGGGGGGGTTCGTAATTAACACGACTTCAATCGCAGCGCGCAATGGAGCCAGTGGAGGTGCCGGTCTGTATGGTTCGTCGAAGGCATTCGTATCTAACGTTACCCGCGGTATGGCCAAGGAGTGGATTGAGTATGGGGTCCGCGTAAATGCCGTCGCTCCAGGTGTGATTACAACGCCCTTCCATGAACGCTATTCAACACAAGCCCAACTTGACGCAATGCTGAAAACCGTTCCGCAAGGGCGCCTTGGACAAGCACAGGATTGTGTGGGAGCGTTCCTATTTTTAGCTTCACAGGCTCTGTCTGGTTACATTATCGGGCAAACAATCGAGGTCAATGGCGGGCAGCTAATGCCGTGATCAAAGGTCCCATATCGCAATTTCTAATTCACACTGTGCGGAGTTACCATCAAAGTGATGTTTTCATTGCCTGAGCTTGGCTCGGTATAGAGATGCTCTGAACAAGAAAATTTTGAGTAGTAAAAATAGGTCGGCTATAGGAAAATCATAAATTCCGATAGCCCATATGGCCCGATGATAAGGCGTTGTGCATGGGATCTGATCGTCAAATGCAATCTCTGAGCATCAGATCCTTGGTGTTGCTGCTCGCTTTGGCGATTATTTGGGGTACAACTTTTCTGTTTGCAGAAATTGCTCTTACGGAGGTTTCACCCACAACACTTACCTTACATCGCGTCCTTTGGGCAGTTCCCGTTCTAGGAGCTTTTTTATATCAAAAGCGTTACAAAATTCCCTCTGACTTTCGTTTTTGGTTTGGCTGCTTTGTCATGGGGGCCTTAAATAACGCTCTTCCATTCTCGCTGATTTTTTGGAGCCAGACACAAATTACGAGTGGGTTAGCTGCAATTCTGAACTCCACCACATCGGTTTTTGCTATTTTAATAGCCGCTTTGTTTTTGAAAGACGAACCACTTACTACCAAGAAAATATTTGGTGGTATACTGGGAGTAAGCGGTGCGGTTTTAATTATAGGACCGACGGATCTTCACAATCTTGACCTACTCAGTATCGCACAGATGGCCATGCTGGCTGCGACAATTTCCTATGCTTTTGCTGGAGTATGGTCTCGATTGTCGCTTTCTGGATATCACCCACTTTTAAATGCTTTTGGCATGTTGACTGCTACGACATTTTTGATGACTCCTATCGTAATTTTCACTGATGGCACTCCAAGTTTCATGTTGTCGGCGCCAGTTTGGGCATCAATTATTGCTATATCGGTATTCTGCACTGCACTGGCTTATGTATTGTATTTTGAGATCATAAAGCTCTCTGGAGCTTCCAATGCTCTGTTGGTTACGTTGTTAATACCAATTTTTGCAGTAACTGCAGGTCATGTGTTCCTTGAGGAAGTCATCGAAAAAATCGATTTCGTTGGCTTTGGGATTATAATTCTCGGTTTTGTAGTAATTGATGGCCGCTTAAATATATTTTCTACAGCGTCCAATCTGGTGCTTAAAATTAAACCAAAGTGATCGATTGAAGTGCTGGCATGGCGCCACGATCAAGGGAAGAGGAACACTATTCAATGCCATGCCAGCTATTTGACACTACCACAGGTTGTGCCTATATGCAATTCAGAACCTATATGGTGTTTCTAGGGTGGCTTCACTCGCATGGGCGAAGCTTTAAAAGCTTAACTGATGAAAACCAGGCAGTGAAACCTCTCTGAAAGATTTATCCGTCTGAGAAGCCAATTATTCGCACAACAGTTTAGGGGTTTCCAAATTTTTGGGGCCTATTAACGTTGACTTAGATGCGGCCAAATTAGTTCAACAAATCCTCAACAGTTTTTCCTTGAGCAACCCATTCTCGTGTTCTGGTCATAAGTGATCGCGACGGTCCAGCGCACTTGACGGAGTGATAATGAGTGCCCAGGCTGCTGACAGTGCCTTTCAACACGTAATAATCAGTAGAGGATATTTGACATGCCAAAAGGATACTTAGTGGCCAACATTAGGGTCAAAGATGCTGAAAAGTTCCAAACATTTTCGGGAATGGCTGCGCCGGCTATTAAGAAGTACGGCGGGAAGGTTCTGGCTAGAGGTCCGGCAGCCGACAGACATGAAGGTCAACTCACTGGCACAGTCATGATGATTGAGTTTGATAGCAAGGAAGCTGCAGAGGCATTTTACTTTAGTGCCGAGTATCAAGCTGCAAAGGCAGTACGTGAAGCATGTTCAGAAACAGACCTCATGATTATTGAAGGTACTGAGTAGTGTGACCATACCATGTGCTGCATGGATGTAATTTTCGCTATCACTTACTAAAAAATAGCAATTCAGAATTTCACATGAAAATTGGATTGCAGCTGCATCAACTCGTTACTGATTTGGTACAGCTGCGCCAAGTTACTGTACTCCAATAAATTCAACTTCCAATATTCGGAAAATAGTCTTCGCAGGAGCCTTCACGATAAACGTCTGCAGTGCAGCAGTGGAGCCCGCCACCAAAGGCGTAGGCATCGCGTAGTTCGACTTCTACTACCTCCATGCCCAGACGATCCATTTGTTCAGCTTGGTAAACTTCAGATTTTTCGACACAAACTGTTTTTGGATCCAAAACTAAGACGTTCATCGACAACCAAACTGATGAATAGCAGAGTGGTGGGGGTGTGTTGTGTGCCGGTTGGGCAGCATCTACAATTTCCCAGTCATTATCAAAGAACATTTTTCTCTGTTCTTCTGGAAGTCTGCGCTGGGGGTTGTTCAAAATTAGACCAGGACGTAGAGGCGTAAAAGTCGCATCTATATGGATTGGGTATGGATCACCTGGAAAATTAACAGTGTGTACACGGTGTTCTGGGAAGTGGCGTCTCAGCCATTCAATGCCTTTCAGATTGGTCGTAAATCCGTGTTGTACAACCAAGTCTTTTCCGAACCGCAATACATCTGCAGCGTCAAATAGTGGTTCCTCTTCAGTAGTGACAAAGAATTTCTTTGCGGCCCACTCTAACCTTTTCGTATCACCAATTTTTTCGGACAAATAATCTGGATGATAATCAGCGTCCGTTAGGCGCGGCTTTGGAGCGGCCTCGTGCCTGAAATTTGGGTCCTCTTCCCAATATTTTTTTAGTAGTGGGCGATAATTTAAATATTCGAACCACCTACAGCGATAGGACATTGTCGCCTCTAGAATTTCCGATCCGACGGTCAGCAATACATCCCTGGGAGGCATGCAGCCGAACTGACTGTCTGTGTGGAAATCTGGCGTAGTAACTGGAAGAGAGTGATCAATCGGTGACGGCCGATCGACGCGTATGCCTCGAGCTTTTAATTGTCCAGCGAAGTTGTCCAGTAACTCATTGGCTCTATCGATTGTTTCTTGAGGGCGACGGCCCCATTGGCCCCGCATGTCGCTGTCTTCAGGAACTTTCGCGTCAAGTGCGGGCTCTTCTGGCGGGATGTGACAATCATCGGCTCTTCCGACAATCACATGTTTCAGTGGATCCCATTCATTCCAGCTATTTACGACGGTGTTTTTCATTTTTGTTTCACTTCGTTGATTTATGCTTATGGGTTACCGCATAGAAATTTTCAGTCCAGTGTTACATGCGAAAGCAAAGGCAACCAAAGAGCCAACTCTCCGCCGGAGAGGTTTATGTTTTCAAGACCACTGAAAGCCACCTGTTGAGTCAATGACGGTTCCAGAGAGATACTGTACTTTATCTGAACACAACATAACGGCCATGTTTGCTATCTCTTCGGGGTTCTGTAGGCGGCCAAATGGCAATGTCTCCGTGTTTATGAAATTTTTCCAATTTTCTTCATTGCCAGTTTCACGCTTAGCACGTTGTTTTAGAAGCTCAATTGTTCTGTCTGTAGCAGTTGCAGACGGATTTATTCCGTAGGTACGCACACCGTTCTTCGCAGTTTCTGCCCCCAAAGCTTGTGTGAAAGCTATCAATGCAGCGTTGCCTCCGGCGCCGCAGATATAGGATGGGGTAGTGTGTCTGCCGCCTATTCCAATGATATTAACTATTACACCACTCTTTCGAGCCATCATCTCTGCAGAAAAGAGCTTGCATAAATGAATATATCCAAAGACTTTCAAATCCCATGCTTTACGCCATTCATCCATGCTGAGATCTTGGATGCCGCCGCTGGGAATAGCGCCTGCATTATTGACCACTATATCGAAGTCGTTGCATGAGGCGTACAGAGCTTCTCTTTGTTCCTCGCATGAGAGGTCTGCGCTTACAGTGCTAACACTATGTGAAACTGCTTCTAGTTGAGTTCTCGCTTTTTCGAGGTTTGTCTCACTTCGGCCGACTATAGTGACAGTAGCGCCTTCCTCTAAAAAAATTTTTGCTGTAGCCAGCCCAATGCCGCGGGATCCGCCAGTAATGAGTACTTTTTTGTTCTTAAGGTTTAAATCCAAGTCGTTTCTCCAGCCGACAGAGGCGCTTAAGGCATCCTACACTATTAATCTGCATCATGATTGAGAGCCAAACAACTGACCAGAGATATTTCAGAAATACATTTAGTGTAGACTAAGCAGGAACAAAAAGACCCAGCCTATTTCGGCTGGGCCCCATATTTCTAAAAGATGATAGCCATCTTCAGAAGTTGTGCTTTAAATCAACCGAAAACACGCTTAAAAATTGTCTCAACGTGCTTGGTGTGATATCCCAAGTCGAATTTTTCTTCGATTTCAGCGGTGCTGAGCGCATCGGTCACCTCGGTATCTGCGAGAAGTTCGGTTTTGAAATCAGCCCCTTGCTCCCACACCTTCATAGCGTTGCGTTGTACAAGGCGATAGGCGTCTTCGCGGCTGACGCCGGCTTGGGTCAATGCCAAAAGCACGCGCTGCGACATCACCAAACCCTTAAACTTGTTCATATTGGCAAGCATGGTTTCAGGATAGATCACGAGTTTTTCGACAACGCCTGCCAAGCGATTTAATGCAAAATCCAAGGTGATGGTGGCATCAGGCGCAATCCCGCGCTCAACCGAACTGTGCGAGATATCCCGCTCATGCCAAAGCGCTACGTTCTCCATCGCGGGGATCACCGCCATACGCACCAGCCGCGCAAGACCAGTCAGGTTTTCGGTTAAAACTGGGTTGCGCTTGTGTGGCATTGCTGAGGAACCTTTTTGCCCAGCTGAAAAGAATTCTTCTGCCTCAAGCACTTCAGTCCGTTGCATATGACGAATTTCGATCGCGATATTCTCAATGCTGCTAGCAATAACGCCAAGTGTGGCAAAGAACATCGCGTGACGATCGCGGGGGATCACTTGGGTCGAAATCGGCTCAGGCGAGAGGCCCATCATTTTACAGACATGCTCTTCAACGGCGGGGTCGATGTTGGCGAACGTTCCAACCGCGCCTGAAATGGCACCGGTGGCGATTTCGGTACGCGCAGCTTGCAGGCGGGCCTTGTTGCGATCCATTTCGGCATAAAACCGGGCAAAGGTTAGGCCCATTGTAGTGGGTTCTGCGTGAATTCCATGGCTGCGGCCAATCCGAACTGTGTCTTTATGCTCAATCGCTCGGGTTTTCAGCGCAGCCAAGACCTTATCGAGATCCGTCAGCAGGATATCCGCCGCGCGTACTAGCTGCACGTTGAGGGTGGTATCCAAAACATCCGATGAGGTCATGCCCTGATGCACAAAACGCGCATCTTCGGCCCCGATATGCTCGGCCAGATGGGTAAGAAAGGCGATCACGTCATGCTTGGTGACGGCTTCAATCTCGTCAATGCGCGCCACATCGAACTCCACATCTTTCGCCTTCCAAACCGCTTCGGCGTTTTCGCGGGGGATCACACCAAGCTCGGCCTGCGCATCGCACGCATGGGCTTCGATCTCATACCAGATACGGAATTTGGTTTCAGGCGACCAGATGGCAACCATTTCGGGGCGGGCATAGCGGGGGATCATTGGCGAACCTTCTGTGATGCGGTTTCAAGGGGTTGCGCGCCTTCTAATCTAAATGTCACAGAAGAGGAAACCGCTTTTCGACTACATGCGACCATGAGGAATGCCAAATTGGATCATATCTCCTCCATACCAGAGAGCGACGCGCTGGCAGGTGCGTGGCGGGTAGCGCGCGACATCCACGATCACCGCGCAGAGTTGAAAGGTCATTTCGAAGGGCATGCGCGGTTCACCCCCGCTGAGGGTGATGTCCTGCAGTATCAAGAGGAAGGGCGCTTAACCTATGGCGCGGGTCAAATCTTTGATGCAGAGCGGCGTTATATTTGGCGGCGTGTCCCGGAGGGTTGGCAAGTGGATTTTGACGACAACCGCCCCTTTCACCTCATTCGTGCCGCAGACCACCCTGCGCGCCATGACTGCGCCCCTGATCTGTATATCTTGCGCTATCAGTTTGATGCGCTTCCGCGGCAGTGGCAGTGCCAATGTCGTATCACGGGGCCGCGCAAAGATTTGGATTTGGTGACCACCTACTATCGAGACTAATCGAGATTGACGTTCGGCTTTCTTGCGGGCCAACACGCTGAGAAGATTATGCATCACCAAAACCAAGTTATGGGTGAAATCTTCGAGATCCTCATCATGGGCGCGGGATTGCGCCCAAGGTGCCTCCCGCAGCAGGCGCTTGCGGCGCTGCTGCGGGAGAGGGATTAAGATTATTTCAGGCCTGCGCAGAATCGTTGAATGCGGCTGCATGCCTCGCGTAGATTTTCGTCTGATGTTGCGTAGGATACGCGGAAATTGGGCGATAGGCCAAAGGCGCCACCAAACACCACAGCCACGCCTTCTTCTTCAAGAAGAGCTGTCGCGAAATCTTCGTCTGTATCGATTTTTTTCCCAGCGGGGCTAGTCTTTCCGATGCAGCCTGCGATGGACGGATAGACGTAAAATGCCCCGTCTGGTGTTGGGCAAGTGATGCCCTCTGCCGCGTTCAGCATTTCAACCACCAGATTGCGGCGGCGCAAGAACAAGGCCACGTTATCCGCCAAGAAATCTTGCGGCCCATTGAGTGCCTCAACGGCGGCCCATTGGCTTACTGATGAAGGGTTCGAGGTGGACTGGCTTTGGATTTTGCGCATCGCACCAATCAAGTTCTCGGGCCCCGCCGCATAGCCGATCCGCCACCCAGTCATCGCATATGCTTTGGAGACGCCATTGCAGGTCAAGGTGCGCTCGTAAAGGGCGGGCTCTACCTCGGCAGGGGTGCAGAATTCAAAGCCATCAAAGACCAGATGCTCATACATATCATCGGACATGATCCAGACATGTGGATGGCGTAGCAAAACATCGGTCAACGCTTTCAACTCGGCGCGGGTATACCCTGCGCCTGTGGGGTTGGAAGGGCTGTTGAAAATGAACCATTTGGTCTTAGGGGTGATGGCCGCCTCAAGCGCCTCGGGTGTGAGTTTGAAATTCGTTTCAATCGTGGCCGTTGCAATCACGGGGGTGCCGCCTGCGAGTAAAACCATATCGGGGTAGCTCACCCAGTATGGGGCAGGGATGATCACCTCGTCGCCAGGGTTTAGGGTGGCCATGAGCGCATTGTAAAGAATTTGCTTGCCGCCCGTGCCAACCGATACTTGGGAGGGTTTATAAGCCAGGCCATTTTCCCGCTCAAATTTTTTGCAAATCGCTTGCTTGAGTTCCGCAATGCCATCAACCGCGGTGTATTTCGTCCGACCCGCATCAAGCGCAGCTTTGGCCGCGTCTTTGATATTTTGTGGGGTATCAAAATCAGGCTCACCCGCACCAAGCCCGATCACATCCTTGCCTTGCGCCTTGAGGTCAGCGGCGAGGTTGGAGACGGCGATTGTGGGGGAGGGTTTGACCCGTGAAAGCGTGTCGGACAAAAAGGCCATTGGATTTCTCCAGTTTTGCGGCGCACGCATCAAAGGCGGGGCCCGCGGTTTACTTCACTGCGGCACAGCTTTAGGGTTTGGCGCAAGGCTGTTCAAGCGCGGAATTGTTGGGCGAAGTGCCGCATATATGCATTTCCTGCGCTTTTGTTCCTTTTAGGTTGAACAGTGGGAGCTGCGCGCTGTGCAGCATGAAAACAAGTTGGCCGATTTGAAAAGGAGCCTCCGCGATGAGCGATGATGTAATCACCCATGAACAGCAGACAGATGCAAGCTGGTATGACGAAGATACAGCCACATTTGGAGATCGTATGGCGGGCGCGCGTGAGGCTGCTAATATAGGCCAAGCTGAACTTGCACGGCGCATGGGTGTCAAAGCCAAGACCATCCGCTCATGGGAAAATGATCAGGCCGAACCGCGCGCCAACAAGTTACAAATGTTGGCTGGAGTTTTAGGCGTGTCGATTATGTGGTTGTTGACAGGTCGCGGTGATGGAATTGATGGCCCATTTGTGGCATCTGCGATAAGCGAAGACACAAGTGCAATCCTGAAAGACCTAAGGCGCATTCGCGCGGAGCAAGCTCAGCTATCCGATGCTTTGGGCCGGCTCGAAAAAAGATTGCGCCAAACTCTGGTAGAAGAGGCGGGCGGGCAGTAGAGAATAGCAAAATCGCCGCAAGCTGAGAGGCTGTCTATGTCACAATCTGCTCACCAAGAGACACGCGAAATCCGTCTCAAGCGTCTTAGGATGCGGGCATGGCATCGTGGTATCAAAGAAATGGATTTGATTTTGGGCGGATGGGCAGACGCGCATTTGGCCTCCGCTGATGATGCCACGCTCGATCAGTTTGAGGCGGTGCTTGAGGAGGCGGATCAAGACCTCTATCAATGGATATCTGGTCAAAAATCGGCGCCTGATGAAATAGCAGGTTTCCTTCAAATCATTGGCAAACAATTTGGCCAAAAGTTTCACAATGACAACCAGTAACTGGCGTTGTTATATTGGTTGAAGTGGTATTCAGCGTTCATGGGTTTGAAGTAAATGGAAAAGGACGCAATTAGACGCGCATCTCAATTGCTGGTTTCAACTTGGCAGTCGGGCTCTACGATTTCTGCTCTTCCCCCTCATTATAGGCCATCAACGCGGATGGATGGGTACGCGATCCAAGAGATACTGGAACATGAGTCTCAGGCTGCACTATTCGGATGGAAGATTGCAGCGACGAGCTCAGCAGGACAAAACCACATTGGTGTAAATGGCCCCATGGCGGGCCGTCTTATTGAGTCAATGGTATCCTATGATGGTGATGTTCTTCCGCTTGTTGGCAACAACATGCGAGTTGCAGAACCAGAATTCGCCTTCAAACTGGGACACAGCTTACCTCCAAGAACATCAGCGTACAGTTTGAATGAAGTTATGAGTTCGGTATCGGAGCTTTTTCTGGCTCTGGAGATGCCTGCGTCTCGCTTTACAGATTTCGCACGAGCTGGGGAAGAACAGTTGATTGCCGATAATGCATGTGGTCATCAATTTGTATTGGGCCCCAAAGCGCCCGATCTGTGGCGGGGCTTAGATCTTTCTGAACACCATGTTATTGGCAGAGTTGGAGACCACATAGTCAGAGATGGTGTCGGTAGGAATGTTCTTGGAGACCCTCGGCTAGCCCTAACTTGGATCGCGAATGAGCTTTCAAAAATAGGAGTAGGTTTGCAGTCTGGTCAAATTGTAACCACTGGCACCTGCATGCTTCCGCTTGAGATATCTCATGGAGATACTGTTTTTGCTGATTTCGGAGTTCTGGGCCAAATCAGCTGTTCTTTTGAATAATGTAACCTAAGGCATACGGGTTAATCTTAAGCGGACACGCGCCCTGTTCTGGATTACAAGTTTTTGTGCCCGAGGTTGGTCAACTTAAGTTTAAACAAGCTTTTCCCTTTAGTTGATGCAACTCCGTAACACCTAGGAGAGCCATACTGGTATCGAGTTCCTGCCGAAGAATTTCGATAGCTTTTAATATGC